>DASXOE010000066.1:0-5341 GCA_036494575.1 Polyangia bacterium | reverse complement strand
ACTCCTGGGAGTCACCACCGAGCTCCGTCCAATCGCTGGCACGGACTGTCTTGGCGGCGCAGACCAGAACCAGAATCGAGACCAACCCTTGCTTCGACATCACACACTCCAGGGGCCTTTAAGGCCCGTCGTTGTTGTTTGCTGGCTTTCTGTTTCTCCATTGAGCAAACAGAGGGCCAGCGGCCAACCAGGGTGTGATTCACTTAAAATTCATGGACTTACGCGTATCCGACGGCGCCCACCGTCGGTCCGCCGACATCTCCAGCGCGCCGCAGCCGGCGGCGGGCGGTCGCGCCGGTGGGTGTCAGACGACCTCGCGCACCTTGTCGGCAATGACCGACTTTATGATGCTGAACCGCTCGTCATCGCCGCGCGCCAGCGCCTTCGAGAAGCGGAGCGCCTGCTTGGTCGTGATCTGGCCCGGCATCGGAGGTTCGTTGGGATCGACCGTGGCCTCGATGAGCGCGGGGCCGGCGGCACCGAGCGCCACGCGCACGACGTCTTCCGCCTCCGAGGGCCGATCGAAGCCGTAGCCGGGCACGCCGCACGCGCGGGCCACGGCGGCGAAGTCGATCGGCTGCAGGTCGACGCCGAAGGTCGGGTTGCCCTCCATGACGAGCTGCTCCCATTTGATCTCTCCGAAGCTGTTGTTCTTGATGACCATGATCTTGATCGGGAGCGCGTACTTCGCGATCGTCGCGAGCTCGCCCATCAACATCGTGAGGCCGCCGTCGCCCACGACTGCGACTACCTGGCGGCCCGGGTAGGCCACGGCGGCCGCGATCGCGTACGGCAGGCCGTTGGCCATCGTCGCGAGCGAGCCAGAGGCGCTGAACATCATCCGCTCGCGGAGCATGAGGTGGCGCGCGGCCCAGGTCGTCACGGTGCCGCAGTCGGCGGCGATGATGGCATCGTCTTCGAGGAATCGATTGAGCGCGTGAACGGCGACCTGCGGCTTCATCGGCATCGTGTCGCGCGTGCCACGGACCTCCATGAGATCGTTCCATTGCCGCATTCTCTCCTGCGCCTTCTCGAGGAAGCCGCGGTCGGCCTTTCGATCGAGCAGGGGGAGCAACGCCCCGAGCACGCGGCCGCAGTCGCCCACGAGCCCGACCTCGACGGGATGGCGCGTGCCGATGCGGGCCGGGTCGAGGTCGATCTGGACGGTGCGCGCCTGACCGGGCTTGGGCAAGAACTCGAGGTACGGGAAGTTCGTCCCCGCGAGCACGAGCGTGTCGCACTCCTTCATGGCCTCGCTCGAAGGTGCCGTCCCGAGTAGGCCGATGCCGCCCGTCGTGAACGGGCTGTCGTCGGGCAGTGCGGCCTTGCCGAGCAGCGCCTTCGCGACCGGCGCCGCGAGCGCGTCGGCCAGCGCCGCGAGCTCGACGCGCGCGCCCAGACAGCCGCGACCTGCCAGGATCGCGACGCGCCGACCCTCGTTCAGGACGTCGGCGGCGCGGTGGAGCTCGGCGTCGTCGGGCATGAGCAGCGTCGAACCGACGCCGTCGCCGCTGTGCCGCGGGATGTTCGCGTCCGAGCGCTCATCGTCGCGCGCCGTCCAGCTCTGGATGTCCTTGGGGATCGTCAGGTGGGCGACGCCGCGCCGGCCGAGGGCATGCTTGACCGCCGCGTCCACCATGTTGACGACGTGGCTCGGTCCCATGACGCGTTCGTTGAAGACGGCGACGTCGGTGAAGAGCTTGTCGAGATCGACGTCCTGCTGGTAATGCGCTCCGATGAGATCGTGAAAGGTGTGCCCCGTGATCGCGAGGACGGGCTGGTTGTCGAGCTTGGCGTCGTAGAGGCCGTTGAGCAGGTGGATGCCGCCCGGCCCGGAGGTCGCGAGGCACACGCCCAACCGGCCCGTGTACTTGGCGTAACCGCAGGCGGCGAAGGCGGCCGCCTCTTCGTGCCGGACTTGAATGAAGCGGATGCGATCCTGGCGGGTGCGCAGCGCCTCGAAGAGGCCGTTGACGCCGTCGCCGGGCAACCCGAAGACGGTGTCGACGTCCCAGGCGATCAGGCGTTCGATGAGTAGGTCTGCCGTCGTGTGGGCCATGCTCGCACCTCGGAGGAAAAGTGGGTCGAGAGGACGGCGAGGCAACCCGCGCCGCGCTCTTGAAGATCGGGCGCGCGCTCCTATGTTGTTCCGACCAAAGGATGAGGCGTCCACGCATCGTTTCTTCTCCCTCCCGACGGGAGGACCGACTGCAGGCCGATCCCACCTGGTTCAAGGACGGCATCTTCTACGAGCTGCGCGTCCGATCGTTCTTCGACGGCAACGGCGACGGCATCGGCGATTTCGCGGGCCTGCGGTCGAAGCTGGATTACCTGCAGGACCTCGGCGTCACCGCGATCTGGATGCTGCCCTTCTATCCGTCACCGCTGCGCGACGACGGATACGACATCGCCGACTACACGGGGGTGCACCCCGACTGCGGCACAGTGGCCGATTTCGAGCTCGTGCTCGAGGAGGCGCACCGCCGCAACATCCGCGTCATCACCGAGCTCGTGCTCAACCATACGTCCGATCGGCACCCCTGGTTCCGGCGCGCGCGCGAGGCCGCGCCCGGCTCCGTCGAGCGCGACTTCTACGTCTGGAGCGACACGCCCGACCGGTATCCCGAGGCGCGCATCATCTTCAAGGACTTCGAGCCCTCGAACTGGGCCTGGGACGCCCTCGCGCGCGCGTACTACTGGCACCGCTTCTACGCGCACCAGCCCGATCTGAACTTCGAGAACCCAGCTGTGCACGAGGCGCTGCTGGCCGTCGTCGACTTCTGGTTCGACAAGGGCGTCGACGGCCTGCGCCTCGACGCCGTACCGTACCTCTACGAGGCCGATGGCACGAACGGCGAGAACCTGCCCGCGACGCACGCCTTCCTCAAGCGCCTGCGCGCGCGCGTCGACGCGAAGTACCGCGATCGGATGCTTCTCGCCGAGGCCAATCAGTGGCCCGAGGACGCCGCGGCCTACTTCGGCACGGGCGACGAGTGCCACATGAACTTCCACTTCCCGATCATGCCGCGAATGTTCATGTCGCTTCACATGGAGGATCGCTTCCCCATCCTCGACATCATGGCGCAGACGCCGCCGATCCCGGCCAACTGCCAGTGGGCGCTGTTCTTGCGCAACCACGACGAGCTCACGCTCGAGATGGTGACCGACGAGGAGCGCGATTACATGTACCGCGCCTACGCGAACGACGCCGAGATGCGCATCAATCTCGGCATCCGGCGGCGCCTCGCGCCGCTCGTGGGCAACGATCGGCGCAAGATGGAGCTGCTCGACGGCATCCTGTTCTCGCTGCCCGGCACGCCGGTGCTCTACTACGGCGACGAGATCGGCATGGGCGACAACGTCTTCCTGGGCGACCGGAACGGCGTGCGCACGCCCATGCAGTGGAGCGCCGATCGAAACGCGGGCTTCTCGCGCGCCAACCCGCAGCGCCTCATCCTGCCCATCACGATCGATCCCGAGTACCACTACGAGGCCGTCAACGTCGAGGCGCAGCAGAACAACCCGAGCTCGCGCCTTTGGTGGACGAAACGCCTCATCGCCCTGCGCAAGCAGTTTCGCGCCTTCGGCCGCGGCGGCATCGAGTTCCTCACGCCGTCGAACCACCGCGTGCTCGCCTTCGTGCGCCAGCTCGACGACGAGGTCATCCTCGTCGTGGCGAACCTCTCGCGCTTCGTGCAGTACGTCGAGCTCGACCTGTCGAAGTGGAAGGGCCTCCATCCCGTCGAGGTCATGGGCCAGACCGAGCTGCCCGCCATCGGTGAGCTGCCCTACCTGCTGACGCTGGGCGGTCACGCCTTCTACTGGCTATCGCTGGAGACGCCCCCGTCGGAGCTGGAGACGGAGGCCGCCGCCTACCGCCCGCCGGTCATCGAGGCCGCGAGTGAGCAGGCGCTGCTCCACGGCCCAAGCCGCGCGGCCCTCGAGGAGGTGCTGCCCCGCTTCCTCTACACGCGGCGGTGGTTCGCGCGGCGGCGGCACGGCCTCGCGGCGACGCGCATCGAGGACGTCATCGAGCTGCCTGGCATCCACCTGCTCGTGCTCCGCGTCGAGTACGCGAGCGCGGACCCCGAACGCTTCGCGATTCCGCTCACGACCGTCACCGATGGGCGCGCGCCGCCGCCCGCGTCGGTCGTCGCGATCCTGCGCACGGCCGCGGGCGAGGCGACGCTCGTCGACACGGCCGAGGACGGCGCTTCGGCGCGCGCGTTGCTCGCGGTGCTCGCCGAGCGGCGGCGGCTCTCAGGCGCGGCTTACACGCTCGATGCGACGCCCTTCTCCGCGCTCGAGCTGCCCGACGCCGACCCGGTCAACGTCAGCGCCGATCACGCGGCGGCCGCGCTGCGCTACGGCGATCGCTACCTGCTCAAGATGTTCCGGCGCGTCGAGGACGGCGTATGCCCCGAGCTGGAGCTGACGCGCTTCCTCAACGAGCGCGCGCCGTCGCTAGCGCCCGAGGTCGTGGGCGCGTTCGAGCTTCGGCGCGGACGCGCCGAGCCGTCGACGTTCGCCGTCCTCGAGGCCTACGTCCCGAACGAGGGGACCGCGTGGACGCACGCGCGCGAGGATCTTCGGCGCTTCTTCGAGCGGGTCCTCACGCGATACCGGGACGCCCCACCGCCCGCCGGCCCGGCGCGGAAGCCCCTCGAGGCCGCGTACGGCGAGGTGCCGCCGCTCGCGGCGGAGGTCATCGGCGGCTACCTCGACACGGCCGCGCTGCTCGGCCGCCGCACGGCCGACCTGCACCTGGCGCTGTCCTCCGACGTCGTGGCGCCGGCCTTCCGTCCCGAGCCCTACGTCACGCTCGACCGCCGCTCGAAATACCAATCGATGCGCAACCTCGCGGGCACGACGCTGCGCCTCTTGCGCGAGCGTCTGCCGCGCCTGCCCGCCGCCATCATTGAGCCGGCGCGCGCGCTCGCGCTGCACCCCGAGCGCGCGCTCAAGCTCTTCGAGCCGTTGCTCACGCAGCGGCTCTCGGCGGTGCGCATCCGCACGCACGGCGACTATCACCTCGATCAGGTCCTGAGCACGGGAAAGGACTTCGTCATCATCGACCTCGACGGCCACGCGGGGGAGCCGCTCTCGGACCGGCGGCGCAAGCACTCGGCGTTCCGGGACGTCGCGGGGATGATTCGCTCCTTTCACTACGCCGCGGCGTCGGCGGCCCTCGAACCGACGATCGTGCGCGCGGTCGATCGCGAGGCCGCGGCGCCCTGGGCCGCCGCCTGGACCCTGTGGATCTCGGCGGCGTTCTTGCGCGCCTACCTCGACGCCTGCGCGGGCGCCCCCTTCGTCGCGACCGGCGACGAGCTGCCGCTCG
>DASXOE010000065.1:0-5785 GCA_036494575.1 Polyangia bacterium | reverse complement strand
CAGACCGAGAGCCAATGCAACGGCGTGCTGCAGGCAGCCGCTCTCTTGGGTCAGTTTCGGCCCGCCGCCTGCAAGTAGCGCCCGCGCTCAGCGCGTGCGACCGAAGGTCTCGAGCGCGGTCTCGTCGCCGCTCTCGAGCGCGAGCTCCGCGTCGAGGCAGGTTCGATCGCGCCCGATCGTGGCCACCGCGAGCGTCTTGCCGCCGCGGCGGTAGGCGACGGTCGCGTCGCGCGCCGCCAGGGCGCCGTGCACGTCCGCGTGGTCCCAAGTCTCGGCGTGGCCGACGTAGTTGAGCTGGACGTCGTAGTGCATGCTCCAGAAGAACGGCGCGGCCGAAAATGGCGTGCGGCGGCCCAGCATGTTGAGGGCCGCGACGCGTCCCATGCGCTGAGCGACCGCCCAGTGCTCGATGCGCACGAGCTCTCCCGTGGGGGCGTAGGGATAGCGCGCGATGTCTCCCGCGGCGAACACGCCGGCCGCGCTCGTCTGCAGGCGCTCGTCGACGACGACGCCGCGGTCGAGGCGCAGGCCGGCGGCCTCGGCGAGGGAGACCTCTGGCCGGACGCCGATGCCCACGACGACCAGCTCGGCGTCGAGGCGCTCGCCGCTCGACAGCGTCACGGAGCCGGGCTCGACGGCGGCCACTGTCTGCCCGAGGTGGAAGCGCACGCCGTGCTCCTCGTGGACGGCCCGCAGGAAGGCGCCGACCTCCGGGCCGAGCACGCGCGCCAAGGGCTGCGCGTCGGGCGCGACGACGTTCACCTCGAGGCCGCGCACGCGCAGGGCGGCGGCGGCCTCCATCGCGATGAAGCTCGCGCCCACGACGACGGCCCTGCGGGCCTCTTTTGTGCGCGCGATGATGGCGCGGCTGTCGGCGAGCGTGCGCAGCGTGTGGACGTGGGGCAGCTCTCCGCCGGGTACGGACAGGCGGACGGCCGCGGCGCCCGTGGCGAGCAGCAGCGCGTCCCAGGTCACCTCGCGGCCGTCGGTCAGCGTGAGCCGGCGCTCGCCCGGCGCCAACGACGCCACGCGCGCGCCGAGCTCGAGCTCGATGCGCTGTTCTTCGAAGAACGATGGCGGCCGGAGCGGGATCCACTCCTCGGGCGCCGTCCCCGCGAGATAGTCCTTCGACAGGTTGGGCCGATCGACGGGGGGCGCGGCATCCGCGCCGAAGATCCGGACGTCGCCTGCGTAGCCTTCGCGTCGCAGCGTCGCTGCCGCCGAGTCGCCCGCGGCGCCGGCGCCCACGATGATGATCGTGCGCGGCGCGACGGGCGGCGCCGGTATGACCTCAGGCTTTCGCGCGCCGACGCGGATGCGCCCTCCATTGCGAGCCACGTCGAAGCAGGGCAGCGCGTTGAGCGCCGGGCCGCGCTCGGCCGTGCCCGTGCGCAGATTGAAGCATCCGTGGTGCCACGGACAGCGGACGGTGTCGCCCAAGACCGCGCCCTCGGCGAGCGGGCCGCCGTAATGCGTGCAGGTCGCGCCCACGGCCAGCACGTCGCCGCCGCGCCGAACCAGCAGCACGGCCTCCCCGGCCGCGTGCCCGAGCAGGATCGCGTTCGCGCCGAGCGCCTCCTCGCCGATCCCCGCCGCTAGATCCGGCCCCGAGAGCTTGCCTTGGTCGCCACCCATGGTTCGTTAGAGTAGCGACGGCGGGGGCGGTTACAAGAGAACGTCGCGCGCGGCCCGTCAGCCGTCCCGCGCACCGCGCTTGGCCGGCGGCCGCGCCGAAGTTGCGGCGGCCGCCGTGAGCTCGGCCTCGGCAGACAGCCAGTCCTCGAGCTCGTATCCCGAGACCGAGCCGCGTTGCAGGTAGAGCTCGTAGGCGCGCTTGGCGATCGCGTCTCGAGAGGGTTGGGCGGCGGCGTCGTGCTCGGGGTGGGACATCACGGTCTCCTGTCGGGGCTTGCAGCGCGCTGCGTGCGCGTGCAGCGGTGCGATGCGATGCGATGCGCGTCAATGATGGGACCGCCGGCGTGCGACGTCCAAAAAACCTCGGGCTACCAACTCGCCGGGGCTTGTGTAATATGCCGCCATGACTGCACCCCCGGTCTGGCAGCGCGGGTTCGTGTCTCTGGGCGTTCTTCTCGTGGCAGTGATGGTGACGGGCGGGGCGAGAGCAGAGGTCGCCTTTCGGAAGAAGGCGCCCGCGAGCGGCGACACGCCGGCGGAAGCCTCGCCGAGCGGCGGCGAAATCGGCACGGAGGCCACGCCCGCCGGCGAGGGCGCCGCCGACAAGACACCCGCGGCCGCGCAAGCCGACGACAAGGACACGCCCGAGGCGCAGGCCCAACGGGACAAGGCCCGCGCCGACGCGGCGCTCGCCCGCAAGGCCAGGAACGCGCAGCTCGCCAAGGAGCAGGACGAGACGACGCCCTTCTATCAAAAGTGGCAGTTCTGGGCCATCGCGGGCGGGGTCGTCGCGGGCGCCGTGCTCGCCATCTGGGGCGGCACCGCCGTGGCGCACCAGCTCGGCGGCGGCGACGTGCGCGCCTGCTCGATGACGAGCGATCCGGCCGGCTGCTTCGGGCAGGGCCGATGAGGCACCACGTCGAGATGGGTCTTGGTGGTGCTCGGGGCGTGCTGGCGGCGCTGGTGCTGCTGGTCGGCGCGAGCGGCTGCCACACGTTCAAGTACTTCGACGTCAACGTGAGCTTCGACCAAGGCATCGACGACGGCACTCTCGGGTCCATCAGCCGGTGCCGCATCCTCGTCACGGGCGCGGAATCGGCCTCGTTCGTGCTCGAAAGATGCCCCAATCGCGCGACCAACGGAGACCCGCACGATGTCGGCGTCTTCGAATACTCGAGCTTCGCCGAATCGGGCACGTTGAACTTCGAGCTTCGGGCCTACACGGGACTCAACGAGACGCCCGCCTGCCTGCTCGCGGAGGGCACGGCCGCGATCTCGGTCACGACCGCCACGACGATCATGGGCACGCTGTCCGCCATGCAGATGGGCACCGGCTGCCCAAACACCTCGCCCGTGTCCGACGGCGGCCCGTAGGCAGAGGTAAACCCTGCCCGAGGGAGACGCTACGGCGCTTCGTCGTAGCGCTCGGCGCGGCCAAAGATGTCGTCGCGATAGTGAATGAAGTAGAAGAGCGAGACGGCGGCGAGCACGGCGCTCGCGCCGAAGGAGACGTTGGCGGCCAGCGCGAAGCGGCGCTTCTGGTCGAAGTCCTCCTGGGCATCGGCGCGCGTCGCGCCCGCGGGCTGGAGCTGCGAGAGCACGCCGAGGAATCCACCGGCCGCCGCGGCCGCGACCGCTAGCCCGGCCGTGCCATAGGCGAGCGTGGGCGGCCAGGTGCGCCGCACGGGCAGGTTGTCGGGCTTGAGCTTGATCTGGAGCTCCTGCCCCGGGCGCACCTCGACCTTCGAGGTCCAGGGGAAGCGCTCGTTGGCCTCGACGCGCACGTTGTGCTTGCCCGCGAGGAGCGTCCCCGAGATGAGGGGCGTGACGCCGAGGTACGCGTTGTCGATGGAGACGCGCGCGCCGGGGGGCTCGGTGTCGACCTGAATCTTGCCGGGCTCGACGCGCGGCCGGAACAGCTCGTCGCTGCCTTCCTGGACGGCGCGGATGAGATCTTCGACGCCGCCCTCGACGAGGCGGAAGACGCGCGCCTCGACCTTCCCCGTCTCGACGTTGTTGAGGTTCAGGCTGAAGAGGAACTGCTTGCCGCGCGTTCCGATGTTGCCGGCGACGATGCGCCGCACGCCCAGCGAGACGGCGGCGCGGCCCAGGCAGCCGAGATCGTCGAGGCAGACCTGGGCGCGCTGGTCGCTCTCGACGCCGAGGCGGGCGCGGAACTCTTCCTTGCCGGCGATCTCTGCGCCGCCGCGCTGGGCGATGCGCGCGATGATGACCTCGGTGATGTTGTCGCCGAGCTCGGCGTCCCGTTCGGCCGTGCCGCGCACCATGACGGCCAGCTTCTCGGCGGCGCGCGCCGGCCGGGGCGGCGCGAGAACCGCGCCGCCGAGCGCGATGAGAACCGCGGCGAGCTTCCTCGGGCTCATCTCACTGGCCTCCACAGGTCTTGGTCATGCTGCTGCTCGCCGCGGGCAGCGCGCACGTCTTCGCGGCGCACTGGTTGTCGGCGGTGCAAGGATCTCCCGTCTGGCCGAGCGGCAGGCAGACGGGCAACGCGGGCGCGCCGCAGTAGGCTTGCCCGGCCGTCCAGACGTCGTTGTCGCAGTCCGCGTCGGTGGCGCAGAGGTGCGTACAATGGCCCGGCTTGGGGTTCGCCGCGTCGGACACGTCCACACCCGCGCACTTGAGATCGGGCACGGCGCAGTCGAGGTCCCCGAAGCAGGGCAGGGGGAAGATGCCCGGGAAGCAGACGTCGGCCTCTTTGTTGTCGTCGCCCACGAACGGCAGGCACGTGTGGCCGATCCCGCCGCGCGGCACGCACGGGTTGCTGGCCCCGCACGGCAGCAGACACGTGCCGCTCTTCGCGTCCGGGCTCTGCTTTGCGCAGACGGTTCCCTTGTCGCGTGAGCAATCGTCCGTCGTGTTGCACAAGGCGCCCGTGTAAGCGCTCGGCGAGATGCAGTGACGGTTCTGCGGCCCCGCCGAACAGACGAAGGCCCCCTGGAGGCTGTCGTACTTCGAGCAATCGTCGTCGCTCGAGCAGGGGGTCGTGCAGAGCTTGAGCCCCTGGTCGGGATGGGCGTCATCGTCACTCTGGCACGAGCCGACGAGGCAATCGATGTCCGTCTCGCAGACGAATCCCAGCAGGCCCGGGATGCAGACCGAGGGGTTCGCCTGCCCGGAGATCTTCGAGAGGCAGAAATGGTTGGGCGGGCAGCGGCCGTTCGAGTCGCAATTGGGGACGCAGATGTCGGGAGGGTTTCCCGCGGCCGGGATGACCTTTGGCAGGCAGGTCTCCCCGGGTGAGCACGCCGTGTCGCCGCTGATGCATCCTTCTTGCAAGCAGTAGAGGTGATCGGGCTTGAGATCGGCGGCGGCCGCGTACAGCTTCTTGAGGAACGTCGCCGCGCAGGTCGAGCGCACCGGGTCGCGGCAATCCGCGTCCTGGACGCAAGGGTTTCCCGTGATGCAGACGCCCTCGGTGGCGCCCACCTCGACATCCGTGCGCAGGCAGCCGAGATCGGAGCGGTCGCAGGCGCCGAGGGGGTGAGCCCCGTCGGCGTTTGCGTCGTCGTCCGGGTTGCAGCGCTTGAGCTCGGCGTTCCCTTGCACGCAGACGGCGTCGTCCTCGGGAACGGACATGGGCGTGTTACCGCACGCCTTCGTGCAGAAGTCAGCGCCACCGATCTGTCGCGCCGCGAAGCAGGTCAGCTTGTTCCCGTCCCCGTCGGAGCCGCAGAGCGGATCGGGCGCCGTCGTGTCGCAGTGGAAGATGCGGCTCTCGAACGCGGACTTGTCCACCTTGCAGGACCCGACGCCGAGCACGAGCAGCAGCGGCAGCCATCGGCGGCGGGCGAGAGGGGGCGCGCGCCACGGCAGGCGCCAGGTGCGGATCACTTGAGCATGCTCTTGACGAAGGGAGCGTCGGGAGCGCCGGGAGAGAGCTCGAGGTACTTCTTGTAGTTGTCGTTGGCCTCGGGCGCGCGGCCGCCCCTCATGTAGCATTTGCCGAGGAACTTGTAGGTGGCCGCCAGCTTGGGGCTCATGCGCTTCGCCTCCTCGCCACGCGCGCAGGCGTCGCCGGTCTCGCCCTGGCCGAGGAGCCGCTCGGCCTCGCCGAGCACCTCGCGTGGCCCCCGCGCCGCTGGCGCCGCCTCGGGCGGCGGCGTCACGGACGCGGCGGCGGCGGACA
>DASXOE010000064.1:0-43248 GCA_036494575.1 Polyangia bacterium | reverse complement strand
GGCCGGTGGATGACCACCAGCCGCGTCGGCGACGCTCCGGCGGCCGACGCGAACAGCGGCCGCAAGAACGCACCCGCGCCCGCCGCGGCGCCCACGCCCGCGAGAAAGGTCCGCCGCGGAATGTGCTTCAATGAGTCGCTCTGTCTCATGGAGGAGCCTTTCATTTCTGAACGTCGCGGGTGAGGAAGCCGGGCGAGGTCAGGATGGCGCGGTAGTAATCCAGGAAGCTTCCACCCGACATAGCGAACTGGTCCTTCACGTTCTGGAAGGCGCAAGAGTTGTCGCCGATCATGCTGCGGCCGAGGACGAACTGACCCAGGTTCGTCGCGGCGCAGTCGGGGACCCGCCGGCCCGCGCCCTCGAGCTTGGCGACGAGGTCGGGCAGGCCCGTGACAGGTCCAGCCAGATCGGGACCGAGCTGCGCGCTGAGGGTCGACGAGCTGTCGATCGGGCCGCTCGCGTCCATCGTCTGGTAACGCCCGATCGGATCGTACTTCTCGGTGCTGAGGCCGAGCGGATCGAAGAGCCCGTGGCAGGCGCCGCATCCGTGCGAATCCGAGGCGCGCAAGCCGGCCAGCTGCCGCTCCGTGTCCGACGAAGGGAACGTGGCGGCCACGGCCAGCGCGTTGCCGGGGGGGCTCGGGATGGTCGCCCCGCAGATGAGCGAGTTATAGACGAAGAGGCCCCGGTGAATCGGATCGCCCCGGTTGGGTCGCGAGTAGGCCGCGAGCACGGCGGGCTGCGTGAGGATGCCCAGGCTGCGCTCGGGCAGCGCCGAGGTCGAGGCGACGAGGTCGGCTCCCAGCCCCGCCGACGGCAGGCCGTAGACCTTCGCGAGGTTGGCGTTCACGTAGAGGCGCGACGACGACAGCAGGTCGGTCACCGTGCCCTTCGAGAAGATGTCCTGCACGAACATCCGCGCGCTGTCGTAGAGGTCCTGCTTCAGGTCGGCGGTGTACTCCGGGAAGATCGTGTTGTCCTTCTCCGTCGAGTGCAAACGCTCCACGCCCAACCAGAAGCCCGCCTTCTGGCTGAGGTTCGCCTGGACCTCGGGCAGCGCGAGCAAGCGGTCGACCTCGCCCTTGAGGACGGCCGGCTTGACGAGCGAGCCGTCCTCGGCCTTCTGCCACAGCTGGTCGTCGGGGATCGAATCGAGGACGGCGAACGAAAGCGCCGTCGCGACCTCGTAGGGCGTCAGGGAGACCTTCCCGGTCGCGCCCGCGGCGGATCCGAGCTCGGTTCGATAAATGAACGACGGCGACTGCAGCGCGGCCTCGATGACGAGGCGAACGCCCGTGGCGGGGCTGTCGGCCAGACCCGTGTGATAGAGCGCCACCAGATCCTGGACCTCGGTGTCGGTCACGGGCCGCCGGAACGCGCGCGCGATGCGGCTCTTGATGAAGGTGGTCACGCACGCGTCGGAGGTGCCGCACGGCATGAAGACGTCGAGGTTCGCCGTCACGGCCGCGAACGCCGCCTTCTCGGCCGCCGTCTGATAGGCCTCGGTCGCCCGGCTGTCGACGGTCGTGACCTCGGACAGGTTCGTGTAGTCGGCCGGCTGCGTATCGGGGACCGTGACCTCGTTGGGCAGCCGCACGCCGAAGAGCGACGCCACGGAGCTGACGTACTCCGCGTCGGTGAGGCTCCAGATGCGGCTCGGCCCGAGGGACGCCGACGTCGAGCAAGGTCCAGTGGGCATCTGGACGGGGACCGTCGTCCCGCCCGCGCCCGTCGTCCCCGAAGGAGTCGTGACGCCGCTCGGCGGATTCGTCCCGTTCGGATCACTGACCTGCCCCGAGCACGCGGCGACGCCGAGGAGCGCGACGACGCCCAGGCTGCCGGCCACCCGTGAACGCTGCGCTGCCACTAGAAGAATGTTCCGCATGATGTATCCACCAGGATGGGGTGTAGGGTGACGTCCGTCGTCGGGTCGTGGTCGGCCACCGTCCAGCTCGTCTTGGGATCGGCGCCTGTTCTCGTGTAGGTCGCTGACTTCGTCGTCGCGTCGCAACTGAACATGCTCGCGGCGTTGAAGATGCCGGTGCCGCGCGTACCGCCCCACACCGGGCCCTTCGTCGGGTCGTCGCACGCGTAGCCCTCGTGGACCTCGACCTTGTGGGTCCCGGTGCAGCCGCTGATGACGAGCGTCACGTCGAGACCCTTTTGCGTGAAGACCAGCGTGAACCCGCCAGAGTGCGCCGTCGCCATGTGGCCGTCGCCGGGGATCCCGGAGCCGCCCTCGGGCGTCGACGCCGATGCGTCCGCCGTTCCCGTGCCCGTGCCCGTGGAGCCCGCGGTGTTCGACGGCAGCGTGTTGGCCGGAACAGCCGCGTCGGGATTGAACAAGTCCCCGTTGTCACCCGTGCTGACTCGGCCGGCGCTGCCTGATCCGGTCGACGCCTGTCCCGCCGCGCCCGTCGAGCCTCCCGCGGGTTGAGTCGAGCCGCCGGTGCCGGTCGAGCCCGCCTGCCCCGTCGTCGCGGCAGCACCGGCGTCGTCCCCGGGCCCGGCGCCGCCCGCGGTGCATGCGAGCCCACTCCCCAACAGCAAGGCGGCGGCGAGGAGTGCATTTTGGGTGCGCATGTTGCCTCGCCCATACTGGACGGAAATCTACCGACGAGGAAGGCAATTTTTTGATGGCCTAAGCCAATGTATTCATTTAGTTGTTAGCGCTAACAAGGCCCGTCTTTTGTTAGCGCTAACAACTACCCCATTTTCTTGACGTTTAGCGACCCCGAACGCCTTCCCGCGGGAACGGCGCTCATCTTCCCTTACTTCTACTTCCACCACATCGCCGGGATGGTTCCGGACTCCGTGACGGGCGCCTTCCCTTCCAATATCCAGGGCCCACCTCGATCGGAAAGCTGCTGCTCCTCGGCGCAACGGCCTGCTCCTCGCGCTCTCCGTCATCGTCGTCGCGTCGCTTCGCCGGCGCGCAGGAGGGCAGGACGGATCGACGAGTTGGCATCCCGGTTGGTGAGCGATCGAATCTTCCCAGTTCGAGCTCGGCTCGTACGTGGTCAGCTGCGCGTATTGCGCAGCGGTTTCTGTCGATCTCAGCGACCCGAAAGTGTTAAATCTCCCGGCCCGCAAGTCTGCGGGAAAGACAGCGACCGGAACAAGGACGGACAATGGCAGGAGGGCGACTCAAAACACGCTTCTAAGCAGTTGAAATTATTACACGGAGAGGTGGCTGAGTGGCCGAAAGCGCCTGATTCGAAATCAGGTTTGGGCGCAAGTCCAACGTGGGTTCGACTCCCACCCTCTCCTCGCAGCAAGTGCAACAAGCCCAAAGAACCCGAGCGAAGGCGAGCTTAGCTCGCCGGAACGAGCGTCGGAGGGTGTGGGAACCCTCTCGGGGTTCCCGCAGTTGTGTGGAGAGGTGCCCGAGTGGCCGAAGGGGCACGATTGGAAATCGTGTGTACCGAAAGGTACCGAGGGTTCGAATCCCTCTCTCTCCTCAGGATTTCAGGATCGCAGCTCTTTCAGCTTTTCGCGGACTTGCTCGGCATGGCCGGCGGCCTTCACGCGCGGCCAATGGTGGGCGACCCTGCCCTCGGGATCGATGAGAGCGGTCGATCGGATGACGCCAATCGACTTCTTGCCGTACAGCACCTTCTCTCCCCAGGCGCCGTACTTTTCCATCACGGCGTGCGACGGGTCCGAGAGCAGGCGGACCTTGAGCTTGTACTTCGCGATGAACTTGCGATGACTCTCTTCGCTGTTGGGGCTGCAGCCGATGACCGACGCCTCGAGCTTCTCGAAATCCTTGAGGCCGTTCGTGAAGTCGCAGGCCTCGGTCGTACAGCCGGGCGTGTCGTCGTTCGGGTAGAAGTAAAGGATGACCCAGCGCCCCTTGTACTCGTCGAGCTTCACCGTCTTGCCGTCCTGGTCCGGCGCGCTGAAGGCGGGCGCCTTCTTGCCTACGAGGTTGGAGTCACTCATGAGCGCTTCATAGCACGGGCCCGCCTAGGCCAGGCTGGATCTGCGCGCGCTTCTGTGACAGAAAAGGGGGGTCCCGGGCGACGGAACGCCGGCGAATCCCGCCAGGCCCGGAAGGGAGCAACGGTAACCAGCCAACCGGGTGCTCGGGACATTATTTCATTTTATTTCTTCTTGCCGCATCCACTCCCACGCGATTCGGAGCGTCCTCCCGGTGGCTGACGTCGTCCACTTCATCACGGACATGCTGTTCGCGTCGAAGGTACGCGAGGCGGCCAAGCATGTCGGCCTCACGATCGCCGGAGCGCGCGATCCGCAGGCGCTCGCGGCGGCGGCGCGCGAGGCCAAGCTCGTCATCGTGGATCTGCGCGTGCCGCGCGCGCTCGAGGCGCTCGACGCGCTGTCGGGCGATCCCGCGGCGCGGTCCGTGCCGAGCGTAGCCTTCATCGACCACGAGCGCACTGACCTCATGGACGCGGCGCGCGCCAAAGGCGCGGGTCAGGTCATGGCCAAGGGCCAGTTCGCGAACGCGCTGCCCCGGCTTTTGCAGGCCGTGCTCGAGCCGCCGCCGCCCGCGGCGGCCTGATCACGCCCAATCAGGAGTCGGGCCAGAAGCGCGGCAGGAGCTCGCGCAGCGACGCGACGACGACGTCGGGCGGGCCCCACTCGGCGAGCTCGTGCGGCGGGGGGTCGTGCGTCGTCGTGACGAGCGCCGTGGCGCAGCCCGCGTCCCGCCCCGCGAGGATGTCGAACTTGTAGTCGCCGACGACGAGCGTGTCGGCGGGCGCGACGCCCATCTTCTCGCAGAGCGCGAACACGCCCGCGGGCGAGGGCTTGTGCGGTCCGTCCTCGCGCGTGTAGACGGCGGCGAACGACAGCCCGAAGGCGCGCGAGAACACGTCGACGACCTCGCGCACGTTGCGCGTGAGGATCGCGGCGGGAATGGCGCGGGCCGAGAGGTGCGCGAGCACCTCGGCGCACCCGTCGGCGAGGGTCGCGCGCGCGATGGCGTCGAGCTCGTGGCGGCGCAGGATGACGTCGGCGCGCGCGCGCGTCTCGGCGTCGGCGTGCGCGAGCTGCTCGAGGATGGGCCCGGGCAGCAGGCCGATCTCGGCGCGCATGGCGTCGAAGTCGAGCAGCGGCTCGGTGAGCGTCCCGTCGAGATCGAATATGACGGCTTTTACCGCGGAGCCCTCAAAGGGTTCCGGGCGAAGCCCGCCTGCGCTCGCGTCCTTCACTCGGCCGTCGCCTCGGTAGGGCCGCCCGAGCGCGCGACGTCGCCCGGCTTGATCTTGTCGAGGTTCATGCCGCGCGCGCGCTTGGCCATCGAGGGAAGGAGCTCGTCGATGGGCGGCGGCTCGCCCTTGATGAAGCGCAGCGGATTGACGCGCGAGACGACGAAGTTGCGCAGGTACGGGCTCGTGAGCCCGCGCTCCTTGAGCCCGTCGACGACGCCCTGCACGGCCTCGTCGAAGTCGAGCAGCAGCTTGGCGCGCGCGCGGCGCACGTCGATGGCGTCGACGAGGCGTCCCGGCAGCCACTTGTCGACCTTGCGCAAGATCGCGTGGTAGGCGCCGCCCGAGAGGCGCCCGCGCTCCTCGTAGGCGAAGCCGAGCGTCGCGAGGGCCGGCTCCTCGAACTCGAGGGCATAGTCCTCTTCCTCTTGCTTGGCGTCTGGCATGGCGGCGAGGTCGACGTACATGCGCCGCACGCCGATGGATTTCTCGCGCAGGTTGTGGGCCTTCTCGATGTTGAGCGCCAGGATCTGGTAGGCGACGGCGCGCTCGGGCACGAGCAGCGCGAGGATGCTCTTGGCGTCGAGCTCCTTGAGGGCCGTGAGGCGGTGGTAGCCGTTCGGCGTCCAGTACTGCCCGTGCTCGGTCTTCTCGCGCACGACGATGATGGGGTCGAGGAACCGCTGCGTCTTGTCCATGGCCTGCGTGAGCCGGCGGACGTGCGCGTCGGAGATGTCGCGCTGGAAGGGCGTGGGCACGACCTGCGAGATGGGCAGCGCCACCAGCATGAGCGCGTGCCCCCCGAGCGGCTCGCGGTACGAGGCGAGCACCTGCCCGCCGTCGGCGCGCACGCCGTCGGCGAGCGCGCCGAGCGCGGGGGGCGGCTCGGCGAGCGCGAGCTCGGTGGCGCCGAGCTGGGTCGGCTTGAGCTTGACGCCGCGGCGCTTGCGCGGCGTCCCGCTCGGTTTCTTGGCGCGTGGCTTCTTGTCGGTGGCGGCCTTGGGCATGACCCGGGAAGGATGCCACAGGAGCGGGGCCGGTCGCGGCGCTACGCGAGGTCGCCGAGGCGGGCGAGCTGGTCGTAGGCGGTGACCATCCAGGCCTTGATGCGCTGGCGGTCCATGCGCGTAAAGAGGTCGGCCGCGAACGCGGGGTTGTTGACGGCGGCCCAGAAGCTGCCGTCCGAGCGATCGATCTTGCGCATGGCGGGCCCGTGGAGCTCGGGGAGCTGGATCGTGACGGCGCCGGCCGCGCTGGCCGCGGCGCGCGCGGGCGAGCGATCGAAGAGCGAGAACTCCTTGCCGCGGCCGAGGTTCTCCACGATGACGAAGCGGACATTTTCGGCGGCGCGTTTCGCGTAGCGCTCGACCAGGCGCCCGAGCGTCGCGATGGCGTCCTTGCCGTCGTCCATGACGTGCCAAAAAATGACGTCCACGTTCGACTCGCGCGCGAGGTCGAGCACGCCCGCCTCGGCGAGCCAGGAGGCCACGAGGCGATCGCTCTGCGCGGGGAGATCGACGATGACGCGGCGATCGCCGTCGAGCGCGAGCGACGCGATCTCGTCGGCGCTCTCGGGCCGCGCGAGGTCGACGGCGCGCGCGAACGTCGGGTAGTGGCGCAGGAGCGCGCCGTGCGACTCGTCGGCGTCGACGGCCACGAACGGAAGCTGCTTGTCGATGCACCACTGCACGAAGAGCCGCGCGACGACCGACTTGCCGACCCCGCCCTTCTCGCCGCCGACGAAATGGATCTTGCTCATGCGGCGCACGCTACACGCCTTCATGTTTCGCGTGTGCGTCTTCGGCGTTTCTTGTGCGCGCGCGCCGCGGGCTTCGCACGTGGCCTCCGAAGATGACATAGTCTCCTCCCTCCGGATGTCCCGGAAGGATCGAGGAGACGACGCGATGCCCCGGATGGTCAAGTGCGCGAAGCTCGGGCAAGAGCTGCCCGGCATGGTCTACAGGCCCTTCAACAACGATTTGGGCAAACGCATCTACGACAACGTCTCGCAGCAAGCCTGGCAGCAGTGGATCGAGGCCTCGAAGATGATCGTGAACGAGTACCGCCTCGACCTGACGTCGCCCCAGGGCCAGAAGATGCTCATGGAGCAGGCTGAGAAGTTCTTCTTCGGCGACGGCACGACCGACAAGCCCGCCGAGTACGTTCCGCCCGAAGCGAAGTGAAGCCGGTCAAGCGCTGCCACTGGGCGGGCGACGACCCGCTCATGATCGCCTACCACGACGAAGAGTGGGGGCGGCCGGTCCACGATGACCACGTGCTCTTCGAGTTCTTGGTCCTCGAGGGCGCGCAGGCGGGGCTGAGCTGGTCGACGGTGCTGCGCAAGCGCGAGGGGTACCGGCGCGCGTTCGCGGGGTTCGACGTGAAGAAGGTGGCGCGCTTCGGGGCGGCGGACGTGACGCGGCTCATGGGCGATCCAGGCATTGTGCGGAACCGGTTGAAGATCGAGTCGACGATCGAGAACGCGCGGCACGTCCTCGAGGTCGCGAAGGAATTCGGGTCGTTCGACGCGTACGTGTGGGGGTTCGTCGGCGGCAAGCAGATCCGCAAGCGGCGGCGGTCGATCAGCGACGTGCCTGCGACGACGCCGGAGTCGGACGCGCTATCGAAGGATCTGAAAAAGCGAGGCTTCAGGTTCGTGGGGAGCACGATCGCGTACGCGTTCATGCAGGCGGTGGGCATGGTGGGGGATCATGTGGTGGGGTGCCTGCTCAATTCGCCGTCGGCGCGTGGTCAGCGCGGTCACGTTCGGCGTAGCGACGGAGGCCCTCGAGGGCCGGGACCGGCGGCTCAGCGACGACGGGACCAGTAGCCCGGACGGCGCTTGTGATGGGCGACGGCCATGACGACGAGCTCCTTCGTGTCGAAGCGGTAGTGGATCGTGAAGGGGAATCGGGCGAGTACACGCCGGTGCGACAGCTTGGTTCGGTCCCGCGGAAAGTTTCCCGGGACCTTCGTCGCGCCTTCGGGCATCGTGTCGTCATGCGCAAATACCTCCAGCCGCTCTCGATTGCGATCCTCGCCTCGTTACTCCCGTTGAATGCTCATCCGGCCAACGCGAAGCTCGTCGGACCACCGGAGGTGGCGTGGAAGGACATGAACGCGAAGCAGAAGCGCGCCTATATGAAAGAGGCGGTGCAGCCGAAGATGAAGGAGGTCTTTCAGGCCTTCGATGCCCAAAAATTCGCGAAGTTCACTTGCGAAACCTGCCACGGCAAGGACGGCGCCGATCGCAAGTACAAGATGCCCAGCAACGACATCCACGCGCTCCCGAACACGCCGGAGGCCTTCCAAGCGATGATGAAGAAAGAGCCGACCTGGCCGAAGTTCACGGAGTTCATGGCCCAGAAGGTCGAGCCCGCCATGGGTAAGCTGTTGGACGTTCCGGTATTCGACCCCAAGAACCCCGTCAAGGGCGCGTTTGGTTGTGGCAATTGCCACAAGCTCGAAGCGATGACGCCCTGAGCGCACCAACTGGCTCCGGTCCTCCGCATCGACGGCGACAGCTCCTCCCGATGATCCTCGGGTCATCGCCCGAGACGCCTGCTTCCCCGTCGCTGTATACTGACCGTCCATGCCCGACGATCGCGTCACGCGACCCGCGCTCACGACCGAGGAGGTGCGCGCGTTCATTGAGCGCGCGCCGCGCTGCAAGGTGCGCATTCACGTGCTCTATCAGCCGCCGGGCGCGAACGACACCGTCGACACGCAGCTCGTCGACCTGTCGCGCTCCGGGATGTTCCTCGCGTCTCGCGGGAAGCTGCTCGACGTCGGCGTCACCGTCGAGTTCCAGTTCAGCCTCGACGAGGAGCTCGTCGTCATGAAGGGCACGGCCGAGGTCGTGCGCGTGGCGCTCGACGGCGAGCGGGGCATGGGGCTGCGGTTCGTCGACCTCGACGCCGACAGCCGCAAGCTCGTCGATCGCATCGTCGACGCGAACTCGCGCGAGCCCGCGCCCGTGCCGGTCGAGCTGGACGTGCGGCAGGCACCGCCGGGCGGGCGGGCCGTCGAGTATGGACACGGCACGGTGCGCATCACGCTGTCGGCGGCGACGGCCGCCTACTTCACGTACAACCCGCTCATGCACGTTGGCATCGGCGGGTGCTTCATCCCGGCGGAAGCGGACGTGCCGCTCGGCACGGGCTATCAGCTGGACATCGTCGACGCGGCCGGCCGCCTCGTCATCCGGTCCAAAGGACGGGTGGTCGCCAAGCAGGAGCGGCGCATCGGCATCCGGCTCGTCGACATCGATCGCGATTCGCTGCTGAGGCTGCGCGCCGAGATCGCGAAGCTCGGGCCGGCGCTCGCCGCGCCCTGACTGGTCACGGGGGCCCGGGCGTCTCTGGATCGCAGCCGCCATGACGATCACCCTGCCGGCCCGCGGCCTCCGCGTTGGAGGCGTCACGGTCGCGCCCGGGACGGCGCGCTCCGTCGACATCCCGCTCGCGCCGCGCCCCACCCGCGCCGGCCGCTCCAAGACCGGCGCCAGCGCCGCCCGCGCGATCCCGGCGTGGGTCGCCGTGGGCGCGAAGGCGGGGCCGCGCGTCACTGTCGTGGCCGCGCCGCGCGGCACCGAGAGCGCGGCGGCCGCCGCGGCCCGTGGGCTCGCGCGGGGGCTCGATCCCGCGTCGATGGCGGGCAGCGTCGTCATCGTGCCCGTGCTGCGGCCCGGGGGACGATTCGCGCCGCGCCGTCAGCCGGGCGTCCCGTGGCGCTTCCCGGGTGACGCGGGCGGCGCGGCGCGCGCGCGCGACGCCTTCACGCTCTTCTCTGAGCTCGTCGTGGGCGCGGGCGCGCTGGTGCAGCTGGGCGCGCCGCGCGGAGGGCGGCGGGCGGCGCTCACGGTCGCGGGCGATCTCGATGATCCACGCGTGCGGCGGCTCGCCGCCGGCAGCGGCGCCCTCGTCGCGCGCCACGTCAGCCGCGCGACGCCCCGAACGCTGGCCAGTGCGGCGCGCGAGGCGGGCGTCGTCGCACTCGAGCTCGCGGCCGCCGACAGCCCCGTGGACGAGGCGGGCGCGACGCACGCGCTCGCGGGCGCCACGCTCGCCGTGCTCGAAGCGCTCGGCGTGACGCCCGCCGAAGGCGCGCCAGGGGTGACGAGCGGGGCCACCGGGGGTCCGGCCCTGCCCCTGCGCGCGCGGCCCGAGCCTCCGCCGGTCCTCGCTCGTCGGCTGCGCGTGCGGGCGCCCGCGGGGGGCCTCGTCGAGGCCGCCGTCGCGCCGGGGGCCTTCGTCCGCGCGGGCTCGCTGCTGGCGCGCGTGGCGCCCACGCTCCCCGGACGCGCCGTGCCCAGCAAGGCGCCCGTCGACGCGCTCGTGCTCGAGGCGCCCGCGCGACCCGCGACGCGCAAGGGCACGGTGCTCTTCGTGCTCGCGCCCGTGCCCGCCGGGACCCGCCGCCCGCGCGTCAAAGCCGTCGCGCCCAGCGCCGACGCGCGCGGCGCCCCGGCCCGAGTCGCAGGTAGCGCGGCGGCCAAGCTGCGCGCCGGCTGGGTCGAGCACGTCACATTGCCGGACCTCGCGATCCCGCGGCTCAAGGCCAAGCTCGACACAGGCGCCCGCACCTCGGCGCTGCACGTCGTGCGCATGCGCACCGTCGACACTGCGGGCGGCCCGCTGCGCCGCCCGATCCTCGAGATGACGGTGCCGAGCGGCGCGCGCGGGCGAAAGCCGCGGCGCGTGCGCGCCGCCGTGCGCGGTTACGTCGTCGTGCGCGACACTTCGGGACGGCTCGAGCGGCGGCCCGTCATCGAGACGGCGCTCCGGCTCGGTCCCATCAAGAAGCGCATCGCCGTCACCCTCACGAATCGAGGCGACATGCTGTACCCCATGCTCATCGGCCGCACCGCCCTCGGCTCGAGCGTCGTCGTCGATCCCGCGCGCCGCTACCTGCTCGGCAGCTCGCCCCGATGACGAAAAGTTGACTTCTCTCCTCGGTGACCGATCCTCGATGGCATGCGTGCGCGCGTGCGGGCCTCTTCGGTGCCGGGCGGGCGCGCGCGCGCGGTCCCGGCGCGGTCGCGGATGACGATCCGGCGCAGCGAGGCGCCTTTCTTGCGCGGCAACCAGCTCGCCGCCGAGCTACGCTCGAGCCGCGAGGCGCTCACGGCGCTCCAGGCCCACCTCGACGAGCTGCTGGCCGCCGTGCGTGACCCCGGCACCTCCCTGCAAGCCGCCGCCGACCGCGTGTCGCACGCCACCGCCGACGCCACCCGGGCCCTGGCGCGCCTCGGGCCCTTGACCCGCCGCGGTTGAGCCTGGGCCGTCCGGCGAAGCGAAGCGTAGAATGGACAGCGTGCAGCGCCCGTCGGGCCTCCGCGAGCCCCTCATCGCCTTCGCGGCGGCCACCGCGCTCGCGGCGCTCCTCGCGCTCGCGGGCGGCGCCGTCCCGTTCATCCGCGACAACCTGCACGCCTTCATCGCGGTGATCTTCTTCTACGCGCCGGCCCTCGCGGCGCGGGCGGGCGGGCGCCACTTCGACTACCACGAGGCGGGCCTCCGCCTTCATCCGCTCGGCCTCAACCTCAAGGTGCTCGGCGTCGCCTGCCTGCTGGCCTTCCCGTTCTTCATCGCGGGGTTCTTCGTCTTCTATGGATATGCCTGCGGCGCGGCGGGCGCCTGGCTCGCGCCGTACTTCGGGCGCCTCTGCCACCACTGGCAGGGCTTGGCCGCCGGTACGTTGCGCCTGCCCGATCACTTCGCGCTGTCGGCGATCAACCAGCTCGTCGTCGTGGCGATCCCGGAGGAGATCTTCTTTCGCGGATACCTCCTCGTGCGCCTGGAGCGCGTCTGGCGGCCGACGCGCCGGTTGTGGGGCGCGCCCGTGGGGTGGGCCCTCGTCGTGTCGAGCGCTCTCTTCGCGCTCGGCCACGTCGTCGTCGTGCCGAACCCGCAGCGGCTCGCCGTCTTCTTCCCCGCGCTCGTCTTCGGCTGGATGCGCGGCCGCACCGGCTCGATCGCGGCGGGCGCTACCTTCCACGCCCTGTGCAACGTCGTCGCCGACGTCATGCACACGAGCTACTTCTTCTGAGCCTCAGCCCCCGCGGCGATCTGGCGCGCGAGCTCTCGGAGCACGGGCAGCGCATCTCGATCCTTCGGCCGATGGCGGTCCAAGTTCTCCGCGTCGGTTGCCGGGCAGACGTCCGTGTCGCCCGTTCGGAGAGGCGATCCGTGCAGAGCGGCTCCAACACCGCCGACCAGGAGATAGCGAACGCCGTGGCGATTCAAGGCTCCCACCACGAGATCGGGTCGAAAGCCCGCCATCAGGTCACGTGACGCGGCGTGCTCGGCGCGCGCGTTCTTCGAACGCCAACATATCCATCAGGTATTTCAGTCTATCGGCGGGCGTCAAACGCAGTCGCGCCGAGATCTGGCTTCGTTCGTCCTCCGAGAGCGAATCCGGCGGAGCATCACGGAGCGCGCCCTCACCGCCGTCTGCCTCCCTCTCGGACATGATTCGAGTGTACGCGGACCTCGGAGTCGAGGCTAACCCCGGAGGTTCTTCCGCCAAAGCTTGCGGCGGTGCCCGCTATTTGCGCGCCTCGACGTACCGGAGGCGCAGATCGAAGAGGAGGCTCTCGAGGAGCTTGGCCTCCTCGGGCGTGAGGTTGCCGCGCGTCTTGTCCTGCAGCATGGCGAGGATGTCGATCGTGTGCTTCGCCATCGGCAGGTCCTTCTCGGCGGCGCCCGCGCCCGGCCGCTCGAGCTCGCCGAGGTGGAGCAGCGCGGAGCTGCCGAGCGACAGCACGAAGGTGTGGAAGTCGATGGCGGGCGCGCTCTCGGCGGCCGCGGGCTTGGCGGGCGCCGGGCTCTCCTCGACGCGCGCCGCGCCCTTGTCGTCGGCGAAGATGCGCCGATCGGTTACGCTGAAGGCGGCCTTTCCGCCCTGGCTCTCGTCCTTGCCGTCCGAGCTCATGACGAAAGGTTAGCCAATCGGCGGGCCGCGGTCACTCCGCGACGGCGTCGGCCTCTTCGTGGTCTTCGTCGCCCGGCTCGGGCCCGCCCAGGACGCCCTTGGCGGCGACGTCCTCGAGGGTCTTGAGGTGCTTCTCGTAGTCCTTGCGGGTCAGAAGACCCTTCTTGATGGTGCGCTCGACGGTGCGCTTGTCATAGAGGCGGTCGCTCTTGGTTTCGACGTCACGGCTCATGGCGAGGGTTTAGCTAGCACGAACCTCGGAAATATCCTAGCGGGCCTCGGAGTTTGGGGTTGTAAGCTGGCGGGCGTCCGCTGCCCGCGCCGACACCCGTACCGCCGACACTCTCAACCCGAGCACGCAAGGAGCCTGGAAAACCGCATGGACGTCAGGGTCATCAATGAGCTCGTGCAGCAACAGTCCGCGTTCGTCGACTCGCTGACCGCCGAGGTCGGGAAGGTCATCGTCGGTCAGAAGGCCATGGTCGAGCGCATCCTCATCGGCCTGCTCACGGGCGGGCACGTGCTGCTCGAGGGCGTGCCGGGGCTCGCGAAGACGTTGACCGTCAAGACGCTCGCCGACACGCTCGACATGCGCTTCCAGCGCATCCAGTTCACGCCCGACCTTCTGCCCGCCGACATCGTGGGCACGACGATCTACAACCAGGCCAAGAGCGAGTTCGTCTCGAAGAAGGGGCCGATCTTCGCCAACCTCGTGCTGGCCGACGAGATCAACCGCGCGCCCGCCAAGGTGCAGTCGGCGCTGCTCGAGGCCATGCAGGAGCGCCAGGTGACGATCGGCGACACGACCCACCCGCTGCCCGATCCGTTCCTCGTCATGGCGACGCAGAACCCCATCGAGCAGGAGGGCACCTACGCGCTGCCCGAGGCGCAGCTCGACCGCTTCATGCTCATGATCAAGGTCGGGTATCCCTCGCGCGAGGACGAGCGCGCCATCATGGACCGCATGACCTCGGGCATGAAGGTGAGCGCGTCGCCCGTGGCGAGCCCGCAGCGCATCGCCGAGGCGCGGTCGGTCGTGCAGCAGGTGTACATCGACGAGAAGATCCGCGACTACATCGTGAGCATCGTCCACGCGACGCGCGAGCCGAAGGCGCACGGCCTGGGCGAGCTCGCCGACTTCATCTCGTTCGGCGCGAGCCCGCGCGCATCGATCTACCTCAACCTCGCCGCGCGCGCGCACGCCTTCCTGCGCCACCGCGGCTACGTCACGCCCGAGGACATCAAGGCCGTGGGCGTCGACGTCCTCCGCCACCGCGTCATCCTCACGTACGAGGCCGAGGCTGAGGAGATCACGTCGGAGACGATCGTGCGCAAGCTCTTCGAGCACGTCGAGGTGCCGTAGGCCGAGGCACCCATGCTCACGCGCGACCTCCTCAAGAAGATCAGAAAGATCGAGATCGTCACCGAGCGCCTCGTGCGCGATCGGATGGCGGGGCAATACCACTCCGTCTTCAAGGGCAGCGGCATCGCGTTCTCCGAGGTGCGCCAGTACATGCCGGGCGACGACATCCGGCTCATCGACTGGAACGTCTCGGCGCGCATGAACGACACCTACGTCAAGCTCTTCACCGAGGAGCGCGAGATGACCGTCTTGCTGCTCGTCGACATGTCGGCCTCGGGGCGCTTCGGGTCGCGCGTGCAGGAGAAGCGCGAGCTCGGCGCCGAGATCGCCGCCGTGCTGGCGTTCTCGGCCATCCGCAACAACGACCGCGTGGGCCTCGTGATCTTCACGGACGACGTCGAGCACTTCGTGCCGCCCAAGAAGGGCAAGAAGCACGTCCTGCGCGTCATCAGCGAGATCCTGGCCTTCGAGCCGCGCAGCCGGCGCACGAACCTGGCGCGCGCGCTGCAGTTCCTGGGGCGCATCGCGCGCAGGCGCGCCGTCGCCTTCCTGATCTCGGACTTCCTCGCGCCTGCGACGCAGTATGAGCGCGCGCTGCGCATCACGTCGCGGCGGCACGACCTCGTGCCCGTGAGCGTCACCGACCCGCTCGAGCTCGGGCTGCCCGACGTTGGGCTCCTCGAGCTCGCCGATCCCGAGACGGGCGAGATCGTCGTCTTCGACACGAGCGGGCCCGAGAGCCGCGCCTTCGCGCGCGAGGCCCGGCGCGCCCTCGAGGCGCGCGAGTCGATGTTCCGGCGGCTCGACATGGACGCGCTGCGCGTCAGCACCGACAAGCCGTACCTGCCGGCGCTGACGTCGTTCTTCGAGGCGCGCGCGCGGAGGCTGCGGCATTGAGGCGGCGCCTCCCGCGGGCGGCGCTCGGCGCCGGGCTCGTCTTCGTCGTGGTCCTCGTCGTCACGGGCGCGCCGGCGCGCGCGCGGGCGGCCGTCGTCGACGCGCTCGCGTCCGACGGGGGCGCCGTCGACCCAGACGCGCCCACGGTGGCGGCGCGCCTGCAGGCGCCGGACAAGGTGCACGTCGGCGACTCCATCACGCTCATCGTGACGGCGATCTCGCGGCGCAACGCGCCCGTGAACCTGCCGGGCGCGCTCGACCTCGGCGCGTTCTCGGTGCTCGACCACAAGGACAGCGAGCAGGATCTGGGCGACGGCCGCGTGCGCCACGAGTTCACGATCACGATCGCGGCCTACGAGCCCGGCGAAAAAGAAGTCCCCGCCGTCGAGGTGACCTACCTCGGCAAGAGCGGCGACGTGCGCACGGCGCGGACGGCCGCCCTTCCGGTCAAGATCACGAGCGTCATCGCCAACGAGCCCGAGCCCGCGCTCAAGGACGCCACGGGCCCGGTCGCCGTGCTCGAGGAGAACCGCATCCTCATCTACGGCGCCGCGGGCCTCTTCGCGGCGGTGCTGGGCGCGCTCGTGACCTGGCTCGTCGTGCGGCGCCTGCGCGCGCGCGTCATCGTGCGACCTGGGCCGCCGGCGCGGCCGGCCCACGAGATCGCGCTCGAGAGGCTCGATCGGCTCGGCCAGTACGGGTTCCTCGAAAACGCCGACAACCGGCCCTTCTACTTCGCCGTCTCGGAGGTCATCCGCGAGTACCTGGGCGCGCGCTTCGGGTTCGATTCGCTCGAGCTCACGACCGACGAGCTCGTCGAAGAGCTGCAACGGAGCGCGGGCCGCGAGCTGGGCATCTTCGGAGGCGAGGTCCAGGGCTGGCTCGCCGCCTGCGACCTCGTGAAGTTCGCCAAGATCTCGCCCTCGGCCACCGAGGCGCGTGGCTCGCTCGAGACGGCGCTGCGCATCGTCACGTCGACGCGCCCGCGCTCGCCGGCCGCCGGCGCGCCCGCCGACGGGGCGCCGCCCGACGCGCCCGCGGCCGGCGCGGGCGCCGCGGAGGCCGCCCGTGGCTGACGCGAGGTCCACGAGAGAGCCCTCGCCCGCGCCGCCGCGCGCGGCCATCCCCTACGCGCTCGTCGCGGCGGTGTTCGGCCCGCTCGCGGCCGCCTACCTGGTGCTCCTGCGCAACGTCGAGGGGTTTCGCTTCGCCCACCCGGGCGCGCTCGCGCTCGTGCCCATCGCCGTCGCGCTCGTGCTGTGGGCCGGGCTCGCGCGCGGACCCGGCCGCCGCGCCGCGCTGGCCTATTCGCGCGCGGGCGAGCTCGGCGCGCAGCGGCACGGCTTCGTGTCCCGGCTCGCCGACCTGCCGCTCGTGCTGCGCCTCGCCTCGGTCGTGCTCGTCGGCATCGCGCTCGCGCGCCCGCAGACGACGCGCGTCGCGGACGATCTCGAGGTCGAGGGCATCGACATCGTCATCGCGCTCGACGTCTCGGGCTCGATGGAGGAGACCGACCTGCAGCCGAACCGCCTCGACGCCGCCAAGCTCGTCATCGAGGACTTCGTGCGCCGCCGCCCGTCCGATCGCATCGGCCTCGTCGTCTTCGGGCGCGAGGCCTACACGCACGTGCCGCTCACGCTCGATCACGGCACCTTCCTGCGCATGCTCGCCGAGCTGCGCCTCGGCATCGTCGACGGGCACGGCACGGCCATCGGCAACGGCATCGGCGTCGCGCTCAATCGCCTGCGCCACTCGGACGCGCGCTCGAAGGTCATCATCGTGCTCACCGACGGCGAGAACAACGCCGGCAACATCTCCCCCGAGCAGGCCGCGCGCTTCGCGCAGACGATGAAGGTCAAGGTGTACACGATCCTGGCGGGTGACAACGACCCCGAGGGCGCGGCCGCCGCGGGCGCGCCCGGCGTGCCGCAGCGCCACCCCGTGAACCCGAAGCTGCTCGAGCAGATCGCCTCGATGACGGGCGGCACGCCCTACCTCGCGACCGACACGCTCGCGCTCAAGGAGCGCTTCCAGAAGATCCTCGAGGACCTCGAGAAGTCGCGCCTCCACGATCGCGGCGTGCTCTACGCCGAGCTCTATCGGCGCTTCCTCTTCGTGGCCTTCGCGCTGCTCGTCGCCGAGCTCGCGCTGCGCCTGACCCGCCTGCGGAGGCTCCCCTAGGGTGCGGTTCGCGAATCCGCACATGCTGTGGCTGCTCGCGCTCGTGCCGGCGGCCGTGCTCGCCTACGCGCTGGCCTTCGCGGCGCGGCGGCGCCTGCTCGCGCGGCTGGGCGACGCGCCCCTCATCGCGAAGATGGCGGGCGACGTGTCGCTGCCGCGCAAGCGCGCGCGCGCCGCGCTCGTCGTGCTCGCGCTCGGCCTCATGGCCGTGGCTCTCGGGCGGCCGCAGGCCGGCGGCCGCGCCCGCCTCACGAAGGACGCCGGGCTCGACATGATCGTCGCGCTGGACTTCTCGCGGTCGATGCTCGCGAAGGACGTCTATCCGTCGCGCCTCGAGCGCGCCAAGCGCGAGCTCGAGCAGCTCATGGACGGCCTCGCGGGCGATCGCATCGGCCTCGTGGCCTTCGCGGGCGAGACGCTGTCCTATCCGCCCACGACCGACTACGCCGCCGTGAAGCTCTTCTGGCGCGACCTCTACCCGTGGGACATGCCCGTGGGCGGCACGGCCATCGGGCAGGCCATGCACGCCGCGCTCGAGCTCCTGACGCGCCTCCGGGCGCACGGCGGACCCTCGCGCGCGCAGGTCATCTTGCTCCTCACCGACGGCGAAGACACCGACAGCGAGCCGCTCGCCATGGCCGACGAGGCGTCGAAGCTGGGCGTCAAGGTGTTCACCGTCGGCATCGGGTCGCGCTCCGGCGAGCTCATCCCCGAGTACGACGAGGCGGGCAAAGTCACGGGTTACGTCAAGGACGCGGACGGCAAGTACGTCACGTCGAGGCTCGCTGAAGAGATGCTCGTGCAGATGGCGCAGAAGACGGGCGGGGAATACTTTCACGCCGACCCCAAGCGTTTCGGCGTCGACGAGATCGCGCACGCGCTCGCCGGGCTCAAGCGCTCGGAGAACGAGGCGCGCGTCGTGAAGCAGTACGACGAGGTCTTCGAGCTGTTGCTCCTGCCGGCTTTCTTGCTACTCGTGGGTGAGGCGTGCATGAGCGAGCGGCGCCGGCGCGCGACCCGCGCGAACGGCTCGAAGCTGGGCACGGCGGAGGCGGCCTCGTGACACGCGCGTCGTTCGCGGCGTGCCTGCTGGCGCTCTGCCCGCTCCTGTTCGGCTTCGAGCCGCTGCGCAGCCGCAACGGCGAGGTCGAGCAGGGCAACGCGCTCATGAAGAGCGGCAACGCCGAGGAGGCCCTGAAGCACTACGACAAGGCCGTCGCCGCGTTGCCCGCCGAGGCGGGCGCGCACTTCGATCGCGGCGCGGCGCTCTATGCGCTCCAGCGCTTCGACGAGGCCGGACAGGAGTTCCTGCGCGCCACCGAGGCCAAGGACGGCACCCTCAAGGCGCAGGCCTTCTACAACCTCGGCAACGCGTTCTTCAAGAAAGAGAAGTTCAAGGAGGCCGTCGAGGCCTACAAGCGCACGCTCGCGCTCGACCCGCGCGACGAGCGGGCGAAGTGGAACCTCGAGATCGCCGAGCGCAAACAGCAAGAGCAGAAGGACAAGGACAAAAAAGACCAAGACAAGAAGGACGACAAGAAGGACCAAGACAAGAAGGACGGCAAGAAGGACCAAGACAAGAAGGACCAAGACAAGAAGGACCAGGACAAGGACAAGTCGCAGGACGAGAAAGACCGCGACAAAAACGAGGCCGCCAAGAAGCCGCCGCCCGCCGACGAGCAGGAGATGGGCGCCGTCCTCGACAACCTCGAGCGCAGCCCCAAGGACCTCGAGAAGGAGCGCGCGCGCCTGCGCGCGATTCGGCGTCGCCCGCCCGCGCGGGACTGGTAGACAAGGTTCTCCCGAAGATGCGTCGCCCCGCCTCGTTTCGCTCGGTCCTGACCGTCGCCGTGCTCGCGACGCTCGGCCTTGCGCGCGGCGCCGCGGCCAGCGACGCGGCGTTCGTCATTTCCCTCGATCGCGAGGCCGTCGCGCCCGGCGAGCCCTTCGTGTGCGAGGTGAATTTGAGCGTCGCCGGCAATGGCGAGGTCGACGGCTTCCGCCCGCCCGAGTTCAAAGGTCTCCGCGTGCTGTCGACGCCGCAGTTCCCGAGCCGTTCGACGCAAATGCAGATCGGCGGCGGACAGACCACGGTGCAAAACGACTTCAGCTGGCGCTACGAGGTCATGGTCCCGCCGGGCGCCAGAGGCCCGTTCGTAATCGGCGCGGCGCGCGTGCGCTTCGCGGGACGCGAGCTCAAGTCCAACGCGCTCAGCGTGCGCGTCGGCTCCGGCCCGCCGGCCGGCAATCCGCGACGCGGCGGCGGCGCGCCGGGCTTCCCGCTCGATCTCTTTGGGGGCGGCGCCGCGCCCGAGGCGCCCGCCTCGCCCGCGGGCACGACCTTCATCCGCGTGGTCGCCGACAAGACGCGCGCCTACCTGGGCGAGCCCGTCGTCGTCACGTGGTCGCTGTGCACGACCCAGCGCCTCGACAAGTTCGACACGGTCACCGAGGCGCGCACCGACGGATTCTGGAGCGAGGACATCCCGTCGACGAACCCCCGCGGCCGCCTCGCCTACGCGACTGAGACCATCGCGGGCCGCGCCTTCCAGGTCGCGACGCTGTACCAGAAGGCGCTGTTCCCGTTGCGCGAGGGCAAGCTCACGGTGACGCCCGTCGAGGCCGAGGTCGCGCAGGTCGACTTCTTCGGGACGGCGCTGCGCACGCAGAGAATCAAGGCGGACCCCGTGACGATCGAGGCGTTGCCGCTGCCGCGCGAGGGGCAGCCCGCGGGCTTCGACGCCGGCAACGTCGGCAAGTACGAGCTCGCGGCGCGCGCCGATCGCACGACCGTGTCGGTGGGCGAGGCCGTCACCATCACCGTCGAGATCAAGGGCATCGGCAACGTGCGCAACGTGCACCTGCCGCCGCTCGCCGTCCCGGCCGGGTGGAAGAGCTACCCGCCCAAGGAGACCGTCACGGTGGACGCCGCGGGCGGCGTGGGCGGCACGAAGGTCGCCGAGGTGCTGCTGCTCCCCGAGCGCGCGGGCGCCGTCATGCTGCCCTCGCTCGAGGTGCCGACCTTCGATCCCGACACCAAGCAGTACGTCACGCTCAAGAGCGATCCCATGCGCCTCGACGCCACGGGCGAAGCGCCACGCCCGGGCGCGGCGCCCCTGGCTCCGGGCGCGGCAGGCCCCGCCGTCGAGAACGTCATCGCGGCGGCCATCCGCCCCATCCGCGCGCGCACGCGACTCGGCCGCGACGTCGGCACGACCTTCCTGCGCTCGCGCGCCTTCGGCTGGCTGCTCTTTCTTCCGCCGTTCGGCCTCGGCCTGGCCGTGCTCGTCGATCGCGTGCGCGAGCGGCTCGCAACCGACACGCGGCGGACGCGCCGCCGGCGGATGCGCACGATGGTGCGCAAGCGCCTCGGCTCCGCCGTCGCTCACCGCGACGCGGGCCGCGTCGCCGACTTCTACATCGAGATCGACCGCGTCCTGCGCGAGGTCCTCGCGGCGCGGCTCGGCCGCGTCGTCACCGGCCTGCGCCGCGACGAGCTCGAGGCCCTCCTCGCCGAGCGCGGGCTCCGCGCGGAGATCACGGCGCGCGTTCTCCGGGAGCTCGAGGCCTGCGACCTGGCGCGCTTCGCGCCCGGCGGCGAGACGGAGAGCGCCGCCGCCATGAGCGCCGCGCTCGAGCGCGCCGACGAGCTCATCGGCCTCGTCGAGAAGGCCGCGCTGCGCGAGGAAGCGCCGGGGAGATGGGGATGATCGGGATGATGGGGACAATCGGGATGGCGAGCGGCCGCAGGCGGCGCGTCGTCTTCGCGTTCGCGGGTCTCGCGCTCGCGCTCGCGGCGCGGCCCGCGCACGCCGATCGCCTCGACGAGGCCTGGAAGCGCGGCAACGACGCGTACCTTCACGGCGACTACGACGCCGCCGTCGCCGCCTACGAGGAGCTCGATCGCGAGGACGTCGTGTCCCCCGACCTCTTCTTCAACCTGGGCGACGCGTACTTCAAGAAAGGTGCCCTCGGGCCCGCGATCTGGGCCTTCGAGCGCGCCGCCGCTCTCGAGCCCGACGACGAGGACGTCCGCTTCAACCTCGACCAGTCGCGCAAGCTGGCGGCGCGCCAGGCGCGCGACAAGATCGAGGGCGAGGATCGCGACCCGCTGTGGATCCGCGCCGTCACGTCGCTGTCGCCGTCGGGCGAGACCTGGGTCTTCCTCGCGCTCTATCTCGGCTTCTTCACCGTGATCTTCGCGCGCCGCCGCGCGAGCGACGACGCCCGCCCCGCGCTGGGCGCGGGCGCCGCCATCCTCGCCGTCCTGACGCTGCTCGCGGGAAGCGCGCTCGCGGGCCGCGCCGTCCTCGAGCGCGTGCCCTTCGGCGTCGTGCTGCCCGACGCGCTCGCCGTCAAGGAGGGCGCCGACGTGAACTACAAGACTGGATTCCAGATACACGCGGGCCTGCGCGTGCGCCTGCTCGAGCGCGATCAAGACTGGCTGCGCATCCGCCTCGCCAACGGCCTCGAGGGCTGGGTCCGGGCGCGCGACGTCGGACGACTGTGAGCCCGTCCGTGCTAGAAATGCGCCTCATGGCGATTTTTTCGCGGGCGAGCGTCCTCGCGGTTTGTGCCGCGTTGGTCTCGGCCGCGGCGTGCGGCAGTGGCAGCGGCCCGAAGGGCGGCGGCCCGGGGGCCGCGGGCAGCGGCGCCGGAAGCGCCGGCTCCTCGGTCGGAGGCGGCGGGGGAGCCGCGGGCGAGACGTCCGGCGTCGCGGGCGGCGCTGCGGGCAGCGCGGGCACCTCCGCGGCCGGCTCGGCAGGCGCGTCCGTCGCGGGCCAGGCTGGGATGGCGGGCTCCACAACCGATGCGTCCGCCGACGCGCCGGGCGGCGCAGGCGGCGCGAGCGGCGGCGCCGGAAGCGGCGCGAAGAGCTGTGGCGGCAACGCCATCTCGCTGGCGTCGAACGGTACGGGCTCCGCCAGCGACGCCGCACAGGCGCGCGTCGTGATCGATCTCATGAACGACCTGCCGATCGGCAACGCGAACCGAACAGTCGAATTCTGGGCGTACATCAAGCCGACGGACTGGGTCGGCGAAAAGAACGAGCTCTTCGTGTACGGCACCGCCGGCACGATGGCGACCGCCATCGGTCTCGACTTCGGCACCAACGAGGTCGGCGGCATGGCCGGAAACCACGCGACGCTCAACCCGATCACGAACGGCGGCTTCAACGTCGACAGCACGGCGTACCTCGGCATCACGTCGACGGAGAGCCAATGGGTGCACGTCGCCATGACCTGGGATGGCACGACGCTGCGCACTTACGTGAACGGCGTCGCGCGCATCATGACGACCGGCACGGGTGGCCTCACGGTCCTCGCGACGGGGAGATCGCCGCTGAGCCTCGGCTGCAGCCCGTTCAACAACAACTGCTTCAACGGCCTCTTCGACGAGCTCCGCGTGTGGAACGTTGCCCGCTCGGCGACCGAGATCATGGCTAGCCACGACAAGGCGCTCGTGGGCACCGAGGCCGGCCTCGTCGGCTACTGGAAGTTCGACGAGGCGCCCGGCGCCGCCATGGCGGCCGACTCGGCGACGACGGCCGGCCACACGGCGCACCCGGGCGCCCTCATGGCGACGGGCGGGAAACCGACGTTCGTGACACCGATCCCGCCCGCGCCCGTCACGTGCCCCTAGTGCCCCATGGCTGAGCCCCACTTCGACAAGCACGTCTTCATCTGCACGAACCGCCGCGAGCCGGGGAACCCCAAGGGGGACTGCGCCTCGAAGGGCGGCGAGGCGCTCAAGGACGAATTCAAGCGGCTGCTGCACGAGCGCGGCCTCAAGGGCCGCATCCGCGCCAACGCCGCCGGCTGCCTCGATCAGTGCGCGCGCGGCGCGACCGTCGTCGTCTATCCCGAGCAGGTCTGGTACGGCGGCGTCACCGTCGCCGACGTGGCCGCCAACGTCGACGAGCACCTCGTGGGCCTCGTGCCCGTCGAGCGGCTCCGCATGAGGTAGCGCGCGTGGGCCTCGAGATCCCGCCGCGACTCAACCTCGCGGCCCACGTGCTCGACTCGCGCGTCGCCGTGGGCCACGGCGCGCGCGTCGCGCTCCGCGTGGGCGCGCGCGGCCGGCCCGTGACCTACGCCGAGCTGCTCGACGAAGCGAACCGCGTCGCGAACGTGCTCGCGGCGCTCGGCGTCGGGCCCGGCGATCGCGTGCTCGTCGCGCTCCCCGACGGCCTGGCCTTCGTCGCCGCGTTCCTGGCGACGCTCAAGGTCGGCGCCGCCGTCACGATGGCGAACCCCGAGCTGCCGGTCGCCGACCACGCCGCCCACCTCGCTTACACGCGCGCCAAGGTCCTGTTCGCCGACGCGGACCTCGCGGCGCGCGCCGCCGCCGCCATCGCCGCGGCCCCCGCGCTCGCCGCCGCGCTCGTCGTGGGCGGCGCGGCCGAGGCGCCGCGCCACCTCTCGTTCGAGGCGGCGGTCGCCGCGGCCTCGCCCCGCTTCTCGAACGCCGACACGGCGGCGGACGACCCGGCCGTGTGGATCGCGACCTCCGGGTCTACGGGCGTCCCGCGCGCCGCCGTGCACGGCCACCGCAGCTTCGCCTTCAGCATCGAGGCCTACGCCAAGGGCGTGCTCGGCCTCGGCGCCGACGACGTCACGCTCTCCGTCCCCAAGCTCTACTTCGGCTACGCCACGGGCATGAGCCTGCTCTTCCCGCTCGCCGTGGGCGCGACCGCCGTGCTGTTCCCCGACCGCCCCACGCCCGAGCGCATGTTCGCGCTCGTCGCCCGTCACCGGCCCACGGTGCTCGCGCTCGTGCCGACGCTCATCGCGAAGCTGGTCGCGGCGGCGGCCCCGCCGGAGGCCCTCGCCGCGTTCGCGGGCGTCCGCCTCGCGACGTCGGCGGGCGAGGCGCTGCCCGCCCCGCTCCACGCGCGCTGGAAGGCCCGCTTCGGCGTCGAGATCGTCGAGGGTCTCGGCTCCGCCGAGCTCTTCCACATCCACGTCTCGAACCGCCCGGGTGACGTGCGCCCCGGCACGCTCGGCCGCGTCGTGCCCGGTTACGAGGCGCGCGTCGTGCGCGACGACGGCAGCGACGCGCCTGATGGCGAGATCGGCGCGCTGTGGGTGCGCGGCGGCTCGGCGGCGCTCGGCTACGAAGCCGATCCCGAGCGCACGTCGCAGGTCTTCCGCGACGGGCGCTGGGTCGCGACCAGCGACAAGGTCCGCCGCGTGGACGGCGTCTTCACCTTCGAGGGCCGCAGCGACGACATGCTCAAGGTGGGCGGCATCTACGTCTCGCCGCTCGAGGTCGAGAACGTGCTGCTGCAGCACCCCGCCGTGAGCGAGTGCGCCGTCGTCGGCTACGAGGACGAGGCCGGGCTCGTCAAGCCCAAGGCCGTGGTCGTCTGTCCGAACCGCGCCGCCGACGACGCGCTCTTCGGCGAGCTCGACGCCTTCGCGCGCCAGCGGCTCGCCGCCTTCAAAGTTCCGCGCCGCTGGGAGCGGCTGGCAGCCTTGCCCCGCAATGACCGCGGCAAGCTCGTGAGGCGCCAGCTCCGATGAGCCCGCCCGCGTTCACGATCCAGGTCTTCGGCACGAAGAAGTGCGCCGAGACGCGCAAGGCCGAGCGGTTCTTCAGGGAGCGGGGCCAGCCGATCCACGCCGTGGATCTCGCGCAGAAGGGCATGTCGGCGGGCGAGCTGCGCAACGTCGCCGCGCGCGTGGGCGGCTTCGAGGCGCTCATCGATCGCGGGGGCGCGCGCTACGCCGCCAAGGGGCTGAGGGCCGCCGCGCCCACGGGACCGCGCATCGAGCCGATCCTCGTCGCCGATCCGCTGTTGCTGTGCACGCCCATCGTGCGCGCGGGAGCCCGCGCGACCGTCGGCTACGCGCCAGAAACGTGGGCGGCCTGGCTCGCCGAGCTGGGCCCCGGAGCCGCGCGATGACGGCGCATGACTGATAGACTCCGCGCACCCGTTTTGGCCTCCGATCCACCGACCCCGCGACCCACCCCGCGACCGACGCCACCCGGCGCGCCGACGTCCGCCGCGGCGCCCGCGCGCTGGACCGTCAAGGACGTGCTCCTCTGGACGACGTCGCGCTTCGAGGAGCGTGGGCTCGAGACGCCGCGGCTCGACGCCGAGATCCTCACGGCCCACGCGCTCGCCGTGCCGCGCGTTCAGCTCTACGTTCAGTTCGATCGCCCGCTCACGTCCGACGAGCTCGGCGCCATCCGCGCGTCGGTCAAGCGCCGGCAGGCCGGCGAGTCGGTGGCCTACGTCGTCGGGAAGAAGGAGTTCTGGGGCCTCGAGCTCGCCGTCGACGCGCGCGTGCTCGTGCCGCGGCCCGACACCGAGACGCTCGTCGACGAGGCGATGGAGCGCATCGGCCGCGCGCCGCGCGTGCGCGCCACCAGGGCTGCCGACCTCGACGCCGACGCCGACCTGTCCGCGAGCGAAGAATCGCCGGCCGCGCGCCCCGACGAGCCGGCCGCGCCTGCGGCGCCACCCGCGAAGGCGGCCCCGCGCATCGCAGACGTCGGCACGGGCTCGGGCGCCATCGCCATTACGCTCGCCAAGGAACGTCCCGACGCCGTCGTCGTCGCGACCGACATCTCGCCCGACGCGCTCGCCGTCGCGCGCGGCAACGCCCTCCGGCACGGCGTCGCCGTGACCATCCTCGAGGGTGACCTCGAGGCGCCGCTCGGTCCGCACGCGCCGTTCGATCTCATCGTCGCCAACCTGCCTTACATCCCGACGGCCGACCTCGCGGGCCTGCCGCCCGAGGTGCGCGCCGAGCCCGCGCGCGCCCTCGATGGCGGCGCCGACGGCCTCGCGCTCGTGCGCCGCCTGGTGGCCGCCGCGCCCGCGCTGCTCGCGCGCGGCGGCGCGCTCGCCCTCGAGATCGGCGCCGGTCAGGCCCTGGAGACGGCGCGCCTCCTCGCCGCGGCCGGCCTCGCCGACGTGCGCGTGCGCCGCGACCTCGGCGCCATCGAGCGCGTCGTCTCGGGGGTCTTGCCGTGAGCGCACCCGCCGCGAAGCCGGCCGCGCCCGAGACCGACGCCGGCATCGTGGCCGGACGCGGCGCGCTCTTCATCGGCTTCGCCAAGATCTACTTCATGGTGAGCGGCTCGGTGCAGCAGATCCTGCTGCCGCGCCTGCTCGCGACGGCCGAGTTCGGCGCCTTCGCCGTCGTCAACAGCGTCGTCTCGATCATCAACAACACGATGGTCCAGGCGACGATCCAGTCCGTCTCGCGCTTCACGGCCGAGGACGACGCCCGCGCCGGGGCCGTGCAGCGCGCCGGCCTCCGCATGCAGGCGTTCATCGGCACGGCCGTGGCGCTCGCGCTCGCGCTGGGCGCGCCGCTCATCGCGCGCTTCATGAAGGCGCCGGAGTACGCGCGCTACTTCCGCATCGCGGCCGTCATCCCTTTTCTCTACGCCTTCTACGCCGTCTTCGTCGGCACGGCGAACGGCCTGCGCCGCTTCCGCGCGCAGGCGACCTTCGACGTCGGCTTCTCGACCGCCAAGACCGTGCTGCTGCTCGGCGTCGCCGTCGTTTGGAAGGTCGCGGGCGCGTTCACGGGCTTCGCCGTGGCCGCGGCCTTCATCCTCGTCGTCGCGGCGCGCGCCATGTGGCAGCCTCCGGGCGGCGCTCCGTTCCCGGCCCGGCGCCTCGTGCCGTACATGCTGGCCGTGGGCGGCTACGCTCTGCTGCTGAACCTCGCCCTCAACTACGACGTCTCGCTCCTCCAGCACTTCGCGGCCGAGGTGGACCGGGCGCGCGCGCCCGCGCTTGCCGCCGACTATCAGGCGCTGCGTACGCTCGCGCTCCTGCCCTATCAGGCGCTCATCGTCATCACGTTCGTGATTTTCCCGCTCGTGTCACGCTCGACTTTCGCCGAGGACAGCGAGGCCACACGCTCCTACATCACGCAGACGCTGCGCTACGCGCTCCTGCTCGCCGGAGCCATGGGCCTCGTGCTCGGCGCGCGGCCCGCCGCCTTGCTGGCGATCCTCTACAAGCCCGAGTACGGCGTCGGCGCCGCCGCGCTTCCCGTCCTCGTCGCGGGCGAGTGCTGCCTCGCGCTGCTCGGCGTGGCCTGCGCCATCCTCAACGCCGCGGGCCGCACGATGGCCACGTTGTCGTTCATGGCCGTCACCGTGGCCGTCGGCTCGGGCGCCGCCGCGCTGCTCATTCCGCAGGCCACGCCGGGCGCGCCGATGCTCCTCGCCGCCGCCACCGCGACCTCGCTGGGCATGGCCGCGGGTTTTCTGGCGTCGCTGCTGTACCTGCGCACGCGGCTCGGCGGTGGCCTGCCGGCGCCCACCGTGGCTCGGGTCGCGGCGAGCCTGGCGCTCGCGGCCGTCGTCGGGCGTTTCCTGCCCGGCCACGGCAAGATCCTCGGCCTCGCCGCCATCGCCGTGGTCGGCCTCGTTTACCTCGGAGCCCTCGTCGCCCTCGGCGAGCTCGGCGACGCGGACCGGGCCAAGCTGCGCCGCATCCTGCGGCGGTAACCCGACGGCGCTCTCCGGTAACCGTGACATCCCTGCCCTGGGTGGCGGGGACGCCCGCCGCCTAGAATCACGGCCCGCGGGCCTCGACGGAGCGGCCCTAGATTTGCAGTTACTCGCCTGCGATGCCCAAGCGGACGATCACGATGCTGAAAGCCTGCTGGTCGGCCCTCGCGTGGATCTTGTACATCTCGGGCGTCATCGGATAAGCGTCCACGCGCAAAGGGGGACGCCGTCGGGAGCGCCGTCGGCGGCTGTGCATCTCAAGGCGAGCCCTACCGCGCGGTCTGTGCGGGCGAGGTTTGCGGCGCGGGCATCTGCGCCGCGGCGTTCTTGCGCACGACGAGCGCAGCGACGGCCGCCCCGAGCAACGCAACGCCGATGGCGGCGCCGACCAAGAAGCTGCGTCCAGCCCGCTTGGGGGGCGCCCGGCCCGTGGTCACGATCGAGGGCTCGAGGACGTGGGCGAGGGCCTCGGGTCCGGGCGTCGGTCCACTCGGCGCGGCGCTCGGGAGCGCGGGCGCTCTGTCGACGGAGGCCGCCAGGCTCGACTTCTGCAGCCCCGACTTGCGGGCCTCCGCCGCCTGGGAGGCCATGGTTGACGTGGGCACGGGCGCCGCCGGCGCGTCCTTGAGCGTGCGCCGCTCGATCTCGTCGACGACCTTGACGCCGACGGCGGGCGTGAGGCGCTCCTCGGACCACGCGCGCGGGTCGATGAAGTCTCCTTCGTCGAGGCCCTCGAGGATAGACGGGCGGTCACCCCCCACGCCTCCTTGCGGCGACAGGTCGTCGGCCGATAGCGGCCGCGCGCCCGGATCCTCGAACTCGACCGAGGTGATCTTGACGATCTCCTCCTGCAGCATGTGATCGATGATGCTCGGCTTCTTGCCGTCGCTCGACTGCGCCGCGCGGTCGTCGAGGCACTGGCGCACGAGCTCGGCGATGTCGCGCGAGATCACCTTGAGCCCACGCGAATAGCTGTATTGGGCGAGCGCGTCCTGCATGTCGGTTGGCGAGGCGAACCGGTCTTCCTTCCGCTTCGCGAGCGCCTTGCGCACGATGTCCTCGAGCTCGGGCTCGACCTGGGGGTTCTGCGGCTTGATGGGCGGGATCTTCGCGTTGCGCACGAGCTCGACGGTCTGGTAGTCGGTCTCGCCGTAAAAGAGCCGCTTCCCCGTGAGCATCTCGTAAAGCAGGATCCCCACGGCGAAGATGTCGGCGGCGCTGTCGACCTCCTCGCCGCGCGCCGCTTCGGGCGACAGGTAGCTCATCTTGCCCTTGACGACCCCGGGGTCGGTCGTCTCGATCTGGCTCGTGGCCTTCGCGAGGCCGAAGTCCACGACCTTGATCTCGCCCTGCTTCGAGATGAGGACGTTGGGGGGCGAGATGTCGCGGTGGACGATGCCGAGCGGCTTGCCCGTCTCGGGATTGAGCAGCTCGTGCGCGTACGACAGGCCCTTGCAGACCTCCATGATGAGATAGAGGCTGTGCGCGATGGGGATGCGGCGGTTGATGCGGCGCCGCCACTCCATGAGCGCCTTGAGGTCGACGCCGTCGACGTACTCCATGACGATGAAGTACGTGTCGTCTGTGTGCGCGATGTCGAACACCTGAACGATGTTCGCGTGTTGCAAGACGAGCGACAGCCGCGCCTCGTCCAGGAACATCGCGACGAACTTCTTGTTCTTCGTGAGCGCAGGCAGGATGCGCTTGATCGCGATGTTCTTCTTGAAGCCCTGCAGCGACTCCGCGACGCCGCGGAAGACCTCGGCCATCCCGCCGGCGGCTACGCGCTCGGTGATTCGATATCGGTTATCGGGCATCCACCGGCTCTGGGAAAACCGTATAACAGATGGCCGGAGCGGGCAATTCGGGGCGGAAGTCGAGGCCGGCGCCGCGGGCTGCTGCCCGGCGGCCGCGGGTCACTCCTCGAGGCTTCCGGGGGAGATCTTGGCTTCGCCTTCGCCCTCCCCCAACCCGCCGCCCAGCTCCGCGAAGCCTCCGCGTCCAGCCTGCTCGGCGGCCTGTTCTTCCCGCTCGCTCTGCTCTTTGCAGTCGATGCAGAGCGTGGTGACCGGCCGCGCGAGGAGGCGCCGGAACGAGATCGGCTCGCCGCACTCCTCGCAGACGTCGATCTCGCCCGCCTTGAGTCGCGCGAGCTGCTTCGTGATCTTGCCGAGCAGGAACTTCTCCCGATCGTGCAGGCGCATCTCGGTGGAGAAGATCTCCTCCTCCATCGACTCGTCGATCGAGTCGCGCCCGATGTTGCGCTCGTGGTTCATCGAGTACGCGAGCGCGTTCTGGCTCGTCTTCGCCAGTCGCTTCTGCTCGTCCTCGAGCACGACGCGGATCTGCTTCTTCTCTTTTTCGCTCAGCATTTCGTCACACCTCGTCCGCCTGCGGAGCCAACTTGAGCGCCAGACTCTAACCTAAGCACTCCCAGGCCGGCAGATGAAGATGCTGGCGGCGAAAAAAGGATTCAGCGACTAGCGCCGTCCGGCGCGCACCTTAGGACGCCTTCTTTTCGCGGACGAGCTGGGGACGGCTGCGCGACACGACGACCTCGCGCGTGACGACGCACTCGCTCACGCCCGTGAGGGAGGGGATCTCGTACATGACGTCGAGCATGACTTCCTCGAGGATCGCGCGCAGGCCGCGCGCGCCCGACTTGCGGCGGGCCGCCTCCTCGGCGACGCCCTGGAGAGCGTCCTCCGTGAAGCGCAGCTTGACGCCTTCCATCTCGAAGAGGCGCTCGTACTGCTTGGCGAGCGCGTTCTTCGGCTTCCACAAGATCTCGACGAGCATGTCGACGTCGAGGTCGTCGGCGGCGACGATGATAGGCAGGCGGCCCATGAACTCCGGGATCATGCCGAACTTGATGAGGTCCTCGGTGCGCGTCATGGCGCGCAGCGCGTTTTTGGACTCCTCGCCCTTGCCGATGTGCGCGCCGAAGCCGAGCCCGCGCTCGCCCACGCGCCGCCGGACAATCTCCTCGACGCCATTAAAGGCGCCCGTACAGACGAAGAGGATGTCGGTCGTGTCGACCTGGATCAGCTCCTGTTGGGGACGATTTCGGGCCCCATCAGGAGTGATCGACGCCTGCTTGCCCTCGAGGATCTTCAGCAGCGCCTGCTGAACGCCCTCGCCCGACACGTCGCGCGTCACGGACGGGCCGCCGCCCTTGCGCGCGATCTTGTCGATCTCGTCGATGCAGACGATGCCGCGGCTGGCCTTGTCGGGATCGTTGCCGGCGTTGCGGTAGAGCGCCTTGATGACGCTGTCGACGTCCTCGCCGACGTACCCAGCCTCCGTGAGCGTGGTCGCGTCGGCCATGGCGAAGGGCACGTCGAGCTTCTTGGCGAGCGTCTGCACGAGCAGCGTCTTGCCGCAGCCCGTGGGCCCGAGCAGCAGGATGTTGCCCTTCTGGATCTCGACCTCGCCGGCCTTGCCGTGCTGGCCGATGCGCTTGTAGTGGTTGTAGACGGAGACCGAGAGCGCCTTCTTCGCGCGGTCCTGGCCGATGACGTACTTGTTGAGCTCGTCCCAGATCTCGCGCGGGCGGGGATACTTGGGGCGCTCCGCCGCCTCTTCCTTCGCGATGATGTCGTTGCACAGCGCGACGCACTCGTCGCAGATGAACACGCGGGGACCCGAGATGAGCTTGCGCACCTCCCGACGTCGCTTCCCGCAGAACGAGCAGTGGAAATCGTCCATCCGTGACTAGTATTGCATCAGGTCCCCGCCGCGCCAAGCGCCGCGGCTCACGTTTCGCGCCGGTCGCCGGCCGACCCGCCGCCCGCCTGCCGTCGATGCAATGGCGCGGCGCTTTTTTGTTTCGAAGCCTTGATTTTTCCGTCGAGCGTGCAAGCGCGCGGCAGTTGCCCTACCTGAGACGGGCGGATAGTGTAGGCCGCACATGCGAGCCTTGGTCGTGACCTCGAATCCGGCGACGGCGGCGGCCGAGCCGGATTCTCCCGCGGCCGCGCTCAGTGATCTCGGGTGCGAGATCGTCGCCGTCGGCTATGACATCGACCAGCTGCCGGAGGACATCGAGCTGCAGCGCCCGTCGGTCGTGGTCGTGGACGCGGGCGCCCACCTCGAGGTGGGGCGGGCGGCCATCCGGCGCGTGCGCGAGGTCGGGTCGCTCGCCGACGTGCCGGTCCTGCTGTGCGTCGAGGTCTCGCGCCTCGCCGGCCTCGACCCCGAGGCGGGGGCCGACGACTTCGTGCTCTCGCCCGTCGTGGGTCCCGAGCTCTACGCGCGCATCCGCCAGCTCGATTGGCGCATGTCGTCGTTCCGCGCCGCCGGCCGCATCAAGATCGGCGACCTCGTCATCGACGCCGTGGCCGTCGAGGCCTCTTATCGCGGCCGCGCCCTCAAGCTGCCGCGACAAGAGTTCCAGCTCCTCAAGTTCCTCGCGGAGCGTCCGGGCCGCGTCTTCTCGCGCGAGCAGCTGCTGTCGCGCGTCTGGGGCTACCGCTACGCGGGCGGCACGCGCACCGTCGACATTCACGTGCGCCGCCTGCGCGCCAAGCTCGGCCCCGGCAGCACCATGATCGAGACCGTCCGCCACGTCGGCTACAAGCTCCGCGCGCCCGGGACAGGGATAGCTGGCTAAGGCCGCGCGCGTAGATTCGTGCGAAGCTCCCGGTCGGCGCTCCAGTTCTCACCGGCCTCTGCTTCGTCTTGGCGGCGGCGACGTGCGCCCGCCGGACGCCGGGAACGCCCGCCGATGCAGGAGAGGCTGGCGCGACCGCTGACGGCGCCCCGGAGGCGCCCGGCGCCGATGCGGTGTGCCAGGCGCCGACGGCGTGCAACGAAGATCCGACGTCTCCGGTGGTCGCCGGCAGCTGCTCTTACTTCCCCGGGGCGGCGCCGTGGTTCTCTTGCGCGTGCGCCGACGGCTTCTCCGTCAACTTCAAGACCGGCCTTTGCCGCGCGGGGAACGTGTGCATGGCCGCGGGCGCGGACACGTGGCCCCTACGCACGCCGTTCGACACGAGCGACTGCGCGACCCGCGTCGCGACGAGGTGCGCGCAGGTCGACGGCGGCAGCGACGCGTCGCTCGCGAGGGCGCTCACGACGCTCATGGGGAGCACATGCATGCAACCCGACCTCCTCACCGTGCGCGTCGAGGTCGTCGACGGCTGCCCGACCGTGTTCGAGGCGAGCCGCCTCGGATCGATGATGCCGCCCACGGGGCCTTTCATCGACTGCTTTCCGCCCCTGCTCGCGCACCTGCGCCTCGACTGCGTCCCGTCGACGGCGTGCTTCATGGCGGAGCACGACACGCTGCCGTAGCGGCCGCCGCGCCGCTCGCGTGAAGACTTGCCCGGGTTGAGCAAGTCCTGGGGATCCCACATCCGCTTGAGGCGCTTCTGCCAGCCGGAATCGCTAGCCAAGACCGGATCGTGGGTGGTCCCTGATCCGACTTGGATCCCCAGGCGCTAGAGATCCTCGAACGTGAACGTTCCATCGGCGGCGCGCGTGCCCCAGTAGGCGGGGTCGGTCACGAGGACGGGGAGCGGGCTGTCGAGCCGTATTCCTTGGCGGCGGGCCTTGGGAGGCGCTCCCACGAGCAGGGCTCCGTCGATCGTCAGGTACGTGCGAACGAAGAACGGCTCGAGGTAGTTCTTCACGTAGTCGAAAGCGGCGGCGTGGAGCTGCTTGCCGGGGATACCGCTTTCGGAGAGCGTCATGGCGGGCTCCTTGGGCGGAGCGGCAACGTCGAAGGTCGCGACGGTGTAGCCGCCGGAGGGCGACGTCGACTCGACGAGTGCGGTGACGCGCACGCGCTGCGAAGAGAGCGGGCCCGCGGGCCAGATGCCGAGGCGCTGGCGCGCGAAGGGAATCGTGTCGGCGATCGGACGCGAGCGCACGACGCGCATGCGATCCGGCGTGATGACCGCCACGCCGATGATTGCGCCGGCGTCGCTCGCCTCGATCCAGCCAAGGACGGCGTGCTGCGATTTCTCGCCCGGGATCGCGGCGGCGCCCGAGACGATCGGCCGGCCGGGGATCTCCGAGAGCACCTCGCCCGTCGCCGCGGGCGGCTGCTTGATCGTTCCCGAGAAAACGCGGCGCGTGAGGGCCGTGCCCGCGCCCGCCGGATGCCACGCGTACAGCGACGCGAGCCCCGCGCCGTCCATCACCGCGGGGAAGATGGGTGTCTCTGCGGCGCCGAGCTCGGCCTCGATTGGGTGCTCCTGCATGAGCGCCTGCATGTGAACGCGGCGCCCCGCGAGCCACCCGACCCAAAGCTGGTGGGCGTTGCCGGGCGAGATGCCGCTGGTCGTGCCGAAGAGCTCCGCGCCTTCGGGCACCTCGACGTCCCACGAGGCCGGATCCTCGGGTCCGAGCTCCAGCAGCTCGGACCCGCGCTGGTGGAAGCGCGTCGTCGTCAGGATCCGGCGCGGGCCGGCGGCGTTGAGCGTGTACTGCTCGGGCACGCCCGTGTCGTACATCGAGACGAACCCTGGATTTTGGAGGCTGGAGCGCTGCATGTTTGTCCTCGAGGGAGAGGGGTCGTGCGCGACGTTCGCCGCCGGCTTGGAGCGCGTCGCGCAGCCGTGACAGCCGTGCGCGACGATGGAGACGATGACGAGCAGCGCGCGCGAGCCGAGACGCCCCGCGCCGCCCCGGTCACGGAGTGACGTTCCCATCGGTTTTGATCTTGGTGTAGTTCCAACCGCCGAGCTTCAGGAAGCACAGCCCGCAGAAGTTCTTTCTATCGGACGCGTAGGACATCATGCACGTCTGGTGCTGGTCGTGCGCGTTCGGCTGGTAACCGGGCGGCTGCTTCCCCGCTTCGAAGTGACCGGGGCCGTGTGCGAGGAACAGCGTGTGACCGACCTCGTGGAGGAACGTCTGCGTGCTGGCGCCCGATGTGAACTGGAAGAAGATCGCCTTCGTTCGCGTGGTCAGCCCCGGGATCGAGGGCGCGATTCCCGCCGTGTAGGACGCTCCGGATATGATCTGATTGTGAGGGCCTTCGGTGCCGAACTTGAGCGCCGTGATCCCCTGATCGACGAGCGGGAGACGCTTCGCGACCTCCACCATGACCGGGTACCACATGTCGTCGCACTTCTTCTTGTACTTGTCCTCGTCGCTCGAGCCGAAGACGCTGACGATGCGCTTCCAGAGTTTTCCGAAGAAACCGGCGTCCGGATTCGCTAGCGTCCAGTAGTCGTAGTAGCTCCGGTAGCGCACGGGATAGCCGTCGGGGTCGGTCTCGAGCGCCTTGTCGAGGAAGGCCGTGCCCGCCTTCGCGTAGCCCGAGACGACGGCGCCGTATTCGGTCTTCCAATGCGCGGTGATGCTCCGCGGGGTCATCCCGGGCTCTCCCTCGACTAGCATGGCGGCCTTCTTGTACTCGGCGGTGAGCGGCGCGAGCGAGAGCGGCGCGGCGTCGCCGACCGTCAAGTTGTCGACGACCGGGACGCGGCGCCAGTTGACCAACTTGACGACGTTCGAGCGCCGCGGCGCCGGCGCGCCGTCGGGCGCGGTCGGGGCCGTGACGTCGAGCGCCTCGTCGACGTCGACGACGGCGCGGATCGAGTGCACGTCTCCGGCGAGCCGGCCGGGGCCGAAGTAGACGGCCGAATCAGCCGTCGCGTCGGCGCTCGCGCCGCAGGTCGTGAACGCCGCCCAGACGCGCTGCGCGCCGGCCGTGAGCGCCCAGTCGCCGCCCGCGAACCACAGCGTCCCCGCGGCCGCGCGGTCGGCCGCCTTCGCGCGCAGGCCACCCACCTTGAAGTGCGCCGTCGCTCCGTTCGGATCCGTGGCGGCCTCCTCGAACGAAGCGGCCGTCTTCACGAAGGTCTTCGCCGCCGGGTGCATGCCGCGCGCGCCAAGCGCGCCGTCGAGGTCGCCCGATGTCGGCAGCTTGAGATCCCAGAGGAGCCTCGTGCCGACGAGCGCGGCGGGCGAGCGCTTGCCCGTCCCGTCCTTCGCCTTGAGCTTGATCGTCGCGAGCATCGGGACGCCGGGCCCCGATCCGTACGCCGCGAGGTATTCCGTGAAGGACGATGCGTCGTCCATCTCGCCGTTCGAGATCTTGAACACCGGGCTGTCGATGATGAGCCGCCCCTCGCAGTCGCCCGGCATGCCGCTCTTCTTCAGCTCGTCGATGAGGCTGTCGACGGCGGACTTGAAGGGATCGTCGACCGTGAGCGCGCTCGAGCCGTCGACGACGATCTTCACCTCTTGCACCTCGAGGCGGAGCTGCCCGGCCTTGCTCGTCGACTTCTTGCCCGACTTCGAGACGAGCTCGAAGGTCACCTCGTAGGGCGAGCCCTTGAGCGTGATGAGGCCGCCCGGCGTCGACGCCGTGCCGTCATAGGTGATCTTGTCCGAGGCCGGGAACGGCCCCGAGAGCGCCTGCGTCTCGACGACGGCGGGATCGCCCTTCGCGGGGACGGACTTCACGATCATGGTGACGGACGCCACCTTCGACAGCGGGCCGCTGATCGAATAGGAGATGTCGGTCGTCTCGACGCCCGGCACGAACGTGGGCGCCTCGACGTTCGTGAGCTCGATCGTGGGCTCCCGCTCGTCGGTCGTGGAGCTGTCTCGCCGCGCGCGGCTGGGCGTCGTCGCGCTGGCGTCGGAGGCGGGCGCGCCGCCCGACGAGGGCCGCATCTTGCGCACGAGGAGCGTGCGGTGCCCCGACCCGCCCGCCGCGCCGTCGAGGAAGCGGCCCGCGTCCCCGAGCGCCTGCTCGACGTCAGGATCGGCGCGCGCCTCGTCCGCCATGCTCTGCAGGAGCGCTTCCGCCTCGGCCTGCTTGAGGAGCTCGAAGCGGCCCCCGCGACGCAGCGCCGACCACTGCGTGGACGCGATGACGCGATACTCGCGCCCGCCGAAGTCGAGCGTGCCGCCGCGCTTGGCGGCGAGCACGGCGAGCAGCGCCTTCACGGGATCCGCGCTCGCGCCCGTGGCGGTCTCGCCCGCCGCCAGCTGGCGCAGGAGCCCGTAGTGCTCGCGCGCGGCGGCGCGAAGCAGCCACGGCCCCATGCCGCCGGGCGGGAACCGTGACGGATCCGGGCGCAGCACGACGCCGTTGCGCTGTAGGAAGCCCGAGAGCGTCGACGGCGTGTTCTGCGCGAGCGCCTTCAACGCCAGGTCGCCCTCGAACTTGTCGAACCCCGAGGGCTCGACGTAGCCGTGAGACTCCACGAGGTCGCGGAAATCGCGGCTGCGCGCCAGGACGAACTGGTTGCGCGGTCCGCGGATGCGCAGGTAGTTGGTGGAGGGAGGCAGCACGGAGGTTCCGTCGTCGGGACGCCCGCATCTTAGGTCACGGCGCCGTCGCTGAGAACGTCAAACCGGACTGTGCGGCGGCGTGTCGCAAGCCCGCAACTCCGGCGCGGATGCTCCGAAGACCCGGTCCCGATGACGCGGCAAAAAAAGTGAACGCGGGACCCACCACGGAACTTGAAAGTCCAATTTCGATCAGCGGGCTCAGGCGCGCCTACGGGCGGCGGGTGATGTCGGTCAGCACGACGACGACGTTGGCGATGCCGATGGGCATCTCGAGGCGGAGGGGGACGCGGGCGGCGTCGTCGGAGAGCCACAGCTTGAAGGAGCGGTGGTGGCGGTCGCCGTCCGGGTCGGGCGTGCCGTCCCAGCGAACGGGCTCGGCTTCGGCGTCGAGGCGCATTGTGGGGACGGGCGCGACGCCGTCCGGCGGGGAGGCGCGGCCGGCGTTCGTGACGGTCACGCGCCAGAGCGCCTGGCCGTCGAGCACGTAGAGGATCTGCGGCGGATCGCGCGGGCCCGCGCCCGGCGGCTGGATGCGCATTCGCAAGAGGAAGCCGAGGGGGTCGAGCAGCGGCGTCGCGAGCGTGGCGTTCGTCGTCGCGGGCGGGGTCGCGGGCGCGGCCGCGCCGCCGAGGCGCTCGCGCACGAGGCTGACGTGGCCGGCGTCGGCCTGCACGGCGCGATCGCGCAGGTCCCCCTCGGCGCCCGAGCGCGCGTTGTCCCACCGGCGCGAGTGGAGACGGACGAGATCGAAGTCGGTGGCGATGCGATCCTCCATGCGCCCGAAGCCCAGCACGCCGCCCGTGCCGCGACCGTCGGCGTGCACGCTCGTGGCGCCCGGGAGGGCCGCGGAGACCGCGAGCTCGAGCTCGCCGACCTCGAGCACGCCGTAGTCGATGCGGTAGCGCGACCTCTCCTCGCGCGCGACCGCCGCCGGCGCGGGACGTGGCCGCGCGACCGCCGCCGCCGCCGGGAGCGTTGTGGGCGCCGCGGGCGCCGCCACGATGGCGCGCGGCGCGCCGCCCACCTCGTCGCAGGTGTGCGTGGGCCGCGTCATCGCCAGCGCGGGCAGAAACAGCCAGGCGATCCCCATGCGGTTTGGACGGGCCGACGCGCTGTCTTATGCTGCCCCCGTGACGGCTTCCGCGCCCATCGCCATTTCGCTCGGGGATCCCGCGGGCATCGGCCCGGAGGTCGTCGTGCGCGCGCTGGCCGTCCGCCCCGAATGCCGCGTGCTCGTGTTCGGCGATCCGCTCGTGCTGGTCGCCGCCGCCGAGCGGGCGCGCGTGCCGCACGTGTCCCCCGATTGCCTGCGCGTCGTCACGGCGCTGGGCCCGAACGAGGTCGTGCCCGGCCGTCCCAACGACGCCTCGGCGCGCGCGCAGCTCGCCTACCTCGACGCCGCCACGCTGGCCGTGCTCGGCGGCGAGGCGTCCGCGCTCGTGACGGCGCCCATCTCGAAGGAGTGGATCGCGCGCGCGGGCTTCGCCTTCCCCGGCCACACGGAGTACCTGGCGGCGCGCGCGGGCGTCTCCGAGTTCGCGATGATGCTCGCGGGCCCGAACCTGCGCGTCGCCGTCGCGACGACCCACATCGCGCTGCGCGACGTGCCGACGGCCCTCACGCCCGCCGGCATCGCGTCGACGATCACGCTCACCGCCGAGGCGCTCGCGCGCCGCTTCCGCATCCCGCGGCCGCGCGTCGCCGTCGCCGGTCTGAACCCACACGCGGGCGAGGCCGGCCGCTTCGGCGACGAGGAGAAGCGCCTCGTCGAGCCCGCCCTCGTCCTCTCTCGCGCGCGCCTCGCCGCGGCCGGCATCGACGCCGCCGTCACGGGCCCGCACGTGCCCGACGTCGTCTTCCGTCAGGCGGCGGGCGGCGCTTTCGACGCCGTCGTCGCGCTCTACCACGACCAGGGCCTCATCCCCGTGAAGCTGCTCCACTTCGACGAGGCCGTGAACGTCACGCTCGGCCTGCCCTTCCCGCGCACCTCACCCGATCACGGAACCGCCTTCGACATCGCGGGCACGGGCACCGCGCGCCCCGACAGCTTCCTCGCCGCGCTCGATCTCGCGGCGCGCCTCGCCGGCTGATCTCGCTCGCGCCCGCCCTGCGGCAGAACGCCGCAGGGCGGCACAAGACACCGAGATAACAGGATATTCTCCCGCGACGGGGCCGAGCAAAAGTTGCAGGCACCTGTGGTACTGTGTCCTTGGTGAAAAATCCGTCCACCCGGCGCAGCCAGCCCTAGGGGGCCGCCTCGCGGAAGGACGGCCCCCAGCCAGCATGAACAAGATCATCGTCAAGGGCGCGCGCGAGCACAACCTCAAGAACATCGACGTCGAGCTGCCGCGCGACAAGCTGGTGGTGATCACGGGGCTGTCGGGTTCCGGTAAGTCGTCGCTCGCGTTCGACACGATCTACGCCGAGGGCCAGCGACGCTATGTGGAGTCGCTGTCGGCGTACGCGCGCCAGTTTCTGGATCAGATGCACAAGCCCGACCTCGACTCGATCGAGGGGCTGTCACCGGCGATCGCCATCGAGCAAAAGACCGGGTCGCGCAATCCGCGGTCGACGGTGGGCACCGTCACCGAGATCTACGACTACCTGCGCTTGCTCTGGGCGCGCGTCGGGCAGGTGCACTGCTACCAGTGCGGGCTGCCCATCTCGTCGCAGACGATCCAGCAGATGGTCGATCAGATCCTCGAGCTGCCCGAGGGCGAGCGCTTCTCGGTGCTGGCGCCCGTCGTGCGCGATCGCAAGGGCGAGTTCACGACCGAGCTGGCCAAGCTGCGCCAAGACGGGTTCGTGCGCGCGAACATCGACGGCGACCTGCACGAGCTGGCCGACCCGCCCAAGCTCGAGAAGACGAAGAAGCACACGATCGAGGTGTTCGTCGACCGGCTCGTGCGCAAGGACGGCATCCGCCAGCGCCTCACCGACTCGGTCGAGCTCGCCGCCAAGCTCACGGGCGGCATCGTCAAAGTGTCGCCGCTCGAGGGCGACGACCAGCTCTTCTCGGAGAAGTTCGCCTGCACGGAGTGCGGGATTAGCTATCCGGAGATCGCGCCGCGGCTGTTCTCGTTCAACAACCCGGCGGGGGCGTGCCCGGCCTGCGACGGCATCGGCGCGAAGATGTTCTTCGACCGCGATCTCATCGTGCCCAACGACGAGCTGTCCTTGAAGGAGGGCGCCGTCGAGCCGTGGGAGCGCCGCAACAGCCCCTTCTTCCACCAGATCCTCGACTCGGTCGCGGCGTGCTTCGAGATCGATCAGTACGTGCCGTGGGGGAAGATGCCGCAGAAGCACCGCGACATCGTCCTCAACGGCGTCGCCGGCCACGAGGTCGAGTTCGCGTTCGAGAAGAACGGCCGCAAGCAGACCTTCAAGAAGGAGTTCGAGGGCGTGCTCGCGAACCTGCAGCGGCGGTTCGACGAGTACGAGCGGCGGCGGCGCGAGCAGGGCCGCACGAGCGAGGAGGACTTCGAGGCCATCTACGACGAGTTCCACCGCTACATGTCGCAGACCGTGTGCGAGGAGTGCGGCGGCACGCGGCTGCGCAAGGAGGCGCGCTTCGTCAAGGTGGGCGGGCAGAGCATCACCGAGATGACGGCGCTCACGGTCCGCGAGGCGCACGACTTTCTCAAGGCCCTGCAGCTGTCGCCCAAGCACAAGGAGATCGCGGGCCGCATCCTGCGCGAGGCCGGGGACCGCATGTCGTTCCTCATCAACGTCGGCGTCGACTACCTGTCGCTCGACCGGACGGCGGCGACGCTGTCGGGGGGTGAGTCGCAGCGCATCAGGTTGGCGACGCAGATCGGCAGCTCGCTCGTGGGCGTGCTCTACATCCTCGACGAGCCGTCGATCGGCCTGCACCAGCGCGACAACGAGCGCCTGCTCATCGCCCTCAAGCGGCTGCGCGACCTCGGCAACACCGTGCTCGTCGTCGAGCACGACGAGGACACGATCCGCGCCGCCGACCACGTCATCGACATGGGGCCCAAGGCGGGCGTGCACGGCGGGCGCATCGTCGCCGCGGGCACGCCCGAGGAGATCGAGGGCAACAGCCACTCGATCACGGGCGCCTACCTCTCGGGGCGCAAACGCATCGAGGCGCCGCGCCAGCGCCGGCAGTCGGGCAACCGCAGCCTGAGCCTGCGCCACGCCAAGGGCCACAACCTGCGCGACCTGACCGTCTCCTTTCCCATCGGCGTCTTCACGTGCGTCACGGGCGTTTCGGGCTCGGGCAAGTCGACGCTCGTCATCGACACGTTGCTGCGCGCGCTCGCGCAGAAGCTCAGCGGCGCGAAGACCGCCGCCGAGCCCTACGAGGGCATGGACGGCCTCCACCACGTCGACAAGGTCATCGACATCGACCAGGCGCCCATCGGGCGCACGCCGCGCTCGAACCCGTCCACGTACACGGGCGTCTTCACGCACATCCGCGACCTGTTCGCGAACCTGCCCGAGTCGAAGGCCCGCGGCTACAAGCCGGGGCGCTATTCGTTCAACATCAAGGGCGGGCGCTGCGAGGCCTGCCAGGGCGACGGCATCATCCGCATCGAGATGCACTTCCTGCCCGACGTCTACATCGAGTGCGAGTCCTGCGGCGGCCGCCGCTACAACCGCGAGACGCTCGAGGTGAAGTACCGCAACGCCAGCATCTCCGAGGTGCTCGCCATGACCGTCACGCAGGCCTGCGAGTTCCTCGAGAACATCCCCAAGGTGCGCCAGAAGCTCGAGACGCTGCGCGAGGTGGGCCTCGGCTACATCCAGCTCGGCCAATCGGCGACGACGCTGTCGGGCGGCGAGGCCCAGCGCATCAAGCTCTCGAAGGAGCTCGCCAAGAAGTCGACGGGCCGCACGGTCTACATCCTCGACGAGCCGACGACGGGCCTGCACTTCGCCGACATCGCGCAGCTCCTCACCGTGCTGAACCGCCTCGTCGACGCGGGCAACACCGTCATCGTCATCGAGCACAACCTCGATGTCATCAAGACGGCCGACTGGGTGATCGACCTCGGCCCCGAGGGCGGCCCCGGCGGCGGCCAGATCGTCGCGCAAGGCACCCCCGACGACGTCGCGCGGGTCGCGCAGAGCTACACGGGGCAGTTCTTGAAGAAGGTGCTGTGAAGGACGGGCGCGGGCCGGCGCCGATCACTCGACTTGGTGACGGCGCAGGATGAGGAGGCCGAAGCCTTCGCGCACTGGAAAGCTGGCCGTGTAACCGCGCGCCACGAAGAAAGCCTGCACCCAGGCCGTGGTTTCGGACGGCGGCTCGCCCACGAAAAGGACGAGGGCGGCGTTCTTCAGAGCGCCGTCCGCCGCCGCACGCACATACTCCTTGGCGGCCGCATCGAGCTCGAAGGGCAGTGGATAGACGCGGTTAGGGACGGGATAGACGGTGAGCTGCGAGTAAAGAAAGCTTCCCTGCTGAGGGGCGTGTCGCCAGTCGGCCCGGTTCGACAGGGGATGGCCCGAACAGACGAACAAGGGCGCCGCACCTACCGGGTCGACCGCGTGGGCCGCGCGCAACGGGGCGCGCGTACTCGCGGCGCCGTCGGCGCGCGTCCAAGCCTGGGCGGCCAGGACGATCGGCACGGGCAGTAGACACATCAGCAAGGCCACGCGCGCGAGCGGCGCGGGCGTGCGTCCATAAAGAATGGCCACGACGAGCGCCTGCGCGACCACGGTGTGAAGCAAGTAGCGCTCGATGAGTACCGTCTGACCCGCGGCGCGGGACGCGACGAAGAGAGAGAGCGCCGGCAGCAGCCACCAGCCCGCCATCAATGTCAGCATCGCCTTCGTGCCCTCGCCCTTGGCGCGCGTTGGGATGTGGCGCCGACCGAAGAGCGCCAGCAGCGGCGCGAGACCGACCAGAGACAGCAGCACCGTACCCGGCGTCAGCACGTCGAGAAGGCGCGCCCAACCAGGTACCGGCAGATACGAGAGGCC
>DASXOE010000063.1:0-50192 GCA_036494575.1 Polyangia bacterium | reverse complement strand
GCGCGGGTTCTCGGGCGAGATCGGGCACTGCCCCGTCGTCTATCCCGGCGCGCCGTGCGGCTGCGGGCGACTCGGCTGCCTCGAGACCGTCGCCTCGGCCAAGGCCATCGGGCGCGCCGCCGAGCGCGCCGTCGCCGCCGGCGAGCCGACGGTGCTCGCCGAGCTGCCGATGCCTCTGTCGTCGACGTCGGTGGCGGCGGCCGCACGCGAGGGCGATCCCGTGGCCCGCCGGATTCTCGGCGAGGCCAGTGAGTACCTCGGCCGCGGCATCGCCTACCTGCTGAACGTCCTCAACCCGGAGATGGTCGTCCTGGGCGGGGCCGTCGCGCAGGCGGGCGAGACGCTCGTGGGTCCGGTGCGCGCGTCAGTGGCGCGGCACTCGCTGCTGCCGGCCGGCGTGGCCGTCGTGCCCTCGACGCTGGGCAACCGCGCCGAGCTCACGGGCGCGATCTTTCTCGCCATGGACCACGCCGCCGCGCGTGGCCTCGGGGCGGACGAGCCCGCCACGAAGGGCATGAAGAAGCCGATGACGAAGCCCAGCCGCGCCGGGGCCGCTCCGCTCAGTGCGCGCGCACGCGCAGCATCTCGTAGGTCTTGAAGCGCACGCGCTTGAAGCGCAGGCTGCCGTCGGTGTCGCGCTGCTTGTAGGGCGTGCCGCGCGCCACGAACCAGGTGCCCGTTCCCCCTCGGAAAGCCATGGGGACGCCGATGCGCACGCGCGTGCGGAAGGTGTTGTCGATCTTGAAGGCGACGGCCGTCGTGACGTTGCTGACCGCCTGCTTCTCGCCGAAGTGAAGGAGGCCGCCGACGCCGCCGTTCAGGAGCGAGGTCGCCGCGCCTGTCGCGACGTTGAGGCCGAGCTCGGCCTGCGCGCCGAGCAGCATCTGGTCCTCGGGGCCGAGCGCTTGCGGACCGAGGTTTTCGCGCAGCGTCGCGATGATGCCGCGCGTGGTGCCGAGCTGCGAGATCACGAAGACCTCACTGCCCTGGTCGGCCCAGGCCATGGCCTCCTGCATGCCCCAAGCCGCCTCGGCGTGGCCAGCCAGCTCGAGCGCCCACAGGTCGGCGCCGCCCCGCGCGGCGTTGAAGCGCGGGCCGCACGAGACCGCGAACCGCCCGCGGCGCGCCAAATCGGCGTACACGATGCCGAGCGGCAGGGCGCCCGCGCCCACGGGGTGGAACTTGAGCACGACGTAGCGCTCCTCGTCGTGCGGGATGCTGCCCATGCGCACGAAGATGTGGCCGGGGCCCGTGACGACGTAGTCGTAGCCCATGACATCGTCGAGGACGAGCCCGGGCGGAAGCTGCATCTCGACGTCCGTCGCGCGCGCGGCGCTGCGCAGGATCGCGCCCGCCTCGCGCTGGAAGATTCCCGACATGTCGGCCGGCGAGTCGACGTAGTAGTAGTTGCCGCCAGACGCGTCGGCGATGCTCTGCATGAGCAGCTCGTCGTGGTCCCGGCCGAATCCGATGGTGGTGACGCTCACCCCCGACTCGGACGCGCGCTCGGCGATGCGCGCGAGCTCGGGCGTGCTCGTGATGCCGATGTTGGGCTGGCCGTCGGAGAACAGGATGACCTGGTTGATCTGCGAGGGCTGAAAGGAGCCGAAGACCTCGGCGAGCCCCGCGAGCAGTCCGCCCGAGAAGAAGGTCCCGCCGCCGTCGCGCAGGCCGCGGATGCCCGCGATGACGGCATTGCGCGAGCCCGCGTCGATGACGACGGACGGCGCGCCCTCGTAGACGCCGTCGGAGAACGCGATCACGGAGACGCGGTCGCCGTCGCGGAGCTGGCTGACGAAGGTCTCCGCCGCGAGGAGCATGTTGCGGAAGGGCTCGCCGGCCATCGAGCCCGAGCGATCGAGGACGAGCGAGAGGTTGAGGGGCGCGAGCGTGGGCGAGCCGGCGCGGCCGCGCACGCTGACGGCCCCGTATATGACGCCCGTCGAGGTGCGCGGGCCGAGGCCGCAGTTGACGTCGACGGCGGCCGCCGCGGGGTTGTCGGGCTGGGGGGCCGACCAATCGGGCGGTGGCGCCATCGCGAAGACCTGCTCCTCGGTGAGCGCCTGCATGCGCGGCGTCGACGGGAGCTGGACGAGGACTGCGCAACCCGTGGCGCCGAAGGTCGATGCGAGCAGCGCGACCGCGAAGGCCGGTCTCGCGAAGGCCGGTTGCGCGAAGGCCGGTTGCGCGAAGGCCGGTAAGTTGGAGGAATGACGAGTCGATTCGGTCATGGTGGCGGAGAGAATATCCGAAGGCGCCCAATCCGGGTAACATCCCCGCGCATGACGTTCCGCAGACCAAGACTCCCGCTCGCCGACACACTCGCGCCCGTCCTCGGGCTCATGCTCGCGCTCGCCGTCGCGCCCTCGTGCGGAGGAAGCGGCGGCGATCAGACGGTGAAGTTCCTGGGGGCCTGGACCTTCTCGTCGGGGCAGCTCACGCCGATGTGCGCGCTCATCACGACGCCGTTTTCGCTCACGGGTCTCCCGGTCGTGTTCACGAAGGACGACGATTCGACAATCAGCCTGGGCATAGGCGCGGCGTGCACGGTGAAGTTCAAGGTCGCGGGCGCCAAGGCGACGGTCGAGCCGAACCAGACCTGCACGCTCGACGTCGGCGCGCTCGGCCCGCAGACGGTGGCGATCAACAGGTGGACGCTCACCCTCTCGGGAGATGAGATCGACAACGACATCGCGGGGTCGATCTTGATCTGCACCGCCTCGGGCACGGCGGTGCTCATGCGCGGCGGCCCCGACGGGGGCGCGCCGGACGCCGACGCGGGCAAGAACGAAGGCGGGGCGGAGGTGGCGAACGCCGACGGGGGCGCTCCCGAGGCGGGCGCGACCGATGGCGCTCCCGAGGCGGGCGCGACCGACACTGGCCCAGAGGCGAGCGCCGACGGCGGATCCGAGGCAAGCCAGGCCGACGGGGCAGGCGCGGAGACAGGCTCCCCTGACGCGGCGGGAGAGGGCGGCTAGAGGATCTGGATCTCGGGCCGGAGCTCGTTCGACAGGCGCGCGATGCGGTCGGCCTGCGTGAGCGGCGCGAAGCCCTTGATGAACTCGCCGACGGCCAGGCTCCCGGCGTCGTCGAAGAGCACGGCGAAGCCCGTGTAGGCGATCGTTCGCACGACGCGGCCCGAGGCGCGGCAGGTCTTGCCAGAGGCGTCCGCCAGCACGACCGAGATGCGCCGGTCGACGTCGACGGCGATGCGTGACTTGAAGAAGCAGCCGCCGCACGAGATGTCCTGCAGCTCGCCTGGGACGCTCTGCTTGCGCACGCCGAACAGCAGCGTCACGGGCAGGCCCAACCCGAACCGCGGGTACTGCCTCTGCTCCTGTCCCTCCGTCGCCTGCATGCTGTCCCCGCCCCATGATGCCACGGATCGCGGCCGCCGTGTTATCACTGGAAATCATGCATCCCGGTGACTCCGGAGGGCGTCCGGCGTCGACTTCGACTTCGACTTCGACTTCGACTTCGACTTCGCCCTTCACCCTCGTCTCGCCCGACCGGGTGCCGCGCACGCTGTTCGCGCGGCGCAAGCACTGGGCCGAGCGCTTCGGCGTCGCGCCCGTGTTGCCCACGACGCGCCAGGAGATGGACGCGCTCGGCTGGGACAGCTGCGACGTCGTGCTCGTCACGGGGGACGCCTACGTCGACCACCCGAGCTTCGGCATGGCGCTCGTGGGCCGTCTGCTCGAGGCGCACGGCTTCCGCGTGGGAATCATCGCGCAACCCGACTGGCGCAGCGCGGAGGCCTTCCGCGCGCTCGGCCGGCCCAACGTCATGTGGGGCGTCACGGCGGGCAACATGGACTCGATGGTGAACCGTTACACCTCGGACCGCCGGCTGCGCGCCGACGACGCGTACTCGCCCGCGGGGGAGGGCGGCTTGCGGCCCGACCGCGCCGTCATCGTCTACGCGCAGCGCTGCCGCGAGGCCTTCGGCGACGTGCCCGTCGTGCTGGGCGGCATCGAAGCCAGCTTGCGCCGCATCGCGCACTACGACTACTGGTCGGACAAGGTGCGGCGCTCCGTGCTGCTCGACGCCAAGGCGGATCTGCTCGTCTTCGGCAACGGCGAGCGGGCCATCGTCGAGCTCGCGCACCGCCTGGCGGCCGGCGAGGTGCCCGAGAGCATCACCGACCTGCGCGGGACGGTCTACAGGCGTCCCGCGGGGCCGCCGCCGCCGGGCTTCGGCGAGCTCGACTCGCGCGCGCTCGACGCGCCCGGGCCCCTCCAAACGCCCAGGAATCCGTACGCCGTCGAAGGTGCGGACGACGCGTGCGACACGACCGCCGCGCCCGCGCCCCTGATTCTGGCGCGCGCCCTCAAGCGTCCGACGACCGATCGGGCGCACACCGTCGTGCGCATGCCCGACTTCGACGCCGTCGCGGCCGACCCCGTGCTCTACGCGCACGCCTCGCGCATCCTGCACGTCGAGTCGAACCCCGGGAACGCGCGCGCCCTCGTGCAGCGCCACGGCGATCGCGACGTCTGGCTCAACCCGCCGCCGCTGCCGCTGTCGACGGAGGAGCTCGATCGTCTGTACGAGCTGCCGTACACGCGGCGCCCCCACCCGCGCTACGGCGACGCGAAGATCCCCGCCTACGACATGATCCGCTTCTCGGTGACGATCATGCGCGGCTGCTTCGGCGGCTGCACGTTCTGCTCGATCACGGAGCACGAGGGCCGCGTCATCCAGAGCCGCTCCGAGGGCTCCGTGCTGCGCGAGATCGAGCGCGTGCGCGACGAGACGCCCGGCTTCTCCGGCGTGATCTCCGACGTCGGTGGACCGACGGCCAACATGTACCGCCTCGCCTGCAAGAGCTCCGAGATCGAGGCGGCCTGCCGGCTGCCGTCGTGCGTGCACCCGGACGTCTGCCCCAACCTGCGCACGGATCACGCGCCGCTCATTCAGCTGTACCGAAAAGCGCGCGCGCTGCCGGGCATCAAGAAGGTCCTGGTCGCGTCGGGGCTGCGCTACGACCTGGCGGTGAAGTCGCCTGAGTACGTGCGCGAGCTCGCGACGCACCACGTGGGCGGCTACCTCAAGATCGCGCCCGAGCACACGGAGCAGGGGCCGCTCTCGAAGATGCTCAAGCCCGGAATCGGCGCCTACGACGCCTTCAAGCGCCTGTTCGACGAGGCGTCGGCGCAGGCGGGCAAAAAGCAGTACCTCATCCCTTACTTCATCGCCTCGCACCCGGGCACGACGGACGAGGACATGCTCGCGCTCGCGCTCTGGCTGAAAAAGAACGGCTTCCGCGCCGACCAGGTCCAGACCTTCCTGCCCTCGCCCATGGCCACGGCGACGGCCATGTACCACTCGGGGAAGAATCCGCTGCGCAAGGTCCGTCGCGACAGCGAGGAGGTCGTCGTGCCGCGGGGCCTCAAGGTGCGGCGGCTGCACAAGGCCTTCCTTCGCTACCACGATCCCGCGAGCTGGCCCGTGCTGCGCGAGGCGCTGCGCCGGCTGGGGCGCGTGGATCTCATCGGGAGCGCGCCGCATCAGCTCGTGCCGCTGCGCCAGCCGGGGACGGTCTCGAGCCTCGAGAGCGCGCCGGCGGCGGCGCGGCGCGCGCCTGGCCGGACCTTCCGCACGCAGCACGTCCGCCCGCGCGCCGCCAAGCGTCGACGATGAGACGAGCAACCCTGCGGGAAAAACGCTAGATTCGCGCCCCCAGATGCTCCACGACACCGACGACCTCCGCATCGAGCGCGTCCGGCCGCTCATCCCGCCGGCGATCCTCATGGAGAACCTTCCGCTCTCCGAGGCGGCCTCGACGACGGTGACCGAGGGCCGCGCGTCGATCACGCGCGTGCTGCGCGGGCAGGACGATCGCCTCGTCGTCATCGTGGGGCCGTGCTCGATCCACGACGTCGAGGCGGCGCGCGAGTACGCGCAGCTCCTGCTGGCGGCGCGGCCCGGGCTCGAGGACGCGCTCGTGTTCGTCATGCGCGTGTACTTCGAGAAGCCGCGCACGACGGTGGGCTGGAAGGGTCTCATCAACGATCCGCACCTCGACGGCACCTTCAAGGTCAACGAGGGCCTCGAGCTCGCGCGCGGCCTCCTGCTGGATCTCGCCGAGCGGGGTCTGCCCGCGGGCTGCGAGTTCCTCGACACGATCACGCCGCAGTACATCGCCGACCTCGTGAGCTGGGGCGCCATCGGCGCCCGCACGACCGAGAGCCAGGTCCACCGAGAGCTCGCCTCGGGGCTGTCGGTGCCCGTCGGTTTCAAGAACGGCACCGACGGCAACACGCAGATCGCGATCGACGCCATCCAGGCGGCCGGTCACCCGCACCAATTCCTGTCGGTCACGAAGCAGGGGCTGTCGGCGATCGTCGTGACACGCGGGAATCCGGACTGTCACATCATCCTGCGCGGCTCGAACGCCGGGCCGAACCACGGCGCCGAAGACGTCGCTCGCGCCATCGCGAGCCTGGAGCGCGCCAAGCTGCCGGCCCGGCTCATGGTCGACTGCAGCCACGGCAACAGCCGCAAGGACCCCGCGCGCCAACCGGCCGTCGCGCGCGACGTCGCGGCGCAGATCCGCGCGGGCGGCGCGGGCGGCAGCGCGCCGGTGTTCGGCGTCATGATCGAGAGTCACGTCGTGGGCGGGCGCCAGGACCGCGTGGCGGGCCGGCCGCTCGTCTACGGGCAGAGCATCACCGACGCCTGCCTTGCCTGGTCGGAGACGCTGCCGGTGCTGCGAGAGCTCGCCGAGGCCGTGCGCGCGCGCCGCGCGGGCCTCTGACGTTCAGGCGTATAGTCGCGCCTCGATTTCCCACCATCCACCTCGGAGGAGAAGATGCGGCAGCCACGATGGCGAGGACTCCGTGACGCGCTCGTGCTCGGCTTGGCGGCGGTTTTTGTGACGACCGCCGTGGGTTGCTTCGGCCGCTTTCGCGCCGTGAACGCCGTCTACGACTTCAACCGCCAGGCGTCGGACAACGCCGTCGTGCGCTCGCTCGTCTTGTTCGCCATGCTCGTGATTCCCGTCTACGCGATCGCGTTCCTCGCGGATTGGATCGTGCTGAACACGCTCGACTTCTTCAATGGCACGAACAAGGTTGCGGTCCAGACCCTCCCCGATGGCTCGAAGGTCGAGCTCGCGAAGGTCGACGCCGACACGGTGAGGGTCAGACAGGTCGTTCGGGCGGGCCGCGAGACGTCGTTCGACATCGTGCGCGTGGGCGCGAACGCCGGCTACGTGCGCGGCTCGGACGGGCGGATCGTGGGCTCCGTCGAGCGTCTCTCGGATGGCCGCCTCATTCGACAGGGGCGCTGACCGATGAGCGTTACGGCATCGTTCGAGGCGCCTCGGCCGACGCCGGTTACGGCGACGTTGCTCGTGAGCTGTCGCGATCGCACGGGGCTCGTCGCGGCGCTGTCCCGCTTCGTGTTCGACAACGGCGGCAACATCATCGACGCCGACCAGCACGCCGACCTCGAGACGGGGCTCTTCTTCATGCGCCTCGTCTGGAGCCTCCCGGGGTTCAAGCTGGACCGGCCCGAGATTCACGCCGCGCTCTCCGACCTCGCGGTGCGCTTCGATCTGACGTGGGAGCTGACGTACTCGGACATCCGTCCACGCGTCGCCGTCCTCGCGAGCAAGGCGCCGCACTGCCTGTACGATCTCCTGCTCTCGCACCAGCTCGGGGAGCTCGGCGGCGACCTCTCGGTCGTGATCTCGAACCACGCCGCGCTCCGCGCTGTGGCCGGTCACTTCGGCGTGCGCTTCGAGCACGTCCCCGTCGATCCAAAGAGCCGCGACGCCGCCGAGGCCGCGCAGGAGAAGCTGCTCGACGAGCTGCGCGTCGACCTCGTCGTGCTCGCGCGCTACATGCAGATCCTCTCGCCCGGGCTCGTGGCGCGCTGGCCGGGGCGCATCATCAATATCCACCACTCGTTCCTGCCGGCCTTCGTCGGGGCCAAGCCCTATCACCAGGCGCAGGCGCGCGGCGTGAAGGTCATCGGCGCGACGGCGCACTACGTGACGGCCGACCTCGACCAGGGCCCCATCATCGAGCAGGACGTGTGCCGCGTGAGCCACCGCGACGGCGTCGACGCGCTCGTGCAAAAGGGCCGCGAGCTCGAGCGCCAGGTCTTGACCCGGGCGGTTCGGGCGCACCTGCAGCGGCGGGTGCTCGTCACGGGGAACAAGACGATCGTCTTCGGTTGAAGCAGGTCCGTGGGCAAACGCGTCGGAATCGCATTCGCGGTGGCGTTGTCGTTGGGCAGTTGTACGCGTGCTCTTTATCCGGGCCCGGCGCGCCCGAACGCGGCGGTCGCGTCGATCGGAGCGTCAGACACGCGCATCGACTCTGTCGACGGTCAGTGGGTGGGAGACGACACCTTCGCCGGTCACGGCGCCCGCTACGAGATCCTCCCGGGACCACACAGGGTGGGCGTCAGCTTGCGCCATTTGAACCCGGGCGTCCTGGTCCGCCGAGGTCAGGTCTCGGGGACCGTCATGGCTCACTTCGAAGCAGAGCCTGGCCATTCCTACGTCACCGTGCCGCTCATCGACGGGTCGCGTTGGGAGCCGCACGTAGTCGACGAGGCAACAGGGCTCTCAGTGAGTTGGCTGCGCGAGCCCGACGACGATCCTAAATAGCTTGCTTGGCGAAGGAGGATGCGATGAAGAGCTGAAACCTTCTATACGAGCGGAGCGGCGCCTGAAAGACCTCGTCGAGGTTCGTCATGTAGGCGCCCTTCTTCTCGCAGCCATAGAAATCGTCCAGGTACTCGTGGTCGCCGCTGGGGTTGGTGATCGTCAAGGCGAAGGTTCCCTTGTCGGCTCCGCACAGCGGCGCGCTCGAAAGGTCGACCATGTCGAGAGCCTGGAATACGCTTTTGAGCTCCATCGTCGTCAGGACCCTCTCTCCGTCGGTGACCCCGAAGGTCGGGCCGCTCGCTGGGACACATAGGTGCCAGCTGAGCTTGCTATCCCCGCCGGTCAAAGTGTAAGTGCGGCCGTAAGTGCACGCGGCGCCGCCACCGGTCCGGGGCCGAAGCCGCCACCGCGATCGTCGGCGACCATCCTCGTGGCCGAAGCCGTCCAGACGCCTGCAGCGGCCTCGGGGCTGGTCACGCTGCCTCCGGCGCAACCCGCGAGGACGCCGGAGAGAGCCCCGGCGGCCACCATTGTTCGCACGCGTCGGGACCGAGACTGCGATGTCATGGGTGCGTCGGAAAGACGGTGAACAGCAGCAACGGCGGTGGCGCCCAGCTGACGCGACTGACTAGGCGTCGTCGCGGAATGGAACCCACCTCATCGTGCCGAAGCCCGAGATGAGGCGCGCTTCCTCGACGACGAGCTCCCAGAGCGCGAAGTCTCGCAGCGCGAAGTAGGCCTCGGCCCGGAAGTGGCGGGCCACGTAGCGGGCGCGGGCTTCGCCTTCATCGGCGCCGCGGACCCTGACGGCGCGGCCCAGCAGCGACGCGCGCGCACCGGCCAGCGGATCCTCGGCGGCCGTGCGGTCGCCCACGAAAAGGCAGGCGCGCGGATCGGCGAGGAGGTTCTTCGTGTGCGCCGCGAGGCCGGAGAGCAGCAGCAGCGGCGCGCCGCGAGCGGACAGCGCGAACGGCGTGAGGGAGCCGTAAGGGAAGCCGGCGCGGTGGACGGAGATCGTCGAGAGCAGACCCACCGATTCGGCTTCGAGGAGGGCGCGCACCTCGGCGTGGGCCGGTTCTCCGTCGGTGGCCTGGCTCATGGGTGCTAGATTACCGCGCCGTGGACGCCGTGGTCTGTCGCGAGCTGCGCAAGGTGTACCCGGGCGGACGTGGCCTGGGCGCCGGGCCGCGCGAGGACGTCGTCGCCGTCGACGGGATCGACCTGCGCATCGCGCCGGGGGAATGCTTCGGGCTGCTCGGCCCGAACGGCGCGGGCAAGACGACGACCGTCGAGATCCTCGAGGGGCTGGCCGAGCCGACCTCCGGCGTCGTCGAGCTCTTCGGCCTCTCCTGGCACAAGGACGAGGCGGCGCTGCGCGAGCGGATCGGCGTCGCGCTCCAGGAGACGCAGCTCACTGACAAGCAGTCCGTCGAGGAGACCTTGGAGCTCTTCCGCAGCTTCTACGAGAAGCCCCGGCCGCTGCAGACGCTGCTCGACGAGGTTCAGCTCGAGGAGAAGCGGACGGCGTGGGTGGGCAAGCTCTCGGGGGGCCAGCGGCAGCGCCTCGCGCTCGCCTGCGCGCTGGTGGGCGATCCAGAGATTCTCTTCCTCGACGAGCCGACGACGGGCCTCGACCCGCAGTCGCGCCGGCAGGTCTGGGAGCTCGCGAGCGCTTACAAAGGCCGCGGCGGGACGGTCGTGCTCACGACTCACTACATGGAGGAAGCCGAGCGCCTGTGCGATCGCGTGGCCGTCGTCGACCACGGGCGCATCATCCAGCAGGGCGCGCCGCGCGCCCTCATCGTGGAGCACGTCGGGACGCCCGAAGGCACGCTCGAGGACGTCTTCGTGGCGCTCACGGGGCGATCGTTGCGCGATGGCTGAAAGCAGCGCCCTTTACCGCCTGACGCTCGCGCGCGTTCGCGAGTCGGTGCGCGAGCCGGGCGTCCTCTTCTGGGTGTTCGGCTTTCCCATCCTGCTGTCGGTGGGCCTGGGCCTCGCCTTTCGCGGGCGCGGTCCCGAGCCCGTCGTCGTGGGCCTGCTCGACGGCCCCGGCGCGGCCGTGGTCGACAAGGCGCTCGGCAGGGCGGGCATCAAGGTCGAGCACGTCGACGAGGCCTCGGCGCGCAAGAGCTTGCGGGCCGGCAAGGTCGCCCTCGTCATCGCGCCCGGCGCGACCGCCGACGCGCCGCTGACCTACCGCTACGATCCGACGCCGGCCGCGGCGCGGCTCGCGCGCGTCGCCGTCGACGAGGCCATCCAGCGCGCCGCGGGCCGCCGCGACCCGCGCGCCGTGCGCGACGCGCCCGTCACGGAGCCCGGCTCGCGCTACATCGATTTTCTCGTGCCGGGGCTCATCGGGATGAACCTGATGTCCGGGTCGATGTGGGGCATCGGCTGGGTCATCGTCAACATGCGCGTGCGCAAGCTGCTCAAGCGCCTGCTCGCGACGCCCATGCGCCGGCGGGACCTCCTGCTCGCGCAGGCCATTGCGCGCCTCGGCTCGGTGCCGCTCGAGGTGGGCTCCATGCTGCTCTTCGCGCGGCTCGCGTTCGGCGTCCGCGTCGCTGGGAGCTGGCCCGCGCTCGCCGTCGTGGCCATCGTGGGCGCGCTGGCCTTCGCCGGGCTCGCGATCCTCGTGGCGAGCCGCGCGCGGAACACCGAGACGGTGAGCGGCCTCATGAACGCCGTCATGATGCCCATGTTCGTGCTCTCGGGCGTTTTCTTCTCGGCCGCTCACTTCCCGGCCGTCCTCCAGCCCGCGCTGGGCCTGCTGCCGCTGACGGCGCTCAACGATGGGCTACGCGCCATCATGATCGACGGCGCCTCGTTCGGCGTCGTCGCGCGGCCGCTGGCCGTCCTCGCGGCCTGGGGCGCCGGGAGCTTCGCGCTCGGCCTCAGGGTCTTTAGATGGGGCTGAGGGCTCTAGATGGGGCTGAGGGCTCTAGATGGGGCTGAGGCGGACGGCGAGGGCGGTCACGAGGCGGCCCAGGAAGTCGTGGGCTTCGATGAAAGAGCGGACGAGCAGCCGCTCGTCCCGGCCGTGCGCGCGGATGTCGTCGACGTCGACGAAGAGCCCCGTGAGGCCGTAGCACGGGATCCCCGCGGCCCGCAGGTGCCTCCCGTCCGTCGCGCCCGTGAGCAGGATGGGCAGCACGGGCGTGCCGGGCCAGACCGCGGCGCCGGCGCGCTCGATGGTCGCGAGCAGTTTGGCGGGCAGCGGCGATGGCGGGCTCACGTCCATGGAGCGGTTTTGCGTGAGCTCGACGGCCGGGTCGGCGATGACGCCGACGAGCTCGCGCGCGACCTCGTCGGCGGTGTGCCCCGGCAAGACGCGGCAGTTGATCGTGACGCGCGCGCTCTGCGGCAGCGCGTTCTCGGCGTGCCCGCCCTGCATCTGCGTCGGCACGCACGTCGTGCGCAGGCGCGCGTTGTAAAGCGGTGTCTTCGCGAGGCGTGCGGCCGCCGCGGCGTCGGGCGGCGTCGCCGTCACGGCGCGCATGTCGGCGCCGACGGCGCCGCCTTCGATGTCGGCCATGCGCTGGAAGTAGGCGCGCGTGATGGCGCCGAGCTCCAGCGGGAAGACGTGCCTGTGAATGCGCGCCGCGGCCTCCGCGACGTGGACGATGGCGTTGTCGGCTTCGGGGAGCGAGCTGTGCCCGCCCTTGTTCTTGGACTCGATCGTGAAGGTGACGTAGCTCTTCTCCGCCGGCTGGACGTCGAGCGAAAGCCGCCGCCCGCCCTTGAGCTCGCCGCCGCCGCCTTCCGTGAGCGCGAGCTCGGCGTCGATGAGCCGCCGCTCGTGGCCGAGCAGCCAGGTCACGCCATTGTCGGGCCCGTTCTCCTCGTCGGCCGTGAGGGCCAAGATGACGTCGCGGTCGAGCGCGGCGTGCTCCTGGTGGAGGCGCGCCACTATGGCGACCCACAGCGCCGCCAGCGATTTGTCGTCCTGCGTGCCCCGCCCGTAGAAATAGCCGTCGCGCTCGACGAGCTTGAAGGGGTCCAAGGACCAGTCGGCGCGCCTCGCGTCGACGACGTCCAGGTGCGCGAGCAGCAAGAGCGGACGCCGGCCGCCCGAGCCGTGGAGGCGGGCCACGAGGTTCTTCTTGTGAGCGGTGGGACCCACCACCTGGATGTCCGCCGCCGGCAGGCCCGCGTCGCGCAGCCGGGCGGCGACGGCCTCCGCCGCGGACGTCGTCTCGCCGGCCGTCTGGGACGTGTCGAGCTCGACGAGCTGCTTGAGCACGGCGCGCGCCAGGTTCAGATCGGCGGCGCCCGGCGGCGTCGCGGGCGCCACGGCCGAGAGCAAGAGCGGCAAGAGCACAGATCCTCGCATCGCCTCCTTTTCGCACCGTGCCCCCTCGGGGTACAAGGGTGGACATGGAGATCGTGATCCTGAAGTCGCCCGAGGCCGTGTGTATCGCGGGAGCCGAGGCCGTCGCGCGCCTCGTGACGCGCAAGCCTGACGCCGTTCTGGGCCTGCCGACGGGCGCGACGCCGCGGCCGCTCTACGCCGAGCTCGTGCGCCGCCACCGGGAGGAGGGCCTCTCGTTCGCGCGCGTCACGACCTTCAACCTCGACGAGTACCTGGGCGTCGCGCCGGACCATCCGGGCTCCTTCCGGCGCTACATGGACGAGACCTTCTTCCGCCACGTCGATCTCGCGTCCGGGCGCGCGCACGTCCCCGACGGCCGGGCCGCCGACGTGCCCGCGAGCTGCGCCGCCTACGAGGCCGCCATCGCGGCCGCGGGCGGCCTCGATCTCGTCTTGCTCGGCCTCGGCGAGGACGGCCACCTCGCCTTCAACGAGCCCACGTCGTCTCTCGGCTCGCGCACGCGCATCAAGACGCTCTCCGCCTCGTCGCGCGCCGCGAACCAGGCCGCCTTCGGGAGCGATCCCATCCCCGGCCACGTCATCACGATCGGCATCGCGACGATCCTCGAGGCGCGGCGCTGCGTGTTGCTCGCGCACGGTGCGCGCAAGGCGACGGCGCTCGCCGCCACGGTCGAGGGGCCCGTGACGTCGATGGTGCCCGGCTCCGCGCTGCAGCTCCATGCGAGCGCCGCCGCGCTCTGCGACGAGGCGGCCGCCTCGCGCCTCGCGCTCGCCGATTATTACCGCGACGTCTACGAGAGGAAGCCGGCCTGGCAGCGATAGGGGCGGCTAAGGGGCGGCTATGCCGAGTCGTGACCGCGTCGTGAGTACTAGCGGCCTAGCGTTGCTTCAGATGCTAGTGGCAGGTGAAGAACTCCCAATAGCTCGGAGTCGCGGCGACGGCCTGGAGCGGCGCATTGGTCAGGCTCATCTGCGCCGAGACGTACTTGCCGTTGGCGTTGGATAGAAGCGCATAGGCGCCATTCGGCTGCGACACGAGCCTGAACTGTTCCCACGAACTAATCGTGGTCGACACGGCCTGGAGCGGCGAATTGGTCTGGTTCGTCCGCGCCGAGACGTAGGTGCCGTTCATATGCGACTTGAGCGCGACGAAGCCAGAACCTGCGTCGATGATGTCGAACGTCTCCGAGCCCGAGATCACGGAGGACTGGGCCATGACATTGTTCGCGTTGTCCGAGCGGGCAGAAGCGTACAGGTTGTTCTGCATCGACTGGAGCGCGACCGTGTTCCCCACCGCGCAGGTCTTGGCAGGAGAAGCCGACGCGTTCCCGGCCGCCAGATTCGCGACCTGCGCCGCGGACAGGGCGCTGTTGTAGATGCGGATGTCGTCGAGCCCGCCGTTGAAGGAAGAGCCGCTGTTGAAAGCGCCGAGTTGCGCCCTCGTAACGGCGTGAGCCGTCGGCGTCGCCGTGCTGGTGCTGACGAGGGCGCCGTCGAGGTAGAGCTTGTGCGTCGCTCCGTCGTAGCTGTAAGCGACGTGGTGCCAGACACCGAGCGATGGTGGCGTCGACGTCGAGACCAGCGTGCGCGGGCCCCAGGTCCAGGCCTGGAGCTGGCCGGCGTTCATCCCCAAACTAACGCTGCTCGACGACCCCGCATCCCACATGGAGACGACGTATTGCTGGCCGGAGGTCGGATTCACCATCAGCTTGACCCAGGCGGCGACCGTCTGAGGCGAGTTGGTGGCGGGGAGCGCCGTGGTGCCGACCTCGACGTAGTTGCCCGAGCCGCCGGGGAAGCCGAGCGAGGTGGTGTTGCCGAACGCGATCTTCGAGGGCAGATCGGCGGACCATTGGGTGCTGCCGTACAGGGTCCCGTCGCTCGCCTTGGCCGAGGCGTCGCGAATGATCGAGCCTTGCGCCTCATCGAAGTTCCAGTAGCCGACGAGGTTCGGGTCGTTGGCGCCACCGGCGCTGGCCATGACCTCGAACCAGTCGAGGTCGGGGGCCGAGTAACCGTTAACGCCCGAGAAGGCGACGGTGTTGTTGGCGCCAGCCACGAAGCCGTTGAGAGCGATATTCACCGAGGAAGGAAGGGTCCAGCTGCCGCCCGCGACGGGCGCGAACGTCCTGTACTGTGCGGGGCCCCCGTTGACCCTCACGTTGAGGCCGCGGGCGATGGCCGTCATGTCGCCGTCTTCATAGTACACGACGAGGTTGGCCGTGCCGGTGGCGGCGACATTGACGCCGCTGAAGGTGACCGAGGTGTTCTGATCGATGTAGCCGACGCGCTGGCCGCCGCCGCATGTCGCGCAGGCTATGGGAGCGGCAGCGCCGGTGCGCGTCCCTGCTTCGGCCTGGAAGGTCTGGCCACGCCAAACGGTGATGGGATGCGTCCAGGTCGTGCCGTTGCCCATGCACGAAACGGCGCCGTCACCGGTCGACTGCATCACGCAGTGACCCGCGGTGGCGCAGAGGCCACCGCTCGTCGGGTACGCGTTGGCGTACGGAACAGGGCCCTGGTTCGAGCCGAGGCGTCCGGGGACCTCGTTGATTGCGACCTGCGGGCCGTTGCAGTAGTACGCGTCGAGGTTGTACGCCGCGTTGGTCACGAAGATCTGGCCGAAGAACGTCCCCTCCTGCAGCGGGTAGAAAGGCGATTGGCCCCAGCCGACGGCCGACATGGGCGAGTCGATCCACAGCGGGATGTGGACGCCCGTCGTGTTGATGTGAGCCATGAGACAGGCGGACAGCTCCTCGGCGCAGTCCTTGTTGCATCCCGCCGTCTTGTATTGGGGGGCTAGGCCGATTGCGCCCTTGAAGGTGTAGTTGGCGCCGTTCTGGTCTTGCTTGACGAGCGAGTCGCCGGTGGCGAGAGCGCAGCGCACCAGGTACGAAACCGTCTTGCGGCCCGCGTCGGTCGTCATGAAGCCGGAGCCCGCTGCGAGGCCATCGATGGAGTTGAGTCCGTTCGCGACGTTCAGTCCATTGATCGAGTTCAGTCCGTTATTACTGTTGAAGCCGTTGGCGGTGTTGAAGCCGTTAGCGGTATTGAAGCCATTGGCGGTATTGAAGCCGTTGACTGAGCCGAGGCCGTTGGCGGTGTTGAAACCGTTGGCGGTGTTGAAGCCGTTGGCAGCGTTCAGGCCATTGAGGCCCTCGAGCCCGTTCGTCGAGGCGAGGGCTGCGATCCTGACATCGACCGGCTTGCCCCCGTTTTCTTGGCACCCGAGCAGCGCGAAGCTCAGCAACGTCATTCCCCCGATTCCCCCGGTGCCCACGGTCTTCATGGTGACAAATAAATGCAGTAAGTAGGCCTACGAATATTTAATTATGTGATTATGTGAAATCAATGACTTATAGGATCGAACCGATGTTCGGTGTTGCCTGCGACGCAACAAAGGGCCCGCTGCGACAACAAGTCTGCGGCCCTCAACCACTCGCCGCGTGCTGTCGATGGCTAAACGGGTCTGGATGGCGAACGCGGCGGCGGCCAGCTCCGATGTTCTGCCCAAGGGCGCGGTCATCGGGCGGTATCTCGTTCTGGGTCTCGTCGGACGGGGCGGGATGGGAGAGGTCTATGCGGCGTATGACCCGGAGCTCGATCGGAAGGTGGCGGTCAAGCTCCTGCGCGGGCAGTCGTCCGACGCTGGCGGGCGCCTCCGTCTTCTTCGTGAGGCGCAGGCGATCGCGAAGCTCTCGCACCCGAACGTCATTGTCGTGTTCGACGTCGGCACGTTCAGGGACAGCGTGTTCATCGCGATGGAGTTCGTCGAGGGGAACACCGTCGGCTACTGGCTACAGGCGGCGCCCCGGAAATGGCGCGAGATCGTCAAGGTCTTCTCGGCGGCTGGGCGGGGCTTGATTGCGGCCCACGCCGCCGAGATGGTCCATCGGGACTTCAAGCCGGACAACGTCATGCTCACGAAGGACGGGCAAGTGCGCGTCATGGACTTCGGCCTCGCCCGTCGCCTCGCGACGGAAGACGAGCCTCGGCTAGTCGCCGCCGAGCCAGGCCGCTTGCAGCACCTCCTCACGCTGGGCGAGGCGGCCACGGCCAGCGAAGACTTCGATCTCGACGCCACGGCGAATCTCGGCCCGGGCGGCGCAAGGGCCGCTCCGACGCCCACATCGCCGTCCGGTCGGTACCTCGAGCAGAAGCTCACGCAGACCGGCGCGATGCTCGGAACGCCCAGCTACATGGCCCCCGAACAGTTCGCGGGCGCCGCAACGGACCCGCGCACCGACCAATTCTCGTTCTGCGTGGCTCTTTATGAAGGTCTCTACGGGCGGCGGCCTTTCGAGGGCGACTCCGTCATGTCGCTCATGGCCAACGTCGTGAGTGGCACGCTCGGCCCCGAGCCGAGCGGAACCGCCGTCCCGGCTCGCCTGCGGCGCATCCTGCTCCGCGGTCTCGAGGTCGACCCTGACAAACGCTACGCGTCGATGTCTGACCTGCTCGAAGACCTCGAACTCGATCCGGCGTCGCGCCAGCGCGCGTCGTTGGTAGCCGTCACGGCCGTGACGTTCGCAGCCGCACTGTTCCTCGGGGCCCGACACTTCTCGAGCGGCGAGGTCTCGCTGTGCGCCGGCGCGGACGCGCGCCTCGCAGGCATCTGGGAGCGAGGAACGGAGACTCGACGCAAACAGACCATGCGGAGGGTCTTCGAGACCAAGGCGAACAGCAACGGCGCTCAGCTCTTCGCGGGCGTGAGCGGCCTTCTCGACGCCTTCGTCGGGCGCTGGGCGGCGATGTACCGTGATACCTGCGAGGCAACGCACGTGCGCGGCGAACAGTCCGCCGAGGTCCTCGATCTGCGCATGGCCTGTCTCGGACAGCGTCTCGGCGGGGTCAAGGCTCTCACCGATCTCCTCCTCGTCGCGGACACGAGCATAATAGAAAATGCGGTCAGCGCCGCAAGCGGGCTGCCCAACCTGGAGGCGTGCGCCGACGTCGAGATGCTCCGCAGCGTCGTCCAGCCCCCGTCCGATCGGAAGGCGCGCGAACGTGTAGAGACGATCCGCGCCGATCTCGCGAAGGCGCGCGCCCTGGGCGACGCTGGTCAATGCGCACCCGCGGTGGCGGCAGCCGGCGCCGCGGTTCAAGCGGCCAAAGAGGTCGGTTATGCGCCGCTCGAAGCCGAAGCCGACTATGTGGGCGGCCGCGCCGGGAATTTCTGCGGTGATGCCGCTTCGGTGATCGACTTGCTCGAGGCCGCGACCTTCGCGGCGGAGGCCTCCCGGCACGATGAGGTCGCCGTCCAGGCCTCCAGTTACGCGGCAGTGATGTACGCCGACCGCTTGCGCGACGCTCGGTCGGCGCGGCGCTGGTTGAGATACAGTGACGCCATCTTGCGGCGCCTCCCTGGGCACCCGTTGCTCGAGGCGGAAAAGATGCTCAGTTGGGGCGTTGTCTACCAGATCGAAGGCAAGGACGCCGAGGCTGTTCGGGAGCAGGAGGGCGCGCTCGCGCTCAAGGAGCAGGCGCTCGGGCCCATGCACCCCGATACCGCGGGTTCCGCGCTGAACGTTGGCCTCGCGCTGCACGAGCTCGGACACGACGCGGACGCCGAGCCGTATTCCGCCCGCGCCGTCGATACGTACGACCGCATTCTCGGACCTGAGAGTGCTCAGAGCGCGTTGGCCTTGGACGATTACGGAGAGGTGTTGACGTCGCTCGGTCGCTATGCTGACGCGCGCCGGGCGCTCGATCGCGCCATCGCCATCTGGAAGAAGACCGGCGCGAATTTCTACTTCATTGTTTATGGACGGGTCGACCTCGCGCGTGTCGCCCTCGGCGAGAAGCAGCCCGCCGAGGCGCGCGCACTGCTGGAGGGGGCGCCCGAGGTCCTCGACAAGCAGGACCGCCCGGCCGGCGCCCAGGCGCGATTCCTCCTCGCGCGGGCGATGTGGGAGACCCCACGTGATCGCATGCGCGCGAAGGCCGTCGCCGGCGACGCGCGCAAGGAGTTGGTCGCCGCCGGAGCGCGCGCCACGAAAGTGGCCGAGGTCGATGCCTGGCTCGGATCGCACGCGTCACCGTAAACGGTGCGCTCGCGCGGCCGCACCGCGATGGTACGATCCTCGACAAGGGGACGCTCAATCGAGCGTTCTGACGTTGGCCTGCCAGGGCGATTGCACGCCCGCGTCGCAGAGCCAGTAGAAGACCGCGCGCATCTCGCGGAACTCGTCGGCGGCGATCTCGGCCAGCAGGGCGGGGACGAGATCGATGTCGATGCCCTCCCACTCGAATCCCGGCACGCCCTGGGTCATGGCGCGCAGGCCGCACGTGATGATTCGATCGCGGCAGCGCCAGAGTCGCTCGATCGACAGGCCGGCGGCGGCACCGAAGTCGGCGCGCGCGGCGATCGCCTCGGGGAGCGCCGCGCGATCGAGGCCGACGCCCCAGCACAACCAGCACAGGCCGGTCCAGTCGCGCCGCGCCTGCCGCAACAGAGTCGGGAGCGGCGTCGAGGCATCGATCGTCAGGGTCTCGTCGACGGTCACGAGCGTGGCTTCGGGCGGCGGCGGCTCCGCCCCCGGTTCCGCACCGGGATCAGCGGGCCCGTCCTCGTCTTCGACGATCTCGTCGAAGTCCCAGGTCTCGAGGGTCACGGGGCCGTCCGGCAGCAGCGCCGATGGATCGGGCGGCAGCCACGGCGGCGCGGCGGCGGGGGGCATGCGCGCCACGACCGCGGCGCGCACGCGGGCGAGGCGGGTCGCGTACTTCTGGATCTGCGCGCGCACGTTTTCGAGCGGCTGCTCGGGCCCGTCCGGGACGTCGGGGAACGTCGTCCGGATCTCGAGCCCGGCGGGCGCGAAGGGAAAGCGCGAGAAGATCACGCGGACGTAGGCCTCTAGGAAGGTGCGCTGCTCTTCGTAGTCGGGGGGCAGCGCGGCGGCCTCAGCGAGCCCCACCTCGGGTCGACCGAGGTGGATGGCGATGAGTGCGCGCGTCACGTGGCAGTCGGCGCGCTCCGGGGCGAGCAGGAGGGCGGCGTCGACGAGCTCGAGGCTGACCGCCTCGCGGTCCGTGAGCGACGACGAGAGTGCGCGCAAGAGGCTGGCCGCGTCGGCGCCCGCGGCGAGGCCGTTGGCGACGAGGTCGAGGCGCCCGTCGGCGCGCTTGATCAGATCCGTGGCCATCGCGAGCGCGCTGCCCGCCTGGCGGGGCAGCGCCAGGCGCGCCAGGGCCTCGCGCAGCGGCGACGCGTCGCCGGCGGCGACGGCCGCGCGCGCCCACGCGACGAGCGCCTCGGCCGGGCGCCGCTCGGCCTCGAGCGCCCGCGCCAGGTCGCGCCAATCGGTCGTCTCGACCGGCCGCGTCGCGGTGTCGGCGAGCGCTGGCGACGCGCGCAGGGTCTCCTCGTCGAGCGCGCCGCCGAGATCGAACGCGCCGAGCGCAGCGCCCGCGGCGTCGCGCAGCGTCCACGCGCCCACGGACTGATCGCGGTCGAAGTGCCCGCGCTCCTCGTGGACGCGCGCGTCCGCGTAGAAGTCCGAGGGCAAGCCGATGCGCTTGTAAGATCCCGTGCGCCTGCCGCCGCGCCACTCCCCCTCTTGGGTGAGCGCGCCGTCGGCGTCCCAGCGCTGCCAAAGGCCGTGCGCCTTGCCCGCGAGGTACTCGTCGCGATCGCGCAGGACGCCCGCGCGGCTCCAGCGGAGCCACGCGCCGCTGGGCACGCCGTCGTCGTCGTACTCGTAGTAGACCCACTGGTCGCTCTGCTCTTCGAACGACGCGGCCCGCGGGACGCCTTCGGGGCGGAGCGGATGGGGCGCGCCGCTCGGAAGGAGGTGGACGCCGCCGCGGTCGTACCAGCGCGTCTCGCGCAGGCGGCCGCGCTCCCATTCGTGCTGGAGCTGCCAAGCGCCCGGCGGCACGCAGCACGACTGCATGGGCTCTTGCGTGAGGCCCGGGCCGTCGTAGCCGTGCGCGATCGTGAGGCCGTCCTGCTCGCCGTCGACGAAGCTGCCCTGGCGCGCCACGGAGCCGTCCGGGTGGAAGCGCCGGAAGACGCCGTGACGTTGGCCCTCTCGGTGCTCGTACTCGTTCGACAGCGAGCCGTCGCTGCGCCAGGCGCGCACGAGCCCGTGCGGGCGGCCCGCCGAGTCGCGCGGCGCGAGCTCCCACTCGAGGGACAGCTCGTTCCAACTGGCGTCCGATGGCACCGTCTCGGGGCGGGGCGGGCCCGCGGGAGCGGGAGCAGGAGCGGTCAGGGTGCCGACGTCCTCGACCGACATGGCCGAAGATTAGCGCACTTCGGGCGCGCGGCGCCGCGGTCGGTCCGTTGTCGCTTGACAGGGACGCGCGGCGGGTGAATTGATGCGCCTTTCTGACAACCAAATAGATGCCTTCGGTGCCCCGACACAAAAGGGGCGTAACAGGGAAGTCCGGTGCGATGCCGGCGCGGTCCCGCCACTGTATGTGGACAGCCGTCTCTCGGAACCCACTCGAACGTCGATTCGCAAATTGCGGATCGGCGCCCGGGGAAGGGGAGAGGCGGGGCGAACCTCGAGTCGAGGGGCGCCAACCCACGAGCCAGGAGACCTACCGAAGGCCGATGCTTTCTTCTCCGCGCGGACGGAGAGCCGGCCAGCGCGGCTGCCGCGCCCCGTGCCCTTCGCCCGCTTTGGAGCGAGGGGTTTTTTCATGCCGCCCGCATCGACTGAGATTCGGCCCGGCCAGCGCGAAGGACGTCTGGCGGGCGCGCCCGACAACTCGTCCGATCGACCGCCCGACGCCGGGGCGTCCCCGCGCGCGTCGACCAACCAGGCGCGCGCGCGGGTGCGCGCCGAAGCGACCGGGCGGCCGTTCGTGATTCCGATCACGCCCGTGGCGCGCGGGAGTGGACGGTGAGGAAGGGCAGGCGGCGCTTGACCGCCAAGGCGCGCGCGGCCTTCGTGGCGGCGTTGTCGCTGTCGGGCGGCGGCCGCGCTCGGGCCGACGGAAACCCGAACGTCGCGCCCGTCGCGGTGACACCCTTCGAGACGGTCGTCACGGCCCCGCCGCGGGCGACGCCCGCGCCGCGGGAAGATCGGTCGGCCTCGGCCAGCGTCGTCCTACCCGGCGACAGCCCGCGCGCGCACGACGACGTCGGCACCCTCATGACCGAGGTTCCCGGCGTCACGACGACGCGCACGGGCGCGCTCGGCTCGTTCACGACGCTCTCGCTCCGCGGCAGCAACCCCGATCAAGTGCGCTTCGTGATCGACGGCGTGCCGATCGCGATCGCGGAGGGCGGCGCCGTGGACGTCTCGACGTTGCCGCTCGGCGACGTCGAGCGCGTCGAGGTGTACCGGGGCCAGGCGCCGCTCGCGTTCGGCGAGTCGGCGCTGGGAGGCATCGTGTCGATCACGACGCACACGCCGGGGACGCCGTCGCTGGGGGCGCGCGCGGGCATGGGCTCCTTCGGCGCGTACTTCGGCGACGCGCACGTCGGTGGTCGGCTGGGCCGCCTGCGCCTTTACCTGGGCGCGCACGCCTTGTCAGTCGCGGGCGGGTTCCCCTATGCGAACGACGCCGGGACCTCGCTCAATCCGATGGACGACACCACGACCACTCGTTCCAACAATGACGTCGCGCAGGTAGACGGAACCTTGCGGGCGGCCGTCGATCTGCCGGGGCGGCGCACAATCGGGCTGGGCGTCATCGCCTTCGGGCGCGACCAAGGTCTGCCGGGCCAACACTTCGCGCAGACGCGCTTCGTGCGGTTTGCCACGGGCCGAGGCCTCGCGTACCTGCGCTACGAGTCGCGCGATGATCTCGGTGACGGCGGTCGGCTCACGGCCCAGCTCTTCGCGTCGGGGCAGCGAGACCACTATACCGACCCGGGAGAGTTGTCAGCCGGGCCCTGGAACACGCGCGACACGACGCTGTCAGTGGGCGCGAGCGTCAACGCCGCGCGCGCCGTCGCTTCGTGGCTGCGCGCAGCCGCCGTGATCGAAGGCCGCGACGAGACCTTCCGCCCCGAGAACGATGGCGTGACGGTCATGCCGGTCGGACAGCCTGCGCGCAGGCTCGCCGCCGTCGGTGGGGTCGAGGGGACTTTTGGATGGCGGTGGGCCGATCTCGACGTCATTCCCTCGGTGCGCGTCGAGCTCGCGCAGGACGTCGTCACGGGCCGCGATCCGCTCCTCGAGACGAACCGGGCGCCCGACCCGCCGATCTCGCGGGTGCTTCCCATCTTCCGCTTGGGCTTCGTGCGGCCCTTCGGCGCGCACGCGACACTCAAAGCCAACGTGGGCCGCTACGCGCGCGTCCCCTCGTTCCTCGAGCTTTACGCCGGGACGGGCCGGCTGCTCGGGAACCCGACGCTGCAGCCGGAGCGAGGCACGAACGGCGACGTTGCCCTCGAGGCCGACGCCCTTCTGGGCGAGCGCGCGCACCTCTCGACTCGAACGGCCGCCTTCGGCGCGGTCGTCGACGATCTCATCGAGTGGCGGCAGGACTCTTATGGGCACTCTCGCGCGGACAACATCGGGGCCGCGCGCATCGTCGGCGCCGAGCAAGAGGTGCGCGTGGCGCTTGGTCGCTGGGGACGTTTCACGGGACAGGCGACGTTCCTCGAGGCGCTCGACGCGAGCGGCGCGGCGGCGCACGACGGCAAACAGCTGCCCAACCGGCCGCGCTGGCAAGCCTACGCGCGCCCGGAGCTCGCGCGCCTTCATCTGCCACGAGGGGCCGCCGCCGACGCGGGTGTGGACGTCGGAGCCTTCGTTGACGCCGCGCTCGTGGCGGGCGTGTTCGACGATCCCGCGAATCTGGCGGCGCTGCCCACGCGGTTCCTGCTCGGTGCCGGCCTAAGCGCAAGCGTCCCGCGGTGGGGTTTGCGCGCCGTGCTGAGCGGCCAGGACCTCGCGCGCACCTGGAGCGACGACACACATTACTGGCCGGTACCGGGCCGCACCGTCTACCTGGCGCTCGCTTGGCAGACGGCGGTGCCGGCCGTCGAACGATGATCTTGAAATGGAACTGGGACTGAAAACAAAGGAGCGATCGAAATGAGCTTTGTACGACGACGAGTTGGAGTGGTCATGGGGCGGAGACTCGGACGCACGCTGGCGACGCTGGCTCTTGGCGCCCTGGGCCTGGGCTTGGGCTGCGGCAATGACAAACCGGCCCAGGCGCCACCCAGCACCGGCGGGCCGGCGAGTGGCGTGGCGGTCATGATGACGGACTTCGCGTCGACGAGCATCTCGTTGCTCGCTGCCGATGGGACCCTCGCGAAGGACGACTGCATGGACTCTGGGACTCAAGCGAGTGGAAAGCTGTCGCTCGCGCTGTCGGGCGACGTCACGCTGCCCTCGCAACCGCAGATGGGTGGCGATCTGTGGATCGTCGACAGCGGCAACGCGGCGGTCACGATCGTCGCGCCGACGACTTGCACCGTGCTCGGGCAGGTCTCCGTCTCGACGGGGTTCAAGTCGAATCCACACGACGTCGCCGTGTTGTCGGACAAGAAGGTCTACGTCACGCGTTATGACAAGAACGTCGCGCCTGCGGACGCGATGTCTACGGGCGACGACATCGTCATCCTCGACCGCGACGCGGGCTCCATCACGGGGCGCATCGACATGAGCGCCTTCGCGGCTCCCGTCGACGGCGCGATGATCCAGGCCCGTCCCGATCGCATGATGCTCATCGACGGCAAGGTCTATGTCTCGCTCGGCAACGAGGACGCGATGTTCTCCGCGCTCGGCGAGGGCCGTGTCGCCATCATCGATCCTGCGAGCGACACCGTGACGGGCACGGTGAGCCTCACGGGGCTAAAGGGTTGCTCCGCCATGTATTACCTGCCTGCGGCGAAGGCGCTCTTCGTCGCGTGCGGTGGCTCGTTCGCAGACACCGATCAAGCCGCGGCGTCGGGCATCGCCACGGTCGATCTGAGCGTCACGCCGCCCGTCCTGGGCCACGTCACGAAGGCTTCTTCCTTCGGCGGCAAGCCGGTGACGTTCTTCTGGGTGACGGCCTTGTCGGCGACGCGCGCCTTCACGACGGTGATCGGCTCGCTACCCGACGCGAAGAACAACGTCCCGGGATCGAACGACGCGGCCTTCGTCTTCGACCCCACCACGGACGTCGCCACGGCGCTCGGCCTCGAGACCGGAGCGTTCGACATGGGCCGCGGCGTCGTCGGCGATGGCACGCTCTTCGTTCCAGATGCCACGATGAACAAGCCCCTCATCCATGTCTTCGACGTCTCGGGTGCGGGCGCGCCCACGGAGAAGACGTCGCTCAATCCCGGCCCGGCCCAAGGACTGCCACCCCGCGAGCTCGCCTGGTACTAGGAGGGTCGTGACGCTGACCCGCCGGCGGCTGATGTCCGGACGTCCGGACGTTCGGACGTCCGATGGTGCTCAGTTGTCGTCGGGATCCGTCGACGCGCCCGCCGCGGTCGGCAAGCCCTGGTCGAGGTCCTCCTCGGACACGGGCGAGCCGATGCGATAGCTCTCGTTCAACCAGTTGCCGAGATCGGCGGCGCGACAGCGGGGGGAGCAAAAGGGGAGCGTCGGCGGAACCGTCGGATAGTCGGCCCGCGTGCCCTCGAGCGCGCGGCGGCAGGTCGGACAATGAAAGCGCACACCCACACGATAGCAAAAAGCCGCGCCCCCGCAGCCTGACCCGATCACGCGACCACTCGTCAGTGGAAGAAATGCGCCGAAATTGATACAACTGGCGGCGCGGGACCGCGATCGCGCCCTGCGGACTGCCGCCGAGGTTCATGATATCGACGGAAGACGAGCAGGCTCGCGTCGCAGCGCTCAGTCGCTACGGCGTCCTCGACACGCCGGCCGAGCCGGAGTTCGATCGCATCACGGCGCTGGCGGCGCGGCTCTTCCGCGTGCCCACCGTCGCCATCGTCCTCGTCGACGCGGAGCGGACCTGGTCGAAGTCGCGCTATGGCATGGCGCTCCCCCAAACGCCGAGAGCGCTCTCCTTCTGCGACGTCGCGATCGGCGGGCAGGAGGTGCTCGTCGTTCCCGACGCCTCCGCCGACGCGCGCTTCGCGGCGAATCCTCTCGTGACGCGCGAGCCGGGTCTGCGCTTCTACGCGGGCGCCCCCATCTGCACCGCCGAAGGCCACACGCTGGGGTGCCTCGAGCTCGTGGACTACCGGGCGCGCGACCTCTCGTCCGCCGAGCGCGAGATGCTCGCCAACCTCGCCGCCGTCGTGATGGACGAGCTCGAGCTGCGGGCGACGGTGGGGCGCATCCGGCGCGACGCGCCGGTCTCGCGGGGCTCGGGGCGTGACGCCGAGGCGGCTTCGGACAGCGGCGGCGGCGCGGGCGCCGGCACTCACCTTCCGGCCTTCCGCGAGGTGGCCGACCCGCGCCTCGGCTTCATCACCCATCAGCTCCCCGCCATCATCTGGACGACCGATCGCGAGAACCACCTCACGTCGGCCATCGGCGCGGGGCTCGACGGGCTCGGCGTCGACTCCGAGCGCGCCGTCGGCCGCGGGCTGCGCCGCGTCCTCGGGACCGACGATCCACGGGACGCGCTCGTCGAGGCCCACGTGCGCGCCCTCGCGGGCGACGGCGGCAGCCTCGACTGGACGGCGCACGGCCGCGTGTGGCACTGCTGGCTCGAGCCGCTGCGCGATCCGGGCGGCAGCGTCGTCGGCGTGATCGGCATCGCGCTCGACATCACGGAGCGCGCCCGGCTCGAGAAGGCCGTGCGCGATCGGGACGCGCACGTCGTGCAGAGCGATCGCCTCGCGTCGTTGGGCACGCTCGCCGCGGGGGTCGCGCACGAGATCAACAACCCGCTGACGTACGTCATCACGAACGTCGGTTACGTGAGCGAGCGCCTGGCCGCGCTCGCCGGCAAGCTCTCGATCGACGACGGCAAGCCGCTCGGCGGCCGCCTCGACGAGATCCGCGAGGCGCTCGCCGAGGCGGAGGAGGGCGCACAGCGCGTGCGGCAGATCGTGCGCGACCTGCGCACCTACTCGCGCGGCGACGAGGATCACGACAAGACCGTCGACGTCTGGCGCGTCCTCGAGTGGTCCGTCAACATGACCATGAACGAGATTCGCCACCGCGCGCGCCTCGTCAAGGACCTCGGCGCGATCCCCGGCGTGCGCGGCACCGAGACGCGCCTCGGCCAGGTGTTCGTGAACCTGCTCGTCAACGCCACCCAGGCCATCGCCGCCGGCAGCCGGTCCGACAACGAGATTCGCATCTCGACGATGACCGACGAGGACGGCCGGGCCGTCATCTGCGTCGGCGACACGGGGCCGGGCATCGCGCCCGACGTCCTCGACCACATCTTCGAGCCGTTCTTCACGACGAAGCCTACGGGCGTCGGGCTCGGGCTCGGGCTGTTCGTTTGCCACGGCATCATCAAGGGCATGGGCGGCACGCTCACCGCGGAGAGCCCGCCCGGCGCGGGCGCGACCTTCGTCGTCACGCTGCCGCCCGCGCCGCTCGCGGCGCCGGCGCCTGGGGCGGCCGCCGCCGTGCCCGCGGCCAGGGCGCGCCGCGCGCGCGTCCTGGCGGTCGACGACGAGCCGCAGGTCCTGCGCAGCATCCAGCGGGCCCTCGGCGCCCACGAGGTCGTCGTCGCCGACTGTGGGCGTGACGCCCTGTCACGCCTCGCGACCGATCAGGCGTTCGACGTCATCCTGTGTGACCTCATGATGGGCGACATGACGGGCATGGACCTTCACGCCGAGCTGCGCCGGCGCTCGACGGACCTGGCGGCGCGCATCGTGTTCATGACGGGCGGCGTGTTCACCGACGGCGCGCGCGACTTCCTCGCGGGCGTCTCCAACGCCTGCATCGAGAAGCCGTTCGACCTCGTGGCGCTGCGCGCGATGGTGACGGCGCGCAGCGAGAGCGACCCTTTCGCCCCGACGCCGCGGGGCCCATGAGCGACGGGCGTGGGCCGGCGTTGTCTCCAAAAACTCGGCATGGCCTCGGTTTCCGGTTAAAAATTCGGAGGTGACGGTGCAGCCGGGCACGACGACCTCGAACGGCGACCCGCCACCGCGCGCCCCGCTGGGCCTGCGCGCCCTGCGTGCGCTGCCGCGCCTCGTGTGGCTCCTCGGGCTCGCCAGCCTCCTCAACGACGTCTCGAGCGAGGCCATCTTCCCTTTGCTGCCGATCTTCCTGGCCCAGCTCGGCGCCCCCATGCGCTACCTAGGCCTCATCGAGGGCAGCGCCGACGCGCTCGCGAGCGTCATCAAGATGATCTCGGGCCGCCTGTCGGATCGAGGCCCGCGCCGCCTCATGGTGACGGGCGGCTACGCGTTGCCGGCGGTTGCGCGCGCGGGGATCGCGCTGGCCGTCGCGCCGTGGCACGTGCTGGCGGCGCGCCTCGTCGACCGCGCGGGCAAGGGCATCCGCTCGGGCCCGCGCGACGCCATGCTCGCGGACGCGGTTGCCCCCACGGAGAGAGGGCGGGCCTTCGGTCTCAACCGGTCGATGGATCACCTCGGCGCGGCCGTCGGGCCGCTCATCGCGAGCTCGCTCGTTGCGCTCGGCGTGGGGCTGCGCCCGACCTTCGCCGTCGCGGCGGTCTTCGGGCTCATGGCGCCCGCCGTGCTGTTCCTGAGGCTGCGCGACGGCGCTCACGCTCCGCACGTCGAGGCGCAGGCAGCCGTCCCCGCCGACGGCGCCCTGCGCCCGGGGTTCTTCTCGTACCTGGGCGTCTGCGTGCTCTTCGCGCTCGGGAACTCGTCGGACGCATTTCTCCTCGTGCGCGCGCGCGAGGTCGGGTGGTCCGCCGCCGAGGTGCCGCTGCTCTGGCTCTTTCACCACCTCGTGAAGTCGGCGGCGGCGCTGCCGGGCGGCGCCCTGTCCGATCGGCACTCGCGCGCGATCGTCGTCTCGGCGGGGTGGGCCGCCTACGCGCTCACCTACGTCGGCTTCGGCTTCGCGACGGTGAAGTGGCACGTCCTCGTGCTGTTCCTCGCCTACGCGCTCTACCACGGCCTCGCCGAGGGCGCCGAGCGGGCCATCATCGCCGATCTCGCGGAGCGCGGCGGTCGCGGTCGCGCGTTCGGCCTCTACTACGGCTTCGTGGGGGTCGCGGCGTTGCCCGCCGGTCTCGCGACGGGGCTCATCTGGGATCGGTGGGGCGCGCGCTGGGCGTTGGGTCTGAACGCGGCCTGCGCGGCGCTCGCCGCCGGCGTGCTGTTCTGGCTGGCTTTCGTGGGCCCGCTGCGCCGCGCGCTCGTCCTCGAGGCGGCGCCCAACCCGGTGCGCGTGCTCCCGCGTCGCGACGAGTGAGGCGCGAAGGATGACGCTCAGTCGGGCATCGGCTCGCCCGAGAGCCGGAGCTCCTCGCGCCTGATGCGCAGGATCTCGCGAAGGATGATCTGGAGCGTCGCGACGATGGGCACGGCGACGACCGCGCCCATGATCCCGCCGAGCTCGCCCAGGAAGAGAAGGGAGAGCGTCACGACGAGCGGATTGACGTGGACCGTACGCCTGAAAATGAGCGGACCCAGGATGTTTCCTTCGATCTGACCGTAGGTCACGAAGTAGATGGCGGCTGCGGCGCCGTTCCAGGCACCCTTGGTCACGAACGCGACGAGCGAGATGAGCGCGCCCGTGACGAATGGCCCCGCATACGGCACCATGCTGGACAGTCCGGCCAGGATGCCGAGCGGAAGGAAGAAGGGCACGCCGTCGATCGCGAGGAAGACGGTAGTGCAGGTCGCGTTGCAAAGGCAGATGAGCATGAGCCCACCGAGGTAACCTCCGATGGATTGATAGATCTTGTGCACGACCTCCTCGTAGACGGTCCGCCGTTCGGGGCGCGCCTCGCGCAAGGCGGTTTCGACGAGGCGCCCGCCGAAGATCAGCATGAAGACGACGAGGACGGCGATCGTGATGGCGGCGCCCACGGCGGTGAGCACGCCGCCCACGGCGGCGAGCACAGGGCTCGCGGCGCCCTCGAGGAGATTCGGGATCTCCTTTTGCGTGCGATCGACCTGCTCGGCCAGGTGGAAGCGGGCATCGAGCCGCCCAAAGAACGAGCTGCCGCGCACGCTGCGCACGAACCCTGGCACGTCCTTGACGAGCTGTTTCCCTTGCGAGACGGCCGGGGGAATGAGCGTGAACCCGAAGCCCACGAGCACGCCGGTCACGCCCACGATGACGCAGGAGATGGCGACGTTCCGGCCCAAGCCGCGTCGCATGATGAGCCGCACGAGGTGCTCGAGAGAGACCGAGATGAGCAGCGCCGCGCCCACGAGCGCGATGGCGACGAGCGCGTGCATGACGGCGTAGATGACGGTCACGACCATCAGGACCGCGAACGACACGGTGAACACCGTCTTGAACGAGACCTGTGAGGGCCGGATCTCGGGGCTCGGTCGCTCGTCGCTCACGCCGCTAAGCTAACAGAAGAACGCCCCCTCGCGACGCACACTCTAAGGCCCGCGCCCCTACCCCGACCGTCTCCCCGCCGGGCGGCGAAAGGGAGATCATCGGAAAGGCAAGCTCCCTAGCGAACCGGACCCCGTCAGATCAAACAGCCTCGTCGCCTTTCTCGCCGGTGCGGATGCGCACGGCCTCGTCGACCGGCGTCACGAAGATCTTGCCGTCGCCGATCTTGCCGGTCTTGGCGGCACTCGTGATGGCTTGTACGGTCTCGGCGACCATGGAGTCCTTGACGACGACCTCGATGCGGATCTTGGGGACGAAGTCGACGACGTAGGCCGAGCCCCGGTAGACCTCGGTCTTGCCTCCCGTGCGGCCGAACCCCTTGACCTCGGCGACGGTCATGCCCGAGATCCCGACCTGACGAAGGCGGTCCTTCACGTCGTCGAGCTTGTGCGGCTTGATGATGGCTTCGATCCTTTTCACGTCGATGTCTTCCGTCAGGTCTTCGCGAGGATCGGAGCGCCCGCGACGGAGGCCGCCGCCGAGGCCTCGCCGTGATAGCCGCCCTCCTCGGGGTGATAGCCGGCCTCGCCGTGGTCGCTCTCGTCGAGCCCGGACTCCTCGCTCTCGACCGTGGGCCGCAGGCCGATGACCGCCTTGATGGCGTAGGCGATGACGACGGTCCCGCCGATCGACAGCGCCATCGTCAGGCCGATGGCCTTGAGCTGCTCGAGCCAGAGCGTCTTGCCCACGATGCCCGCGAGGTTCGTGTTGAGGTTGGCGTTCGCGTCGGGCGTCGCGAAGATGCCCGTGACGAGCGCGCCCATCGTGCCGCCGACGCCGTGCACGCCGAAGGTGTCGAGCGCGTCGTCGTAGTTGAACATCGCCTTGAGCTTCGTGCAGGCCAGGTACGGCACGACGCCCGCGAGCAGGCCGATGATGACGGCGCTCGTGGCCGAGACGAACCCGGCCGCCGGCGTGATGACGACGAGGCCCGCGACGATGCCCGAACAGAAGCCGAGGATCGTTGGCTTGCCGCGCGTGAGCCACTCGATGGTGGGCCAGGTCGCGCCCGCGATGGCGGCGGCCAGCGTCGTCGTCATGAAGGCGTTCGCTGCGATGACGTCGGAGGCGACGGCGCTGCCGGCGTTGAAGCCATACCAGCCGACCCACAGCATGCCCGTGCCGACCATCGTGAGCGTGAGGCTGTGCGGCATGAAGGCGCGCTTGCCGAAGCCCGTGCGCTTGCCGAGGATGAGGCAGAGCACGAGGGCCGACCAACCCGACGACATGTGGACGACCGTGCCGCCCGCGAAGTCGATGGCCTTGATAGAGGCCTTGGCGTTCCACACGCCGTTCATGAGGCCGTCGATGCCCCACACCATGTGCGCGAGCGGGAAATAGACCACGAACATCCACACCAGGATGAAGGCCATCACAGCCGAGTACTTCATGCGCTCCGCGATGGCGCCCACGATGAGGCCGGGCGTGATGATGGCGAACATGAGCTGATACATCGCGAAGACGCTCTGCGAGACCCAAGCCGCGTAGTCGCCGTTGGGCGCGCCCGTGACCGCCGTCAGAAACTTGAACTTGAGGCCACCCAGGATCGGCGAGCCCGCCGCGAACGTGAAGCTGTAGCCGACGGCCCACCACAAGAGCGTGACGAGGCCGGCGCAACCGAGACACTGCGCCATGACCGACAGGATGTTCTTGCGGCGCACGAGGCCGCCGTAGAACAGCGCCAGGCCGGGCAGGGTCATGAAGAGCACCAGGGCCGACGAGGTCATCATCCAGGCGTTGTGGCCGGGTCCGGGCGAGGTCGTCATGGCCTTGGGTGCGCTGTTGGTGATGTAGGCCTCGAGATCCGCGACGCGCGTCGCGAGGTCCGCCTGCGCCGCTGGCGCCGCCGCGGCGGTCTGGGCGAGGGCCGTCCTCGCGCCCACCGCAAACGTCGTGAGGAGAGCCGCGAGGCCCCCGACCGCGATCCAGATTCTCGTGCTCCTGGCGATCCTCATCGTTCTTGGCTCCTGGCAAGTTTGGTGGCGGGTGGCGGCCTCCGTGCGCCGGAGCGGCCGTTTCGCGGCAACGCGTAGCAACGCCGGTGCCGCCGGCTGCATGCCAGGACGCGGTCCGCGCCGTCGCACGGGAATTGGTTTCGCGACACGCGCCGGACCGAGGGTGGACTCGGGCCGGAAACGCTCACGAAACTTGGCGGCAACCTACCGGAATCGCCACGGACGCGAAGCCTTGCAGAGCGCCAGCAGGAATTTGCGTTTTGCGAAACCGGGGACGGCGATTATTCTCGCGTCTTTTCGCGGCGATACAACGTCGAAGGGTCGACGCCCAAGATCTCGGCGGCCTTCTGCTTGCTGCCGTCCACCTTCTGGAGGATGGCCGCGATGTACCGATCGGACAGCTCGCTCAGCGTGAGCGGCTTTTGGACGAGGACTGAAAGCGGGTCGGAATCGCGCCCGGGACCGAGGGCTTGCCGGACATCGGCGAGGCGCGCGAGCGGCGCCTGTGCCGTGACGACGAGGCGCTCGACGAGGTTCTCGAGCTGACGGACGTTCCCAGGCCAGCGGTGCGCCAGCAAATAGTCGAGCGCCTCGGGCTCGAAGCCATGGAGCACCGAACGCGGAGACCGATCGAGGCTGCGACGCAAGAAGTGCTCGACGAGGAGCGGGATGTCCTCGCTGCGCTCGTGCAGCGCGGGGACGGGGACGCGCAGGACGTCGAGCCGGAAGAACAGATCCTCGCGGAAGAGGCCCTTGTCGACGAGCTGCCCGAGATCCTTGTGCGTCGCCGCGATACAGCGCACGTCGACGGTGCGGACGGCCTCGCTGCCGACAGGGCGCACCTCGCCCGACTGCAGGACGCGCAGGAGCTTGCCTTGCAAGGGCTGCGGGAGGTCGCCGACCTCGTCGAGGAACAGCGTCCCTCCCTCGGCCTCGACGAAGAGGCCCCGGCGCGCCTGCGCGGCGCCCGTGAAGGCGCCGCGCGCGTGGCCGAAGAGCTCGCTCTCCAGCAGGTGCTCGGGCAAGGCCGCGCAGTTGAGCGCGACGAACGGGCGGTCGGCGCGCGGTCCGTCCGCGTGGATGGCGAGCGCGACGAGCTCCTTGCCCGTGCCGGTCTCGCCCGAGATGAGCGCGGGGGAGGCGGCGCTCGCGACGCGCTCGACGAGCGCGCGCAACTGCTGCATCGCCGGGCTCGCGCCGAGGATCTGCCGCTCCGCGAGGTTGGCGCGCAGCGTGCGGCGCAGAAGGGCGTTTTCGCGCACCAGCACGCGCTCGCGACAGGCGCGCTCGATGAGCGCGCGCAGCGCGTGCAGCTCGAAGGGCTTCGTGAGGTAGTGAAAGGCGCCGCGGCGCATGGCCTCGACGGCGCTCTCGACGCCTCCGAAGGCCGTCATGAGCAGCACGGGGACCTCGGGATCGATCCGCTTGACGCCCTCGAGGACGTCGAGCCCGTCGACGTTCTTCATGCGCAGATCGGTGACGACGACGTCGGCGGGGTCCTTCTGGAAGAGCGCCACGGCGCTGGTTCCGCTGTCGGCCACGGCCGCTTCGTATCCCGCGGCGTCGAGATCCATGGCGACCGTCTCCGCCATGTCGACGACGTCGTCGACGACGAGCACGCGCACCTTACGCATGCGTGACCGCCCGGCGGTTCGCGATCGTGGGCCACAGGACGGTCACAGTCGTGCCCGCGCCGGGCGCGCTCGAGAGGTTGATCTGGCCGGCGTGGTTGCGCACGATGCCGGCGGCGATCGTGAGGCCGAGGCCCGTGCCCTCGCCGCGCTTCTTCGTCGTGAAGAACGGATCGAAGACGGCGTTCATGTCCGAGGGGGCGATGCCGCAGCCGTGGTCGACGACGGAGAAGGCGACCTCCTTCTTCCCGGTCGCGCTCGCCTCGATGAGCACGGAGCGTCCGGTCTCCGAGGCGTCGCAGGCGTTGAGGAGGAGGTTGACGAGCACCTGCTGCAGCTGATCGGGATCGGCGGCGAGCATGGGCAGATCGTCGTCGAGCGCCACCTCGAGCGTGAGGCCGTTGGCCTCGAGCTTCCATTGCAGCAGGCCACGCGCGCGCTCGATGGCCACGTCGAAGGGCACGGCGCTTGGCGCGACCGGCTGGCGGCGCGAGAAGTCGAGCAGTTGGCGGATGGTCGAGCTGATGTTGTCGATGTGCTTGATGATGACACGCACGTCGTCGGCGCGGGCACCCGTGGCGCCGAGGTGGTTCAACACCTGCTCGGCCCGGCCCCGAATGACCGCGAGCGGGCTGCCGATCTCGTGGGCGATGCCAGCCGAGAGCACACCCACCGTGATGAGCTTCTCGGCGCGCACGAGGGCCTGTGCGACCTGCAGGCGGCTCTCGAGCGTCACGGCCCGCCTCTGCTGTCGGAGAATCGCGGCGCCCACGCCGGCCACGGCGAGGGCCGCCGCCAGCGCCGTGAGGATGATGCGCGCGAGCAGGGAACGCTCGCGCGCGACGAGGGCCTCCGTCGACGCGAGCCAGGTCACGGTCCAGTCTCCCGTCGGTCGCGCCAGGCGCTCCGAGACCTGAACGGCGGGCACGGGGCCGAGCGTCACGGCGCGGGAGCCGCGCGCGCCGACGTACCGGTAGCTCGCGGTCGTGGGCGGCAACGAGCTCGGCACGGCCTCGGAGGACATGATGCCGCACCCGCGCGGCGTCTCGCAGCCGGCCCACACGACGCCGGCCGGGTCGGTCACGAACAGGCGCGCGACCGGCAGGGGCGTCCAGGCCACGGCGCCGAGGAAGATCGCGGCGTCGCTGGCCACGACGATGGCGCCGCCGCCGCGCACCGGTGAGCCGTAAAGGAGAAACGAGCGGTCGCCGTGCCGCGCCGGCGCGCCGAGCGCCTTCGCGTGCATTTTCGACACGTCGGCCGCGAGCTCCCGCGCCGGTGGCAGCAACGAATCGATGATCTCCTTTTGCTCCGTGGGGTCGGCGGCCAGCACTTGGATGACGCCCGACGCGTCGACGAAGGCGATGGCGCGGTACTGCGCGACGACGACGGTGAGCGCGGTGAAGGCGCTGTCCCACACGCGCCGCTCGGTCGCGGGATCGGCGTCGCGCTTGTCGCGTGAGCGCTCGAGGAGGTCGGTGAGCATGCGCGTGTCCTGATCGAGGGCGTCGAGCCGCGCCGAGAGCGCCTCGACCGAGGCGTGGACCTGTTGGCGCGTCGTCGTCGCGAAGGCGTCCATGAGCCGCTCGTGCTCACCGAGGGCGCTCCAGATCGAGAGGCCGAGGATTCCCGCCAGCGCAGCCAGGATGACGGCGATGCTCGTGAGCGTTCGCACGCGCCCGACATCCTACTCGGTCTGGGAGTGGCGGGCCTGCTCGAGGGCGTTGCGCGCGGCGTCGAGATCGCCGATGCCGAGATCCGCCTGCGCGAGCGCGGCCAGCACGACGGCGCGGTCCTCGGAGTCCTCGAGCGCGCGCTCGAGGTGCGCGCGCGCCTCGTGAAAGCGGCGCTGGGCGAGGTAGGCGCGGCCTACGACGAGGTTCGTGAGCCACAGATCTGGGTCGTCGGCGAGGCTGCGCTCGAGCAGCCCGACCGCCTTGTCGAGGCGGCCCTCGCGCAGGGCCACCGTGGCGAGGCGCGCCAACGGCAGCGCGAAGGCGCTGTTTTGCAGGGCGGCCTCTTCGTACAGCAGACAGGCTTCGTCGATCCGGCCGGCCGCCTCCGCGAGCTCGGCGAGGCGCTCCTGCGGGGCGCCGAAGGAGGGCGCGATGGCGCTCGCGCGCTGCAGGGCGGCCGCCGCCTCGTCGGCCACGCCCGCGTAGCCGAGGCGCACGCCCAGCAGATAGGCGGCGAGACAGGAGCGGGGACCGAGCTCGGCGGCGCGCTCGAGCGCCTCGATCGACAGCTTGGGATCCTCCTCCGTCTCGCCGAGCAGGAGCTCTGGCATGTACGCGCGCGGCGAGGCGCGTCGGGCCTCGGTGAAGCAGCGGCGCGCCTCGGCCATTCGGCCCGCGCGTCGCTCTTCGAGCCCAGCGCGCAGCAGGCGCTCCGTCTCGCCACCGCCGAGGGCGACGTAGCGCGAGCCCGCGAAGGCCGGCGCCACGCCGGGTGTCTCGAGTGGCTCGGGCGTCGGCGTCGGGCGCGGCGCGAGCGGCAGGCCGAGCTGGGTCGCCGTCTCGAGATAGAACGCGAGCCGGTCGCCGACGTGGCGCCGTTCGAGGCGGGTGTCTCCGACCTCGCGCGCGGCCGTCGAGGTCGTCGCGAGGCGCAGCTCGGGCTCGGCGAGCGCGCGCTCGAGGATGGTCTCGAGCTCGCTGGCGTCTCGGAACAGGAACCCCGTGTGGCCGGGGCGCACGGCGCCGCGATAGGGCTCGAGATCGGCGCAGACGGCGAGCACGCCGTGGGCCGCGTAGTCGAGGTATCGGGCGTCGCCGCGGCAGCGGTTGAAGTCCGTGGGCAGGAGCGGCGCGAGGCCGATGTCGAGGCCGTCCAGGAAGCGCGCAAACTCGTCGGCCGGGCCGGGCGGCGTGAGCGTGAGGCGGCCCGCCGGCAGTCCTTCGAGGGCGCCCGCGAGCTCGGCGTCGCCCATGACGGCGACGTGGACCTCGGCGTGGCGCTCGAGGACGCCCCGCAACGCCGGGACGACGGCGCGCAGGTCGCCCTCGTGCGCGCGCGAGCCGCCCCAGCCGATGACGACGCGCTCGCGGGCGTACGGGCGCGGCGCCGGCGCGCCCGGGGCGTCCCACAGCTGGCTCGGGAACACGGCGCGCCGCGCGTTCAGGAAGCCGAAGCGCGCCTCGAGCGCGGCGGTCGCGAGCTGGAGGCCGTCGGCGTGCCGCGCGAGGTGCGCCGGCACGCCGCGCAGGACGAGGTCGCGGGCGCGCGGCGCCGTGCGGCCCCAGCGCGGCGGCGAGAAGAGATGCGTGCCGATCTCGTAGATCGTGAGGCGCTGGCGCCGCCGCCGGGCGTCGACGACGGGCAGGAGATCGGGATCGGCGGCGTCGGCGAGGACGAGCACGTCGGCCTCGTCGAGCAGGCCCGACGCGAGGAGCGACGGCGAGAGGAGCGAGCCGCTCACGACGGTGACGTGCTCGAGCTCCCCGAGGCCTCGGCAGGGCCGCTCCGTCCGCGTCACGAGCTGCGGGCCGGGCGGATCGAGCGCCGACGTCACGTGGACGACGAGCAGAGTCGTCCGGGACGCTTCCGACGGCCCCGTCACGACCGCCGCGAGCCGAACTCTTGCGTGCCGCCGAGGCCGGTGGCCGCGCCGGGATCCGTCGCGGGGATGGCCGCCGAGAAGCGCGCCTCCTCCTGCTGAAAGTCGGCCGCGAAGAGCTCCTTCATGAGGCGAGCCGCCTCGGCGGGCGCGCCCGCGACGTGGGGCGCGACGGCGGCGGCGAAGTCGGCGGCGCTGGCGTAACGCTCGGTCGGATCGATCTGCAGCGCGCGGCGCACGATCTCGGCGGCGGGTCCCGGCAGGGCGGCGATGCGTGGCAGCTCGTCGGGACCTGGCCCGGTCGCCGCCTTGACGAGCAGCTCGTACGTCGTGTTGCCCTGGTAGAGGACCTCGCCCGTGAGGGCGTAGTACATCACGAGGCCGAGCGAGAAGAGATCGGCGCGGGCGTCGACGTCGACGCCGCGGGCTTGCTCGGGCGACATGAAGCTGACGTTGCCCTTCACGACGCCGTGCTGGGTCTTCGTGACGCGGCCCTCGGCCTTGACGATGCCGAAGTCGAACAGCTTCACCTCGCCGCGCGCCGACAGCAGAATGTTGCTGGGCGAAACGTCGCGATGGACGATGCCGAGCGGACGGCCGTTGTCGCCGAGCTTCGTGTGGGCGTACTCGAGTGCCTTGAGCGTCTCGGCCGCGGCGTAGAAGACGACGAGCGGCGCGAGCGCGCGGCCGCCGCGTTCGATGACGCGCGCCGTGAGGCGCCCGAGATCGCGCCCGAGGATGTACTCCTGGGCCATGAAGTACTCGTCGCCGACCTTGCCGAAGTCGAAGACCGGGATGATGTTCGAATGAACGAGCGACGACGCGAGGTTGGCCTCGTCGATGAACTGCGCGACAACGGCGGGCTCGCGCGCGAGCTCGGCGCGCAGCCGCTTGACGACGAAGGTGCGGCGAAAGCCCTCGGCGCCGAAGGTCGCGGCCGTGTAGACCTCGGCCATGCCGCCTTCGCCCAGGCGGTCGAGCAGCGTGTAGCGGCCGAAGATCACGGCCTTGCCCACGCTCGGCCGGGACGGGCCGCCGCTCGCGCCGCCGTCGGTGCGGTGAATCTCGGTGGCCGCGCTGGCGGAGACGGGCGTCGTCGCGGGCGCCGTCGCGCCCGGCAGCGCGGCGCTCGTGGGCGGACGCGTGACCGGCAAGCCTCGACCTCCCGTCGCGCCGAGCCCGGCCAGCTCCGCCGTGAGGCCGGGCGGCGTGGCGCCCTGTCCGCGGCGAAAGCCCAGGAAGAGGAGGGCGGCCGCGAGCAGCGCGGCCACCGTCCAGATCGCGCCCTTCGTCGCGGCGGCGGCGCCCGCGCTGTCGGCGGCCGCGTCGGCCCCGCTCGCGAACGTCCACATCCACAGCCCGGGCGCGAGCGGGCTCACGGCGGCTGCCCAGTGGGGCGAGGCATCCGCGCCGGGCTGCGGCGGCGGCTGGAAGAGCGGACCTTTGCCCTCACTCCCCACGGCCGTGCGCAAGAGCTCGCGCTGGCCGTCAGGGCCCGTCTCGATTACAGGGATCTTCCCATCGGAGAGCAACACGGCGCCGCGCGCCTTCTCGGAGAGCTTGCGAACCGCCGCCTCGTCGACGGGTCGCGCCAGCACGAGCACGAGCGGCACACGGCGCTCCGGCACGTCGATGGCGACGGCCGCCGCCGCGTAGGGCCAGCCCTTGCCCATGACGATCTCGGAGACGGCCTCGCGTCTCTCGCGCGCCTCGCGCACGAGCAGATCCGACGCGAACTCGGCCGTCTTCATGCCCTCGATGACGTCGAGGCTCTCGCCCTCGAAGGCCACGGCGTAGACCTTGAAGGCGTTGCGGTAGGGCTCCCACCACTCCTCGCTGCGGAAGAGATCCTGCAGGGTCGCGGCGTCGACGTTGCCACGGAGCGCCGCCACGAGCCGTGGATTCGAGGCCGCGTTGTGCGCCTCGAGCTTGAGCTCGCCGACGTGGGCCGCCAGCGCGTCGGAGGCGCGCATGCCCGCTGCCTCGGCGGCGCGCGTCGCCTCCCGGCGCACCGTCTGGTCGCGCGCGCCGTCGACGGCGCGCCCGCCCGCCGCGGCCGCCGCCAGCGCGCCGACGGCGAGGAGCACGGCCAAGATGCGCTTCACCGCCTGATTGTTCTCCGCCAGCCCCTCCGCGTCAACCGAAGCGGGCCCGAGATCTGGCGCCGCTCGAGCGGCCGTCAGGGCGCCGTTGCGAGCTTCTCGGCGTCCGTGATGAGCTGCTCGCCCGAGTGCAGCTTCGACCAGCCGACGCTGTGCTCGGTGCGCGCATAGATGTTCTCGGCGACCTCGGGCGCCGCCGCGCTCGTCCCGCTGGCCGCCTCGGTCTCGAGCCGGCCGATCTCCGTCCATCCGACGGGCTTGCCCTTCTCCGTATACTCGACGCGAAACGCGATCTTGAAGGCCCCGCCCTTGGGCGCCTCGCCCTTGCCGAGCACCTCCATGGGGAAGGCCCGCCAGAGCGCGTCGGCCCAGTTCTTGACCGTCTGGTCACGCTTGTCGGGCGTCTTGGCGGGCGCGTAGCCGTCGAGGGTGGCGTTCTCGCGTCCGAGGTGGACGTAGTCCTTGCGCTTGGCGTTCACCGACAACGTCAGGTGGTCGAAGTCCTTCGTCTCGAAGGCGTGCAGGCGCGAGTCGACGAGACGCCGGGCGTTGGACAGATCGGTCAGGATCTGGCGGGGCATGAGATAGACGCGGCCGTCGCGCGTGTCGCGCAGGAACGCTTCGCCGTTCTGGGCGTTGGCGGCGACGCCGATATCGTACTTGTGCGTGTCTCCGCGGACGAGGAGCTCGAGGTGACGCGTCGGCGCTTCGAGGCCGAGCTCCTTGAGCTTGGGCCCCTCGATGACGCCAAAGGCGCGTGGCGCCACGAACGGCGCAAACTTGTCGGCCAGCTTGAGCGCGTCGGCGTTGCCGCGGAGCTCGCGGGCAGGCGATGCCGGCGGTGGCGGGGCCTCGCCCGCCTTCGCGGCCGGCGCCTTCGCCTTGGCCTCGACGTGCAACCGGATGCCGGGCTCGCCGTCTTCGGTCTGGCGCTCGAGGCCGAGGATGTTCTCGGCGTCCTCGTAGCGGACGCGCGCGACGTCGGCCTTCGAGGCGTCGATGATGGTGACCTCGCCGGGCGCGCGCTCGGGCTCGCGCTGCCACGTCAGGTGCGCCGCGAGGAGACCGGCCACCGCGAGGCCGCCCTGCAGCGCCGCCGACCGGCCCGTCACGACGTCGCCCCCTGCGGGCGAGGGGCGGGCGTGCCCGCGTCCTTGCGCCGGCGCTTCGTCGTGACCCAGCCCACGCCGAGCACGAGCGCGGGCGCGAGGAAGATCGTCGAGTAGAACCAGGCGGCGTCCTGCTTGCGCGTGTGCGTGATGGGCAGATCGACCTCGCTCGAGACGAGCCCCTGAAACGCCTCGTCGCCCATGAGCCAGTGCATGGAGTCCAGGGCCAGGAGCTCGTTGCCCGGAGCCTGGATGGCCTCGTCGGCGAGCCAATCGGAGTCGGCGATGACGAAGACGCGCGCGAGGCCCTTCACGACGGCGCCCGAGAGCTCCCAGGCGCGGCGATCTTCGCCCGGGTCAGGCTGGAAGTTGTTGTTCTTGTCGGGGAACGTCGCGTGGTGCGCCTTGATGGGCGCGTCGACCTGAATGTCGACGGGGCGGCCTCGCTTGGCATCGATCCAGCCCGCGCCCAGGAAGATCGCGGGCGCGCGCGCGCCGAGGCGCGACAGCGTCGTCACCGACGGGTGCGACGAGAAGGTCGCCGTCACGATGTTCGTGCGGTCGGCGTCGGTGTGCGTGCGCCGGACGAAGGCCTGGTCGTTCGCGAGCGTGACGTCGTGGTACTCGAGCTGGAGCGGGTCGAGGATCTCCTTCATGAGGACGTGATTCTCGGGATCGAGCGCGATGAGCACGCGGCCGCCGCGGTCGATGAACCGGGTGACCGACGCGGACTCGTCCGGGAGGAACGGCCGTTGCGGACCCACGATGAACAGCACCGTGACGTCCTTTGGGATGTCCTGGCCGAGGCCGTCCGCGGCGCCGAAGGTGCGCAGGTCGTACGATTGATCGAGCATGAGCTCGCGCAGCTTCATGAGCCCGGCACGCTTGTCGTTGGCGTCGGCGGGCGGCTCCCATGTCCGCTCGCCGTGCCCCGTCGTGAAGGCGGCGGACCGCGCCTGGCGCGTGAGGTTCATGAGCCGCTGCTGCACCTCCTTGTCGAGCGTGCGCAGCGCGTTTCGGGCCGCCTCGAACTGGACCGGCAAGCCCAGGAGCTCGTGGCGATGGCCGCGCACGAAGACGAGCGTGCCGTTCGTCGAGACGCCGAGCTCCTTGGCCTTGATGGGATCGATGTCGAAGTCGTAGTGGGTGACCTTGAGCTGGCCCGATTCCTTGGCGAGGTCCGCCAGGTACTCGTCCACCTCCTCTCGCACCTCGTTGCCCCCGGGGAAAAAGGACGCGATCTCCATGGGCTGGTCGAGCGTGCGCACGATCTTGCGTACGACCTCTCCAGGACGCGTCGTGCGGAAGTAGGCCAGGTCGAACTTGTGGTCGCGCTCGGAGGAGACGTAGACGACGGTGAAGACGAAGACGACCGCGAACGCCACACCGAGCCCGGAGAAGAGGGCGTCACGCAAGCGGCCCATCTCGAGGCGGGGCGCCTTGGCCATCTGGGCGTACGACATCTCGATGAGCGCGATGGGCCAGGCGGCCGCCATCCAGATGGCCGGCCACAGCGCCGCGAGCGTCGTCGCGAGCTTGGGCGAGGAGTGTTCGAGCGGCATCCCGCCGCGCAGCGTGGGCAGGTCGGACTGCACGAAGTAGAGCGCGACGGCCAGGAGGCCGAGACCGTAGAGGCGCAGCAGCAGGCGCTCGGCCCGGGCGCGCTCGGGGTCGGCACGACCGGCGCGCCGCGCGCGCGCGACCATCGCCGCCACGACGAGCGCGAGGCCGGCCAGCGTGGCGGCGCCGCGAGATGCGCCGGCGCCCGCGCCCACGATTCGCTCGCCGATGAAGACGAGCGCCATGCCGAGGCCCCACAGGACGGACCACCTCGCGCTCGGCCCCAGGGCCGGCGCGCGCCCGCCAGCGTTCATCGCCATCGCCGCGCCTCCATGACCCGCGTGGCCGCGAAGAGCGCCAGGTAGGTCGTCGCGAGGTAATAGAAGACGTCGCGCACGTGCACCTGGCCGACTTGAAACGGCGGAAAGTGGCGCTGCCAGAGCGCCATGGCCGTGAACACGTCCGTGAGCGGCCACTCTGTGACGCGGCCGAGCAGCCAGCAGATGAGCAGCGCGACGATGATGACGCCCGAGAAGATCGCGGCCAGCACCTGCGTCCGCGCGAGCGCCGAGCCGAAGGTCCCGATGGCGAGCGCCGCGGCGCCGAGGAGGAGGAGGCCGAGGTACCCGGCCGCCATGTGGCCGAACGAGACCTTGCCGTTCACGAAGATGAGCGCCGGCATGTACACCGTCGCGAGCGTGATGAGCGCGAGGAAGACGAAGGCCGAGAGGAACTTCCCGAGGACGATCTCCCAGTCGTGCACGGGCGACGACGTCAGGAGGACGAGGGTGCCGGTCTGCCGCTCCTCGGCGAGCAGGCGCATCGAGATGAAGACGCTCGCGATCATCGTCGTGCCGCTCGAGATGTAGAAGAAGTTGCTCAAGACCTCGGCGGAGAGCTTCTCGGGGCCGCCCAGCACGAAGGCCTGGAAGAGCAGGCCGTCGATGACGAGCACGAGCGCCGCGATGACGTAGCCGGTCATCGAGCGCAGGTACGCGCCGAGCTCGCGGCGCGCGATGAGGAGGGTGGCGTTCATTGCGGGAGCTCCGAGGGGGCAGGGGCCTGTGCGCGCGCGCCGGCGTCAGCCTCGCCGGCGGGGCGGTCTTTCGTGAGCTGGATGAAGATCGACTCGAGGCGCGCGGCCCCGCGGTCGATGCGCAGCAGATCGATGCCGTTCTGCACGAGCGCCCGGGCCAGTCGTGGGCGCAGCTCGGGCGCCGCCCGAAAAGACAGCGCCGCGACGCCGTCGCCTTCGGCGAGGAGCGTGACCTCTCCCACGCCGTCGACCGAGCGCGCGACCTCGATTGCGCGCGCAGATGGCGCCGCCACCTCGACCTCGATGGTTCCGCCTCCACCCATGGCGCGCGCGAGGTCCTGCTCCGTCCCTTGCGCGACGATCTCGCCGCGTTGAATGACGAGCAGGCGGTCGCACGTCTGGCTGATCTCGGACAGGATGTGGCTCGACAGCAGGATCGTGTGCGAGCCGCGCAGCGCGCGGATCATGTTGCGCATCTCGACGATCTGCACGGGGTCGAGCCCGCTCGTCGGCTCGTCGAGGATGAGGAGCTTCGGCCGGTGCACGAGGGCCTGCGCGACGCCGACGCGCTGGCGGTAGCCGTGCGAGAGGCTGCTGATGAGGTCGTCGTGCTTGTCGCGCGTCGCCGTCTTGAGCTCGGCGTCGGCCACGGCCGCCTCCGTCTCGGAGGCCGGCACGCCGCGCAGCTGCGCCACGAAGCCGAGATAGCGCCCCACCGTCATCTCGCTGTAGAGGGGCGGCGTGTCGGGCAGGAAGCCGATGCGGCGCCGCACCGCGTGCGGATCCTGGGCGATGTCGATGCCGTCGACGGTCACGACGCCGGCCGTCGGCAGCAAGACGCAGCCCAGCACCTTGAGGGTCGTGCTTTTGCCGGCGCCGTTCAGCCCCAAAAAGCCGATGACCTCGCCCCGCGCGATGCTGAAGTTGAGGTCGGAGATCGCGGCGTGCTCGCCGTAGTACTTGGTCAGACCTTTGACTTCGATCATTCGATTTTTCCGGCGGCAGTATGCCCGAAGTCTTCAGACGCGTAAATGCGCGCGGCGGGCGGTTTATTCCCGACGCGGCGCCTGGCTGTCTTCTGGCTGTCTTCTGGCTGTCTTGGAGGCGACGTGCTAGCTTCGCGCCGCACGAATCATGTGCGGCATCGTCGGCATTTACGGCCACCCGGAGGCCTCGAACCTCGCCTACCTGGGCCTCTATGCCCTGCAGCACCGAGGCCAGGAGTCCGCCGGCATCGTCGCGACCGACGGCGATCATCTGCGCCACGTGCGCGAGATGGGGCACGTCAACGACATCTTCACGGCCGATCGCCTGGCGCGGCTGCCGGGGTTCGCCGCCATCGGTCATGTGCGCTACTCGACGGCCGGTGACTCCACCGAGAAGAACGCGCAGCCCATCGCCGTCGACTACGCGGGCGGCTCGGTGGCGCTCGGACACAACGGCAACCTCGTCAACGCCGTCGAGTTGCGCGAGCGCCTCGAGGCCGAAGGCGCGATCTTCACGACGACCTCCGACACCGAGTGCATCGTCCACCTCATCGCGCGCTCGCGGGAGCACAACCTCCCGGATCGCATCGCCGACGCGCTGTCGCAGGTGCGCGGCGCCTACTCGCTGGTCTTTCTGTCGGAGGACATGGTCATCGCCGTGCGCGATCCCATGGGCTTCCGGCCGCTGGTGCTCGGGAAGGTGCCCGCCGCGGGCGGCGGCGCGCCCACCTGGGTCGTGTCGTCCGAGACCTGCGCGTTCGAGCTCATCGGCGCCGAGTTCGTCCGCGACATCGAGCCGGGCGAGATGGTGCTCATCGATCGCAACGGCCCGCGCTCGGTGCGCCCGCTCGGCGCGCAGCCCGCGAAGCGCTGCGTCTTCGAGTTCGTCTACTTCGCGCGCCCCGACTCGACGATCGACGGGCGCTCGGTCTACCGCGCGCGCGAGCGCATGGGCCGCCGCCTCGCGCTCGAGCACCCCGTCGAGGCCGACGTCGTCATCCCCGTGCCCGACTCGGGCGTCGCGGCCGCCATCGGCTACGCGCGGCAGAGCGGCATCCCCTACGACCAGGGCCTCATGCGCTCGCACTACATGGGCCGCACGTTCATCGAGCCGTCGCAGCAGATTCGTCACTTCGGGGTGAAGCTCAAGCTCTCGCCCGTGCGGGAGGTGCTCAAGGACATGCGCGTCGTCGTCGTCGACGACTCGATCGTGCGCGGCACGACCTCGCGCAAGATCGTGGGCATGATCCGCAGCGCCGGCGCGCGCGAGGTGCACATGCGCATCAGCTCGCCGCCCACGATCGGCCCCTGCCGGTACGGCATCGACACGCCGACGCGCGAGGAGCTCATCGCCTCGCACAACTCCGTCGTCCAGATCCGCGACTTCGTGGGCGCCGACTCGCTCGGATACCTGTCGCTGCCGGGCCTCTACGATTCGGTCGACGGGCAGCCGGGCCGCGAGCCGACCACGGCTGACGTCCCCCGCAAGGGCTTCTGCGACGCGTGCTTCTCGGGCAACTACCCGCTCGCCGCCGAGACGCCCGGACGCCTGCGCCAGCTCCGCCTCATCACGGCATAGGCCGCGCCCAGCGACGTCCCGTCGAGGCTGAAGCGGTTTGTCTTTTCGGCCTCTCCCGTGTCCAATGAAGACGCCATGGCCATGATCGCTACCTCCGTGACGGCGCTCACGGAGCCCTTGCCGGATGCGCCGGAGCTCGACGCGCGCCTCGGCGCCCTGCGCCGGCTGTTTCCGCGCGCCATCGTCGATCGTTACCTGCGCACGATGCCCGCGTTCGGAGCGCGCGTCGTGCTCGCGCCGGGCGCCGCCGTCGTGGGTGACGTCGAGCTGGGCGACGATGTCTCGATCTGGTACGGCGCCGTGCTGCGGGGCGATCTCGCGGGCGTGAGCATCGGGGCGCGCTCGAACATCCAGGACGGAAGCGTCGTTCACGTCGCCGACGGCGGCCCGTGTCGGATCGGCGAGGAGACCGTGGTCGGGCATCGGGCGATGCTCCACGCCTGCCGCGTCGGGGACGGCTGTCTCATCGGGATGCAGGCGACGATCCTCGACGGCGCCGTCATCGGGAACGGGTCGGTCGTGGGCGCGGGGGCGCTCGTGACCCAGAGGACGGTCATCCCGCCGCGCAGCCTCGTGCTGGGCGCGCCGGCGCGCGTCGTCAAGTCGCTCGAGGAAAAGGACGAGGCCTTTCATCGCGCGATGGCCCATAAGTACGTGCGACTCAAGGAGACCTATCGATGCGATTCGTTTCACGAGGACGCGGGCGAAGGTTGAAGCCGGCGCTTTTTGTCGCCCTGACCGCCGCCTTGGCGCTGGGCGCCTGCGGCAAGGTGAGCGGCGACGCGACGACGGGCGCGGCCGGAGCGGGCGGCGCTTCGATCGACGGCGGCACGGCGGGCGCGCCGGCGACGGGCGCCGGCGTGTCCGACGCCGGGCCCCGCCCCGACGTCGGCTCCGTGACGTACTATCGCGACGTCCAGCCGATCCTCGCCGCGCACTGCCAGATGTGCCACGTCGCCGGCGGGATCGCGCCGTTCGAGCTCGGCACCTACGACGACGCGCGCCAGACCGCAGCGCTCATGGCGGCGCAGACCTTGCAACACACCATGCCGCCCTGGATGCCCGCGCAGGGCTGCGGCGACTTTCGCGACGCGCGCGTGCTGACGGCGCGGGAGATCGCGGTCGTGGGCGCCTGGTCGGCCGAGGGCGCTCCTGCCGGGGATCCGGCCGACGCGACGGCGACGCCGCCGAATCTCGGACCCGACCTGGGCACGCCGGGCGCGACGCTCGACCCGGGGGCCGACTACCACCCGAACGATCTGCTCACGGACGACTATCACTGCACCCTCGTCGATCCGGCCCTCGCGGCGGGGCAGGACCTCATCGGCTTCAACATCCACCCGGGCTCGACGGCCACGGTCCACCACGTGATCTTGTTCTCGGTCACGCCGGACAAGCTCGCGGCCGTGCAGGCCAAGGACGCCGCCGAGGCCGGCGCGGGCTGGACGTGCTTCGGCGGCACGGGCGTCGACGGTACGCCCACGATCGGCGGCTGGGTGCCGGGCTCGGGCGCGACGGCGTTCCCCTCGCCCACGGGGATCCACCTCGACGCGGGCACGCAGGTCGTCATGCAGATTCACTACAACCTGCTCACCACGAAGCACGTCACGGATCGAACGACCGCGGATCTCTTCTACTCGAAGACGCCCATCCCGGCCATCAGCCGCGCCACGATCGCGGCCGTCGCCAACACGACGTTCGTCGTGCCCGCCAACACGAAGCAGACCGTCGCGGCGGATCTCCCCGTCAAGGCCAAGTTCGACCTGTGGGGCGTCGTCCCGCACATGCACCTGCACGGCACGCAGATCAAGGTCCAGATCAAGCACGCCGACGGGAGCGCCGGCTGCGCCGTCGACATCCCGCAGTGGAACTTCCACTGGCAGCAATTCTATTACTACCAGCAGCCCACGAAGGTCGTCCCGGGCGATACCGTCCACCTCGAGTGCACGTTCGACAACCTGCAGGCCGACGAGCCGGTCATCAACGGCGCGGCCATGACGTCGGCGCCGCTCCGCTGGGGCGAGAAGACCACGGACGAGATGTGCCTCAACTACCTCTACTTCACGTTCACCAATCCGCTCGGGCCGTAGGGGCCGCGACCGCAGGTCGCGGAGGTGTGGTGGCAGGGCGTGAAGGGCCCGACGAGCCGACGTAGTCGGCGGGGGGCGTATGCTACATTCGCCGCAACATGGAAATCAGCCCGCTGCGGGAACGCCTCACGAAGTTGGAGAGCCGCCTGGAGATTCTCCGGGGGCATCTTTGACATCGCCGGCAAACGGCTGCGCATAGCGGAGCTCGACGATCAAACGGCCTCCCCCGAGTTCTGGAGCGCGGGGGACAAGGCTCAGACGACGATGCGGGAGCAGGGGCGCCTCAAGGCGGCCGTCGAGTCTTTCGACGCGCAGATGAAGGCGTGCGAGGACGCGCAGGTCTTCATCGAGCTGGCCGACGAGACCAAGGACGAGGACGCCGCGCGCGAGGCGGACGGCACGCTCGCAGGCGCCGAGGCCGTCGTCGCGAAGATGGAGTTCGCGCGCATGCTCTCGGGGCCGTACGACCAGAACGGCGCGCTCGTGAGCATCAACGCGGGCGCGGGCGGCACCGAGTCGCAGGATTGGGCGCAGATGCTGCTTCGCATGTACACGCGCTGGGCCGAGCGCAAAGGCTTCGGCGTCGAGTCGCTCGACGTCCAGCCGGGCGACGAGGCCGGCATCAAGAGCGCGACCATCGGCGTGGACGGCGAGTGGGCCTACGGCTGGCTGCGCGCCGAGGCCGGCGTGCACCGGCTCGTGCGCATCTCGCCCTTCGACTCGGCCAAGCGCCGCCACACGTCGTTCGCGAGCGTCTTCATCTACCCGGACATCGACGAGACCATCAAGGTCGAGATCGACGACAAGGACCTGCGCATCGACGTCATGCGCTCGGGCGGCGCGGGCGGGCAGCACGTCAACAAGACCGAGTCCGCCGTGCGCATCACCCACATCCCCACGGGCATCGCCGTGCACTCGGACGGCGAGCGCTCGCAGCACAAGAACCGCGGCACGGCCATGCGCATCCTCCGGTCGAAGCTGTTCGAGGTCGAGCAGAAGAAGCAGGAAGAGAAGATGGGCAACATCCACGCCCAGAAGAAGGCCATCGAGTGGGGCAGCCAGATCCGCTCGTACGTGCTCGCGCCGTACCGCATGGTCTCGGACCACCGCACGGGCATCAAGGACAGCGCCGTCGACGGGGCACTCGACGGCGACCTCGACCGGTTCATGGTGGCGCGTCTCCTCCAGCTCGCGGGCGACCCCTCGGCCGCGCCCTTGAGGTCGGCCACCGATGCGGATGAAGATGACCTTTAGGTGTCCTCCTGTGGATAGTCCTCGCTAAGCGCAATGGCCTCGGATACTTACAACGCCAGATCCTGTTGAGAACCTGTGGACACGCATGGCTGATGAACGCGAGCTGATAGCGGAGAGAGAGAAATCGGTCACCGAGCTGAGGAAGCGCGGCGTGAATCCGTACGCCAACGGGTTCGTGCCGACGCACACGACGGCCGAGCTGCGCGCGAAGTTCGAGGGCGCCGCGCTGCCCGAGGTCGAGGCGCCGCCTAAGGGGGCGCCGCCGACGTTGCTCGCGCCGGAGAAGTTCGCCGTCGCGGGCCGCGTCGCGCAGATCCGCGACTTCGGCAAGGCGACGTTCGTGAAGCTCCTCGACCGCTCGGGCGAGCTACAAGTTTGGGTGCGCCGCGATCTCATCGGTGATGGGGCCTTCGAGATCTGGAAGTTCGTCGAGCGCGGCGACTTCATCGGCGCCGTGGGCGGCGCGACCATCACGAAGACCGGCGAGCTCACGATCGTCGCGGACAGCTTCCAGCTGCTCACGAAGGCGACGCGCCCGCTGCCTGAAAAGTTCCACGGCCTGTCGGACCAGGAGATCCGTTACCGGCAGCGCTACGTCGATCTCGTCGTCAACCCGGAGGTGCGGGAGGTTTTCAAGAAGCGCAGCGCCATCGTGCGCGGCGTCAGACGGTTTCTCGACGCGCGCGGCTTTCAGGAGGTCGAGACGCCGATGATGCACTCCATCGTCGGCGGCGCGGCGGCGAAACCCTTCAAGACCCACCACAACGCCCTCGACCTCGATCTAAACATGCGCATCGCGCCCGAGCTGCACTTGAAGCGCCTCGTCGTGGGCGCCATCGAGCGCGTCTACGAGATCGGCCGCAACTTCCGCAACGAGGGCCTGTCGCGCCAGCACAACCCCGAGTTCACGATGCTGGAGTTCTACCAGGCGTACGCCACCTACGACGATCTGATGGTGCTCACCGAGGAGCTCTTCC
>DASXOE010000062.1:0-15137 GCA_036494575.1 Polyangia bacterium | reverse complement strand
CGTACCAACGGAACGGCATGGCAGGATCGGGCGTGGCGCAGTCGGCCCTGGTTACGCACATGTGGCGTGGATCGTTACCTGCATATTCGCACGTCAAGATCGGTTGGCAGGGCGCGCCTGCGGTGGGCACTTTGGCTGGGCATCCTGGATCGTGCGTTGCTTCGCCGCCGTTGCCTGCCGCGCCGTCCGGACCAAGCGTGACTGCGCCGCCGCAAGAAGCCAAAGCCGTCAGGGCGACCAAGGCCGCGACGAGCAACGCTGCAGAGCTGGGGGAATACCTACGTCCAGGCATCATCGTTGAACGGTGCACCTGGTGTGCCACAACAACGCAAGCCGTCGGCGCCTGCCAAAGACGCGACGTTCTGGGATCTCAGCGTCGCAAGACCAAAGATACCGACGACGGCGGCACGAAAGGCGCGTCTGGACACTCTCGGAAAACTGACTTCCCGTGAGCTTGGGGATCGGACGCCAAGTCCATGGACTCCCTGGCGGACGCTACTCTTCGAGGATCACGTACGTGCCCGCGAGGTGGTCGTGCAGCGCGCGGTGCTCGCGATCGAAGAGCGCCCACAGCCAACCCAGGCCCGCGGGCAGCAAGCTCACGGCGAGCGCGACGAGCCGCACGAGCCCGCGCGCCGGTCCAGGCGGCGTCCCTCGATACGAGATGAGGCGGATCCCGACGAGCCGCATGCCGAGCGTCTGGCCCGAGATGCCGGCGAAGTAGAGCTCGTAGAGGCCGGCCATGCCGAGGAACAGGCCGACGGCGCCCACGGCCATGGGGTTGCGGTCGAGGATGCCGGCCACGAGCAGATCGGGGCCCACCTCGCGCAGGCTCGGCATGGGCACGTGGAGCAGCACGGCCACGACGAGCGTGATGCTGGCCGAGAAGGCCAGCAGCATGCCGAGGTCGAAGAGCGCCGCCACCGTGCGGCGCGGGAACCCGGTCACGCGCACGCGCAGGACGCGCTCTTCGCGGGTGGGGACGGACGAGCTGGAGGCGGCGGACATGGTGGCGGCGAAGGCGGTCACGTCCCCATCTTGAGGAGCCCGCGCCGCCACGGCAAGTTTAGGCTGTTTTTGGTTTGACGGGGGGTGGCTCGCTGCCGCTCGCACCCTCGGCCCCCACGCCCTACCACCACCCCGCTCGCTTCGCGAGGCCTCGGCCGGTCCCCCTCGCTGCGCGCGGCAAAGCCGCGCTTCGCTCGCGCAATCCTTACAAGGGTTCAGGGCTGCGCCGCCTGCCTCAATCGAGCCCGCCCGCCGCGGCCTGCACGAGCGCGACCGCCGTGATGGCGGCCGTCTCGACCCGCAGAACGCGCGGGCCGAGGCTCACGGGCACGAACCCGGCCGCGGCCGCCAGCGCGACCTCATCGGGGGGGAAGCCGCCCTCGGGGCCGACGAGCAGCGCCGTGGGCGGGTGCTGCCGGCCCGCGGCGTCCGCGGTGAAGGCGCGCGCGAGGGCGACGCGCAGCGCGTGGGCGCGCTCGGCCTCCCAGAGCGCGAAGCGCACGGCGGGCAGGTCGGGCGCCCCGACGGCGGCGGCGAGCGCCGCGGGGGCGTCGACGCCCGGGACGTCGGCGCGTCCGCACTGGCGCGCCGCCTCGCGCGCGATCTTCTCCCAGCGCGCGCGCTGCTTCGGCTGCGGCCGCGCGACTGACCGCTCGGTCAAGATCGGAACGATGCGCGCGACGCCGAGCTCGGTGGTCTTCTGCACCACGAGGTCCATGCGCTCGCCGCGCGGGACCGCGATGAGCAGCGTGATTGCCACAGGCGGCGCCGGAACGCCGCCCGCGTGCCGCGCGCCGAGCGCGAGCTCGGTCTCGCGCGCGCCGACGCGCGCGACCTCGGCCTCGATCTCCGTCCCCGCGCCGTCGAAGAGCGTGAGCCGATCGCCGGCGCGCGCGCGCAGCACGCGCGCGAGGTGCTTGTGCTCGTCGCCCGTGAGCGTGAGCCGCGCGCCCGCGAGGCGTTCGGCCGGCACGTAGAGGCGAACGCGGCTCATCGGCTCTAGGAGCGGCGTCCGGCGGCGCCCGCCGCGAGGCGCAGCGCCGTCCATTCGTCCTCGTCGCGGCGCGCCTCGAGCGTGAGGCCGGCCGCGAGATAGGCCGCGAGCACGGGCGGCGCGGCCTCGGTGAGCAGCCCCGACAGCACGAGCGTCGCGCGCGGCGCGAGCGCGGCGACGAGCTCGCCCGCGAGCGGCAGCAGCACGTCGGCCTGGATGTTCGCGAGCACGACGTCGAAAGGCCCGCGCGCGTCGGCCAGCGTCCCCGTGCGCGTCTCGACCGTCGCGACGCGATTCCGGTCGAGGTTCTCTCGCGCGCAGGCCGTGGCCTCGGGATCGACGTCGACGGCGAGGCCGGCCGCGCGCGGCCACAGGCGCGCCGCCGCCACGGCGAGGATCCCCGAGCCGCAGCCGAGATCGAGGAAGCGCGCGACGGGCCGATCGGCGACCTCCTCGGCGAGCGCGATGACCAGCCTCGTCGTGGCGTGTCCGCCCGTACCGAAGGCCCGCCCCGGGTCGAGATCGATGACGCGATCTCCATCTTCGATCGTCCCCGGGTCCCAGCTCGGGCGGACGATGAACGTCCGCCCGACGCGCGTCGCGCGGAAATACTGCTTCCAGACGTCGCGCCACTCCTCTTCGTGAGCCTCGCGCCGCCGCACGTTCACGGGATCGACGCGCAATCCGGCCGCGCGCGCGCGCGCGCAGGTCTCCATCGCGGCGGCCAGCACGTCGTCCGCCGCCTCGGGCGCGCACTGCGCGACGATGGCCGCGCGGCCCTCCGCCGCGCGCAGCAGCGTCCCCGCGTCGCGCACCTCGACGCCGCCCGTGAGCTCAGCCACCTCGCTCGCGACGAGCTCCGCCGCCTCGGCGCCCACCTCGATCGACAGCTCGGTCCAGGTCGTGATCGTTGGCGAGCCTGTCATCGACGTGGCCATGGCCGGCGACGCACGGCGCTCCTCACGCGAGCGCCTGGCGCAGGTCGGCCTCGAGATCCGCGACGTCCTCGATGCCCACGGAGAGCCGCAGGAGGCCCTCGTCGATGCCGAGGCGCGCGCGCTCGGCCGCCGGGAGCGTCCCGTGCGAGAACGACGCCGGGTGCGTGACGAGCGAGACGATCTCGCCGAGGCTGGCCGCCCGCGCGAACACGCGCACGCGATCATAGAAACGCCGCGCGGCCGCGCCGTCCGCCAGCTGCATCGTGATCATGGCGCCCGCGGCGCCGAGCTGCGCGCGCGCGACGGCGTGGTCGGGGTGATGGGGCAGGCTCGGGTGGTGGACGCGCGCGACGCCGGGCAGCGTCTCGAGGGTGGCGGCCAGCTGCGCGGCGCTCTCGCATTGGCGGGCGAGCCGCAGGGGCAGCGTGCGCAGCCCGCGCAGCGCGAGCCAGGCCGCGAAGGGATCCATGGTGCCGCCGAGCTGCGTGCGCAGCTTGCGCAGCGGCTCGAGGGCGGCGGCCGCGCCAACGACGACGCCGCCGATGACGTCGCCGTGCCCCGACAGGTACTTCGACACGCTGTGGACGACGAGATCGGCGCCGAGCGCGAGCGGCAGCACGAGGCACGGCGTCGTGAACGTCGAGTCGACGATGAAGGTCATCCCGCGCGCGCGCGCCAGCCTCCCGAGCTCCCGCAGGTCGGGCACGCGCAGGAGCGGATTCGAAAGCGTCTCGACGAGCAGCACCTTCGTGTCGGGCCCGATGGCCGACGCGACGGCCGCGAGGTCCCAGGCCGGCACCGAGCGCGCGCGCACGCCGAACAGGGGACTGACGTTCGCGAGCAGATCCGTCGTGCCACCGTAGATGCCCTCGGCGGCGAGGATCTCGCCGCCCGCGGCCGAAGCGAAGAGCGCCGTCGAGACGGCCGCCATGCCCGAGGCGAAGGCCAGCCCGCGCTCCGCGCCCTCGAGCTCGGCCACGGCGCGCGCGAACGCGTCGGTCGTCGGGTTGCCGTGGCGGGTGTAGAGGAAGGCCTCTCCGGCGGCGGCGCCGGCCGCGGCCTCGGTGTCCGCGTAGACGTAGTTGGCCGTCTGGTGGAGGGCGGCGGTCGCGGGACGCTCGCCGCGCGGCCCGAGCGCCGCGCCCTCGCGCGCCACGTGCACCGCGCGCGTCGCGAGCCCGAGATCGGGAGGCGACGACGGCGGCCTCGGTCGGCCGTCAGCCCCCATGGTCGTCAGGCTCCGGGTCCGGCTCCGGGTCAGCGCACGACGCGGCGCTTGGCCTCGCGGCGGCGCCGCTTGCGCGCCTCGCGCATCTTGCGCTTCCGCTTGACGGAGGGCTTCTCGTAGTACCGCCGCCGCTTGATCTCTTGGAGGATGCCTTCCTTGGACATCTTCTGCTTGAGGATCTTGAGGGCCTTGTCGACGGAATCCCTCACTTCAACTTCCAGCGGGCGGCCGAGCAGCGTCTCCAAGCAGAATTCCTCCGGTGCGAAAATGTGGGATGTGCGATGTGCGATGTGGGTGATGGGCGCGGTGGGTGTGGGTCGCGCGGGAAAGGGCGGATTTGACATCGGGCGGCGACCGCCGTCAAGGCCCAGGGTCGCGACCGACGGTCGCGAGGTGGCAGGCGGGCTCCTGCGACTCCTTCGACCGGATGTCTCGTCGTGCGGGAAACGACGTGTTTGATCGCCCGAGATACCCCGAGCCCAGGCTGAACAGAACCTCAATGTCATACGGTGTATTACGTGACAAATCCAATAATAACAGTGACATAATATCTATTTGCACATGATTCATGAACACGGTATGTAACCCAAACGTTTCGCCGCAGCTTCGGCGAGCGTGAACGCAATGTCCGAACGGGGTTTTCGCTGAAGGAGCTAGAGACATGCTGATGGGGGCAAAGGTCTTCACTGCAACGAAGGCCAAGGATCGTGAGGAGCTGGGTGAGGTTCTGACCCGTTGGATCCGTGACAATCCGCGGGCGAAGATCCTGGACAAGATCGTCACGCAGAGCTCGGACAGCGAGTTTCACTGTCTGTCGATTACCGTGTTCTACGAGATGCTGCCGCAGTAATCTCTGCCGCGATGCGGTTTGGCTTTCTGCTCAAACGCGGCAAGCCAGAGGCGCGGGAGATAGCGGCGGATCTGGGGCGCCTCCTGCGCGGCAGGGGGTGCGGGCTGGTCGCGCTCGCGGACGACGCCGATGCGTTGCCGGGGGCGCGGACGGTCTCGCCGGAGGAGCTGGGCCCGGCCATCGACGCCTTGGTCGTGCTCGGCGGCGACGGCACGTTCCTGCTCGGGGCGAGCATGGTGGCGGACCACGGCGTGCCCCTCTTCGGCGTGAACCTCGGGAGTCTTGGGTTCATCACGCACTACGCGCGCAGCGAGGCCGCGGCCGCGCTCGAGCAGGCGTGCGACGGCAGGCTCCCCATTGAGGAGCGACTCCGGCTGGCCGTCACCGTCGCGTCGCCTTCGGGCGTGAGCGCGAGCCGGTGCGCCGTCAACGACGCCGTGCTCACGCAGCGTGCGCTCGCGCGTCTGCTCGACCTCGAGGCCAGCCTCGACGGCGCCGCCATCTCGACGTACAAAGCGGACGGCCTCATCGTCTCGACGCCCACAGGCTCGACCGCCTACACGCTCGCGGCGGGCGGGCCGATCCTCACGCCCGACGTGCAGGCCATCGTACTCACCCCCATCTGCCCGCACACGCTCACGCACAGGCCTCTCGTGCTGCGCCCCGACGCTCACCTGCGCATCAAGAACGGGTCGGGCGGGCCCGTGACCTTGACGATCGATGGCCAGTGGGGGCACGAGCTCGCGGACGGTGCGTGGATCGACGCGTGCAAGGCCGATCAGCCACTGCGCATGTTTCAGGCGCCGACGCCCTTCTTCGGGATCCTGCGGCAGAAGTTGTCGTGGGGGGAACGGCAAGTGTGACGAGCCGTCGCGACACAACCAGCCGGCGCGCGATCCGATGCAGAGTCATGAGCGGATGCTGACCACATGCTGACCCACCTGCACATCTCGGGCTTCGCGCTCATCGACGAGGTCGAGCTCGCGCTTGGCCCCGGGCTCACGGTCATCACGGGCGAGACGGGCGCCGGGAAGAGCATCGTCGTCGAGGCGATGGCGCTGCTGCGCGGCGCGCGCGCGGGCGCCGACGTCATCCGCGCCGGGCGGGACGAGGCGCGCGTCGAGGCCATCATCGCGTTGCCGGCGCGGGGCGTGGCGCGCGCCAAGCTCCAGGAGGACGGCCGCGCGGGGGAGCTCCCCGGAGGACTAGACGACGGGCTCGTCGTGCGGCGGGTGATCGCGCGGCAGGGACGGGGACGCGCTCACCTCGGCGGCGGCCTCGCGACGGCGGGCGACCTCGCGAAGCACGTCGCGGGCCTCATCGACATCGCCTCCCAGCACGATCAGCAGTCGCTCACGGATCCGGAGAGCCAGCTCGCGATCCTCGACGCCTTCGCGGAGAACGAAGACGCCCGCGCCGAGATGGCCGCGGCGCACGCCGAGCTCGCGGAGGCGCGTCGCGCGCTCGAGACCTTCTCGGCCGACGCCCGCGGCCGGGCCGAGCGCGAGGACTTGCTGCGCTTCCAGCTGGGCGAGCTCGACGCCGCGCAGCCCGTGGCGGGCGAGGACGATGAGCTGCGCGCGCTGCGCGAGCGACTCAAGGGCGCCGAGCGCTTTTTCGCGGCCGCCTCGCGCGGCGAGGACACGCTCTACGCCGGGGACGGCGCGGTCTCGGAGCGCCTCGCCGCCGTGGCGCGCGAGCTCGCGCCGCTCGCCGAGCTCGATCCCGCGCTCGCGCCGCTGCGCGAGCGGCTCGAGGGCGCGCAAGCCGTCGTCGAGGACGTGGCGCGCGACCTCGGGCGTTACGCGCGCGGCATCCGGGCCGATCCCGCGCGCCTCGCCGAGATCGAGGAGCGGTTGTTCTTGCTGCAGCGGCTCTGCCGCAAGCACGGCGGCAACGTCGCCGATCTGGTCGCGAAGCGTGAGGCGCTCGCGCGCGAGCTCGGCGAGCTCGGCTCGTTCGACGAGGCCATGGAGGCCCGCAAGACCGCGGCCGAGCGCGCGGAGGCGCGGGCGCGCGCCGCCGCCGAGCTCCTTTCGGGGTCGCGCCACAAGGCCGCCGCGGGGCTCGAGAAGAAGGTCGGCGCGACGCTGCGCGAGCTCGGGTTCGCCTCGGCCCGCCTCCCGGTCGCCGTCGAGGCGCGTGCCCTCGGCGCCTCGGGGGCCGACTCCGTTCGCTTCATGTTCGCGCCGAATCCCGGCGATCCCCCTCGTCCGCTCGCCAAGATCGCGTCGGGTGGGGAGCTGTCACGCGTCATGCTCGCGGTCAAGCAGGCGCTCGCGCGCACCGACCGAGTGCTCACCTACGTTTTCGACGAGGTCGACGCCGGCATCGGCGGCGGCGCCGCCGAGACGGTCGGGCGCAAGCTCAAGAAGATCGCGGCCGATCGTCAGGTGATTGTCATCACGCACCTGCCGCAGGTGGCGGCCTTCGCGGACGCCCACGTGCGCGTCACGAAGACCGCGGAGCGGGGCCGCACGCGGGTTGCCATCGAGGCGCTCGAGGAGCGCGAGCGCGCCAGCGAGCTCGCGCGCATGCTGGGAGGCGCGAACCCGTCGGCCGAGGCGACGGCTCACGCCGCCGAGATGCTGCGCCACGCGCGGAGCGGTCAGCCGGCGCGGGGCGCGCGGGTCGGCGCGGACGCCACCGGCGACCCCGGATGATGCCGCCCGCCCGCGGCGGTCCCGCGACAGGAAGCCTTTGCGATCTCAGCGAAATCGCGCGAGAAATTGATTTCGGCCCGGGCCTCGTGTTAGGTGGGGAGACCGGCTCGCTCGGGGGCCGCACACGAGCAAGGTTCCTCCTGATTGGCACCAAGACGACGTAAGCGGCGCTCCGCGGAGCTGCGCAACTCGCTGCGCCTCGGCGTCGTGCTGGCCACCCTGGTCGGCATCAACGTCTACGTGTTCTTTTTCAATCGCGGCACCGCGCCGCGCGACGTGCTCAATCTACAGTCGACGTCGAAGACGATTGACGGCGCGCGCCACGAGCTGCTCAGCAAGGACGCGAGCCGGGGGCGCGCCTTGCTCGCGTCGGCGTCAGCGCCGTCGGCCGTAAAGCCCACCGCCAAGGGGACGCCCGCCTCCGTCACGAACCCGTCGCCGCTCGGCGCCGCGGCACCTCCCGCGCCGGTGCGCCCCGCCGCGGTGGAGCCGGCACCCGGGCCCGCGGCGCCCGTGTTTCGGGCGCCGCCGGCGGCCAAGCCCGCCATCGCGTCTCCGGCGGCGCCACAGGCGTCGGCCACGCCGCGCGCGCCGCCGCACGCGCCGTTCCAGGTGCCGTGGGCTCCGCCGCCCGAGGACGACGGCGAGAGCGCCGTGGGCGGCGACGGGGCGATCGAGCACAAGTTCGCCAACGCCGTGACGCTCTCGCAGGTCTTGGCGCGCGAGGGATTTGGTCCCGCGGGCGGCAACGTCGTCGCGGCGCTCTCCAAGCTCGTCGATCCGAAGACGATCCAGGTCGGACAGAAATACGTCGTGCACCTCGACGAGACGGGCGCGCCCGACGCGTTCGAGTACCAGCCGTCGATCGTGCTCCGCTACATCGTCGAGCGCCAGGACGACGGGACGCCGAACGGCGCCTGGACGGCGCGCAAGAGCGAGCAACCCGTCGAGACCAAGACGATCGAGGCGGGCGGCCTCGTCGAGTCGTCGCTCTACGAATCGGTCCAGAAGGCCGGCGAGTCGACGACGCTCGTGAGCCTGCTCGTGGAGCTGTTCGCCTGGGACGTGAACTTCTACGTGGACACGCACCCCGGCGACCACTGGAAGGTGGTCGTCGAGAAGCAGCTCCTCGGCGGCAAGTTCTACAAGTACGGCAAGCTCCTCGCCGCCGAGTACGGCGGCAAGGTGGGCACCTTCCGTGCCTTCTGGTTCGCCGGACGCAATGGAAAGCTCCCGGGACGCTACTTCGACGAGCACGGGCTCGCCATCAGCAAGACCATGCTCAAGACGCCGCTGCGCTACGTGCGCATCAGCTCGAAGTTCGACCGCAAGCGGTTTCACCCGATCCTGCACGTCGAGAAGGCGCACCTCGGCATCGACTACGCCGCCCCCGCGGGCACGCCCGTGTGGGCGTCGGCGAGCGGGCGCGTCGTCGAGGCCGGCATGAAGCGTGGCTCCGGCAACACCGTCGTCCTCGCTCACTCGAACGGGATCTCGACGCGTTACTACCACCTGTCGCGCTACGCCCGCGGCCTCCACGTCGGCCAGACGGTCAAACAGAAGGACGTCATCGGCTTCGTGGGGATGACGGGGCTCGCGACGGGGCCGCACCTGCACTTCAGCGTCACCAAGAACGGGGCCTTCGTCGACCCCAACAAGATGCAGATCAACCGCGACGCCCCGGTGGCCGATCGCGCCGGTTTCCAGGACGTCATTCGCCCGCGCCTCGTGGCCCTGCGCAACATCCAGCCAGGCGCGGTCGCACGAAACTAGCTGTCGCCCGAAATCGGCCGTCGCCCGAATCCAGCGGTCGCTCCGGGGGATGCGTCGGCGCGGCGCGGCGGCATCGCGGCCGGCGCCTGCTATAATTTTTCCATGCGCGTCGTCTCGGGTCTCCTCAAGGGCGGTTTGATCGGGTTCTGCGTCGGCGCGCTGTCGTGGCGGATCGGCATGACCGGGCTGCCGGGTTTCGTCGACTACGGCCTCATTGGCGCGCTCGTGGGCATCCTGGGCGGCCGTCCGCCGTGGCGGCAGGAGACGATCTGGACCCCGCTGCTCAAGGGCATCTTCGGCGTCGTCGTGGGCTGCGGCCTGTACTGGATCGCGCACAAGTTCCTCTCGGGGACGCGCCTCGACTTCGCGACCAAGCTCGGCGCGCCCGACAAGCCCATCGCCGACGTGCCGGTCGTGCTCGGGCCCCTCGTCGGCGCGCTCTGGGGCATCCTCGTCGAGCTCGATGACAGCGCCGGCGGCAGCAGCAACTCCGAGGGCGCGATCTCGAAGCGCGCCTGAGCGCGCGCCGGCGTTCTAGGGGCGCGACCGAAGGTCGCGAGGTGGTGGGGGAGGGCGTGGAGGCCCCGACGTGAGCCCGTTGCGTTTACGCAGACGGGCTCCTAGCGGCGAGGCTCGGTCTCGGGCTCGTCGAAGGCCCCGAGCTCGCGGAGCACTTCGTCGTCGGGCGGGGGGGCATCCTCGGCGTCCGGGTCGCCGGGCCGTGATTCGCCGTGGGCGGCCGCGGCCGCCGCGGCCGCGTGCTGCGCGTGGCGAAGCTCGCGCTGCGCCGAGAAGTGGCGCTTGATGAGGATCATGGTCTCGGTGAAGCCGAGCAGGATGTAGGCCGTGATGAGGAAGAGGAAGACGACCGCCTTGTCGACGCCGGCCAGCGCCACGACGACGCCCGAGCCGACGACGAGCGTCAGCAGGCCGACGGTTCGCTTCGTGAGGCGCACGTCCTTGAACGAGCGAAAATGCACGCGCGAGACCATGAGGTAAGAGAGCGCGAGCACGACGACCGCGACGAAGCCCTGGCTGACCCAGGGATAGAAGCCGACGTTGTGCGCCACGATCACCATGAGGACGAGGACGCTCGCCGCCGCCGGGATGGAGAGCCCCAGCGTGTACTTGCCGGGCGTCTTGTGGCCGGCTGCCTCCTCGCGTCGCGACAGGACGTTGAAGCGCGCGAGGCGCATGGCGCCCGCGCACACGAAGAGCCCCGCGACGAACATGCCCCAGCGGCCGAAGCTCGTGAGGCCCCACTTGTAGACGAGCAGGCCCGGCGCGACGCCGAAGGTCACGAGGTCGGCGAGTGAGTCGAGGTCGCGCCCGAGCTCGGTCTGCGTCTTCGTGAGACGCGCCACGCGACCGTCAGCGGTGTCGAAGAAGAACCCGAAGCAGATCGCGAGCGCCGCCTGATAGAGATCGGCCCCGCCCTGGCCCGACGCCGACAGCGAGATCGAGACGAAACCGCAGAAGACGCTGGAAAGCGTGAAGAGATTCGGAAGGACGTAGTAGGTCTTCCGGAAGTCCACGCGGGGACGATACCATGTCCCCCGGAGCCTCGTGCTGCGCGCCCTGCTGTCCTCGATCGTCTTCGTGTTCCTCACCTTCCTCGGATCGGTGCTGGCGATCCCGAGCGGGCTCATCGATCGCACGGGCGACCTCGTGCTGTGGCTCGCGCGCTGGTGGGCGCGCGGCGTCCTCGCGAGCGCGGGCGTGCGCGTGCGCGTCCGCTCCCACGCGACGTTCGACCCCAAGACGAGCTACGTCTTCATGCCCAACCACGTGTCGATGTCCGACATCTGGGCGATCTTCGTGGCCGTGCCCGTGCCGCTGCGCTTCATCGCCAAGAAGCAGCTCGGGTACATCCCGCTCTTCGGGTGGGCCATGCGCGCGGGGCGCTTCATCTTCATCGACCGGCAGAACGCGGCCTCGGCGCACCGCACGATCGACCAGGCGGCCGATCAGATCCGCGACGGGCGCTCGGTCGTGATCTTCCCCGAGGGCACGCGCTCGCTCGACGGGCGCCTCGGCCCGTTCAAGAAGGGCGCCTTCCACCTGGCCATCAAGGCGGGCGCCGCGGTGGTGCCCGTCGCGATCCGCGGCTCGCGCGAGATCATGCCGTCCGGCGCGTTCCTCATCCACCCGGGCGTCGTCGACATCGAGCTCGGCGCGCCCATCCCCACGACGAGCCTCGGCCCCGACGACCGTCAGGCGCTGCTCGACCAGACGCGCGCCGAGGTCGTGAAGATGCTGGGCGCGCAGATCAGTAGAGAACCTGGAGCAGCGTCAGGCCCTGCGGCGGCGCCGTGATGCCGCCGGCGGCGCGGTCGCCGGTCTCGAACATGCGCGCGATGGTCTCGGGGCCGAGCTGGCCGCGCCCGATGTCGACGAGCGTGCCCACGAGGATGCGCACCATGTTCTTGAGGAAGGCCGTCGCCTCGACGTCGAACGTGAGCAGCGCGCCCTGGCGGTCGACGTCGAGGCGTCGGACGAGCCGGCGTGTCGTGCGGCGCTCGCAGTCGGAGGCGCGGAAGGCGCGGAAGTCGTGCTCGCCGACGAGCGCGGCGGCGGCCTGCCTCATGGCCGCCATGTCGAGCGTGCGGCGCACGTGCCAGGCCGTGCGCGCGTGGCGGGGCGAGCGGACCATGTGGTTCCACACGGTGTAGCGGTAGATCTTGCCGCGCGCCGAGAAGCGCGCGTCGAAGGCGGGGTCGGTCTCGGCGACGTCGAGGAGCGCGACGTCGCCGGGCAAGATCGAGTTGAGGCCGCGCAGGAGGCCGTGGGGCGGGATGCGCGACGCGAGCGCCAAGCTCGCGACCTGGCCGTCGGCGTGGACGCCGGCGTCGGTGCGTCCCGCGCCGCGCACGAAGACCTCCTCGCCGAGCAGCTCGCGGATGCCGTCCTCGAGACAGCCCTGGACGGTGCGCCTGCCAGGCTGCCGCTGCCAGCCGGAGAAGTCGGTGCCGTCGTAGGCGACGACGACGCGCAGCGCGCGGGAGCCGGCGGCGGGCACCGTCGCTGCCCTGGCGGGGGCGGGCGTTTTCGGTCCGCCGCTCAAAACTCGAGCAGCACGCCCAGCGACCAGGTCGTGTCGCCAACGTGGAGGCGCCCGGAGCTCCCGAGCCCAGAGATGTCGGCGTGGTTGTATTCGAAGGTGAGGGCCGTGTGGTTGACGCCCAGGTCGGCGTCGAAGTCGCGCGCGGCGTCGGGATCGAGGAAATCCAGCACGAGCGCGAGCCCGCCGGCGACATGCCAGCCGAGCGTACCGCCGCGGCCCGAGTTGCCCATGCCGTCCTCGGCGATGTCGCCGTTGCCGTCGGTGATCTGCCAGTACGCGTAGTCGAGGCCGAGCTTGCCGTAGGGCACGAGCGGAATCTTCCGCGTCTCGAGCAGGTAGTCGAAGCGGTAGATCGCCGACAGCGAGAGCGGCACGACCTTGAAGCCCGAGGTGTCGCCCGAGAGCAGCCCGGTGCCGTTGCCGAGGGGCGCCGTGCCCGTCACCGAGAAGTAGCCGATGCCCGCGCCGACGGCGAGGGAACCGACTTTGTGAAGGATCTGCCAGTCGAACTCGATCTGCGTCATGAGGTGACGCCCGTTGCCGAAGAAGTCCTTGTAAGGCGAGCGAGCGTTCGGGCCGCTGCTCGCGAACTCGGAGTCGACGTCGGGGCGATACGGGCCAAACTTGAGCTCGAAGGCGAAGCGTTGCGGCGATCTGTAGCGCTGGCCCGAGGGCGCCTCGGTGGGCGCTTCCTCGAGGATGCCGCTCTGCGCGCGCGCGGGCGTCGCGAAGGCGAGCGCGAGGCCGACCCCCAGGATCGACGTCGCGCGCCGCGCGGTTTGGCACTGGTTCACCGGCGTCTCCGCCGTCGCGCGCGCGAGAGAAGGCCGGCCAGGAGGGCGGTCGCCGCTGCGCCCGCGCCCCAGTGACCGAGACGACTCTCACCGGCGATGGCGCAGAAGCCACCCGTCGCGGCGCCCGGCGTCGGCTTCTGGCCCGCGCCGCCGTTCGTCTGGTTCCCGTCGCGGTAGACGTCGAAGAAGCTGTCGGTCTTCGCAGGCTGCGCGAACTGGAGATCCGGCGCGCTGGCGTTGCCGCTGTTGTCGATGGCCACCACGGTGGCGCCGTAGAAGATATCGTTCTGCAGAATCTTCACGCGAAAGGACGAGTCGGAGCGATTGAGCAGGGGCGAGCAGATGAAGTTCGGATCGAGCGCGGGCACACCCGTGGCCATGCTCGTGCAGCTCTTGATGTACGGCGTGAAGGTGTTGTTAGCGAACACCTGCAGGCCGCCTCCGCGCTGACAAAGGATCTGGTAACCCTGAAGGTCCGGGTTCAAGGTTTCGTCGACCGTCGTCCAGCGCACGGTGACGGCCTCGTTGCCGGGCGCGACGGTGACTCCCACGGGCGCGGGCGGCGGCACCAGGTCGACGAAGACGGCTTGCTGCGCGGAGAAGTCGATAAAGCCGTCGGCGCCAAAGTCGAAGACGGCCCAAACTGTCTGCGTGAACCCATTGGTGGGGCTCGTGCAAGGGGTAGTCGAGGTCGGAGTGGAGGAGATAACGCCACCGTCGAACTCGACGGCGCCCGCAGAGGGCGTGCTGATGATTCGCGCCGAGCTCTTGATGGTCTCGCGGCCAAGGCTCATGAAGGTCGTAATCTGTTCGCTGGAAGGCGAGGTCGCCTGATCAACGGTGGCCGTCGTGACCGTGCCCAGAGGCAGGCAATTGGTTTTCTGCAGAATGGGATCCTGGCATTGCGACCCCACGAAGAACGACACCGTCCCCGTCGGCACCTGTGACCGCTTCGCGAAGCCACTCGCCGTGAGCGTGAAGAACACGAACACAGGCACGTCGCAGTCACAGTTCGCCTTGTTGAAGAAGCGCGCCAGGTCGAAGGTCGAAAGGTTCGAGCCTTCTTGCTGCTGGATGCCGATGAAGATGTCGCCGTCGGCGAGGGTGGCCGTGGTGGTCGTCCCGGTCGTGCCGGCCGTCCCCGGGATTTGGGCCTGGGCGGGCCGTGTGAAGGCGAGGGTGACCACGACACCCAACGTGGCGCAGATGATCCCAGAGCGGCGTGATCCGATCGGCATGGTGCCCCCGGGCCCTGGACTGCAAGGCCGATGCCTTCCCGAGACGCCCGATCTTCCGGGGGATTGGGCCCGGTCGTGTCGCGATGGCGGTGGTGGGGGCGCGGCGTTGCCAATCTGGCGAAGCACGCGCGCATCCTAGCGCAAGTGCGTCGGGCGCGCCGGGCGCGCCACGCTCAACGGGCCAGGGCTGTCCGACCCAGGGAGGCGAGGCCCCGGCCGAGGCGGCGCAGCGCCTCTCGGTCTACGCCTCGGCCCCCAAAACGTGCGGCCGTATAGAGCTCGGTGAGCTCGGCGAGGAGGGCCTCGCCGTCGAGGCCGGCGCCCGCGACGCGCGCCGCGTATTCGCGCGGCGTCTCGGCGCTGTGTCGGGGCAGGCCGCGGCGGGCCAGGCGGGCGAGCGCGCGCGCGTAGAGCCGCTGGATCGGCGCGCCCGACGTCGGCGCGGCGCGCGCGCGCGCGCGCGGCAGGGCGCGCGTGGGCCAGACGCGCGACGCGACGGCGGCGACGACGGCCACGGCCAGCAAGACCATGAGCCAGCCGGGGACGTGGCGCCCGGGCGCGCGCGGCGCGTGGACGCCGGCGCGGCT
>DASXOE010000061.1:0-4331 GCA_036494575.1 Polyangia bacterium | reverse complement strand
CGGCTCGTGCTCGAGCCCCGACGCGCTCGACGGCACAGCGTGCAGCGACGGCGACGCCTGCACCGATCCCGACACGTGTCAGGCCGGGAGCTGTCAGCCGGGCCCGACGATGGTGTGCGTGGATCCGATGCAGATGTGCGTCAATGTCGGCCCGCCCGTGAACATGGGGGTCTGCATGTGAGCGCGGCGCCCTTCGTGACCGGCGGTTAGGAGACGCGCACGGCCTCGCGCAACCGGCCCACGAGATCGTCGATGCGCTCGGCGTGCAGCTTGGCGGCGGCGCGGCCCACGCAGAGCCGCGCGCTCACGTCGAGGATCGTCTCGACCTCGCGCAGGCGGTGCTGGCGCAACGTCTCGCCCGAGGACACGAGATCGACGATGCGATCGGCGAGGCCCACGAGGGGCGCGATCTCGATCGAGCCATAGAGCTTGATGATCTCGGCGACGGTGCCGCGCGCCTGCAGATGGCGGCGGGTGATCTCGGCGAACTTCGTGGCGTAGCGCAGGTGGAGGTGCGCGTTCTCGTCGACGGGCCGGTCCTCGGGCTCGGCGACGACCATGCGACAGCGCCCGATGCCGAGATCGAGCGGCTCGTAGAGGTCGCGATCCTGTTCCTCGAGGACGTCGCGGCCCGCGACGCCGAGGTCGGCCGCGCCGTGCTCGACGTAGGACGGTACGTCGGTGTCGCGCACGATGAGCACGCGCATCCCGTGCTCCTCGATGGGGATGATGAGCCGCCGCCCCGCGCGCGTCTTCTCGACTGCGCCGAGGTCGAAGCCGGCGCGCTTGAAGAGCGGCAGCGCCTCGTCGAGGATGCGCCCCCGCGGCAGGGCGAGGGTCAGGAGACGCTCGCTCGGTGCTCCTTTGCGCTTCACTCTAGACGCCTCCCTTGGCCCGCCGCACGTCGGCGCCCAGCGCGCGCAGCTTGCGGTCCAGCCTGTCATACCCGCGGTCGAGGTGATAAATGCGCAGGATCTCCGTGCGCCCTTCGGCGATGAGGCCCGCGAGCACGAGCGACGCCGACGCGCGCAGATCGGTCGCCATGACGGTCGTGCCGGCGAGCTTCGTGGGGCCGCGCACGATGGCCGTGCGCCCCTCGACGACGATGTCGGCGCCCATGCGCTGCAGCTCTGGAACGTGCATGTAGCGGTTCTCGAAGATCGTCTCCGACAGGACGGACTGTCCGCGCGCGCGCGTCATGAGCACCATGAACTGCGCCTGCATGTCCGTGGGGAAGCCCGGGAACGGCTGCGTCGAAATGTCGGTGGGCTTGAGGTCTGCCTTGCCGCGCACGCGGATCCCGTCGCCGTCGGCCGCGACCTCGGCGCCCGCGGCGCGCAGCTTGGCGATGATGGCCTCGAGGTGCTCGGGCAAGCAGTCGCGCAGCAGGACGTTGCCGCGCGTGATGGCGCCCGCGACGAGCAGCGTGCCCGCCTCGATGCGATCGGGGATCACGCTGTGCTCGACGGGCCCGAGCTCGTCGACGCCGTCGATCGTGATGAGCGACGTGCCCGCGCCGCGGATCTTCGCGCCCATCTTGTTGAGCACGCGCGCGAGCTCCTCCACCTCGGGCTCGCGCGCGGCGTTCTCGAGCGCCGTGCGGCCCTTGGCGAGCGCGGCCGCCATCATGAGGTTCTCGGTGCCCGTCACGGTGACGACGTCGAAGACGATCGTCGCGCCGCGTAGTCGCCGCGCGCGCGCGTTGACGTAGCCGTGCTCGAGCTCGATGCGCGCGCCCATGGCCGCGAGGCCCTTGAGGTGCTGGTCGATGGGGCGCGCGCCGATCGCGCAGCCGCCCGGCAGCGACACGCGCGCGCGCCCGTGGCGCGCCAAGAGCGGACCGAGCACGAGCACGGAGGCGCGCATGGTCTTGACGAGCTCGTACGGCGCCTCGTGCTCGTTGATCGTCGTCGTGTCGACGTAGGCCGTGCCGGCCGGCTTCTCCTCGTAGGTCGCACCGAGGCGCCGCAGCAGCCGCCCCATCGTGCGTACGTCGCCCAGCGCGGGCACGTTCTTGTAGATCGACCGGCCCGACGCGAGCAGCGACGAGGCGAGGATTGGCAGCGCGGCGTTCTTCGATCCCGACACGCGCACCTCGCCCTCGAGGCGCGCGCCACCGCGGATGACGATCTTCTGCAAGCGAATCCGCCCGCTTAGGCGGCGGCCGGCGGGGGCGCCCCGGCCTCGGCCCCCGCGGCGGGCGCCGCCTTGCCGGCGTGCTCGTCGCAGAGCCCGCCGTGCGTGCGCGGCTTGCGACAGGCTTCCTTGCTGCAGATCTTGTAGCGGTGCCCGGCCCCGACCGCACCGCGGCGCCAGCCCATGTAGTGCTTGCGGCAGAGCCCCTTGGCGCGGACGGGCTGCGCGCACTTCTCGACGCTGCAGCGCTCGCCCTCGGGCGCGGCGGGCGTCGCCTTCGAGCGCGCGGTCGCTTCGCCCCGGGGCGACTTGGCCTTGGCCGCGGCGGACGCGGGGGCGGCGGCCTTCGCCGCGGCGGGTTTCTTGGCGGCTGTTTTTTCGGTCTTCTTCTCGGCCATGGCAGCCCGGGAGAATAGGCGGTCGCTCCTCAGAGTCAAGACGCCTGCTTGCGGAGCGCCCCGGACGAAAAAATACCAATCCAACCGGATGCGGGAATTCTCATAATGTTCTATCGTTCGCCTCCAAAGAAAGTAACGTCCGGCCACCAATCGACCAGGAGCCTACATGCGCCGCCAGCTTCGCCTTTCCCTCCTTCTCTCCACGGCTCTCATCGTCCCCATGGCTTGCAGCAGCTCGACGACCCCGGGTCCCGACGGCGGCAAGGCCGGCAAAGACGGCGGGGCGGGGACGGGCGGCGGTACGGCAGGCGCGGACGCGGCCGCCGGTACGGCCGGCACGACGGACGCCCCGGTGGACGTTCCCCAGGACGCCGGTGACGCTGGCCTCACGGGACCGGCGCTGCGCGGTTCGTACCTGGTCAACAGCGTGCTTGGCTGCTCGGGCTGCCACACACCGCAGAAGGTGGGCGGCGGCGGGCCGGACACGACAAAGTTCCTCTCGGGCGTCGAGTGCTTCGCGAAGGACACCGGGGGCGGCTGCTTGAACAGCGCCAACCTCACGAACGACGCGACCGGCCTCAAGAACGTGAGCGATACGGATCTCAAGAACGCCTTCACGACGGGCGTGTATCCGCCGGGCGACGCGGGCACGCAGTACCTGTTCGCGAACATGCCTTACTACCAATTCGCCAACCTGAGCAGCGACGACGCCACTGCGATCGTCGCTTACCTGCGCACGCTCACCGCGGTCGTGCACATGGCCCCCGCCAACACCGGCACGTTCGCGACGCGACCCACGTCGGCGCAATGGACGCCGGTCACGCTGGCGGCCCTTCCCTCCCCGGCGGCGGCCTCGACGGACGGCGGCGCGGATGGCGGCGGCGATGCGGGGACGGACGCCGGCAGCGCCAGCGTGAGCAACGGCAAGTACCTCGCGGCGCTCGTCTGTTCAACCTGCCACACGGTCAACACGTCGGCCACGGCGCCGCTCCAGCTCGACGCCACCAAGGCCTACCAAGGCGGCAAGGAGTTCACGACGACGATCACGATCGCGGCCGACGGCGGGACAGATGGCGGCGCGGACGCGGGGACGGATGCCGGCGCGGATGGCGGCGACGCCGGACCGACGACGATGTCGAAGATGATCCAGAGCGCCAACCTCACGCCCGACATGACCGGCCTCAAGGACTGGACGCCGATGCAGATAGTGACCGCCATCAAGATGGCCAAGGACGAGGCGGGACGGACGATCTGCTCGCCCATGCGTTCTCTCCCGAGCATCACCGATCAGGACGCCATGGACATTGCAAACTACCTGAAGGCCATCCCGCCGGTCACGAACGCCATCACCGAGACCTGCGAGTAGGCTCCGCGCGCAGGCACCAGCCTGGGCGTCGAGCGCCCAGGCTGGCGACCTGAAACGCCGACATGGGTGGGAATCCCTGGCTCCGAATTCCCGCCGAGGACTACGAAGCGCACATGGAAGCCGTCGGGCAGACGGCGGTGTTGCGCGCTCCTTCTCACGCGTGTGCTCCTTCTTCGAATGAAGATCGATCGAGCAGTCGGCGGTCCGACCGATCTTGATTGAGCACAGTTTGCCACCGCTGCTCTGGCCGGTCCTCGACTGCCGCGACGCAAATTCGGGATCATCGCTCAATCGAGAACTGCGACCCGAGCGCGGCGCCAGCGCTAAGCCTTGCCGCGGCCGATGCGCGTCACGGCTTCCTCGACGTTCTCGCGCAGGCCGAAGGCGGAGAGGCGAAAGTAGCCCTCGCCGCAGCTGCCGAAGCCCGAGCC
>DASXOE010000060.1:0-22242 GCA_036494575.1 Polyangia bacterium | reverse complement strand
GTGCTCGATCACGATCGGGTCTCGGCCCTGGTCCGAGGTTTGGATCGACGGCAAGAACACGAACAAGCGCACTCCGTTCGCGGACTACAAGATCTCCTGTGGCAAGCACAAGCTCGTCTTCAAGCGGCCGGACCTCCAGATCGACCGGGCTGAGAGCATCACGGTGCTGCCCGGCGAGAAGTTCAAGCAATCCTTCTCGCTCGTGAACGACTCCGAGTAGCCGACGGGCGGCGTGCAGCGTGCAGCGTGCTGATGGCGGCTCCGTGACGGGCGGGACGGGGCGCGACGGCGACGTGGCGGGGCGCGCAGCGGCGCCGCTGCCAGCCGGGCCGCTCGCGCCGTCGCGCGCCGAAGCCCTCGAGGCGGCGTGGCGCGCGTACTACGCGGGCGCGACCGAGCCTCCGCGCCACCCAGCCGCGCGCGGCGCCATGCACCGCGATCTCCAGGCGACGCTGGCGCGCCTCATTCCCACGGACGCCGCGGTGCTCGAGGCCGGCTGCGGCGACGGGAGCCTCCTCGCGGCGCTGCCCAACGCCGTTCGGCACGGCATCGACTACCTGCCGGAGGTCATAGCGGCGGCCCGCGGGCGCCATCCCGAGATCTCGTTCGAGGTGGCGGACGTCGTGCGGGCGGGCGCCGACGCCCGCGGCGCGTCCGTCGAGCCGCTCACGAGCGCGCGCTCGTGGGACGCGGTCGTGTGCGATCGCCTGTGCCACAGCGTGCTCGACGTGCAGGCGCTGCTGCTCGGCCTCAAACGCCGGCTCGCCGCCGACGGGCGCATCTATCTCACGGCCTTCAACTACCTGTGGGAGGTCCCCACGCGCCTGGCCGAGCTCGGCGGTTTGAAGCGGCCCGCCCCGGGCGCGAACTGGCTCTCCGACGCCGACTTTCGCAACCTCTTCGACATCTCGGGTCTCGAGGTCGTGCGCTTCGAGGACCGGATGCTTCTGCCGCTCGACGTCCCGGGCGCGAGCGCCGGGCTCAACAAGTACCTCGTGCGCGTCCCCGGTATGCAGCACCTGTCGCTCTACCGCGTCTACGTCCTGCGCGCGCGCGATGGTTGGGCTGGCGCGCCCGCGCCGTCGCGGCGCGCGAGCGTCACGGTCGTCGTGCCCGCGCGCAACGAGGCCGGCAACGTCCAGGCCGCCATCGACCGCACGCCCGTCATGGGAAAGTCCACCGAGCTCATCTTCGTCGAGGGGGGCTCGAAGGACGGGACGTGGGAGGTGATCCAGAACGCCCTGCGGCTCTACGACGGCCCGCTGGCGCTCCGCGCGTTTCAACAGACCGGTAAGGGCAAGGGCGACGCCGTGCGCCTGGGCTTCGCGCACGCCACGGGCGACGCGCTCATGATCCTCGACGCCGACCTCACGGTGCCGCCCGAGGATCTGCCGGCGTTTTACGACGTCCTCGCGCGTGGCCAGGCGGACTACGTGCAGGGCACGCGGCTCGTCTATCCGATGGAGCCGGGCGCCATGCGCTTCTTCAACAAGCTCGGAAACGTGGCCTTCTCGCAGCTGTTCACCTATCTGCTGCAGCAGCCCATCAAGGACACGCTGTGCGGGACGAAGGTCCTTTGGCGCAAGGACTACGAGCGCATCGCCGCGGGCCGCTCGTACTTCGGCGACTTCGATCCGTTCGGGGACTTCGATCTCATCTTCGGCGCGGCGCGCCTCGGCCTCAAGATCGCCGAGATCCCCGTGCGCTACCGCGACCGCTCGTACGGCGAGACCAACATCTCGCGCTGGAAGCACGGCGTTCTCCTGCTGCGCATGGCGGCAGTCGCGGCGCGCAAGATCAAGTTCGTGTGATGGCGGCAGCGGGCGCGCCGCTCGTCGACGCCGAGACCGCGGCGCGCACGCTGGCGCGCTTCGAGGAGCACCGGCGCGCCTGGGAGACGAACCCGGCGCTGCGCACGCTCTACGCCGAGTGGTATGCCCGCGTCGCGGCGGCGCTGCCGCCCGCGTCCTTCGGTCAGCGCGTCGAGGTCGGCTCGGGGCCCGGCTTCGCGCGCGCGTTCGTCCCGGACCTCGAGCTCACGGACCTCGTGAAGGCGCCTTGGCACGACCGGCAGGTGAGCGCCGAGGCCTTGCCCTACGCCGACGCGAGCCTGGGCGGCCTGGTGCTCTTCGACGTCCTGCACCACATTCCGTCTCCGCGCCGGTTCTTCACCGAGGCGACGCGCGTGCTCAAGGCGGGCGGACGCATCGTCATGTGCGAGCCGTACATCGGGCCGCTGTCGTACCCCGTGTACAAGCTTTTCCACGACGAGCCCTTGCGGATGTTCGTGGACCCTTTGATGCCAGCCGCTTCGGATCAGGGGCGTGATCCCTTTGACTCCAACCAGGCGGTCCCGACCTTGCTTTTCGGGCGAGCGCGGGGCCGCGCGGCGTTCGCGAGCGCTTTTCCGACGCTCGCCGTGCGCGCCGTCGAGCGGCTCGCGGGCCCGAGCTACCCGGCCTCGGGAGGATTCTCCGCTCGGCCGCTTCTTCCGCTCGGCCTATGGAGCGCGCTGCGCCGCGTGGAAGGTCGCTTTCCTTCTGGCGTATTCCGGGTCGTTGGCTTCCGTATGTTGGTGACGCTCGAGAAGACGGTCGTGGCTCGATAGGCGTGCTCGCCCAGCCGTGATCGTGACGAGGAGCGGGCGACCTTTGCCGTCGACAGGCATCTTGATTGAGCACTGATCCCTCTTTGGTTCCCAGGGCAAAGAGTGGTCAATCAAGGCTCGGTCGCGCTCCCCTCGCGACCCGCGATGAGCCGAGCCGCAGGCCGGGAATTTGGACAGCCCCGCCGACGGGGTCGGAGCATCGCGACTGACGGTCGCCGGTCCCGGGCTCAGCCTATTTCGTCCAGGCCGTGCACTGGTAGAGCGCGCCCGAGACGGGCGCGAGGGGCGGGAAGGCCACGCGGCGCACGGGCGTGAGCGCGCGCGCGAGGGCCGCCGCGATCGCCGCCGGCGGGCTCACGTGGTGGGCGTCGATGCCGTGGAAGCCGATGGCCTCGAAGGCGCGCGTCATGAGGCGGCTCACCATGGGGTATCCCGTGACGAGCGTGCCGCCGGGCGCGAGGGCGCGCGCGAGGCCGCGGGCGGCGCCGTCGGCGTCGCGGATGTGCTCGAGCACGGAGAAGCAGACGACGGCGTCGAAGTGGTCGGCCGGCAGATCGCCGTCGCGCAGGAGATCGGCGCTGCGGAAGGAGGCGTCGCAGCCCGGCGTGACGAGGGCATCGAGCCCCGGCGCGAGCGTGAGGTCGGTGCCCACGTAGGCGGCGTAGCGGGCCGTGAGCGTCGGCACGAGCACGCCGCTGCCCACGCCGATCTCGAGGACGCGGCGTCCGCCGGGCGGCAGCAGATCGAGGCCCATCTGCAGGCGGTGGCGATAGAGCCAGCCGACCCACGGGTGGTAGTAGTACGGCAGCGGATCCTGGGCGTCGTTCGGGCGCAGCACGCCTTGCTTCGGCAGCGCGAGGCGGACGCTCACGGCGGGGCGGCCGCGCCCGCGCGCTTGCGCGCGATGAGGACGAGGAAGCCGCCCAGGTTGCGGAGGAGAGGCGCGTCGCAGGCCGCGCGCTCGGCCCACGTGAAGAGTCGGCCGAGCGGCGCGAGCGCGAAGACCTTCGAGGTCGGCGTCACGACGCGCACGCCGCGCACGCCCACGAGCTCGAGCTCGGGCGGCAGGTAGCCGCGCGCGCGCGCGAGCGTGTCGTAGCGCGTGTAGACGTCGTTCTCCGTCGTGCCCGCCGCGATGCGGCCGGGACCGCCGACGCGCTTGGCGAGGGCGCGCAGCGACCAGGGATTGTAGAACTCGAGCAGGAGGTGGCCGCCGGGCCGCACGAGGCGCGCGAGCTCGGCGATGGCCCGCTCGATGGGCGGAACGTGCGCGAGGACCTTCATGCTGTAGACGAGGTCGAAGGACGCCGCGGGCAGCGGGACGTCCGTCAGTGAGCCTTGCACGACGCGCAGGCCGCGCGCGCGCGCGGGCAGCAGCATGCCGCGCGACAGATCGAGCCCGACGGCGGCGCGCGCGAAAGTGGCCGTCTCGCGCAGGAGCAGGCCCGTGCCGCACCCGGCCTCGAAGACGTCGCGCCCCGCGCCGTACTTGCGCACGAGCTCGAGCTCGAGCTCGTCGATGAGGCGGTGGTAGCCGTGGTGCCGCTCGGCTTCGTAGCCGGCCGCGAAGCGATCGTAGTAGGTCTGGGTCGTCGGGCCGGGCGGAGACATCGCGGAGGTCGTCATGCGGCGCGCGCAGTATCTCCCAACCGTTGACGGCGGGCCACGATGCAAAAGAGGATCCCGGAGACGCCGAAGGCGGCGACGGCGCTGAGGAGCGCGAGGGGCAGGCTCGCCGATCGGTCGTAGAGCTCTCCCACGGCCGAGGGCGCCGTCGCGTTGCCGAGCACGTGGATGCCGAAGAGGAAGACGGCCTGGAGCGTGGCGGCGAACTGGGGGGGCCCCAGCTCGTCGACGACCGCGGCGGACGGCCCGTTGTAAACGGACAGGAGGAACGCCGCGACGGCCGTGAAGATCATGAACGCGACCTTCGGCTCGATGAAGAGCGCGACGCACCCCACGGGCACGGCGAGGAGCATCGACACCCCGATGGCGAGCGCGTGCCCGCCCTTCGCGCGACGGCTCAGCCTGTCACCGGCGTAGCCGCCGACGACGACGCCGCCCACGCCGCAGACGAGGCCCACGAAGAGCATGTAGACGCTGCCCACGAGCACCGAGAGGTGGCGGACCTCGATGACGAGCTGGCGCGTCCAGAAGATGAGCGCGCTCGCGCCAAAGGTCGCCGTCACGCCGCCCGCGAGGGCGAGGATGTAGGTCGGCTTGAGGAGATACTTCCACGCCGGCAGCTTGGTCGGCAGCTCGACGCGCGCGGGCGCAGCGATGAACGCCGAGGTGAGCGCGAGCATCATCGACGGCGCGCCCGCGAGCCAGAAAACGTTGCGCCAGCCGATGAGCGGCTCGAGGAGCGCGCCCAGGCAGAGCCCCAGCGTGCCGCCGAGCGCCATGCCGACGTTGTAGATGCCCATGGCGCGCCCGCGCTTCTCGGGCGGCGCGTCCGCGCACAGGAGGGCGTTCGCGCTGGGGCCGTACGCGCCCTCGCCCACGCCGACGAGCGCGCGGAAGAACAGGAGCACATGGAACGAGCTGGAGAGCGCCGAGCCGATCGTCGCGATCGACCAGACGAGGATGCCCGCGAAGATGACCTTGCGCGGGCCCACGCGGTCAGCCACGGGGCCGGAGATCAGCGACGTGACCGCGAACACGACCAGGTTCGCAAACGCGAGGTACCCGACCTGGCGGTTCGTCAAGTGGAACGCCGCCTGGATCGCCGGCGTCATCCCGTAGACGACTTGCCGGTCGAGATAGTTGAAGCCGTTGACGAGCGTGAGCAGGGGCAGCGGGGGTACGCCGCGGCGCCGCGCCGGAGCTGGCGGCGGCGCTGGCAGCGCCTGGGCCAGGCTCAACGCAGGCTCTCCAGGCAGGCCACGGCCTCCGGCTTCGACCAGTTGCGCAGGTTCGCGAAGTAGTAGCGGACGTGGCCCGCGCCGTCGAGGAAGTAGGTCTCCGGGTACTGCGTCGTTCCGAACGTCTTCGGGATCGTGTGGCTCTTGTCGAGCAGGACCCCGATCTTGGTCCCCTTGACGAAGAAGCGCCGGATGGCGTCCCAGTCGTCGTCGACGCTCACGGCGAGCAGGCGCATGTCGGTGCCCTCGAGCGTGAGCGCCATGGACTCGAGCGACGGCACCTCCTCGACGCAGGGCGGGCACCAGGTCGCCCAGAAGTTCACCGCCACGGGGTGCCCTTTCTGGGCCCGCAGCGAAACCATGCGGCCCTGCGCGTCGGGCAGCTCGAAGTTGGGCGCCTCGACGTTCTGCAGGGCCGCGGGAATGGGATCGGGCGTGAGCGAGCGGCAGGCGTTCTCACGCGCGTTCGACAGCGTGCTCGACGCCCCCGCGAAGAAACGCACGGTGACGAAGGCCATGGCGACCACGGTGAGCGCTGCCGCGAGCAAGAACGGGCGGCCTGGCGCGCGCCTCGCGGCGGTCGCCGTCGTCGTGCCAGCCGCTCCTATCGTGGGGACGCGTGCGCTCAATCAGATTCCCAGGCCGACGACGGCGGCGATCGCGCGCACGGACTCCATGAGCTTGGCGAACGCTTCGGGCGTGAGCGACTGCGGCCCGTCGGAGAGAGCCTTGTCGGGGTGGGGGTGCACCTCGATCATGAGCCCGTCGGCGCCCATGGCGACAGCGGCGCGCGCGAGCGCCGGCACCGAGGCCCGGTCCCCCGTGCCGTGCGACGGGTCGACGATGATCGGTAGGTGCGTGAGCCGCTTGATGAGCGGAATCGAGCCGAGGTCGAGGGTGTTGCGCGTCATCGTCTCGAACGTGCGGATGCCGCGCTCGCACAGGATTACGTTGTAGTTGCCTTGCTTGAGGATGTACTCGGCGGCCATGAGGAACTCGTTGATGGTGGCGGAGAGGCCGCGCTTTAGCATGACGGCCTTCGGCTGCCCGCCCACCGCCTCGAGCAGCGAGAAGTTCTGCATGTTGCGGGCGCCCACCTGCAACACGTCTGCGTAGCGGCCCACGAGCTCGACGTCGCGCGTATCCATGACCTCGGTGACGACGGGCAGGCCCGTCTTGTCGCGCGCGTCGGCCAGGATCTTGAGGCCCTCCTCTTTCATGCCCTGAAACGCATACGGCGACGTGCGCGGCTTGAAGGCGCCGCCGCGCAGGAAGTGCGCGCCCGCCGCCTTGACGGCCACGGCGGCCTCGTCGACCTGCTCTCGGCTCTCGACGGCGCACGGGCCCGCGATGATGCCGAACCGCCCGCCGCCGATCTGGGCGTCACCGATCTTCACGAAGGTGTCGTTGGGCTTGACCTCGCGCGAGACGAGCTTCCACGGCTTGGACACGGGCACGGCGTCCGCGACGCCCGCCATGACCGTGAAGATCCCCGCGTCGACGGGCCCCTGGTTGCCCGTGATGCCAATCGCCAAACGCGTCGCGCCCGGGATGTCGTTGGGCGTGAACCCGAGCTCCCGGATCTTCTTCTCGACGGCCTCGACGTCCCCTTTCGAGGCGTCTGCCTTCATGAGGATGAGCATCTTGCGATATTAACCGGACCCGAACAAACGCGCGCGGCCCCCCCTCGACGAAGAGGGCCGCGCGAAGAAGACGAAAGGGTGGGGGACTACCCTTTTTTTGCCACGGCCTTGCCGCCGGCCTTCTTGGCGAGCTCCTCGTCGGCGATCTTCTTGAACATCTCCCACGGGTAGGCGCCCGCGATCTTGCGGCCGTTGATGAAGACCGCCGGCGTGCCCGTCACGCCCACGGCCGTGCCTTCCTTCTGCTCGCCCTCGATGACTTCCTTGTACTTGTTGGCGTCGAGGTCGGCCTTGAACTTGGCCATGTTGAGCCCGAGCTCCTGCGCGTACTTCTCGAGGCTCGGACGGTCGAGCGCGGACTGGTTCGCGAAGAGCTTGTCGTGCATCTCCCAGAACTTGCCCTGCGCGCCGGCCGCCATGGCGGCCTGGGCCGCCGGCATGGCGTTGTTGTGGAAGGGCAGCGGGTAGTTCTTCCACGTGAAGCGCACCTTGCCCCCGTACTCCTTCTCCATCTGCTTGAGCGTCGGCTCGACGCGGCTGCAGAACGGGCACTGGAAGTCGGAGAAGATCACCACGTCGAGCGCGGCGTTCTTCGGGCCCTTGGACTCGGACGAGCCTGCGGCGACCTTGTAGACGGTCTTGTCCTGATCGGGGCCCTTCTCCTCGCCCCCGGCTGCGGCCGCCGCGGCGGGCACCTCGGTCTTCGCGTCCTTCATGAGGGCGTCGTAGACCTTGGCCTTCGGCGTGCCCTTGGCCACCATCGCCTCGGCGCCCTTGAGCTCGTCGTCGATCTTGGCCTTGAACATCTCGAACGGCTGCGCGCCCGAGAGGAACTTGCCGTTGATGAAGAAGGCCGGCGTCCCGCGCGCGCCGATCTTGCCGCCCGCCTCGGAGTCCGCCTTGATGGCCTCCTTGCCCTTCTCGGCGTCGAGCGCCGCCTTGAACTTGCCCATGTTGAGCCCGAGGTCCTGCGCGTACTTCTCGTAGGTCGGGCGGTCCATGTGCTGCTGGTCGGCGAAGATCTTGTCGTGCATCTCCCAGAACTTCCCCTGCTCGCCCGCCGCGCGCGCCGCGATGGCCGCCGGCATGGCGTTCGGGTGGAACGGCAGCGGGAGGTCACGCCAGGCGACGCGCACCTTGCCCTTGTACTCGTCCATGACCTTGGAGATCGTCGGCTCGACGCGGCTGCAGAACGGGCACTGGAAGTCGGAGAACTGCACGATCGTCACGAGGGCGTCCTTCGCGCCTTTGACGGGCGCGCCCTTGACGTCGGCGCGGAAGCGCGTCGCCGCGTCGGGCTCGCCGGGGCGCTGCTGCGGCGCGGGCGCCGCCGCCTTGTCGAGGCCTTCCTTGATGAAGGACGCGTAGAGCTGGCCGCGCGGCGTGCCGCCGGCGAGCTTGGCGTCGGCCTTCTTGATCTCCTCGTCGATGACGCCCTTGAACGCCTCGACCGGCTGCGCGCCGCGCAGGTTGCGCCCGTTGATGAAGAAGTTGGGCGTGCCGCGCGCACCGAACTTCGCGGCGTCGTCCTGGTCGCGCTTGATGCGCTCCTTGCCCGCGTCCTTGTCCATGGCCTCTTTGTACTTGGCCATGTTGAGGCCGACCTCGCCCGCGAGCTTGTCGAGCGTCGGACGGTCGAGGTTCTGCTGGTTGGCGAAGAGCTTGTCGTGCATCTCCCAGAACTTGCCCTGCGCGCGCGCGGCCTCGGCGGCCTCGGCGGCGGGCAGGGCGTTGTTGTGGAAGGGCAGCGGGTTGTGGCGGAACGAGATCGAGACGTCGTTGCCGTAGTCCTTGACGAGCGTGTCGAGCGTGCCCGTGACGCGGCTGCAGAAGGGGCACTGGAAGTCGGAGAACTCGACGATCGTCACCTTGGGCTGCTTGCCGCCCCGCGTGGGGGAGTCGCCCACTGGCACCTTGTAGACCTCGGCGCCCGCGCCGGGGCCCTTTTGGGCCTGGGCCGCGGCGGCCGGCGTCGGCGCCGACTTCGCGCTCGCCATGAAGGTCGCGTAGAGCTGCCCCACGGGCGTGCCCTTCGCGAGGATCTTGTCGGCGCGCTTGAGCTCGTCGTCGATGACCTTCTTGAACTCGTCGAACGGCTGCGCGCCCTGGACGTTGCGGCCGTTGATGTAGAAGTTGGGCGTGCCCTGAACGCCGATCTGGGTCGCGGCCGCGAGGTCCTGCTGGACGCGCGCCTTGCCGGCGCCGCTGTCGAGCGCCGCCTTGAACTTGCCGACGTCGAGGCCGATCTCGCCCGCGTACTTCTCCAGGTCGGGCCGCAGGATGTTCTGCTGGTTGGCGAACATCTTGTCGTGCATCTGCCAGAACTTGCCCTGCTGCTCGGCGGCGACGCCCGCCTCGGCGGCGAGCGGCGCGTTCGGGTGGAAGGGCAGGGGGTTGTGGCGGAAGAAGACGCGGACGTCGTTGGGGTAGGCCTTCTCGATCTGCTCGACCGTCGGGACGACGCGGCTGCAGAATGGACACTGGAAGTCGGAGAACTCGACGATGTTCACCTTGGCGGTCGCCGGTCCCTTCGAGGGACCCTCGAGCGGCACGCGGAACCGCTCGACGTCGCCGGCCTCGGGCGACTTGGTGGCCGCGACGGTGTTGCCGTCACCTTTTCCACTGCTGCCGCGTGAGACCATCGTGCCGAGCGCGTAGGCGACGCCGGCGACGCCGACGACCGCGACTAGGGCAATTCCTTTTTTCATTGGGGGCTCCTATCAAACGAAAACGGTGCGTGCGCCGAAAAGAAGGACGCGTACGGCCGGCGCAGCTTGCCACCGATACGCGCGATCACGAAACCGAACGCCGGGCGGGCCCGGCCGCGTCTAGACGCGGGGCGGTCGGTCGGGTGGATCGCCGAAACGAGACGGGAGCAGGAGGGTGTCGCTCGGCGCGCGCGCGCGCGCCGGCGCATGGACGACGGCCGGCGTCGCGAACACCGCGAGCGGCTGCGCGTCCGAGAGGGGGAGCCCAGGCGCGTTCTGCGGCAGCCCGTCACAAGCGACGACACCCGAGCGGCGCTCCCCGTTGGCGGGCGCGACCGACTGGCTGTCCTCGCTCTCGGGGTAACGGGAGGCTCGGTACGAGGCGTCGTGGGGCGTTCCCGTGCATTCACCGACGAGGGTCGACAGGACGAGCGGCACGACGGGTGAACGACAGTCGATGACGGCCGGCGTCGCGTAGGTCCGCTCCTCGACGCGCGGCGCGAGGTCGACCGGCGCGAGGTCACAGCTCGCGGGGCCCTCTGCGCACGCCGCCGCCACGTCGGCGGCCGGCAGAGCCGGCGCCACGGCGGCGACCAGGGACATGACGAGGCCCAGCATGGGACGAAAAAGGTACCTCACGCCCAACCGCCCTTCAAGGCGGGCTATTCCTGTGAGGTACCCTAGCCCCCGGTCACACCGGCGCGCGCGCGGACCTTCTCGACGATGGCGGCGGCGACGTCGTCGGGTACGCCCACGGCTGACAGCGCGGCCGCGAGGGCGTCGAGCACGTCGGCGGCCCCGCGCCGGCGCCCCTCATCGAATCCCCTGAGCCACTCGACCGTCGCGTGCGGCTGCGTCGTCGAGCCGGAGTGACCGGAGGCACCCGTGGCTTCGGTGACCTCACCGTCGATCTCGATCTCGGGAACGGAGTCGTCGCCCATTCGCGATCAGCGTGCCCCAGAGTCCGCCCCGGGGCCAGTGCTCTTCGCCCGCCTCTGTCAGGTCCCGTCAGCTCTCCAACAGCCAAACCGCGGCAAGGGCGACGATTGCCGGCTCCTCGGGCTGGCACGCCGGCTGCTCATTCAGAGGCTCGTGAAGAAGTCACGCGAGTTGCTGGCCGTCGGCGGGTTCGTCGTGGCAGCCCCGCCCCCGCGGCCGTAGGTTCGCGCGGTCAGGTGCGGCTCGTCGTCGCGACCACCGTGTCCTTGCCGTTGCCGCTCGCCTTCATCGCCGCCGTCATGGCGGTGACGCCGGCGAGGCCGCCGAGTTGCATGGTCTCGAGGGCGCTGCTCGGCACGAGCACGATCGTCGCGTTCTGCTTGAGCCCCTCATAGAGCATGTTCATCGCGCGAAGGTGGAGGGCCACCGGATCGTGCTCGTAGGTCTTCGCGGCTTCGCCAAACTTCTCGGCGACCTGGCGCTCGGAATCACCGAGGATCACGCGCGCCTGCCGTTCGCGTTCCGCCTGCGCCTGCATCGACATCGCGTTCTCGAGCCCGGACGGGATCAGCACGTCCCTGACCTCCACAGAGACCACCTTGACGCCCCAGGGCTCAGTGCGCTGGTCGATGACTCGCTGGAGCTCGATCGAGATCTTGTCGCGGCCCTCGAGCATGTCGGCGAGTTGCGTCTTGCCGATGATGTCGCGGAGCGCGGTCTGCGAGGCCCAGCTGATCGCGCTCACGTAGTCGGCCACCGCGAGCGCCGCCCTCTCGGGGTCGATCACCTGCCAGAACAGCACGGCATCGACGTCGACGGGGACTGTGTCCTTGGTCAGGGTCTTTTCGGCCTTGAACGCGCTCGTGATCACGCGCGTGTCTATCCAATAGGCGATGGTGTCGACGATCGGGACGAGGCCGAAGACACCCGGGCCGCACAGCTTGCGAAACCGCCCGAGGCGCAGCAGCACGGCCCGATCCCACGGCGCCGCCACCTTGATCGCGCTCGACACGACCAACGCGACCACCAACCCGACGACAGCGACCGCGATGGCGCCGCCGACTGAGCCGTACAGCGCGTACGGTACGTAGGCCGCCGCGGCACCCGCGGCGGCGAGCAGACAGAACAGAAAAGCAGGAAACGCGCTCGCGCTCCTCATCGTATCCATCTCCCGCGGGGCCATGCTGCGTGAGGCGGACCGAAGAGTGACACGACCGCGATGGTGAGGCCCAAGATTGCGTTGTGCCAAGCCGTCGCCGCGGAGATGCGCGGCAACAGAAATGCCGCTCCCGTCAGGGCGAGGCCCGCGGCCATCACGACCTTCCGGACGCCCGGCGAGCCGCCGAACTCGGAGAACTCGAAAGGCGCCATGACGGCGATGAGCGACCCGACGAGGACCGTGATGAGAAACTGCGCGCGGTCGTGCCTCCAAACGTACGCCGAACAGAGCGCCCACGAAGCGAGCCCGAGGTTCAGGTAACCGGCGGTCTTGAGCTCCTTGATTTGCACTGGGACCCTCGCTCCCGAAATGTGGTGACGAGGCGGGTGGACGTCAACCCGGGCGGCGGTTGTTTGCGCGGGGAGGCATCTTCGTTGGCCGGCCCACTTGCATAGTCCTCCCTTTCTCTGCTAATCGTATTGATGACCATTTAATGGGTACCAATATATCAACGGTCGCGCGCGAAGCGGATGCCCTCTCGGATCGCTCAACGCGCGCGGTCCTCGACGGCATTCGCCACATCGTGCGCACGCTGCGCGAAGCGTCACGGAGCGCCGAGCGCACGGTTGGGCTGTCGGCCGCGCAGCTTTTCGTCCTGCAACGCCTCGCCGGCGCTCGCGCCCTCTCTGTCAATGAGCTCGCGGCGCGGACGCTGACCCACCAGAGCTCGGTGTCGGTCGTGGTCACGAAGCTCGCCCGCAGGGGGCTGGTCGAGAGGATCCGTGCCTCCGACGACGCGCGTCGGGTCGAGGTCTCGATGACGAACGCGGGGCTGGCCGTCCTGGGGCGCGCGCCCGCCGCGACGCAGGACCGGCTGATAGCGGCGCTCGCGCTCATGGGACGCCCCGCGCGCTCCCGTCTCGCGCGCGACCTCGGCCTGCTCGTCGACGCCATGGGGATCGATCGGCGCCACCCGCCGATGTTCTTCGAGCTGCCGCCGGCCCGAAAGAAAGGCGCGCGTCGTGTCCCCCGCCACGCCTGAACGTTTGCCCCCGAGCGAGGCGCCTGGCGACTTCACGGCGACGGCGCGCATGCTGCCTCTGTCGGCGTTGGCCGTGGGCATCGGCGTCCTCGGCGCCTACGTCGCGACGGCGCTGCTGGCCCTCATCGCCTTCTTCACGAACCTGTTCTTCTTCCAGCGCCTCTCGCTCGCGCCCGCCTCCCCTGCATCGCACACGCTGGGCCTGCTCGGCGTCCTCGTACCCGTCGTGGGCTGCGTCGTCATCGGGCTCATGGCGCGCTACGGGTCCGACCGCATCCGCGGCCACGGCATCCCGGAGGCGCTCGAGGCCATTCTGATCCGCGGCAGCCGCGTCGAGCCGCGCGTCGCGCTGCTCAAACCGATCTCGTCGGCCGTCTCGATCGGTTCCGGCGGCCCCTTCGGCGCCGAAGGCCCCATCATCATGACGGGCGGGGCGTTGGGATCGATGATCGCGCAGCTCTTCCACCTCACGGCCGCCGAGCGCAAGACCCTGCTCGTGGCGGGCGCCGCCGCCGGCATGTCGGCGACCTTCGCGGCCCCGATCGCGGCACTCCTCCTCGCCGTCGAGCTCCTGCTCTTCGAGCTCAAGCCGCGCAGCCTCGTGCCCGTGGCCCTCGCGAGCGCCACGGCTGCGCTGGCGCGTCGCTCACTGTTGGGCGTCGGTCCACTCTTTCCCCTGCCAGCTCTTGCGCTCGATCTGCCGCTCGTCGGTCTGCTCGCCTGCGCGGCCGTCGGCCTCGCCGCGGGCCTGCTGTCGGCGGCGCTCACGGCCGCTGTCTACGCCTCCGAGGACGCCTTCGCGCGCCTCAAGCTGCACTGGATGTGGTGGCCCGCGCTCGGTGGCCTGGCCGTCGGGTTGGGCGGCCTCGTGTGCCCGCAGGCTTTGGGTGTCGGTTACGACCAAATCCAGGCGCTCCTCGGGGGGAGCCGCGACGTCGGCACGACCGCGCGCTTGATGGTCGTCAAGGCGACGATCTGGGCCATATCGCTCGGCTCCGGCACCTCGGGCGGCGTGCTGGCGCCGCTGCTCATGATGGGCAGCGCCCTCGGCGTCCTCGAGTCCCACGTGCTGCCCGACTATGGTCCGAGCTTCTGGCCGCTCGTGAGCATGGCCGCGATTCTCGGCGGCACGATGCGCGCGCCGTTGACGGCGCTGATCTTCGCGATCGAGCTCACGGGGCGGTTCTCGATGGCGCTCCCGTTGCTCACGGCCAGCGTCGTGGCGCACGGCTTGACGGTGCTGGTGCTCAAGCGCTCGATCCTCACCGAGAAGGTCGCGCGCCGCGGGTTCCACGTGAGCCGCGAGTACGCCATCGATCCGCTCGAGATCCTCTACGCGCGCGAAGTCATGCAGACCACCGTCGTCGTCATCCGGGAAGATGCGTCGCTCGGGAGCGCGACCGCGTTGCTGTCGTCGACCCCGGCCGCGCAGAGCGAGTGCCTGTTCCCGACGCTCGACGCGACCGGGTCGCTCGTGGGTGTCGTCACGCGGCGCGACCTCGAGAAGGCGGCGCGGGAGTGGCTCGCGCCGGCCGGTGACGGCGCATCGGGCGCAGGTGCGCACGCCCTCGCCGGATACGTGCGCCGCAAGGTCGTGACGGCGCGCGCCGACGAGCCGCTGCGATCGGTCGTTCACCGTATGGCGGAGACCGGCTTCACGCGCATTCCCGTCGTCGACCCCGACGACCCGACGCGGCTCGTGGGTCTCGTCGCCCTCAAGGACATGTTGAAGGCACGGACACGGCACCTCGAGGAGGAGCGCCGCCGCGAGCGCGTCCTGCCGCTAGGCGCGCTCATCCCTTTCGCGCGGTTCATGGCGTTTGGCCGCCGCGACGTGGCGAGCGCTCCGTCCTCGAAGGCGTCGCCCCCATCGGTCCAATGACCAGCAGCGCCCACGAGGCGGCGAGAGCTCAGGCCCTCGCGCTGCTCAAGCGCCACGGCTGGGACGCCACCTCGTTCCAGACCCTCGAGCCTGGGTTTCAATATTGGTTCGACGGCGCCGAGGCTTGCGTCGCCTACGTCGACACCGGCCGCGCCTGGGTTGCGGCGGGCACGCCCATCGCGACTCATGCACGCATCGCAGCCACGGCCGGAAGGTTCGCGGCTGCGGCGCGCGCCGCCGGCCGCCGCGCGGCCTTCTTCGCGACCGACGGCAGATTCGTCGCCAGCACGCCGTCGCTGCGCACTCTCGCCATAGGCGAGCAGCCCGAGTGGGATCCCGCGTCCTGGAGCCGCACGATGGCCGGCGCGACCAGCCTGCGCGCTCAGCTGCGTCGCGCATCCTCCAAGGGCGTCGTCGTTCGACAGGTGTCGCCCTTGGAGCTCGACGATCGCACCCGCACAACCCGCCGGCGCGTCGAGCGATTGATCGCGCGTTGGCTCGCGGGACACGCGCTGCCGCCCATGGGATTTTTGGTCGACGTTCACGCCTTCTTGCACCTCGAAGAACGCCTCTGCTTCGTCGCCGAGCGAGCGGGCGGGGTCGTTGGCTTTCTCGCGGCCGTGCCGGTCTACGCACGCAAAGGCTGGCTCTTCGAAAATCTCGTGCGCGACCCGACCGCGCCCAACGGGACGACCGAGCTGCTCTTCGACGCCGCGATGCGAACCGTCGCCGAGGCCGGCAGCGGCTACGTGACCATGGGCCTGGCGCCCCTCGTCGGCGCGGTTCGCTGGTGGCTCCGGCTCGCGCGCCAGGCGCGCGGCCTCTACGACTTCCAGGGCCTTGCGGCCTTCAAGTCCAAGCTGCGGCCGACGGTGCGGTCCCCCATGTTCATCTCCTACCCACGCGAGCACGGCGCGCTGCGCGTCGTCCTCGACGCGCTCACCGCCTTCGCGCGCGGCGACGTCCTCGCCTTCGGAGCCAACGCGCTGCTCCGGCGTCGACCGGAGCGTAACGACGATTGCGCAGAAAAAGATCGTCAGAGCCTTGCGGGCGGCGCACACGCGACCCAAGTGTTCGGCACGATCGCTGAGGCGTGGCGGAGGTAAGGGACTGAGTCTTAGGGGGGGCGAGCGCCGGGACCGGCTCGCGGGAAACCGCGGACCGGTCCCGGAGGCTGCGCGAGGACATCCCGTCGAATGGGATGCCGACGTCGCCGCAAGGTGATCAACCCAGAATGCTGACCTGAGGCGATTTTTCTGATAGACACTCTCGTCCCGCGCGCTCCTCGGCGGGACGACGACGAAGCACGACGCCCAGGTAGCTCAACTGGTAGAGCAACGGACTGAAAATCCGTGTGTAGACAGTTCGACTCTGTCCCTGGGCACAAAGCCAGATCTCCGTCGCAGCCGCACGCGTTTCATCCTACGGCGTCAGCAAGACCTTGCCGAAGTTCTTGTGCGCCTGCAGAAAGGCGTGAGCGGCCGGCGCCTCGCGCAGCGGAAACGTGCGGTCCACGATCGGGTCGAGTACGCCGCGCTCGACCAGGGCCAGGATCTCCTCGATCATCGTGTGCAGCTCGGCGGCGTGGTCCCACAGGTGGCCAAGGTTGACGCCGAACACGCCGCGGTTGTCGTTCATGAGCCGCAGGGGCCTGAACGAGCCCAGGGCCAGCAGCCCGCGGGCGGCCGCGAAGAGGTTCCGCGTCTCGCCGGGCGCGAGCGACGAGACCCCGAACATGAACAGCCGGCCGAGGGGCGCGAGCGAGCGGTAGCTCTTGTGGAAGGAGCCGCCGCCCACGGCGTCGATGACGAGGTGGACGCCCTTTCCGCCCGTGATGCGCCGGATCTCCTCCTCGAAGTCCTGCGTGTGATAGTCGATGCAGTGCGCGACGCCGAGCTGCCTGAGGCGTTCGTGCTTCGACGCGCTCGCGGTGCCGAAGATCTCGGCGCCGCGCCATCGGGCGATCTGCAGCGCGGCCTGCCCGACGCCGCCGGCCGCCGCGTGGATCAGGATCCGTTCGCCCTTGGCGAGCGCGCCCAGCTTCACGAGCATGAGCCACGCCGTGACGTAGTTCACCGGGATCGCGGCGGCCTTCTCGAACGTCAGCCCAGCTGGCATACGGAGGATCTGGCCCTCGGGCGCGACGATCGTGTCGCTGTAGCCGCCGAACCGGGTGAGCCCGAGGACGCGGTCGCCGACCTTCAGCGACGCGACGCCCGCGCCCACGGCGTCGACGGTGCCGCTGACCTCGTACCCGACGACGCACGGAAGTTTCGGCGCGTCGGGGTAAAGGCCCATGCGCGCCAGGAGGTCGGCGAAGTTGACGCCCATGGCGGCGGTCCGCACGCGTACTTCGCCGGGGCAGGGCTCGGGGTCCGCGGCCTCCTTGACGACGAGCACCTCGGGCGGACCTCTTCGCGTGATCCAGACTTGCTTCATGACGGCCTCAATCCTCGAGCGAGCAGCCGAAATTCTTCTCGTAGTGGGCCGTCGCTCGAGACACGAAGAACGAACGGGAGGTCACCTTGTCGGGGCCGAGTGTGACGGAGACGAACCAGCGCGCCATCGGTTCGAGGTCGCCGCGGCAGCTGTCGGGCGAGCGGTGGCTGACGAAGACGCACGCGCAGGTCTGCTCGGCGGTGTAGCCCGCGCCGATGTGGATCAGATCCGCGACGTGAAGGAGGCGGATCACCAGCACGGTGCCGGCGATCACGATGGCGGTGCCGAGCAGAACGCGTTTGCGCATGACGGGACCCTCACACTAATCTGGCGGGCATGATATCCGAGCGGCGCCGAACGCTGGGTTTCGTTTGTTTGATGGCGCTGGCCAGCCTTTCGGCGGCGGGGCGCTCCCGGGCCGAGCCGCTCGTGCCGCTGCGCGCGCAGCCGCAGGACGTGCCCTGGCCGACCCGCGAGTGGCCGCGTGGCCCGCTGCCGTCTGGCGTCTCGGCGGCGGCGCTCGACGACTTGTTGAAGGTGACAGCCGCGCCGCAGCCGCTGCTGGGGGAGACACGCGCCGTCGTGATCATCGCGGGCGGCAAGCTCGTGGCCGAGCGCTACATGCCGGGGTACGGCGCCGAGACACCCCTGCTGTCGTGGTCGATGGCCAAGTCGATCACGCACGCTATGGTGGGCGTGGCCGTGCGCAAGGGGCTCGTCGACGTCGACGCGCCCATGGGCAACCCACGCTGGCCGGCGGGAGATCCGCGCGCGGCCATCCCGTGGCGCACGTGGATGAACATGGTCGACGGTCAGCGGTACCACGAGATCGACGCCACCGGCCCGACGAGCAACGACGCCGCTCAGATGCTCTACGGGAAGGGGCGCCTCGACGTGGCCGCGTGGGCGGCGTCCTTGCCGCTCGTTCATTCGCCGGGCGCGCAGTGGAACTACAACTCGGCGGGTGTGAACCTGATCGCGGACGCCTTGGGGCGCGTGTTCGCGCCGGGCGCCGGACCGGCCGCGCGGCGCGCGCGCATGCAGAAGATGTTGGCCGAGGAGCTCTTCGAGCCGCTCGGCATGACGTCCGCCGAGCCCGAGTTCGACGCTGCCGGCACCTTCGTCGGCAGCGCGCTCGTCTATGCCACGGCGCAGGACTACGCGCGCTTCGGCCTGCTGTACGCGCGCGACGGCGTGTGGAACGGCCGGCGCATCCTGCCCGCGGGTTGGGTCGACTTCGCCCGGACGCGCACGAGCGCGAAGAACGGCGAGCACTACGGCGCCGGTTGGTGGCTGACGCCAGACGGCGGTCGCATCCGGTTGCCGAGAGACGTCTTCACCGCCCAGGGACACGAGGGTCAGCTCATCACGGTCGTGCCATCGAAGGATCTGGTGATCGTGCGGCTGGGACGTTTCGACGACCGGACCGGTTTCCCCGCGCTTCGCGATTGGATGACCGAGCTCGTGCCCTTGTTTCCGGACCTCTGAGCGACGAGCGTCGTTGGTCCGTTGCGTGTGGACTCCTAAGGGACGACGGCCTCCGCGTCGTCCCCCCCGGCCGCCATCGATGTGGCGAGACGTTCCGTGACGCGCTCGAGGCGCGTGAGCTCCTCCCGGAGACCGGCCTTGAAGTCTCGAGCATCGGCGTTGATCAGCTCGACGCGAAGGCGATGGACCTGCGTCTCGAGCGCGAGCTTCAACTCGCGCGCCTCGTCGTCGCTCAGCTCGAGTCGCGTCACGATCGCACGCCTGCCGCGCTCAAGCCGGAGTCGCCGTCGCTGGCTCGGCCGCGTCGCCGAGGATGGCATTGTCGAGCCCCAGATCGACTTCGGACGCCCGCCCGAAGCGCTCTCGAACGTCTTCCCAGTTCCACAGGTTCCACAGCGCCGTGAAGTAGTCGGCCTTCTTGGTCTTGTACTGCAAATAATACGCGTGCTCCCAGGCGTCTAGCACCATGAGCGGCAGGCCGGCCTGCGTGACCTCGGACTGGTGATCATGGATTTGCGTCGTGCCCAGGCGATGCGAGATCGGGTCGAGCACCAGCGCCGCCCAGCCGGAGCCCATGATCGTGCTCGCGGTTTGAATCATCTGCTTTTGGAATGCGCCAAAGCTCCCGAAGTCGCGCTCGATCGCGCGAGCCAGCTCTCCCGTGGGGCGCCCGCCGCCGTCGGGCGACAGGTTTCGCCAGAAGATGCTGTGCAGGATGTGCCCCGAGACGTTGAAGGCGAGCGCCCGCTCGAGCGCGGCGACGCCGGTGAAGTCGTCCTTGGCGCGCGCGGCGATGAGCGCCTCGATGGCGCGATTGGCCCCCTCGACATAAGTGCCATGGTGTTTGTCGTGATGCAGCTCCATGATCTCGGCCGAGATGTGCGGCTCGAGCGCTCCTTTGTCGTAAGGCAGCGCGGGAAGCGTGTACTTGGTCATGACGTGCCCCTTTCGCTCGTTGCCTGAAACCTAGGTCCGCCGGAAGCGCTCACAACCGCTCCCGTCGGCCGGTCGCGTGCTTATGTTCCCGGTGGCCCCGCAGTGACAGCCGGGACGGAGGAGTCGCCTTGCGAATCGCACAAGTGTCGCCCCTGATCGAGAGCGTCCCACCCAGCCAATACGGGGGAACCGAGCGCGTCGTCGCGTTCTTGACCGACGAGCTCGTGGCGGCGCGCCACGAAGTGACGTTGTTCGCGAGCGGCGACTCGAGGACGCGGGCGCGCCTCGTCCCATGCGCGACGCGCGCCTTGCGCCTCGATCCCCGGTGCGTCGATCCCCTGGCACACCAGATCCGGATGGTCGAAGAGGTCGCGCGGCGCGCGGCCGAGTTCGATCTCGTCCACTTCCACATCGATTACGTTCACTTTTCGGTGATGCGATCGCTCGGCGTTCCACACGTCACGACGCTGCATGGGCGGCTGGACGTCCCCGACCTCGCGCCGCTCTACCGCACCTTCGCCGACGAGCCGGTGGTCTCGATCTCCGACGCGCAGCGGGAGCCGCTGCCTTTCGCCGCTTGGGCCGGGACGGTCTATCACGGCCTGCCGCTCGACCTGCTCTCTTTTCACGCCGCACGCGGCCGCTACCTCGCGTTTCTCGGCCGCATTTCCCCGGAGAAGGGCGTCGATCGCGCCGTCGAAATCGCCAAGCGCACGGGCATGCCGCTCAAGATCGCGGCCAAGGTCGACAAGATCGACGCCGGATACTTCGAGACGCACGTCAAGCCGCTGCTCGCGCATCCGCTCGTCGAATTCGTGGGCGAGATCGGCGAGGCCGAGAAGGATCGCTTTCTGGGCGAGGCGGCCGTCGTGCTGTTTCCCGTCGATTGGCCCGAGCCCTTCGGGCTCGTCATGATCGAGGCGATGGCCTGCGGGACGCCCGTCGTCGCGTTCGCGCGCGGCTCCGTCCCCGAGGTGATGCGCGACGGCGTGTCGGGGTTCATCGTCGAGGATCTCGAGCAGGCCGTGCGCGCCGTGCCCCGCGCTTTGGCGCTGTCGCGCGCGGCCTGCCGCGCCTACTTCGAGGACCGGTTCCAGGTGGCGCGCATGGCGGAAGACTACGTTCGAATCTACGAGCGAATCTTGGCAGGCTCGAGGGCCGACGACGAGGTGACGCGGCGGCGCGTCGTGTCGCCGTCGCCCTCGGCGGTCTCGACGTCCTCTGGCAGGAGGCGAGAATGGCAGGGCAGAGGCAATCGGGAAACGACGAGGTCCTAGAGCTCCACGACCAGTTCTACATCCAGGTGACCTCGTCGCGCGCGGACGACCGCACGCGCGTGCTCAAGCATGGCGACACGTTCGCCGTGCTCGATCGTTTCGGAGACGTGCAGCCCGTGGGCCTTCGCGAGCAGGGCCTCTACCACGACGGCACGCGCTTCCTCTCGCGCTTCGAGCTGCGCGTCGGCGGGCGTCGGCCGCTCTTCTTGTCGTCGACGGTGAAGAAGGAGAACGATCTCCTGACCGTGGATCTCGCCAACGCGGATCTCGCGGAGAGCGACCACAAGCCCGCGCTCCCCAGCGGCCAGCTTCACATCTTTCGCACGAAGTTCTTGTGGCAAGGGACCTGCTACGAGCGGCTGCGGGTGTCGAACTTCGGCCTCACGCCCATCGAGACGATCCTCACGGTCGAGTTCGACGCCGACTACGCCGACATCTTCGAAGTCCGCGGGTCGAAGCGCGAACGCCGGGGCCGGCGGCTCGACGACGTCATCGCCGACGAGTCGGTGACGCTGGGCTACGAGGGGCTCGACGGCGTGGTCCGCCGTACCTGCCTCGCCTGTCAGCCCGCGCCGCGCGCTCTGTCGGGCCGCCGGCTCTCGTTGGCGCTGCACCTCGAGCCGCACGCGACGGACACGATATACCTCACCGTGACGTGCGAGCTGCCGTCGCGCCCTCGCGCCGTGGCGTCGAACCACGAGGCCTTCGCCGGGCTGACGGCCGAGCTCCAGCGCTCGCCTTTCGCGACGTGCCGGGTCCGCTCGGCGGGCGCCGACCTCGACGAGTGGATCGCGCGGTCGAGCGCGGATCTCGACATGATGATGACGGCTATGGCGACGGGCCCGTACCCGTACGCGGGCGTGCCCTGGTTCAGCACACCCTTTGGCCGCGACGGGATCATCACGGCGCTGCAGCTGCTCTGGGTGACCCCCGACGTCGCGAAGGGCGTGCTGCGCTACCTGGCGGCGAACCAAGCCCGGGAGATCGAGCCCGCGCGCGACGCGCAGCCGGGGAAGATCCTGCACGAAGCGCGCGGCGGCGAGATGCCGGCCACGGGCGAAGTCCCCTTCGGCCGCTACTATGGCAGCGTCGACGCGACGCCGCTCTTCGTGATCCTCGCCGACGCGACCTGGCGTCGGACGGGCGACGACGCGTTCTTGCGGTCGCTCTGGCCGAACGTCGAGCGCGCGCTGAAGTGGATCGAGGGGTTCGGCGACGTCGACGGCGACGGGTTCGTCGAGTACGCGCGCATGAGCA
>DASXOE010000059.1:0-9733 GCA_036494575.1 Polyangia bacterium | reverse complement strand
CCTGCTCCGACGTGGGGCGACACGGCCTTCAGCAAGGGTCCCCTCCCGGGCTTGTTCGCCTAAAGGCACGGGCAAGCGGATGAATGCGACCCTTCGCGACGTGGCCCGAAGGGCCGGCGTCTCGCCCATGACCGTCTCCCGCGTGGTGAATGGCTCGGCGAACGTCCGGCCCGCCACCCGGCGCCGCGTCGAGCGCGCCGTCGCCGAGCTCGACTTTGTCCCGAACGACGTCGCGCGTGGCCTCATGTACAGCCGGACGGGGACCCTGGGCATCATCGTGCCCGACATCTCGAACCCGTTCTTCTCGATCCTCGTGCGCGGCGCCGAAACCGTCGCGCGCAGGGCCGGCTACCGCGTCGTGCTCTGCAACAGCGAAGGCGACTTGGACCTCGAGCGTCAGCATGTCCAGGGCATGATCTCGCACCGGCTCGAAGGTCTGCTCATCGCCCCCGTCGGCGACGAATCCAAGATCAACCTCGTCCCGCTGGGCCGCCGGAAATTTCCGCTGGTGCTCATCGATCGCTCGATCGCGGGGCTCGACTGCGATCTCGTTCAAGGCGACAGCGTCGCGGGCGCGAAGACGCTGACGAGTCACCTCATCTCGATCGGGCACCGTCGCATCGCCGTCATCATCGAGGCCGACAACGTGTCGACGGCCCGCGACCGCCTCCAGGGATACAACGCCGCCATGACGGCGGCGGGGTTGAAGGTGCCGCCGTCGATCATCGTGCGCACGACGGCGGATCGCGGGGGCGGCTACGCGGCCATGCAGGAGATTCTCAGCCTGGAGACGCCACCGACGGCTGTCTTCGCCGTCAACAACATGACCGCGCTCGGCGCCATGCAGGCACTGCTCGAGCGGGGGCTCTCCGTGCCCAAGGACGTCGCGCTCGTGTGCTTCGACGACGTCGAGCACCTCGCCGTCCTCTCGCCGTTCCTCACGGTGGTCAACCAGCCGTCGGAGATGTTCGGGACTTTGGGGGCGCAGCTGTTGATCGATCGCATCGCCGGCAAGTCCCCGGGGCCGCCGCGTCGCGTTCTCCTCAAGGCCGATCTCCTGGTTCGCGAATCGTGCGGCGGCAAGGGCAGGGCGTCGCGGTCGACCGCTCCGCAGGACAGCGAAACCGCGACGAACTGACGGCAAAGATATGACGGCGGAATCATGACCGAGGCGACGCTCGACTTCACGGCGGAAGAGCTCGCCCGCGTCGACGCGCTCACTGGTTGAGCCGGGCGGGCTGCTCGTGCTCATCGCGCGCCTCCGTTGGCCTCGTCCGCGCAGCCGCGCCGCCGCCGCGCGCGTGCTGCGCGCGCTCTGGACGCTGCCCACGAATCTCGTCGGTCACCTCGCGGGCCTCGTCGTGAGCGGCGGCCGCGCGCGCCGCGTGGGTGGGCCAGCGGCGCGCGCCTGGCTCTATGCGATCCGCCCGGGCCTCGGGCTCGACTGGGTAGGTGCGATCACGCTGGGCCACGCCATCCTCGCACGCCCGGGCATGCTCGACGGTCCGGAGCTGCGCGCGCGCCTCACGCTCGCGCACGAGCTCGCGCACACGCGGCAGCACGACTGGCTCGGGCCGCTCTACCTGCCGCTGCACGCGCTCGCGCAGGCGACGAGCGCCGCGCTGTCTCTGGGCGCGCCGCCCGTCGTGAGCCGCGTCCACGACCACAACCCCCTCGAGCAGACCTTCATCTGCATCGGCGCCGGCGCGACGCGGGCGCCGCTTCTCGCGGGCCTCGGAACGCCGGCCGACTTCGAGCGCTTCCTCGCGCTCTTCGGCGTTTGAGTCAGTCGCCGAGCTGCTGGCGCAGCGCGGGCGCGAGGTTGCGGTCCGGGATCTTGTGCCGGACCGGCGGCACCGACTTGAGGTAGGCGACGAGCGCGTCCAGATCTTCGTCGGTGAGGCCGGAGAGGTGCGGGATGATGACGGACATCGGCGCCGCCATGCGCTTGCCGTCGAGGCGGCGCCCGGTGCGGAGCGCTTGCTTGATGGCGGCGGCGTCGTAGTTCCCGAGGCCCGTCTCCGGGTCCGGCGTGAGGTTGCGCGGGTAGGTCTGGCCGAGCGCCGGATCCTCGAAGACCTGCTCCGAGCCTGCGAGGTACAGCGGATCAGTCTCGGGGAGCGGCCCCTTCGCCGTGAGTGAATGACACTCGGTGCACGCGCCGAGGCGCGCGAGGTAATGACCATAGGCGACCTTGTCCGCCGCCTTGTCCGTTTTGGGCGGCGCGACGACGTCGGCCGCCGGAGGGTGCATCTGCACGCCGACGACCTTGAAGAGCATCTTTTGCGTGAAGCCGAGCTTGTTCTCTTCGCGCGGCTTCGGCTGCTTGTACGGCGGGATCGAGCGCAGGTAGGCGACGATCGAGCGCGCGTCCTCGTCGGAAACGTGCTGGAACGAGAAGAACGGCATGAGCGGGAGGAGGAAGTGCCCGTCGGCCGACACGCCGTCCCGGATGGCGCGCATGATCTCGTCGTCCGTCCAGCGGCCGAGGCCGGTGTCGGGATCGGGCGTGAGGTTCGGGATCCACAACGTGCCGAGACCCTTGTCGGCGTAGATGTTGCCGCCGCCGAGATAGGCGTCCGTGCGCTCGGGCTCAATCAGGATGTTCCCGGTCGCGCGCGAGGTGTGACACGCCGGGCAGAGCATCACCTGGTTGACGAGATACGAGCCGCGTTGCAGACGCTCGCCCGTACGTTCGATGGGCGTGGTGGTCACGGGCCGGATGTACTTGCCGTGGCAACCGAGCGCGAGCAGGGCGGTGACGACGGACAGGGGCAGCAGTCGCGACATGAATCCTCCCCGGCACCTCGACATATCACGAACCCGGAGGAGCCGGATCGGGCACGGCCTCGCGGTCGAGACGCGCGCCGCCGAGGAGGACCGTCGCGCCGGCGGCGCTCGTGACGGTGATGACGAGACGGAGAGGGCCGCCGCGATGCGTGACGGCGGCGACGATGGGTAGGGGCATGCCGGCTGCCACGGTGACGTCGGCGATGAGCGCCCCGCTCGTCGTCGCGAGGCGGAGGCGCGCCGGCGCCGAAGCGGTCGCGTCGAGCGCGAACGTCCAGGTGCCGGGCCCGAGCGCGTCCCCGCCGAGAGCGACGTCGACCGTCGCCGCGCGCGTGCCTGAGTCGTCCACGCCCAGGCGCACGCCGCCCGGTCCACCCTCGACGAGCGAGGCGGCGCCGCCCGCGCTGGTCGAGCGCCACTTCGCGAGCCGGCCCGCGCCGTCGACGCGCCAGAGGTCTGCCGCCCAGCGGTGCCGGACGCGGAGCGCAGCGCCACCCGCGCCCAGGGCCGGCCACGCCCAGGCGCCGAAGGTGACGACGGCGGCCGCGAGGGCGAGCGGGCCGGCCGCCGCGCGCGCCGGGTTCCAGGACCGGCGCGCGAGCGCCGCGGCCAACGCGCCGAGCTCCAAGAGCGCGAGCGCCGCGAACGGAAGAGCGAGGAGCTCGATGGGCAGGCGATAACGGGGCTCGGCGAAGAAGATCACGTAGGTGGCGGCGAGCGCGAGCTGGAAAGGCAGGAGCGCGAGCGCGGGCCAGCGCCGGCGCGCCGCCGCGAGCACGACGCCGGCGAGCGCGAGCGCGCCCAGCGCGGCGCCGAACCCGTCGACCGCGGCGCAAATTGTGTCTCGGCGCGCCGCGAACCAGGCGGCGGGCGCGCCCACGAGGACGCCGGGCCGGAGGACGGACCAGTAGAGAAGGTAGCGCTCGGCGTCGAAGAGGCGCTCGGCGCGCTTCGCGGCCAGCCCGAGGGCGTACGTCGGCTCGAAGCGCGTCCAGTCCTTCGCGAGCGCGTAGGCCTCCTGGTCGATCTCGTGGTGCGGCTCATCGAGCACGCCGTGCCCCGTGAGCTCATGGAACATCTGATTGAGCGCGCGCGTGTACGTGCCTTCCGAGTTTGGGTTGGCGCCGATCAGCGCCGTGACGCCGCCGTGGTCGTCCGTGAAATACACGTGGCCGGACTCGCGCGCGTGGTGGAGGGCCCACGGCGAGAGCACGAGCAGCGTCGCGGCGACGGCGACGCCCGTGAGCGCGAGCGCCGCGGGCCAGCGCGTCCGGCGCGCGAGCCAGTAGACGAGTGACAGCGCCGTGAGCGGCAACGCGACCGCGCGAATCCACGCCGCGAGCCCCATGACGACGCCGAAGGCCACGGCCGCGGCAAACGGGCGCCTCGGCGCCAGCGCCGCCAGCACGGCGAGCGCGACGACGAGCAAGGCCGCGGCGGGCATGTCGGTGCCGACGACGCTCGCCATGGCGATGCCCGCGGGCCAGAGCGCATAGCCGAGCGTCGCCACGATCGCGACGCGGCGGCTCTCGAACACCTGGACCGCGAGCACGTAGAGCCCCGCGGCCCCGAGCCCGCCGAAGACCACGCCCGGCATCTTCTGGGCGAGGAGATCGCCACCCATGTCCTTGATCCAGGCCAGGAGGGCGACGAATCCCGGCATGTAGATGAAGCCGTGGTCGAGGTGGCCGAACTCGGAGAGGTAATTCGCCGACTCGCGGTACATCGCGAAGTCGCTCACGGGCACGGTGGGGACGGCCAGGACCCAAACGAGGCGAAGGGCCGTCGCGAGCGCCACGAGCGCCGCGCCCGCCCACCACGTTCGGCGTTCGGCCCAGGCGTCGGACGGAAGAGCGGACGAACCGCGGGCGAGGGCCGCGCGCGCGTCGTTTTCGGAACTCTGTGCTCTTCCCACGTCGCCCGGGAAGATGGTACTTCTGCACGGTTCACTATGGCGATTCTTCCGTTCAAGCGCATCATGTGCGCCAACCGGGGCGAGATCGCCGTGCGGGTGTTTCGCGCCTCCACCGAGCTCGGCTTCCGAACCGTCGCGATCTTCTCCGAGGAGGATCGCGTCCACTTGCACCGCTACAAGGCGGACGAGGCATACCTCGTGGGCAAGGGGCTCGAGCCCGTGGCGGCCTACCTCGCCGAGGACGAGATCGTTGAGCTCGCGAAGCGCCACGAGATCGACGCCATCCACCCCGGCTACGGCTTGCTGTCCGAGCGGGCCTCCTTCGCGCGCAAGTGCCGCGAGGCCGGCATCGTCTTCATCGGACCCACGCCCGAGGCCATCGAGGCCCTCGGCGACAAGGTCTCGGCGCGGAAGATCGCGCAAGCCGCGGGCGTGCCGGTCGTGCCGGGGACGGCCGAGCCGGTGCGCTCCGTCGAGGCGGCGCGCGCCTTCGCCGAGCAGCCGGGCGTCGGCTATCCCGTCATGGTGAAGGCGGCGGCGGGCGGCGGCGGGCGCGGTATGCGCGTCGTGCGCACCGCGAGCGAGCTCGCCGAGGCGCTCGAGCGGGCCGGCTCAGAGGCGCGCAAGGCCTTCGGCGACGACTCGCTCTTCATCGAGAAGCTCGTCGTTCGGCCCAAGCACATCGAGGTGCAGGTGCTGGGCGACAACCACGGCAACCTCGTTCACCTGTTCGAGCGCGACTGCTCCGTGCAGCGGCGGCACCAGAAGGTCGTCGAGTATGCGCCGGCGTGGTCGCTGCCCGAGGCGCTGCGCGCGCGGCTCGCGGCGGACGCCCTCAAGGTCGCGCGCCAGGTCAATTACACGAACGCCGGCACCGTCGAGTTCCTGGTCGCTGGCGCAGGACCGGACGAGGGCAGTCACTACTTCATCGAGGTCAACCCACGCATCCAGGTCGAGCACACGGTGACCGAGGTCGTCACGGGGCGCGACCTCGTGCAGGCCCAGATCCTCATCGCGCGCGGGCACAAGCTCTCCGATCCCGAGATCGCCATCCCCAACCAGGCCGCCATCCAGCAGCGCGGCGTCGCCATTCAGGTGCGCATCACGGCCGAGGATCCCCGCAACGACTTCCTGCCCGATACGGGCAAGATCCAGGTCTATCGCCCGGCGGCTGGGCTGGGCATCCGCCTCGACGACGGCTCGGGCTACGTGGGCGCGCGCGTGTCGCCCTACTACGACTCGCTGCTCGCCAAGGTCACGGCGAGCGGGCTCGAGTGGAACTACGCGCGCCGCAAGGTCGTGCGCGCCCTGCGCGAGTTCCGCATCCGGGGCGTCAAGACCAACCTGGCCTTTCTCGAGAACGTCCTCACGCACCCGACCTTCGCGGCGGGCGCGGCGCACACGACGTTCATCGACGAGACGCCCGCGCTCGTGCAGTACGCGCCGCGACGCGATCGCGCGACGCGCATCCTGCGCTACGTGGCGTCCACGATCGTGAACGGCCACCCCACGGTGCGCGGCAAGCCCAAGCCCCCGACGGCCATCCTCACGGCACAGCCATCGCTGCCGGCCATCGCCGAGACCAAGGCCGCGCCGCCGCCGGGCACGAAGCAGCTCCTCGACGCGCGCGGGCCGGAGGGGGTCGTCAAGTGGCTGCGCCAAGGTGGATCAGCCGGGCGCCTGCGTCTCACCGATACGACCTGGCGCGACGCGCACCAGTCCCTGCTGGCGACGCGCGTGCGCACCTACGATCTGGCGTGCGTCGCCAAGGCGACGAGCCACCTCATGTCGAATTTCTTCTCGCTCGAGATGTGGGGCGGCGCCACGTTCGACGTCGCCTACCGGTTCCTCTCGGAGGACCCCTGGGTCCGCCTCGAGGAGCTGCGCAAGCTCGTCCCCAACGTCATGTTCCAGATGCTCGTGCGCGGCGCCAACGCGGTCGGTTACACGAACTACTCCGATGACGTCGTCGTGGCCTTCATCGAGGAGGCGGCGGCCGCCGGCATGGACGTCTTCCGCATCTTCGACGCGCTCAACGACGTCGACAACATGCAGGTCGCCATCGAGGCTGCGCAGAGGACGGGCCGCGTCGTCGAGACGGCCATCTGCTACACCGGTGACGTCTCCGACCCGCGGCGCACGAAGTACGATCTGCCGTACTACGTCTCGCTCGCCAAGGAGATCGTCGCGCGCGGCACGCACCTGCTCTGCATCAAGGACATGGCGGGCCTGCTCAAGCCGCGCGCCGCCACCATGCTCGTCAAGGCGCTCAAGGACGCCGTCGACGTGCCGCTGCACCTGCACATGCACGACACGTCGGGCAACAGCATCGCCTCTTACTTCGCCGCCATCGAGGCCGGCATCGACGTCGTCGACGGCGCCGTGAGCAGCATGGCGGGCATGACGAGCCAGCCGTCGCTGTCGTCGCTGGCCTTCGGCCTCACGGGCGCGCCGCGCGATCCGCAGATCGATCCCGCGGCCATGGAGGAGCTCTCCGTCTACTGGGAGCCCGTGCGCCGCTACTACGCGTCCTTCGAGTCGGGCCTGAACGCGCCGGCCGCCGACGTCTACGAGCACGAGATCCCGGGCGGCCAGTACTCGAACCTGCGCGCGCAGGCCGAGGCGCTGGGCGTCGGAAGCGGCGCCGTCGGCTCGTCGGACGGATGGGAGGCGGTCAAGCGCGCCTACGCCGAGGTCAACCGCTTGTTCGGCGACATCCCCAAGGTCACGCCCAGCTCGAAGGTCGTGGGCGACATGGCGATCTGGATGGTCAAGCAGGGCCTCGACGGCAAGGCGGTGACGGCGCGCGCGACCGAGCTGACCTTCCCCGAGTCCGTCATCGACTACATGCGCGGCTCGCTCGGGCATCCGCCGGGTGGCTTCCCCGAGCCGCTGCGCACGGATGTCCTCAAGGGCGCCAAGCGGATCGAGGGCCGGCCGGGCGCCTCGATGCCGCCGTTCGACTGGAGTGGCGCGAAGCGCGAGATGGAGCAGCTCGCGGGCACCGAGGTCGCGCGACGCGACGTCGTCTCGTACGCGCTCTATCCCAAGGTCATGCGCGAGTACATGGAGCACCGCGCGCTCCACGGCGACACCTCGGTGCTGCCCACGCCGACCTTCTTCTACGGTCTGCGCGTCGGCGAAGAGGCCTGGATCGACATCGAGCCGGGCAAGACGCTCATCGTCAAGCTGTTGTCGGTGGGCGACATCGAGGCAGACGGCGCGCGCACGTTGACGTTCGAGCTCAACGGACAGCCGCGCTCGATGCGGGTCTTCGACGACGCCGCCAAGGTTTCGGGGCCCAAGCGCCGCAAGGCCTCCGCCAAGCCCGGCGAGGTCGGGGCGCCCATGCCCGGCCGCGTGATCGATCTCGTCACGAAGGTCGGGGAGCATGTCAAGGCGGGGCAGAAGCTGCTCGTCACAGAGGCCATGAAGCTCGAGACGGTCGTCAAGGCGCCCGTGACGGGCGTCGTGCGCGAGATCGTTTCGGGCGCCGGCGAGAGCGTCGAGGGGGGCGACCTCCTCGTCGTCATCGAGGAGCAAGGTTGAGCCACGGGCGCCGCGCGCCCCTCTTGGGCGCGCTCGCGCTCGCCGCCGCGGCGCTGGGCGGCTGTGCCAAGCACGAGGCGCCACCAGCGTCGCCTCCGACGAATCCCAGGCCACCACCGTCGGGAGGCAAGCCGCTCCGCATCGCCATGATCGGCAAGAGCTCGACGAACCCAATCTTTCTGTCGGCGCGCACGGGCGCCGAGGCCGCCGCCAAGGATCTCTCTGGCAAGATCGGGATTCCCGTCGAGGTCGTCTGGATGACGCCTCCCCTGGAAGACGGCGCCCTGCAGGCCCAGCGCATCTCGCAAGCCGTCATGGAGGGCGTGCGCGCCATCCTCATCTCGTGCTCGGACGCCGACCTCGTCACACCCGCCATCGACGCTGCCGTCGAGCACGGCGTCGACGTCATGACGTTCGACAGCGACGCGCCGGCCTCGAAACGCTTCGCCTTCTACGGCGTCGACGGCCGGCGGCTCGGCCAGGACGTCATGGCCCAGCTCGCGAAGCTGCTCGGCGGCAAGGGCAAGGTCGCCATTCTCGCTGGCAACCAGAACGCGCCGAACCTGCAAGAGCGCGTCGATGGCGTGCGCGCGGAGGCCGCGCGCCATCCCGGCATCCAGATCGTCGGCACGTTCTTCCACGTCGAGCGGCCCGAGGCCGCGGTGGCGGAAGTCATCCGCGTCGGCAACCAGCATCGCGATCTGCGAGGCTGGGCCATGGTGGGCGGGTGGGCGCTCTACACGAAGACCCTGCTCAACGAGCTCGATCCGGCGAAGATCAAGATCGTCGCCGTCGATGGCCTCCCGCCGGAGCTGGCCTACGTCGAGAAGGGCCTCGTGCCGGTGCTGCTCGCGCAGCAGCCCTACCTTTGGGGCAACGTGGGCGTCACGAAGATTGTCGACAAAGTTATCCACAGGAAAGACGTGCCCACGATCGTTCCAATGGACGCCGTGAGAGTAACGGCCGATACGCTCGGCTCGTGGGCGCGGCAGCTGCGACAGTGGGGCTTCGCGGACGTTCCCGAGGAATATCTGAAGCTCAAGTAGCCGTCTCGACGAGGTTATTAACCTGAGCGCCAGATCCGTCGGCATATTTCCGACGCATTTCGAGACGGTTTCCCGCTGGCAAAATGTGACGGGTGTGCCTCCAAGAGGCTTTACAGGTTCACCCACAGGTGGCTACGGTGCGCACACACCGACCAAGAAAACGAAATCAAATGGTCAACACCAACCGTTCAGGGGGGATTTAATGCGACTTTGTGCATCCGTCATCGCGATCGCCGTACTCTCGCCGCTCAGTGCGTTCGCCCAAGAACCGCCGCCCGGCGCACCGCCGGCGGTTCCGCCCGGCGCGCCCCCGGCCGTTGTCGAGGCCGCTCCTCCGCCGGCCCCCGCTCCCGTCGTAGCCGCGCCGCCCGCGACGCCCGCCGGCACGCCGGCCGCCGTCGCCGCCGCGCCCGCCAAGACCTGGAAGGATCTC
>DASXOE010000058.1:0-9248 GCA_036494575.1 Polyangia bacterium | reverse complement strand
CCGAGCCTCCCGCGCCGCCGCCCAATATCCCGCCGCCGCCCTCGGCCGCCCCGCCGCCCGCGCTCCCCGCGCCGCCGCCGCCCATCGCAGCCCCGCCTCCATCGTCCACCGCCCCTCCGCCACCGCTTCCGGGCAGCGACGGCCGGAGCCCCGAAGGCGTGGCCTGGCTCCCCGCTCCGCCGTCGGGCAGCGCGCGCGCCTCCGCCGAGGATCCGCAGGCCGATCGCGGCGTGCTGGCGCCGACCGCCTACACGCACCCGAAGGGCACGACCTACGTCTCCGACTACGACTTCGTCTTCGTTCAGATCGGCTACGCCATCACCGACGACACGCAGATCTCGTTCACCGGCTTCCCACCGATCGACGCCGCCGAGCGCTTCGCGCTCGTGGATGTCACGCTCAAGTCGACGCTCTACCGCGGCGGCCTCGTGCGCGTGGCCGCCCTCGGGTCGACGAGCGGCATCGTCGCCAAGCAGATTGGCGTGCTCGCAGTCGGGCGCCTGGGCGGCGTCGTGCAGCTCTGCCTCGAACGCCGCTGCGACAGCAGCCTCTCGCTCTCGAGCAACGTCACGCTCGCGGGCGTCATGCTCATGGTCAACGGCGCGACGGGAATCTTCCGCCTGGGGCGCACGACCTCGCTCCTCGCGGAGCTCGACACGCTCGTGCCGCTCGGCAAGGACACGGGTGAGCTCAACGGCGGCATGGGCGGCGGCGGCGTGCGCTTCCACTGGACCAACTGGGGGCTCGACCTCACGCTCATGCGCGTGCTCGGCTCCGGCGCCGTCACGCTCCCAGTCCTCGCGCTCACGTACCGCTCGGCGCCCTGACGGCCTCGGGGTGGCGCGCGCGGATCTCGGGATCGCACGCCTCGACGCGGATGCTCGTGGGCCCGAGCTTGACGCCGAGCAGTGACCCGAGCGCCTCGTCGAAGCCGGCGGCGAGCCAGGCGAGGAGTACGCGGGGCACGGTGGCCTCGAGGCGCGAGGCGTAGCGCGCGAAGCCGCGCATGTCCTTGAATTGGTCCATCGCGAGCATCATGTGCGCGTCGCCGACGAGCCCCCCGGGTATCGGCCGCGCCGGCGCCAGCGGATCGGCGGCGAACGCCGCGATCTCGCCCGGCAGGCGCGCGTGGTACGAGCCGTCCTCGATCAACGACGCGAGCGCGCGCGCGTGCGGGTGCGTCCCCGCGTTGAGGCGCTCGACGCCGCGCGCGAGCGCCTCGACGCCGCCCTCGTGGGCGCGCAGCAGGACGAGGTCGTACACCGGGTGGCGGTGAAACGTTTGGAGCACGTGCTCCACGATCGTCTCCCGCGGCGAGAACAGCCCGATGGGATCGAGCATGGTCGCCGGGCCCGAGAGGAAGCGGCGCGCGTTGTGGAAGATCCACGGAATACCCTGGCTCGCGTAGAAGAGCTTCGTCTCTTCGCTCGCGCTCAGCATCATCTGATCGCGCCCCGCGAGCACGGCCTGGGCCCAGGTCGGCACGACGTCGACGTGGCCGAGCGCGCGCAAGCGCTCGAAGCGGCGGCGCAGCACCGACGGACGCAGATAAGCGGCCACGAGGCCTGCGAGCTGCACGAGCTTGTCGAGGTTGGCGCGCAGGCCGCCCACGACGTCGGCGAGGAGCCGCCAGCGCGGCCGCCCGAGCCAGGGCGGCCGCGTGGCGCCCTGCAACTCCGCCATGTTCTTCATGTTCATGCTGGCTTTAGCCCAACCCACGCCGAAACGGTAGATCGTGCGCCCGGCCCGCACGTCTAGAACGCGCAGGAGGCTACAATGACCTTTCGGAAGAAGACGGCACGGGGAATCGGGATCGCGCTTTCGCTGACTTTGCTCTCGGGGGCGTGTGCCGAGGCCAGGCCCATCGGCGCCCCACGGACCGGCGGCCCGCTCACGAGCGCCCTGGGCGGATACGAGCTGCAGGTGCTCGTCGACGGCGTCCCGGCGCCGACATTTTTCGAACGCGGCGGGACTTACGTCCTGGGCGAGCTCGGCGCGCGCTACACGCTGCGCATCCTCAACCACACGGGCCGCCGCATCGAGGCGGTCGCCTCCGTCGACGGCCGCGACGTCGTCGACGGACATCCGGCCGATTTCCGCAACAAGCGCGGCTATCTCGTCCCGGCCTTCGGCCAGGTCGACATCGACGGCTGGCGCCTCTCGCGCGCCGAGGTGGCCGCCTTCCGCTTCTCGCCGGTGGCGGACTCCTACGCGGCGCAGACGGGCTCGGCGCGCGAGGTGGGCGTCATCGGCGCCGCGATCTTCCCCGAGCGGTACCTGCCACGCCCGCGGCCGCGCCCGCTCGAGCGTCCTTACACGGACCCGCGCGCGTCCTCCTCGCCATATCCGGAACGCGAGCGCCATCCGGAGGCCGACGACCTGGCCGACAAACGGAGCCCGCGCGCCGGCGACAGCTCTGCCAAGAGCTCCCGCGAGGCCGCACCGGCGCCGTCGGCGGCGCCCGGGCCGAGTGGCGGCGCCCCCGCCACCTCGGACGCGGCGCGCGGGTACGCCGAGTCGTCGCGCCGCCCCGGGCTCGGCACCGAGTTCGGCGAGGCCGTGGGCTCGTCGGTCCGCGAAGTGACCTTCGTACGCGGCAGCGCGAGCTTCCCGACCGTCGTGCTGGGCGCCCGCTACAACGATCGCGACGGGCTCGTCGCGCTCGGGGTCAACGTCGAGCCCGACATGTGCGCGGGCTGGGCCTGCGATCGCGACCTCGACCTGCGCCAGGCCGCCAACCCATTCCCGGTCGTCGAGCGCGGCTACGCGCCGCCGCCACCCTGCTGGAACGGCCGCGCCTGCCGCTGAACAACCGCCGGTCCGCGACTCCCCGGCGCGCCCTCGCGCGTCGGGGATTTCGTGCGTCGTGGACCTCGAACTCGTGCTTGACAGGCAATTTGTTAACGGTAACATCCGCCCCGCAATCCGCGAGGTCGCAACCAGAGAGCGCGAGCTGCCTGCCCCACAATCCGCCGACGTCTATCTGCCCGATACACGTCCATGGGCCAGGGCCGCTTGCGCGATCCGTGATTTGTGACATAGCTCGTGGGTCGTGCATTACACACTCGGTAATCTATTCGGGAGGTACGTCGGAATGCGAGGCGCACAAGATGGACACAGCGTGGTCCCGGCTCTGAGGTCGATTTTGTGCGGCGCCGTGGCGCTCGCATGCCTCGGCTGCGGTTTCAAGTCTCCGACCGCGCCGACCGGCGTGGCGGGTAGCTCCGGGAGCGCGGGCGTGGGCAGTGGAACCGCCGGCTCGACGGGCACCGCGGGAGACGTGGGCCCCACGGGCGCCGCTGGCTCATCTTCCGTGGGTTCCGCGGGCTCGAGCGGCTCGGCGGGCTCTGGATCCGACGCCTCGGGCGTCGGCGGCGCGGCAGGGACGCAGACCGGCACGGCCGGCACCGAGGGAGCGGCCGGCGCGGCGGGCGGCCCGAAGAACACCAAGCTGATGTTCACGAAGATCACGATCCACAACCGGTTCCTCGCCGAGAGCGTCGCCATCGGCGACTTCGACCACGACGGCACCCTCGACATCGCCGCCGGGAAGCGCTGGTACAAGGGTCCCTTCGTCCCCGGCTACAACCCGGCGACGGCGGGCAACGAGCACATCTACCGCACTGGCCACGACGATCTGCCGGTGACCGGCATCGCGGACGAGATCAACACGGGCGTGTCGGACTCATGGTCCGCGTTCGGCTACGACTTCGACGGCGACGGCTGGGACGACATCCTACAGAACTCGGCCTCCGACATCGGGCCGGTCACGACAGGGCAAACGCAGCCCATCCCCCCCGGCACCGGCTACTGGTACCAAAACCCCAAAGGCGCCGCGGGCAACTGGCCGCGCTACCTGATCTCGAACGACATGAAGGCCGAGCACAAGGCGTACGCCGACATGGACGGCGACGGGAAACCGGAGATCCTCGGAGCTTGCAAGAATTGCACGCCGCCCGAGACCTGGGGCTACTGGTCAGCCGACTGGAAGAACCCGACTGCGCCGTGGACCTTCCACTCCGTCACGCGCATGTATCCGTTCAAGGACAACTGCTGCGGCTGGCTGCACGGTCTCGGCGCCGGCGACATCAATGGCGACGGCAAGCTCGACCTCATGGAGCGGAGCGGCGTCTGGCTACAACCGGCCACGGCGGGGCAACCTTGGAAGTTCACCAACTACGCGTTCTCAATCCCCGAGTTCCTCGGCACGCAGCCGGACATCGGCGGCAGCAACATGTACGCCTACGACGTCGACGGCGACGGTTTGGCCGACATCGTCAGCTCGTCCAACTCCCACGGATACGGACTGGCCTGGCACAAGCAAGCGGCGGACGGCTCGTTCACGCGGAACATGATCCTGGGCGCCACGCCCGACGACAAGGCCATGTACAACAACGTGGCCTTCTCCCAGCTGCACTCCTTGTGGCTCTATGACATGGACGGCGACGGGCTCAAGGACATCGTGACCGGGAAGACGTTCCTGGCTCACCCGTTCACGACCGGCGACGCCGGCGGATCGGGCTCCGGGGGCGTGGGAACGGAGCCGACGGTGCTCTACGTCTTCAAGCTCATCCGCACGCCCACGGTCCATTGGGAGCCTCATTTGATCGACATCGATTCGGCGATGCAAAAGGCCTCGGGCGTCGCGCGCGAATTCAGAGTCGTCGACATGAACAAAGACGGCATCCCCGACATCGTCATCGCGTCCAAGCGCGGTCTCTTCGTCTTTTTGGGTCAGGCCTCGTAGCCGCCCGCCAACGTCAACGGCGGCGGCGTCCAGGCTGGGTTCTCGCCCACAGCGAGAAAATGGTCTGGAAACTATCGATGAACGAGTGTACTTAGTTCGCGCCGTCCCGATTGGGACGGCGTGCGTTGTGCCTCGGGCAAGCTCATTCGCCCGGCAAGGTCGGCACAACACCGGGCGCGCTCCGCGTTCGCCCTCGGTGAAAGGTGAGAAGCGACGATGAGAAGACTCGGGAGCCACACCTCGGTGTTCGCGGCGGCGGCGGTGCTCGGCGCTTTTTCGATGCGGCCGAGCGTCGCGAGAGCCGAGATCATCCTGCACGACGCTGACGGTTGGCGGTTCATGACCACCGGTCGCGTCGAAGCTCACTACGAGCTCATCCAGGGGGACGGAGATCCTCACAGCGTGAACCGTCTCGTCGGTGGGCAAATCCAGGACAGCTCGCAGGACGCGCAAAACAAGCTCTTCGACTCGCGCATCCGCAGCGGCTTCGTGGGCAGCCAGATTGGTTTCGGCGTGACCAACAAGATGACCGAGACGCTCGAGGCGAAAGCCTTCGTCTCCATCTGGATGAACGGGATCGACAGCAGCAAGGGCACCCCTCCCCAGACCAAGGGCGTCGATGCGCGCGAGGCCTGGGGTGCGCTCTCGGGATCGTTCGGGACGTTTGCCTTCGGACGGGCGTTCTCGATCTTCGGCTCCGCCTCGGGCGAGGTGAACGCGTACGCATACGAGTACGCCGTCGGCAATCCATGTCTCGCGGAGGCATCGACGATTGCGTGCGGCTCGGTTGGCGCGGGCCCGATTTACGCGGGGTACAACGCGCAGCTTAGGTACATCACGCCGCGGTTTGGCGGCTTCGAGTTGCAAGCGTCGCTCGAGGACCCGTCGTCACTGCCCGATTATCAAATCACGCCCACGCCGCGCGTCGAGGGCGAAATCAATTATCGGCTCCACTTCCTCACCGACGGCAAATTCATCGTGAAAGGCCAGACGCTCGCGCAACAGCTCGCGAAGGTGAGCGGCCCGACGACGGAGAGCACGACGGCCTGGGGGTTCATGGGGGCCGCTCGCCTCGAGACGGGCGGGCTCAGAGTGGGTGGCGGCGCATGGGAGGGCAAAGGCATGGGGACGCATACGCCGTTCCAACAGGACGATCAGGGCAAGCCGCTGGCCCATGACCAGCCAGGCGGCATGGACGCCAACGGCAACCCCCTCCTCGGTGACGAGCTCCGCATGTTCCGCGGCTACTTCGGCAACCTGGGCTACGAATATCGTCCGAGCGGGACCGGGGCCGTGCTGGGCGGGGGCGCCGTGTTCGTTCAGGAAACCATTTCGGACGCCGCGACGCCGGCCACGAGCCTCATCAAGCAGAACGTCGAGGGCCACCTCGTCATCACCCAGCGTATCCACTCGGTCGTTTTGAGCGCCGAGGCGATGTACTGGAAGTCCGAGTGGTGGCGCGGCGAGTCCCAAGTGCTCCATTTCATCGGCGCCGGTTCGACCTTCGTCTGGTGACGCGCGGCGCGCGCCCGACGCGGCGCTCCGGCAGCCCGCCCTGAGGCCGGGCTCGCGGAGCCCCTCTCGACGGGACTTGACACCTGATTTGTTAACGGTAACATTGCGTGAGGAGGCCATGAGCATGCTGGCGATCTCCAACCGACCCGATCCGTCGGCCCGGCCCGCGGCGGGAGTCGAGTCTGACCAGCCTTCAGACGACGAGATCTGTCGCGGCCTCCAAGGCGGCGACGCGCGGGCCGCCGAGCTCGTCTACGAGCGCATCGTCAAGGTGGTCGACGCCGTCCTCTACCGACTGCTGGGCGTGGGTGATCCCGAACGGGAGGACCTGGCGCAGCTCGCGATGGAGCGGGTCATCGGCACGATCACCTCCGGTCGCTACCTGCGCGACTGCAGCTTGAGCTCCTGGGCGACGCTCATCACGCAGCACCTCGCCATCGACACGATGCGGTCGCGCACGCGCGATCGCAGAGTGTTCGATCGATACATCGGCACCGAGGCCGTCGAGCTCGTCCCGGACGGGCGCCGCACGGCCGAGCACTTCGTCGATACGCAGCGACACGCGAACCGCCTCCGCAAGGCGCTCGCGGCGATTCCGCGCTCGAACTCCGAGACGGTCATCCTGCACGACGTGCTGGGCCACAACCTGGCCGAGGTCGCGCGTCTCACGGGCGTCTCCGTCGCGGCGGCCCAGTCGCGGCTCGTGCGCGGGCGCCGCAAGGTCATGCGCCTCATCGGGCGCGAAGACCAAAGCCCGCGAGACGACGCGCTCGAAGGCAACGCGTGACCGCCGAGGCCCGGGCCCGCCCGGGTTGGTTCAATTTTGGCGGAGATCGAGGTACGGTTGCGCTCGCAACTTTACCTCGCTTCATGATGGTCTGGACGTCATCGCCGTTCGGACAAGGGAGAGAAGAGCGCTCATGAGACACCTTCCCAAAGCCGTCGTGCGCGGAGGCCGCGCCAGGTTTCGAATCACTTCGGCAGGCGCCGCTCGGACCGCGCTCACCGCGGCGCTCGGCCTCGTCGCCGCGTGCAGCGGCGGGTCCTCGGGAAGACCGGGGACTTCCGGAACGGCGGGCGCGAACGGGGACGCGAGCGGCGGCTCCCAAGGCGGCTCCGGCGGCGGCGCCGCGGGCGTGGGCGGCGGCACGGGCGCGGCAGGTCAGACCGTGGGAGCGGCCGGCACGACCGGCGTCGCGGGCTCGGGCGGCGCGAGCATGGCCGGCGCGGACGGCGGTGCTCCCGATGGCTCGGCCGGCTCATCCGGCGCCGACGGAGGCTCCGACGCGGGCGCCGCGAGCCTGACCCTGCCCGTCATGCGCGCGGGCGGCCTCTACGTGCTCGAGATGGGTGGGCTCTCCTTCACCGTGAACCCGACCGTCGGCGCGCGCATCATCAGCTTCAAGCTGGACGGCGACGAGCTGCTCACCGACGCGACGGCCAACGCGATGTTCTGGGGCTCGACGCTCTGGACGAGCCCCGCCAACGACTGGCTCCTGTCCGGACCTTTCGCCGCGCCGCCCATCGTCGACAGCAACCCGTACATGGTGACCGTGAGCGCCGACAACGTCATCACGGCGACGAGCGCCGTGTCGTCGACGATCAACATGCCGCCGAAGCGCTTCGTCATCACGAAGGTCTTCCACGCCGACCTCGTCAATCGCGCGATCGTCATCGACTACAAGATCACGAACATGGCCACGGCCGCGTTCAATCTGTCGCACTGGGAGGTCACGCGCGTCTTCCCGAACGGCCTGACGTTCTTCGCGACGGGGGCGCTCACCAAGCTCGACTACCTGGCGCAGCCGGCGAAGGTCACGCAAGCCCTCGGCTACACCTGGTACGACAACTCGAAGCACACGATGGGCACGGAGTCGAAGGCGGGCACGGACAGCCAGGGCGGCTTCATCGCCCACGTGGCGCCGCATGCGAACGGCGACCTGCTCTTCATCAAGGCCTTCAAGCCCGTCACCCAGGCCCAGGGCCCGCCCGGCGAGAATCCGATCGAGTGGTACTGCAACGCCCCACACACCTACGTCGAGCTCGAGGACCACAGCCCGTACGATTCAATCCCGGTCGGCGCGACGTCGACGCGGACCGTCACCTGGTACCTCCGCCGCCTGCCGGCCGGCGATCACACCGCGGGCAGCGCGACGCTCGTCACCGCCGTGCAGAGCGCGCTCGGCAAGAACTGACCCGCTCGGCGGCCTCGATCTCAGTGCGCCTGCAGGACCGTGTAGAAGAAGGTCATGAGGCCGCCCACGAAGACGGTCGAGAAGATCATGAAGCACGTCTGCCAGAAGGCCCGTGACTCGGCCTGCTGAATCGGATCGGGCGGGGGCGCCTTCGCCGCGCTGTTCTGGGCGGCCGTCTCATAGAAACGGCGCCATCGCTCTTGGGTATCTGTTGATGCGCTCACGAGCGTGTCTCCATGAGGGATCATCCCCCGAGGAAGGAACATCGGCGGAGCACCGCGGAAATTGAGCGCCTATTTCACCCCGGAGATGCAGCAGTTGCTCGGGTTGGCCTGAGGCACGCTGTTCTTGAGCCAGCACCGGGGGTTCGGACCTTGAAAGCCCGGGTTCACGTAGGTGAAGGCGCGGCACTGCCCTTCCCGCATGCAGGCGTCGCGGCACAGCTCGGGCCGGGCCTGCGGCAGGTCGAAGTTCTGGAAGTCGTAGCCGGAGCGGTCGACGTTGGGCTCGAACGGCGAGCCGGCGACGGGCGGGACGAAGCGACCTTCGCCCTTGACCCCGGACGTGCAGCAGCCGTCGGCGACGGGCGGCGGAACGGAGCCCTTGAGCCAGCAGCGCGCCCGCGGGCCCTGAACGCCGGGGTTCACGTACGTGAAGGCCAAGCAGCGGTCGTCGCGCATGCAGGCCTCCCTGCAGAGGTGGGGACGCGCCTCGGGCAGATCGAAGTTCGCGATGTCGGCCCCGGGGCGGTTGACGTTGACCTCCAGGCCACGGGGCGCCACGGGCGGCCG
>DASXOE010000057.1:0-31088 GCA_036494575.1 Polyangia bacterium | reverse complement strand
TGCGCAGAAGTGCATGGCGGCCGGAAGCCAGCCTGGCATGGACGGATGGTGCACAGTTGACACAGACTGTAAGTGCCACGCTCAAGGAGCCACGTGTGTCTCCTTGTACTGCACCATGACGAAGCCTGGCGCGAGCGGCGCCGCTGGCTCGTCTGGCTCGGCCGGGTCTGGCGCCGCTGGCTCGACCGGGGCCGCTGGCTCGGGCACCGACGGCGGAACGAAGCCAGCCAGCAGCAGCAGCGGTTGCTCCGTCGCCTCTTCGACCTCGAGCGGCTTCGGGGCTCTCGTGGGCCTCGCGCTCGTCGCGGGGCGTCTCGTTCGCCGCCGCCGCCGCGCGTAAGCGGTCCTCCAGAAATGGCCGAGAGCGTGCTCGCCGCGCTCTCGGTCATCGCTTAATATGCCGGGATGAAGATATTCCCCGGAAGAGGGCTGGCCGGACTCTTCGTCGCGACGTCGCTCGCCGCGTGCTCGAACCCGAGCCTCACGACGTCGTCCCCGCCCGACGCGAGCTCCAACGACGTCGACGCCGGCTCGAGCGATGCCGGCTCCTCCGACGCTGGCTCCGACGTCAACGCGACCGACCCGATGTGGTGCGGGCGCGGCACGGACGTGTCCAGCGCGAAGGCCGCCGACGGTTTCTGCCTCAAGCACTACGCGTCGATTGGCGAGGCGCGCGCCCTGGTCCTCGCGCCCAACGGTGATCTCTTCGTGGCCGGCCCGTCTCATGACACCGCGGGTGGCGCGCGTGGCGGTCCGGGCGCCATCGTGCTCCTCTCGGACGACGACCACGACGGCGTCGGCGAGGAGCACGTGTTCCTCACGAAGCTCGACGCGGCGACCAGTCTGGCCGACGTTCACGGCCTCGCGCTCGGCGGCGGCTACCTTTACTTCACGACCCAGGCCTCGGTCTGGCGGATCGCCTACAAAGACGGCCAGCGTGCCGCCGAGGGAGCGCCCGAGGACCTCAAGCTCCCGGCGCAGTTCGGGACCGGTGGGCGCTGGACGCACGGCCTCGCGCGATCGGCCGGCGGCCAGCTCCTGGCGTCGCGCGGAGCCTATGCCTCGTGCGGCGACATGTCGACGGGCGGCGAGGTGAGCTCGGTGGGAGCCGCGGGCGCGCTGCAGCCCATCGCCGTGGGCTTCCGCAACCCGATGTACCTGCGCTGCCACCGCACCGACGAGGTCTGCGCCGCCATGGAGCTCGGAGAGGATCTGCAGACGGGCGCCACGGAGAAGATGCTCATGCTGCACCCGAACACGAACTACGGCTTCCCGTGCTGCTACACGAAGGGCGCGCCGAGCACGAAGGGTCCGGCGATGGGGACCATGTGCGGCGACGTCACGAAGGAGGACGCCTCGTTCGCGTTGTCCGATACGCCGTTCGGATTCGACTGGGAGCCCGGCAATTGGCCCGCGCCCTACCACAACGCCGTGTTCGTCGCCTTGCACGGCAGCGCGTATTCGACGCCTTCGTGGCAGGGAGCGGCCGTCGTCTACGCCGCGACCGACCCGACGACGCACGCCCCCGTCCAGGATTGGCAGCCCTTCCAAACCGGCTTCGGCCCGGGCGGCTCGGTTCTCGATCGTCCGAGTGACGTCGTCTTCTCGTCCGAGGGCCGCATGTTCATCGCCGACGACGAGAGCGGCAACGTCTACTGGGTGGCGCCCAAGACGCTGGCGGCGCCCGCGACCAACTGACGCGGACCGTGAGATGTGGCAGAACCGTCCCTGTGCTCGGTGATCCTGTCGCGCCTGGTCCCTCCAGACGATGCTCAGCATGATCGGTGACGGAGTCGCGAACGAAGAGAGCGGCGCGAGCGTCTTCGGCGCGCCGCCGGAGGCCGTCTTGCGCGCGCTCGTCGCGGACCTTGCTACCCTCTTCCCCGGCGAGCGCCTCGTGAGCCATGCCGACGAGCTCTTCGTCTACGAGTGCGACGCCCAGCGGTTCGACCGGGGCCAGCCGCTCGCGCTCGTCTTCCCCGAGACGACGGGCGAGGTGCGTGCCGCCGTCAAGGCCTGCGCGGCGCGCGGCGTGCCGTTCCTGCCGCGCGGGGCCGGCACGGGGTTGTCGGGCGGGGCCGTCGCCCGCGGGAGCGTGCTGATCTCGACGGCACGCATGGCGCGCATCATCGAGATCGACGTCGCGAACCGGCAGGCCTGGGTCGAGCCGGGCGTCGTCAACGCCCACCTCTCGCGCGCGGTCGCGCGTCACGGCCTGCACTACGCGCCCGATCCGTCGAGCCAGAATGCGTGCACGATCGGCGGGAACGTCGCCGAGAACAGCGGCGGCCCGCACACCCTCAAGTACGGCGTCACGACGAATCACATCCTCGCGCTCGAGGTCGTCTTGCCCGACGGCGAGGTCGTCGAGCTGGGCGCGGCCGCCGCGGACGCGCCTGGGTACGATTTCGTGTCGGCCTTCGTCGGCTCCGAGGGGACCTTCGGCATCGCCACGAAGATCCTCGTGCGGCTCACGCCCGTGCCGGAGGCCGTCAAGACCGTGCTCGCGATCTTCGACACCGTCGGCGACGCCTGTCGCGCCGTGACGAAGATCCTCGAGCGCGGCATCACGCCGGCGGCGCTCGAGCTCATCGACCAGACCACGCTGCGGGCGGTCGAGGCCTACATCCATGCCGGCTTCCCGCTCGACGCCGCGGCCGTCCTCCTCATCGAGGTCGACGGTCTGGCCGACGACGTCGAGGCGCAGGCGCTGCGCGTGCTCGAGGCGTGCCGAGCGGCGGCCGTGCGCGAGGTCCGGCTCGCCCGCGACGACGCCGAGCGCGCGAAGTTCTGGCGCGGACGTAAGCAGGCCTTCGGCGCCCTCGGCCGCGTCGCGCCGAATTCGTACCTCCAGGACGGCGTGATCCCCCGGACGAAGCTGCCCGAGGTGCTCGAGGCGATCGCGGGCGTGTCGGCACGGCACGGCCTCATCATCGCCAACGTTTTCCACGCGGGCGACGGCAACCTGCACCCGACCGTGCTCTACGACGAGCGCGAAGCGGGCGTCATGGAGCGCGTGCGCGCGGCGAGCGACGAGATCCTCGCGCTCGTCATCGCCGTCGGCGGCGCGCTGTCGGGCGAGCACGGCATCGGCCTCGAGAAGCTCGGGTACATGGGCTCGCTCTACAGCGAGGCCGACCTCGCCGAGATGCGCCGCTTGCGCGCGCTGTTCAACCCCAGGGATCTCTGCAACCCAGGCAAGGTCATCCCGGCGCCCGGCCAGTGCGTCGAGACGGGCGAGGCCCGGCGCAAGCTGCCGCTCGGACACTGACGATGACGGACGAGACGTTCACGATGCCGTCGGCGCCGTCGACCGAGGCGGAGCTCGCCGTGTTGATCGAGGAGGCTGGGCGGGGCGGGGGCGCGCTCGTCAGCGAGGGCGGCGGCACGAAGCGGCACTTCGGGCCCGCGGCGCCGGCCGAGGCGCGGCGCGTGTCGATGCGCCGGCTCGCGCGCGTCACGGCGCACGAGGTGGCCGACATGATTCTCAGCGTCGAGGCGGGTGCGCCCCTCCGCGATGTCCAGGCGGCGCTCGCGGCCCACGACCAGTGGCTGCCCCTCGATCCGCCCTTCGCCGACGCGACCATCGGCGGCGTGCTCGCGACGAACAGCTCGGGTCCGCGCCGGCTCGGCTACGGCACGAGCCGCGATCTCGTGCTCGGCGTGCGGGTCGTGGGGGCTCAGGGCCAGGTCACGAAGTCGGGCGGCCGCGTCGTCAAGAACGTCAGCGGCTACGATCTACACCGCCCGCAGGTCGGCGCCTTCGGCTCGCTGGGCGTCATCGTCGCGGCGCACTTCCGGGTCAGCGCGCGGCCCGAGGTGTCGGCGCTCTGGGCGCTGCCCTGTCAGACGCTGGCCGACGCGCACGGGCTCCTGCTCGAGATCGGCGCCTCGGCGCTGCGGCCAGTCGCGCTCGAGGCGCTCGACGGCGCGTCCGTGGGCCGCGTGCAGGCGCTCGCCCAGTTGTGGTCCGACGGCGATGTCCGGGCCGTCGCGCTCGTGGGCATCGAGGGCTCGCGCGCGACCTTCGAGCGTCACGTGCGCGATCTCGCGGCTTTCCGCGGGCGCGGCGCGGCGGCGCCCGCGCTCGTCGAGCGCGAGGCGGCTCGCGCTCTCTGGTGGGCGCTCGCCGACCTGCCCGCAGCCCACGGCGGCGCCGTGCGCGTGCGCCTCGGTGCGCGGCCGTACGACCTAGCGCCGCTGCTCGCCGCGCTCGAGCTCGACCGCGCGCCCGTGCTCGGTACGGCCGTCCGAGCCGGCACCGGCCTCGCACACGTCGCGCTCTCGGCACCGGGCGGGGCAGCGCCCCTCTTGCCGACCATCGAGCGCTGGCGGCGCCTGGCCGCGGCGTCCGGCGGCTACGCCGTCGTCGAATCGGCACCGGTCGAGCTACCGGGACGGGGGCTCCTGGCCTTCGGCGCGGCCACGCCGACCGGGCCGGGACCCGCGCTGCGTCGCGCCTGGGACCCGCGCGAGACGCTCAACCCCGGGAGGATGGCGTGGTGAGGCCGGGTGCGCCCTGGCCGACGCCGAGCTTCGCGGGCGCGGGCGCGGACGCGCCGTCGCTCGAGGACGTGGGCGCCTGCGTTCACTGCGGCATGTGCCTCGAGGCGTGCCCGACGTACAAGGAGCTGCGCGTCGAGGCCGACTCGCCGCGCGGTCGCCTCTACCTCATCCGCGGCCTCATCGAGCAGAAGATCGAGGCGACCCCGGCCGTCGTCGCGCACCTGGACCGCTGCCTCGACTGTCGGGCCTGTGAGACCGCCTGTCCGTCCGACGTGAAGTACGGCGAGATCCTCGAGAAGACGCGCACGATCCTCCAGCCGACGCGCGACAGCTCGCCCGCGGGCGCGTTCGCGCGCTGGCTCTCGTTCCGCGTCGTCCTGCCGTCGCGCCGCGCGCAGGCCGTGCTCTTCAAGCTGCTCTGGCTCGCGCAGCTGCTCGGCTTGACTCGGCTCGGCGCCGTCTTCGCGCGCTGGCGCCTTCTGCCACCGGGCCTGGCGGCGCTCGCCGCCGATCCCCCCCGCGTGCCGTTCCGCTCGTTCCGCGCCCGTCACGCGACGACGGTCTTTCGCGCGATCGGGACACGGCGACGCCGTGTCGCGCTCTTCACGGGCTGCGTCGCCGATCACCTCTTCGCCGACGTCAACGACGCGACGGTGCGGGTGCTCACCGAGAACGGCTGCGACGTCGAGATCCTCCCGGCGGAGCGCTGCTGCGGCGCCTTGCACATTCACAACGGCGCGCGCGACCAGGCCCAGACGCTCGCGCGCGACAACGTGCGGGCCTTCGAGGCGCGCGGCTACGACGCGATCGTCTCGAACGCCGCGGGCTGCGGCGCCGAGCTGCGCCACTACGGCGCGCTGCTCCCTGACGAGCCCGCCGCCGCGGCGTTCGGCGCCCGCGTGCGCGACGTCGCCGAGCTCCTGTGCGAGCTCGGCATCAAGCCGCCCCCGCCCACGGAGGCGCCGCTCGTGCGCGTCGCCTACGACGAGCCTTGTCACCTCCTCCACGCGCAGAAGGTCAGCGAGCCGCCCAAGCAGCTGCTGCGCGCGATCGGTGGTTTGTCGCTCGTCCACCTCGACGAGGCCGATGCCTGCTGCGGCGGCGCCGGGGCCTACTGGATGCAACAGCCCGAGCTCTCGGGCAAGGTGACGGCGCGCAAGCTCGACGCCATCCGCCGCTCGGGGGCGGAGGTCGTCGCCACCGGCAACCCGGGCTGCCTCATGCAGATCGGCAACGCCGCGCGCGCCGCCGGCCTCCCGCTCCGCGTCGCGCACCCGATCGTCCTGCTCGCCGAGGCCTACGCGCGCCGGCCAGGGTGAGGACGAAGCGGGTCGACGCACGACTCGAACGAGGCCGATGGAAAAATTGACGCCGCCGCTGGGGCCTCTATTTTGAAATCGTCACTTCTCCTTCGAGGAGGCCCGACATGGACTTCGTGCAGGCGCGCGAGCTGATTCGGCTTCGCTACGAGCTCCGAACGCTTCTGGCCGAGAACCGCCGAGAGGAGGCGCGTCCCTTCCTCAACAGACTGCGGGCGCTGGCCGCGGGCGACGAGGAGGAGCGAGGCGCGCTCCAGCCAGAGATCGCTCGCTGGGAGTGCGGCTTCGCGCCCTGAGGTACGGTCCCGGGCGTTACGGAATGATCTGGCCCGGGCAGCCGAAGATGGCCTGCACGTCCGTGGTCTTCTTGCTCTTGACGTCGTCGCAGGCCGCGCCGAAAAGCTCGATCGACGTCATGCCAGCGCCGTAGTCCCACCCATTGGCGTGGCTCGGGTCCTTCGGGATCTTGACTTGCCCCGGGTTGGCGTAGACGCCGATGTTTCCCGGGACGGGCGGCGCCTTGCCGAGGCCGAAGCTGCAAGTCGTGATCTGGCCGCCGATCTTCGTGAGCACCGAGACGAGGTCGGCCGTGTTGGCGACCGGGTAGTACTTGGGCGTCGTAGCGGACTGTGGGCGCCCGCCGGCGACGGCCATCATGTCGAGGGTGGCTTGCGCCGTCGCGACGTTGCCCACGCCGACGACGAACACCGGGATGCCGGCAGTCGCCGAGTCCATGACGGCTTGAACCGCGCCCGCCGTGTCGTCGGCGTCCGCGGCCATGCCCGGGGCGCAGTTCGGCTCGCCGTCCGTCGCGAGCAGAATGTATTTCGGGTTCGGGTCGGTGAGCGCTTGCAGGTACATCGCGCCCGTGCTCACGCCGAGACGTGTCGGAGTGCTCCCGCCGGGCGTCGTCCCCGCAATGGACGTCGTGACCGCCATCGCGTTGTTGGCGGCGACCGGAACGGCGGTGTCGGGGTTGACGGCGCAGCTGTTGTTGTTGGCGAAGTATTTCAGACCCCAACGGATCGTCGTGTCGGTCTGTCCGACGACCATGTTGATACCGGCGGTCATGTCTGCCCACTTCGTCTCGCAGGCCGCGCCACGGCGCGGACAGGTCGTGTCGTCGGGTTGGTTGCCCATCGAGCCCGACTTGTCGAGGACGATGAGCAGATCGGGCGGCACGTTCTGGAGGCCATATTGCTGCAGGCCGCAGTTCGCGCCATCGGGCGATGGCGTGACGCCAGAGCCCGCCACGCCCGTCGAGCTCGAGCCGCCGGCCCCCGGACTCCCGGGGTGCCCGGCGCCGCCCAGGATGCCGGTGCCGCCAAAGCCCGTCCCGGTCCCGCCGGAGGCCTGGGATCCCGCCGGGCCCGGATTGAACGTGCAGCTCGCGGCCACGAGGCCGCCGGCGGCCAGAGCCACGAGGGCGTTCTTCAACGCCGGACCGCTAAAAAGCACGTTCAAACGCATGGGTCCTCCGGGGGGCGGGTGAGTCACGTCATTTTGAGCCTTTCATGAGAGAAAACCATCAACAAAAGAGCGACCTCGGGGACAAAAAGTGTCGGGCGCGTCCCGCGGGCGGCCTACATCGCCCCCAATTGGCGTCACGGTGGGATACGCCCCGCCGCGTTGCTCCAAACGATCACGTTCGAGCGCAGCGGAATCGCCCATGATCGATGGAGCGGATGATGCCTGCGGACAAGCGGCTCCGAAAATACGACGCCGCGAAGCTAAAAGAAGACCTTCGCGGTCATGGTCAGCGTGATGGGGTTACCCGGCGTGAAGTTCACGTCCGGCAGAATGCCAGTGAGATTTTTGGGATCGCTCGAGGCCGGGTTTGCACTCCGGCGGCCGGTCGTCGGGTCGACGACGAAGCATGCGCCAGCCGGGTCGGCGTTCTCGCCGCGGCTGCACGATCGATTGGCGAACTGGGCTTCGCGCCAATCCGTGTCGAGGACGTTCTCGAGCGCGGCCACGAGCTCCCAGCGCGGCGTCGCGAAGCCGGCGAAGGCGTCGAGGATCGTGTAGCCCTGCGCGACGGGAACAGGTCGACCAGCCGCCTGGAACGCGGGGACGTCGCCCGGTTCTATGATCGGGCGATCGCCGACGCCGCGCACGCGTAGCGCCGCCTTCCAACCGCGCGGGTGGCGCGCCGTGAGGCCGCCGGTGTAGACGATGCGCGGCGCGAGAGCGACGGCGCCTCCGTTCCCGCCGTTCACGACGAAGACCGCGTGGGCGAGCGACAGATCCGCGTCGGCGTCGAGCCATGCCAAGAGGCGCCAACGCAGCTCGAGATCGAGGCCATACCGCTCCGTTGGACCCGAGGGCCGAAAGACGCCCGCGTCGCCGTCGAAGACCGTCTCGCTCTGGAGGTAGATGTACCAGAGCGCCAACGCGGCATCGACGTGCCCCGCGAGCCGCGCGCGCGCGCCGATCTCGCCCTCCGTCGCGCGCGGGATGACGTGCGAGATCTTTTGATCGGCGGGCAGTGACGGATCGGTCGCCCGGATCGCGAGGCGCGCGTCGTTGCTGTGGAAACCTTCGCCGAAGTTCAGGTACAGGTCGAGCGGCGTTCCCAGGTGGGGCGTCAGCACGAGTGACGCTTTCGGTGAGAGCAGAGCCTGCTGGTACGCACCAGAGGTGCGCGGCGCTCCCGCCCCGAGCACCTCGTCGAGATCGGCGACCTGGTAGTTGAAGTAGTCTCCGCGCAGACCGACGACTGAGCGTACCCAGGGCGCCCAAATGACGTCCTCGGCGAGGTAGAAGGCGACGTTCGCCAGACGCGTGTCGGCGTCGCTGCTGCCGAGGGCTTGGTCTCCCGTCTCCACGTGGTGGCCGAGACGCTTGCGGAAGGTCGGCGCGCCTGTAACGGGGTCGGGCTGGGAGGTGACGTCCCACAGCTCGAGGTGACCGCGGTCGGCGCGCGCCTGCGCGCCGGCGATCGATTTGAAGCTCGCGCCGTGCCAGCTTCGGTCGAGCTCGTAGCGCGCGTCGAGCCCGGTCACCGTGCGCGCGTCGTCCTGTTCGATCTCGTCACCGTTCTGCGGGTTCTGGAGGAAGAACGTGAAGTCGTTGAACAGCGCCATGGTGTAGTCGATCGCGTAGAGCCGCAGCGTCAGGTGCGATCGCCCGTCGGGCCTGGCGTCGATGAAGAACGTCGCGCTCGTCCGCTGGGTGGAGCCTCCCTGCGTGGGGTCGAGCGAGTCCCAGCGGGTGGGGAGCTCGGACGTGCCGACGAGGCGCGCCGGGATCTCGCCGGAGGCCGTCCAGTCGCTCGCGTACGCCGTCGCCATGACGCCGATCGAGAGCGACGGCGACGGATCGTAGGTCGACTTCGCGAAGACGTTGTAGCGGTTCAGGTTCTCGGGCGTCGCGAAGGGCCCGTCGGTGTGCGCGGCTTCGACGGCGACGTACGAATGCAGCACGGCGGTGTTCGGCGCGGCGACGCCGAGGAAGCGCAGCGAGCTCGCGTCACGGCGAACGCGAGCGGGATCGAGGCGGAACCAGTCGCCCGTGAGGCTCACGAAGGAGCTGTCGAACGATTTTCGCGTCACGAGGTTGACGGCGCCCGCGGTGTCGAAGTCTCCGTAGCGCGGGTCGTAGGCGCCCTTGGCGACCTCGATGGTCTGAAGGACCTCGGGGATGAGGAAGTGCAGATCGGCGTAGCCCTGGCCGTGGGCGTGCGTGGGCATGTTCACCGGGATGCCGTCGATGGAGACGGCGACGTCGGTGCCATGGTCCGCGTCGAAGCCGCGCAGGAAGAGCTGGTCGGCCTTGCCCCCGCCTTGGTGCTGCGCGGTCACGAGCCCGGGCACGACGCGCAAGATGTCATTGGGCGAGCTCCGTGGCCGCAGCTCGAAGTCTCGATCGCGAACCGTGCTCGACGAGGCGGACGTCATCGGACCGCGCGTCGTGACGATGGTCTCGTACGTCAGCGGAAGCGCCGGCGGCGCGGCCTCCGGCGATGGCGAGGCGGCCGTCTGTGATGTCAGTGGCTCGATCGGCGCATCGGCGAACGCCGACGTGATCGGAAGGGGCGTCATCGGGAAAAACAGAATGATGGCGACGGCGCGCGGGCGCCGGGACGGCAAGAAACGCGACATGACCTGCTCTCCTCGAGAGGCGCGCACGGGCGGCGCCCTCGGCCTGCGGCTAAGGTTCGCGACCGAAGGTCGCGAGGTGGAGGGGAAGGGCGTGGCCCTGACGTGAGCCCGTTGCGTCTTACGCAGACGGGCTCCTAGGAGGGAAGGGACTCAGCTCGCGGTGAGAGCGGGCGGTCCACGCGTGCAGCGCGGAGAGCGGACGTCGCGGGCCGCGGACGCCGTTCCGGCTGGGGACGGTTCGACGTTCGCCACGGTCGTCGCGGGCGGCGCGAGGCGCGGCGGCGCCTTCGCGAGCAGGGCGACGGCGAAGTGCTGGAGGCTGCCACGGCCGTGAGAGGGGTCGCGCCTCGACGGCTCCGTGGGCGCCTCGTCGTGACGATGGTGGTGCGCTTGGACGGGCGGTCGCCCCCGGATCATCTGCCGAAGAATGACGTGAACGTCATCGGCGTTTGCGTCGTCCGTGGCCTCGCGCACGTGCTGGATGGCGTGCGCGGCCGGCAGACCCGCGGCGGCCCAGACGAACGCGACGACGGCCCCCCACGCGACCGCGCGCGCAGAGCGCGTGCGGCGGAGGCCGCGCGGCGACAGTGGAGGCGACAGTGGAGGAACGAGAAGGCGCGTCATGGGCTGACCTCGGGCCCGGGCGCGACCTTAGCTCAAGGGACGTCGACGTAAAAGGCGGCGTGCCCGTGCGGCGAGTCGGCGGGCACGTCCGAGCACATCTCGTTCATGTGGAAGCGGACCGTCCACCGGCCGGCGGCGTTGAAGACAATGGGGCCGATTTGGTAGACGCCGGCGCTGGTCTCGGTGGTCTTCGTATCCGAGAGCGGCGCCGGTTGCGCGGGCGTGAGGAAGACGTCTGCATAGACCTTCGCGCCCGTGGCCGGTCCGGCGGGGTCGAGGCTGGCGACGGTCACCGTGAACGTGACGTCCGTGTTCTGGCGAATTGGTGTCGACGTGAAGCTCACGTGATACTTGCAGTCATCGTCGTAACCCTCTTGATTGTATAGAGGTGGTCCGTAGTCCGGCGCCGGGGAAACTGGCGCGGCGTCACCCCCCGCGTCACCCCCGTTGGTCGCGCCGCCGTCGTCGTCGCCAGGGCCCGGGATGACGCACGTTCCGATCTTGGTCGGCGCCAGCGCGCCGCTGACGATGCAGTGTTGATCGGCAGCGTCCGGCACGGAACCGCCCGTGGGGCCGGCGGGCGCCGACGAGCCGCAGCCGGTCGCGAGCAGGGCGCCGCCGAGCAGGGCACCCGTCAGCGTGAGGGTGGCGAGTCGAGGATGACGAAGCATCGGGGCCTTTGATCTTTCATGAGCGCGAGGGAGCCTAGTCCCACCGCGCTCCAGCCGGAATGCATCAAATTTTCGCAGGGCGCCGGTGTCAGCGGGACGGCGGGTTCTTCTTGAGCTTGAGCTGCAGCGTGCGTCGCGTGATGCCGAGGCGTCGCGCCGCTTCCGAGACGTTGCCGCCGCAGTCCGCGAGGATGCGGCTCAGGTGTTCCCACTCGGCGCGCGCCAACGTCGGTGGGGGCGTCGGCGGCGCCGGCTGTCGGACTGGTCGCGCGGGCGCTGGGTCGTCGGTCTCGAGGGCCGCGATGATCTCGTCGGCGTCGGCCGGCTTGCTGAGGTAATGGTGGGCGCCGAGGTGGAGCGCGTCGACCGCCGAGGCAATGCTGCCGTATCCCGTGAGGACGACCACGCGAATCCCAGGCACGAGCGCCGCGAGCTCCCGTACGAGATCGAGCCCCGAGCCGCCGGGCATCTTGAGATCGACGACGGCGAATTCGGGCTTCACGCGCGCGGCGGCCTCGAGCGCCGCCGCGGGTCCGTCGGCCGTCACGACGTCGAGCGCGCGCGCCGCGAGGGCGCGCCCGAGACGTTCGCGCAACGTCTCATCGTCGTCGACCAGCAGCAGGCGCCGCGTGCTCACGCCGCGGGTCCCGCGCGCAAGGGCACGGCGATGCACGCCGTCGTGCCACGGACGCCGCCGCTGTCGAGCGTCACGGCGCCGCCCAAGCGCTCGACGACGGTGCGGGCGAGGAAGAGGCCGAGGCCCATGCCGCGGCCCGCCGGCTTCGTCGTGAAGAACGGCTCGCCCACGCGCGCGAGGACCTCGGGCGGCATGCCAGGGCCATGGTCGCGCACCGTGAACTCGATCCGGTCGCCGACGCGCGTGACGGCGCAGGTCACGGGCCGCCCCGGCGGCGAGGCGTCCTGGGCGTTCTTGAGCACGCCCTGCAGCGCCTGCTGGACGGCGCGTGGGGGCACCTCGAGGGCGAGCCCGCGCACGTCGGCGTCGAGCTCGGCGAGGATCTCGGGTCGGGGCTCGAGGCCCGCGATGGCGCGGCCCACGAGCTCGTCGACGGGCACGCGGGCGAAGGCCTCGCCCATGATCTCGCCGGCGTCGACGCACAGACGTTGCAGGATCGCGCGGCAGCGCTCGACCTCGCCGCGCACGAGCCGCACGTCGTCGGCGACGCTGGCCGGCAGCGCGAGCGTCGCGAGCGCGCGCTCGAGCTCCTTGGCGACGACGGCGATCGTCGACAGCGGCGTGGAGAGCTCGTGGGCCGCGCCCGCGGCGAGCGTCGCGAGCGAGGCCAGGCGCTCGCGGCGCGCCGCGAGGTTGCGCGAGGCGGCGAGCTCCGCCTCGCGGAGGGCGAGCGCGCGCCGGATGCGCCGGAGGAAATAGACGATGAAGGCCGCTGACACGCCGAAGGCCACCCACATGCCGCGCAGGTGCATGGCCATGTGCGCCGCGTGCGACGGCCCGAGATCGAGCGGCCGGTTCCAGACGAACAGCACGGCCGAGCAAGCCAGCGACAGCAGCACCAGCGCCCACGTCCAGGCCGCCGTCAGGATCAAGGTCGCGAGCGAGATCGGGACGAGGAACAGGAAGCTGAACGGGTTGTTGGGGCCGCCCGTGAAGAAAAGCAGCCCGGACAGCAGCACGACGTCGAGCGCCATGAGCGCTCCCAGCGTCCAGGCCGGCGTCGCGCGGGCCGCGCGGCGCGATGTCGAGACGGCGTTGCTGATCGCCTCGACGAGCACGAGGGCGAGCAGGGGCGCGAGGGGCAGCGCCACGCCCATCCCGAAGCGCACGACGGCGATCGTGAGGAGCTGTCCCGCGACGGCGCCCCAGCGCAGACGCAAGAGCCACGACAGGTTCGTGCGCAGGAGCTGCGCCTGCGCGTCGTCGTTCGTAGGGGCTACGGCGCGGCGCGGAGGCACGAGCATCTCAGTACCAGACCGCGAACGCGGCCGCCTTGCATCAAAATTTCGCAGGGTGGCCGCGATCGAGGCGGGCGCGCCCGTTTCGACCTAAGATTGACGCATGACCGACGACGAGGCGACGGGGAGCGAGCGCGCCCCGGGGGTGCTGGCGCTCATCGGCAACACGCCCCTCGTGAAGCTCGAGTCGTTCGACACGGGGCCGTGCGAGCTCTTCGTCAAGCTCGAGAGCCAGAACCCGGGCGGGTCGATCAAGGACCGCATCGGCCTGGCCATGATCGAGGCCGCGGAGCGCGACGGCCACTTGCGCCCCGGCGCGACGATCGTCGAGGCGACGGCCGGCAACACCGGCCTCGGGCTCGCGCTCGTCGCCGCGCGCAAGGGCTACCGCCTGCTCCTCGTCATCCCCGACAAGATGAGCCAGGAGAAGATCTTCCACCTGCGTGCCCTCGGCGCCGACGTCCACCTCACCCGGTCGGACGTCGCGAAGGGCCACCCCGAGTACTACCAGGACGTCGCGGCGCGCCTGGCGCGCGAAGGGGGCGGGTTCTACGTCAATCAGTTCGAGAACCCCGCCAACCCGCTCGCGCACGAGACGACGACCGGCCCCGAGATCTGGCGCCAGATGGGCGGGCGCCTCGACGCCGTCGTGTGCGGCGTGGGCTCGGGCGGCACCATCACGGGCCTGTCGCGCTACTTCGCGCGCGTGGCGCCCGAGGTCGAGATCGTGCTCGCCGATCCGGCGGGGTCGATCCTCGCCGACTACGTCGCGACCGGGAAGGTGGGGCAGGCCGGGTCCTGGCTCGTCGAGGGCATCGGCGAGGACTTCGTGCCCACGATCGCCGACCTCTCCCGCGTCAGGCACGCCTACACGATCCCCGACGAGGAGAGCCTCCTGACGGCGCGCGCGCTCCTGCGCGGCGAGGGCATCCTCGCGGGCTCGTCGTCGGGGACGCTCGTCGCGGCGGCGCTGCGCCACTGTCGGGCGCAGACCGAGCCTCGGCGCGTCGTGACGCTCGTGTGCGACAGCGGCAACAAGTACCTCTCGAAGATGTTCAATGATTACTGGATGCGCGACCAGGGTCTGCTGCCCGGCCCCGCGCGCGGCGACCTGCGCGACCTCATTTCGCGCTCGGCAGAGGGCGCGATCGTGGCGGTGGCGCCCACCGACACGCTGACGATGGCCTACGCGCGCATGAAGCTCTACGACGTCTCGCAGCTGCCCGTGCTCGACCACGCCGCGCCAGCCGGGCGCCACATCGCCGGCATCCTCGACGAGTCCGACCTGCTGCTCGCCGTGAGCCAGGACCCCGCGGCCTTCCGCCGGCCGGTGCGCGACTTCATGACGAGCCGCCTCGAGACGGTGGCGCCCACCACGCCGTTGCCCGAGATTCTGCCCATCTTCGAGAAGGGCATGGTGGCGCTCGTCGTCGAGGACGGTCGCTTTTTGGGTCTCATCACGCGGATCGATGTGCTCAACTACCTCCGCCGCCGCGCCCCCTGAGGGGCCGCGAACCCTCACCCGCCGAGCCCGGCCCCCATGAGCGAACGACAAAAAAAACAGCCCCCCGGCAAGACGGCCGCCACGCTGGCCGTGCACGGCGGCGAGGACCGCACGCGCCCGGGACATGCGCTCACCGAGCCCATCGTTCAGACCGCGACGTATTCGTTCCCCGACACGCGCGCCCTCACCGACTACATGGAGGGCAAGGTCACGCGTGAGGAGTACGGGCGCTACGGCAACCCGACGGTGCGCGCGACCGAGCAGAAGCTCGCGGCCCTCGAGGGCACGCAGGACGCCGTGGCCTTCGGCAGCGGCATGGCCGCCATGACGACGGCCATCCTCGCCCTGACGCGCGCGGGCGCGCACGTCGTCCTCTTCAACGACTGTTACCGACGCACGCGGCAGTTCGTCAGCAAGGTGCTGGAGCGCTTCGGCGTCGCCTCGACGCTCGTGCCGCCTGGAGACCTCGACGCGCTCGCCGCGGCGTTGCGGCCCGAGACCCGTCTCGTCGTGAGCGAGGCGCCGACCAACCCCTACCAGAGCGTCGTCGATCTGCGACGCCTCGCGAAGCTGTGTGGCGAGCGCGGCATCAAGACGCTCATCGACGCGACCTTCGCGACGCCCGTCAACATGAAGGCCGCCGCCCACGGCATCGACCTCGTCGCCCACAGCGGCACGAAGTACCTGTCGGGCCACAACGACGTCCTCGCGGGCTTCGTCGCGGGGCCGGCCCCGCTCATCTCGCTTCTGCGCGAGCTGCGCGACGTCACGGGGGCGATCCTCGATCCGCACGCCGCCTATCTGGTCCTGCGCGGCATGAAGACGCTCGCCGTCCGTGTCGCGCAGCAGAACCACAGCGCGCTCGCCCTCGCGACGGCGCTCGAGGCACACCCGCGCGTGAGGCGCGTCTGGTACCCGGGCCTGCCCTCGCACCCGAACCACGGCGTCGCGCGCGAGCTCATGACGGGCTTCGGCGGCATCGTGACGTTCGCCGTCAAGGGCAGCCTCGACGACGTCTCACGCTTCGTCGACGCCTGCCGAATTCCCCGCATCGCGCCCAGCCTGGGCGGCGTCGAGTCGCTCATCGAGCAGCCCGCCCTCATGAGCTACTTCGAGCTTTCGACCGAGCAGCGCGAGGCGGTCGGCATCTCGGACGATCTCGTGCGCTACGCCGTGGGCCTCGAGGACACCGACGAGCTCGTCGCGGACGCCTTGGCCGCGCTCGACCGAAGCGCCGACTGAGCGAAAATAAAAACGGCCGCGTCGTAGGACGCGGCCGTTCAGTGAGGAAGGAGGCTCTTCGCTACGGCTTCGCGCCGCCCATGATCCAGTCGTGGATCGTGGTCTTTTGGGCGGTCGTGAGGGTGAGCCCCGAAGCGGTCTCCGGCATCGCCGGGCCGCAGGTCTTCCCGCTGAGCTGCGAGTCGGTGTTCGTGATCTTGATGTACATGTAGCTGTGAGTGGGATCGCCGGGCTCGACGCGGAGCTTCTTCGTATCGAGCAGCTGGCAGCCGGTATCGGTCATTACGGCGCCGCCGGTCATCGCTCCGCCGAGGAGGCTCGTGTACGCCGCGGTGGCGCTGCTCATGGCGAGCATGCCATCCGGGCTGGCGGTCTTGGTGTGGCAGGGCATGCATTTCACCATGATGATCGGATAGACGCTGGTCGCGAAGCTGATCGCCGCGCCGCCGGCGTCCGAGCTGGCGTCGGCGCTGCTTCCGGCCGCGCCACTCGAGGTTCCGCTGTCCATGCCCGCGTCGTTACCGCTGCCCGCGGCGCCACTTCCGGCGAGGCCCGTCGTGCCGGCCGCCCCGGTGACGTCTCCAGCGGCCCCGGTCGTGCCGGCCGTACCTGTCATGTTGCCCGCACCCGTGCTTCCGGCCACGCCCGGCCCGTTGCTTCCAGCGATACCTGTCTGAATGGTGTTCGCGTTGGGTCCAATCGGTTCCGAGTCGGTGCAGCTCACGGCCGCGCCGAGCGCCAGCGTGAGCGAAAAGAAAGCCAAGGTGATGCGGTCACGGTGCATGGGGACCTCCTGTTGAGCACGTGGCCAACGCGCGGGTGCGGCGCTGCTCCCTAGTTAGTCGTACGAAGGGGGGAAAACCGCTCACATAAACTTCAGAAAACGACATCGCCCCACCGAGCCCTGGGTCTATTTCTCAGTCCTATCAGGCCGTTGAGCAGGGGCGCAAAATGATACCTCCCATTTAGAGGTGTCATGAAAGGGGGGGAAGTTGGTGCGAGTGGCAGGCGCGCGCCTGAAGCTGTTACGGTGGGGCGTGTCCACCGCCCCCAAGCGCGCGCTGTGCGAAGGCTGCGCGCGGCCGCCAGTCGTTTGCGTCTGCGCCTTCGTCACGCCGCTCCGGACCCGCACGCGCGTCCTCATCCTACAGCATCCTCGGGAGCGGCACGTCCCGATCAACACGGCGCGCCTGGCGCGGCTCAGCCTGCCCGACGCGATCCTGCGGCGCGCCGTCGACTTCGATACCGACCCGGTGGTGAACGACGCCCTCTCGGGTCGGGACGGCGGGCCGCCGCCGTACCTGCTTTTCCCTGGACCGAACGCCCTCGACCTGGCCGCGGCGCGGCCGCCCGGTCCCATCACGCTCGTCGTGCTCGACGGGACCTGGTGGCAAGCGGGGAAGCTCCTGCGGCGCAACCCGCGCCTCGCGGCGTTGCCGCAGCTGCGCCTCGCGCCCGCGACGCCGAGCCGCTATCGCATCCGCCGCGAGCCGCACGAGCATTGCGTCGCGACGATCGAAGCGATCGCGCTGGCGCTGAGAGGTCTCGAAGGGGAGGGTGACCTCGCGGCGGACGAGGCGCGCTTCGCGGCGCTGCTCGCGCCGTTCGACGCCATGGTCGAGCACCAGCTCGCGTTCCGCACGCGGGTCCAGGACGGACGGCACCGGCGCGCGGCGCTCGCGCGCGGGCCGCGGCCGGCGCGGACGCCGCGTATTCCCGGGCTCGAGATGCTGCGCGCCGCGGGACCGCGTCTCGTCGTCGTGCACGGTGAGGCGAACGCCTGGCCGGTGCGCGTGCCCGGACATCCGCCGCCCGAGATCGTCCAGTGGCTCGCGTGGCGACCGGCGACGGGCGAAACATTCTCCGCGATCGTCGCGCCGCGTGCGCCGCTGGCACCGTCGGCGTCGCTCCAGCTTCGCATCGACGCGGCGACGCTGAGCTCCGGCGAGGCCTGGGCGGCCTTTCGCGCGCGCTGGGAGGCCTTCGTGCGGGACGACGACATTCTCTGCGGGTGGGGGCACTTTCCGACTGGCACGCTCGAGCGCGAGGAGATTCGCGTTCCGGCCGCGCGCCTCGACGCGCGCCCGGCCGCGAACGCGTGGCTCGGCGCGCGCATCGGGACGGCCGAGTCGTGCGCCGTGCGGCTCGAGGAGGCGGGGCGCCTCGACGCGCCCGCGCCCGCGCCGGCGACGTCCGCGGGCCGGGGCGGCGTCCGCATGGACGCGCTCCGGCGCATCGTCGGGGCGTTGCTGCGGCTGCCGGACGGGCCGTCGGGTCAGCCCGGCGTCTCGCCGTAGCGCAAGCGCTCGAGATCCTCGCCGAGCTCGAGCTCCTCGATGACAGTCACGACCATGTCGTCGTAGCTCTCGGCGGGCAGCCCCAGCGCCGCGCCGACGCGCCGCAGCTGCTCGTCCTCCGAGAACTCGATCTCACCGTCGGCGGCGTGGACGGCGGCGCAGAGCTCGAGGAGGCGTCGCTTGAGGGCGGGCGGATCGTTCGCGAACGCGGCAGCCGTGACGGCCAGATCGAAGCGCTCGGGCGAGAACTCCTCGATGCGGAAGTCGAGGTCCATGGGAAGCGCCGGCGCCTCGAGGATCTCTCGCAGCAGGCGCTTGACCGCGGCCTTCTCCTCTCCCTCGAGGGTGTCGTCTGCGTGAGCGGCGTCCATCAGCAGATCGGCGACGAGCGGCAGACGGTCTTTCATGGTGGTCCTCGGCGGGAAGTGAGCACCAGTCGTACCACGAACGGCGCGGCCCGGGGCCTGGTCGAGGACGACCCGGCTCGGTCCTGTTGCGTTTGCGCCGACCGGCTTTTAGAAGAAGGGCATGGCTCGCCGAGGTCGACGTGTCGCGTGGATCGCGGCCGTGGGCGCGTGCGCCGCCGCAGCGGCGGCCGCCGCGTTCGCCCGGGCCAACGAGACGCCGCGCTTCCAGCCGGCCGACTACCACGACGGCCACGCGCGGCCGCGGGCGCTCGCGTTCAACGCGGACGATGGTCTGCTCTTCGTGGCCCTGTCGACGGCGGACGCGTTGGCGATCGTCGATCCCGCCGGCGACGCCCCGCGCGTCGTCGGACGAGTCGGCGTCTGCAGCTTCCCAGACGCCGTGGCCCCTCTCCCGGGCGGAGGCGCGCTCGTCGCGTGCCGCTTCGACCCGGCCTTGCGCAAGGTCGCGCGCGATCGCGCGGGACGCTGGCGGGTCGGCCGCGTGGCCGCGGGTGCCACGAGCGGCGCGCGTGGCTTGGCCCTCTCTCCCGACGGGACGCTCGCCTATGTGGCGTCTCCGGCGGCGGGTGGTGTCGAGGTCGTCTCGCTGGCGGGCGCGGGCGTCTTGCAGACGGTGCCCACGGGGCTATCGCCGCGCGCGATGCGCGTCGTGCCCGCGGACGCCGGGCTGGGTCGCCACGGTGCGCTTCTGCTCGTGAGCAGCTTCATCGACAGGCGCGTGACCGTACACGCCATCGCGGCCGACGGGCGCCTCGCGCCCGCGGTCCAGACCATCGCCACCGAGGCGCCCGTCCTCGATCTGATCGTCGCGGGTCCATCGCGCGACCTTCTCTTGCTCACGCACGAGGACCGGGGGCTTTCGCGCGCGCACGGCTCCGTCGAGGGCCTCGACAGCGGCGTGCTCCGCCTGGCCGCGGTGGCCGCTGGTCGAACGGGGGCGGTCTTCGATGACGCGGGGCCGGGCCGGCGCGCGTTCACGAACTTGAGCGAACGCGCGCCGGAGCCCGTCGTCGAGCTCGCCGCCGCGGCAAGCGACGCGCGGGCGGGCACGCTGGCTCTCGTGGGCGCCGGCACCGACGACGTCCTTCTCGTGCCGCCCACGACGCGCGACTTGAGCGCCGGGCAGGCGCTCGGCGTCGGGAGCGCGCCCGCCGCGGTCGCGGCGCTGCCCGGCGGCCGCTGGGTCACGGCCGATCGCCTCGGCGACACGCTGACGTTCATCGAGACGCCCCCCGCGGGGCCGCGCGTGCTTGCGACCTTGTCCGTGGGGACGCCCGAGCGGGCGACGCCCGCCGAGCTCGGAGAGCTGCTCTTCTATAGCCGCGCGCTCACGCCGCGCAACGTGGCCGACGGGCCGTTGTCGCTGTACACGTGCGCGGCCTGCCACGACGACGGGCACGTCGACGGCCGCCGCCATCCTTCGAAGCGGAATCGGTTCTTCTCGATGACGAAGACCTGCCGCGGCCTCGGCACGACGGCGCCTTACTTGAGCCTGGGCGAGCCCGCGACGATCGAGGCCTTTGCGGACAACATCGTCGCGACCCACGCCCAGGGCGCCGATCGCGCGCCCGACGACTTCGATCGTTACCCCGTGACCCTCCGCGTGCGCGGGGCGAGCGCTTCGCGGCAGGTCACGCTCTCGCCGGACGAGGTCCGCGCGGCGCTCGCGGCGTACATGGCGCGCATTCCGCCCGAGCCGTCGCCGTTCGTCGCGCGGGGGCGCGGCGCGCTCACGCCGGAGGAGCGACGGGGCCTCACCTTGTTCCGCGACGGCTGCGCTGGCTGCCACCAGCTCGTGGGCGACACGACGCACGGGAACGCCGTGCCGGCGCGCGCGCTCGAGCGGCGCCTGCTCGCCGGTCAGGTCGCGCTCACGAGCGCGCGCCTTTACGACGTCGGCACGCCCGTGCTCGGCAAGTCCGGCAACAACCCGCCGTCGCTGCGCGGCGTGTGGGAGGCGGCGCCGTACTTCAGCGACGGCAGCGCCCGCACGCTGGAAGAGGTCCTTCGGCGCACTGACCCTTCCGCGGAGAAGGTGCACGCGCCCGCCAACGCCGAGCGGCCACCCGCCTGGTCGGCGGGGGCGCGCGCGGCGCTGCTGGCGTTCCTTCGCGCGCTGTGAGGCTACCAGCCGCCCTTTTCGGCCTTCTTCTCCTCTTTCTTCCCTTCGTTTTTCTTGTCGTCCTTCTTGTCCTTCCCCTTGGCGGCCTTCTCGGTCTTGTCCTTCGGGGCCTCGTCGCCCGCGAGAACGGGGCGGGACATCAGAAAGGCGGCGGCCAGCATCATCGCGAAGATCGTCTTCATGGTGGGCTCCTCGGTGAGAGTGAGGCCTCTTTGTAGACCGAAAGGGGGGTGGGCTCAATCGGCCCAAGGGTCGATCCACGTCTTCGGCTTCGCCGGCCCCGTCTTCGGCTTCGCCGGCCAAACCTTCGCGGGCGAGGCTTCGGTCGGTTCCTGCGGGTGCCGCGCGATCGGCCTTGCGCGCACGCGCGTCGTGACCATCGCTGGGGCCTCCGGCGGCGGCGGGATGGGCACCGCCGTTGCCGGCGGAGCGATCGACGCCGGCGAGGCCGGCAGTGGTGCGGCCTCCGGGGACGGGGTGGCGGCGAGCGCGAGCGGCGCGGGCAGCGCCAGAAGGTGCCGCGACGCCGTGCCGACGATGATCCCGCATAGCAGCACGAGGCCGCCCAGCGTCGCCAAAAGGGCGGGCGACACCGCCACGACGGGCACGTGCAGGCTTGCGGAGCCCGTGGGCGCCGCGAGGATTGGTACGTTCGTCTGCGAGCTGAACAGCGCCCGCAGATGAGGTGCGTGCGCGTCCTGGTCGTCGAGCTCCTCGACCTGTGTCCTGTGCAGGGGCGCCGTCACGGCGCCCAGCATCGGTTGGACGATGCCGGTCGCGCGTTCCGGGTCGAGCGCGACGGCCTCCATGCGAAAAGATCCGCGCCCCAGATAGACGACGCTGCTGATCGATCCGTCTTCCCTGTCGGCTTGCAAGTCGGTCTGTCGCCGCCGCCGCCCCCTCACATCCCCCATCTGTTCACCCGTCACGTGGTCTCCTTTCGAGTCGGTCGTCGAGGTCACTCGTGTTGGCATTTGCCTTCCGCTCCCCGCTCACGAATACCTCGTGTGCGGTCAACGCGGTGTATCGTGTGGGCATCTTCTGCGTAAATTCCGCGAGCGCAAGTTCGCGTCACGTTTCGGGATCTAGCCGGATGCCCGGAATTCGGAGATCCGCGCCGAAGTCGCCTCCGTGCGTCATGCGACCGCGCGGCGCGCTACACGCCACCGTGACGGAAATGCCAAAAAAGTAACGGCAGGTGCGCAAACAGTTGTGCACATCAGCCTCGTCGGGCGCCGGCGAGGCTACGGAATCGCGGCCGCGGTTCTGGCGCGCGGCGTGCATCTCCCTTGGCTCGGTAAATGAAGGGAGATCGTGACCCCATGACTCGCCCCCAGCAAAGCAGCACTTTTGTGGTTCCCGAATCGCTTCCGAGCGCGCTTCCCTCGAAGGACAGGCGCGACGCGAAGCCCTTCGTGCTCGTGCCCGCCTCGATGGTCATCGCCGACGACAAGCTGGAGCCGCACTGGCTGCCCGCCATCGAAGCCGCGACGGATTGATTCGCTTCGATTAATTCGCTTCGAGGAGTTGCAGCAAGGCGGGCTCGTCGAGGGTCGCGACGCCGAGCCTCGTGGCCTTGTCGAGCTTCGACCCGGGGCTGTCGCCGACGACGAGGTAGCTCGTCGCGCCCGAGAGGCTGTTCGTCACCTTGCCGCCCAGGGCCTCGATGCGCTCCTTCGCGACCTCGCGTGACATCGCGCCGAGCGTGCCCGTGATCACGAAGGTCTGGCCGGTGAGGCGTCCCGCGCGCTTCTGCCGCGCCTCCTCGAGACGCACGCCGGCGCGACGAAGCTTTTCGAGCAGCGTGCGCGTCTCCTCGCGGTCGAAGAACTCCCGCGCGGCGCCCGCGATGACGGTGCCGACGCCCTCGGCCGCGGCCAGCTCCTCGGCAGACGCGGCGGCGACGCGATCGATCGAGCCGAAGGCGTCGGCGAGCGCGCGTGCCGCTGACGCGCCGACGTGGCGGATGCCGAAGCCATAGAGCAGCCGGTCGATCGGGCGCTCGCGCGCCGCGGTGATCGCCGCGAGCAGGTTCGCGATCGATTTGTCCTTGAAGCCTGGGAGCTGGCCGATCTTCTCGGCGTCCAGGAAGAAGATGTCGCCCGGGTCGTCGACGAGCCTGCGCTCGAGCAGCTCGGCCGCCGTCCGCTCGCCGAGGTGCTCGATGTCCATGGCGCCGCGCGACGCGAAGTGGACGATGCGCCCGAGGAGCTGCGCCGGACAGAGCTTGTTGGGACAGCGGGCCACGGCCTCGCCATCGGGGCGCACGATCAGGGTGTCGCACTGGGGGCACCGCGTGGGCATGACGAACGCGCGCTCCTGGCCCGTGCGCAGGCTGGGGATGGGCGCGACGACCTCGGGGATGACCTCGCCCGCGCGGCGCACGACGACGGTGTCTCCGATGAGCACGCCCTTGCGCACGACCTCGTCGGCGTTGTGCAGCGTGGCCATCGAGATCGTGACGCCGCCCACCCGCACCGGCTCGAGGACGGCGAAGGGCGTGACGGCGCCCGTGCGGCCCACGGACACCAGTATGTCGTTGAGCTTCGTCGTCTGCTCTTCGGCCGGGAACTTGTAAGCGATGGCCCAGCGCGGGAATTTCGAGGTCGCGCCGAGCTCATTCTGGTCGGCCGCGCGATCGACCTTGACGACGGCTCCGTCGATCTCGTGCTCGAGGGCGTGGCGGCGCGACTCCATCTCGGCGACGTAGGCGCGCACGTCGTCGAGCGTCGCGCACGCGCGCGACTCGGGGTGCGTGCGCAGGCCGTACTCGCGCAGCATCGCGAGCGTCTCGGAATAGGACGCGGGGATCTTGCCGTCGATCCGGACCAGCCCGTGGAAGAAGATGTTGATGGGGCGCGAGGCCGTGATCTTCGGGTCCTTCTGGCGCAGCATCCCGGCCGTCGTGTTGCGTGGGTTCGCGAACAGGGGCTTGCCTGCGGCCCCGAGCTCTTCGTTGATGCGCTCGAAGTCGACCTTGCGCAGGAAGATCTCGCCGCGCACCTCGAGCCATTCGGGCGGCGACGTCGTGCGCAGGCGCGCGGGGACGGCGCGGATCGTGCGCACATTGGGCGTGACGTCCTCGCCGACGTCGCCGTCGCCGCGCGTCGCGCCGCGCGTGAGCACGCCGCGCTCGTAGGTCACGGCGATCGAGACGCCGTCGATCTTGGGCTCGCAGACGAAGGAGGCGTCGCGGCCGAGACCCTTGCGCACGCGCTCGGCCCAGGCGGAGAGCTCCTCGTCGTCGAAGGCGTTGTCGAGCGACAGCAGGCGCGCGGAGTGCCGCGCCGGCGCGAACAGCGCCGAGGGCGCGCCTCCCACGCGCTGCGTGGGAGAGTCGGACGTGAGCAGCGTGGGGTGGCTGCGTTCGAGGTCGGCGAGCTCGCGCAGCAGGAGATCGAACTGCCCGTCGGTGATCTCGGGCGCGTCGAGGACGTAGTAGCGGTAGCTGTGATGCTCGATCTGGGCGCGCAGCTCGTCGACGCGCCCGCGCGCGGCGGCGAGCTCGTCATCGGCGGGATCGTGCATGCCCCTTCGTCTAACACGACGGGGCTCGCGCGACAGCGTTTGGAGCGATCAGCGCGCGAGGTGCGCCAGGAAGGCCAGCGTCGCGGTCGCGAGCGCGAGGGCGACGGGCAGCGCGAGCCACGACAGAGCGTGGACGTGGGCGCTGGCGCGTCCCACGCCGGCGGAGACCCGCTGGGTCAGCTCACCCGGGGCGGCGCCGGTCGCGATCGCGAACACGCGCGCGCCCGCGTCCGTGAAGCGCCGCGAGATCTCCGCCGTGCCGCGCGAGCGGCGCCGGCGCGGCGGCGCCGCGCTGGGAGCATTGGCGGCGAGCTGGTGCGCCAGAGTGCCGGAGAGCACGACCGAGGGCAGCGGGTGCTTGTAGGGCCGCGGGAGGCCCGAAGGCGGGGCGCGCTCGTCGGGCTCGGCGTCGTCGGCGTGGGGGGCACGCAGCTCGCCGGTCGTGCGTGACGAGCCGAGGTCGACGTCGAACGCGAGGCGGGGCACGCCGTCGCGCGGCGCCGGATCGACCGCGATGCGCCGGATGATTCCGCGCCTGTTCAAGGTGCCGCGCGGCTTCGGCGCGCCGCGCGACGCGGCGTCGTCGGTGCCGTCGAGGACGAGGCCCACGTCGGCGTCGAGGCGCAGAAACGACGGCAGGGCCGTGCTGACTCGCATCGTGCGCTCGCCCAGGACGGCCTCGCAGCGCAGATCGTGATCGAGGCCGCCGACGCGCAGCTTGATGGGCTGCGCCTCGGGGCGCCGGCTCGCAACGAGCCGCTCGATGACGAGCCTGTCCGCCTCGCGCAGGTTCATGAACGCGACGGCGATACCGACGGCGCGCGGGAGCGCCACGAGCCGCACGACGCGCCCGCGCAACCGGCGCGGCCCGCCAGGCAGGAGGACCGTGCAGACGAGCTCCGTGCCGATCTCGCAGAGCTCGCCGCACGTGACGTACATGCCCGCCGGGCCGAGATCGACGGAGCGGCCGAAAAGACGGCCCGCGCCGTCGACGCGGGCGAGGCACACGGCCTCGTCATACGGAATCCGAGGAGAGACACGACGGGCGTGCTTCATGGCGCCGACCTCCCGCGACGATTGTCCCACGTCGCGATCGCGGTGGCGCGCTTCGCGACGCCGCCGGCGTCATTTTCGGGGGATTTCGCCCGACATGTCGGGCTGGGTCTCCTGTACCATGACCCGGCCATGGCTGACGCCCCAGACGAGACGACGCACAGCGCAGCGCCCACGCTGGAGAAACCGAAGACGGCGGCCCAGGGCGCGAGCGCCTATTTGGTCGTGATCGCCGGGCCGAGCTTCGGCGAGATGTACAAGCTCAAGGGCGACAAGGTCGTCCTCGGGCGCGGGAATACGACGGACGTCCGCATCGTCGACGACGGCGTCTCGCGCGAGCACGCCGCCGTCCAGCGCGAGGGCGGCAAGATCGTGCTCGTCGACCTCGGGTCGACGAACGGGACGTTCTGCAACGGCGTGCGCGTGCCGCGCCAGGAGCTCGCGGACGGCGACAAGATCTCGATCGGCGCCGCGACGATCCTGAAGTTCACCTATCAGGATCATCTCGACGAGCACTACCAGAAGCAGCTCTTCGAGTCGGCGCTGCGCGACGGCCTGACGAACACCTTCAACCGGCGCTACTTCCTCGATCGGCTGCACGGCGAGCTTCGCTTCGCGGTTCGGCACGACAAGCCCATCGCGCTCTTGTTCGTCGACATCGATCACTTCAAGAAGATCAACGACACCTACGGCCACCAGGCGGGCGATCAGGTCCTCGCTGGCGTCGCGCGCGTCATGATGACGACGATCCGCGCCGAGGACGTCCTCGCGCGTTACGGCGGCGAGGAGTTTGCCGTCATCTGCCGCGAGATCGAGCTCGGGGGCGCCGAGGCCCTCGCCAAGCGGCTGGTCGCGGCGGTCGCACAGAGGCCCTTCGAGTTCGGCGGCCAGCAGATCCCCGCGACGATCAGCGTCGGGGCGGCCGTCGACCACGGGAAGAGCGAGGCCCAGGCCCTCATCGCGGCCGCGGACGCCGCGATGTACGAGGCCAAGCGCACGGGCCGCAACCGGGTGTGCCTGCACAAGGTCACCCCGGGCTGACGCCGATCGCAGTTCTTCGCGTCCGCGGCCGCGGGTTGATATGGTGAGGGCGTCGATGATTGAGCGATCGGGCATCGCCCGGCAGTTTCTCGGTTGGAGGACGGCGCGCGTCCTCGCGCCAGTGGCCCTCGCGGCACTGGCCGCGGCGGCATTGGTCGTCGCTTCGTGCCGGGGCTCGTCCGGCCTCACGGGCGCGGCAGGCTCGGCCACGCACGCGGGCGATTCGCGCGGCCAGGGCGGGCCCGTGGGCTCGGGGCCGGTCTCCGCCGAGATTACGCCCGGCGGCGCGGGGACGCCCGCGACGGCTGCGGGCGCCGTCGGCCAGGTGGCGGCGCCGCCCGCGCGCGTGCTCGTGGTCGAGGGCGGGCAAGAACGCTGGATGGAGCCACAGGCCGCCATCGCGGCCGGCTACACGATCGTCGATCTCTCCGACGACTGGACGCCCTACATCTTCGCGCCGCAGAACGGTCCCGACGGCGAGCCGCTGCCGAACCGCTACCGACGCATCTTCATCGGCCTCGCCAACGACCAGCTCGACGACGACGGCGAGCCCCTGCCGCCGGGCGAGAAGAACTACCTCGAGCTCTACGGGATCTTTCCGTCGTTGTCCGTGCTGCGCGCGCGCTTCGTCGCCGACGAGCAACACCCTTGTCACGACGAGCAGAGCGCGGACGCGCTCGAGGCCGTCGAGACCGTCACCTACGTCGCGCCGACCGAGGTCGCCAAGGACGCGCGTCGGCTCGCCAAGATCCGCGAGGAGCTCGAGAAGGCGCGCCGCGCCGCCAAGGTGCCCACGCTCGAGGCGCTCGCGGCCGCGCAGCCGGCCTTCGCGCCCAAGGTCAGGCTCGTTCAGAAGCGCGCCGCCGAGAAGCCCGCCATGGCGGCCGTCGAGCGGCGCCTGACCTGCGAAGGTTTGCTGGACGCCCGGAAAGACGGCAAGAAAGCCGACACGGCCCATCACACGATCGGCCTCTACGACGACGCCATGCGCATCGCCGTGCGGCGCTTCCAGCAGAAACACATGATCTACGAGGCCAACTATCTGCGCCGCAAGACCGTCGAGGCGCTCGCGCGTCCGCTGCTCGACAACGACTACGACGGGTTTCGGCGCGCCATGCAGGAGCGGGTCGTGGCGGCGGCGTCGATCCTCGAGGACGGCTCGACCAAGGCGGGCAACCTCGTCGAGGACTTCACCAAGGTGGCGCTCGAGGGACTGGGCCTCGTCGACGCCGCGTCGACGCTGGCGTTCTTCAAGCGCCACCCCGCGGCCGAGCTCAAGACCTTGCACGCGGGCGTGAAGCTGCCGCCGCGGCCCGCCTACTACGCCGACCAGATGGACCTCTCGATCGTCGTCGACCGCGGCGACATCTGGTACGACCTGCCGTTCGACGACAAGGGCAACTTCCACTATCCGCCGCGCAAGAAGTACCCCTCGCTCACGGTCTACGCGAAGGTCGGCGGGCGGCTCACGGCCCTCGCGCGCTGGCGCACGACGATCGGCGGCTGGCGCGCCGAGCAGGCCAGCGACGGCTACGAGTACTACCGCTACAAGATGTCCGACGTCGGCCCGCGCGTCATCCGGCAGGTCGTCTCGGGGCCGGTCTGGATCGCGCCCGCCTCGACGCCCATCCGCACGCTCGTCAAGCACAAGGCGGTCAACGGCAAATGGATGAAGGTCGTGAACTACGACGAGCTCGGCCCCGGTTTCCTCTCGGCCTACGGCCTCATCGCCGGGTACTTCGTCGTGCCCGGGCAGAACGGCAGACCCGACTTCGACAACGGCGTGCGCGCGCACGGGTCCTCGGACTATCTGTCGATCTACAGCGCGAACGGGTTCTCACACGGCTGCCACCGTCTGCCCAATCACGTCGCGATCCGCATGTACTCGTTCATCCTGCAGCACCGGCAGAAGCGCGTCGTGGGCGACTCGCCCATGGGGTTTCAGCGCCAGTTTCTCTTCGAGGACATGGTCTATGAGATGCGGATTCCCTCGCGCGGCTACGTCTATGTGCTCGACCCGCCGCTGCCCGTCACCGTGCTCGAGGGCAACGTCATGGGAGATCAGAAGACGCCCATCATCGGGTACGTGCCGAAGCCCGGTGTCGTCTATCCTGGGCCGCCCCCGCCCGCGCCCGACAGCCCCGAGGCCAAGGCCGGCGGTGGCGCCGCGCCGGCCGGAGCGGGGGGAGACGAATGACGCGCTCGTTTCGACGCTCGGGGCTCGTCTCTGGGCTGGCGCTCGTCTCTGGGCTGGCGCTCGTCTCGACGCTGGCGCTCCTGGGCGTGTCCGCGCTCGGGCGCGCTCAGGGGCCGGGCGCGCCGGCTCCCGTGGGGCCGGGCGCGCCGCCGCCGGGCGTCGCGGCGCCCGCCGCGCCCGCGCCCTTGCCCGCGACCGTGAAGATCACGATCATTGCGGCGCCCGTCCAGAAGCGCGTCGCCGTTTTTTGGGGCAAGCGGCGCCTCGGCCTGATCGCTCCTCATGCGCCGCTCATCTTGCAGCGCCCGCGCGACAGCGGGCCGCTCGACCTCATCATTCAGTGCGAGGGCTTCGTGCCGGTCCAGACGCGCGCGTACACGTTCGGCGACACCAAGCTCATCGTAAAGCTCACGCCGCTCGATCAGAAGAACACGCTGCTCGGATACCGCGAGGAGGTGCCTCCGCCGGCGCCTCCACCGACGGGCGGCGATGGTGGCGTTCCCGCGGCTCCGCCCACGGCGGCGCCGCCTCCAGGCGTCGCGGCGCCGGGGGCGCCACCGTCGGGCGGCGGCGCGCCGCCGCCGGGCGTGGCGGCACCGCCACCCGGCGTCGCGGCGCCACCCGCCGCTCGCGCGCCGCAGCCCGCGGCCAGGCCCGACGCCGGCGCGCGTTGACGCTGCCTTCCCCAATCGGTTATCAAGGTAGGACGAGCCGATGAAGAAGACGCGCGTGCTCGTCCTGTTCGACACGGATGGCGATCCGCCGGCGTCGCAGGATTACAAGAAGGAGCTCGAGGCCTCCGAAGAGGCCGAGTTCGACGTCGCGCGCGCCCTCATCGGCAAGGGCCACGAGGTTCGCTTCCTCGGCTTCAAGAGCGATCTCGATCAGCTCGCGCAAGGCCTGCGCGCCGCGCCCGCCGACGTCGTCTTCAATCTCACGGAGCGCTTCCGAGACCAGTCGGCGCTCGATTACACGGTCGCGGCCGTGCTCGAGATGCTGGGCATGTCGTACACGGGCGCGTCGTGCGAGGGCCTCATGCTGGCGCGCGACAAGGCCCTCACGAAGAAGGTGCTCGCCTACGAGGGCATCCGCATCCCGCACTTCATGGTGTGCAAGCAGGGCGCGACGCTGACGCGCCCCTCCGATCTGCGTTTTCCGCTCATCGTCAAGCCGCTCGACGAGGACGCGTCGGTCGGGATCGCGCAGGCGTCCGTCGTGCGCGACGACGACGCGCTCAAGGAGCGCGTGACCTTCATCCACGAGAAGTTCGACACTGACGCCATCGTCGAGGAGTTCATCGCAGGGCGCGAGCTCTACATCGGCGTCATGGGCGGCGAGACGCCGGTCTCGTTCCCGCCCATCGAAATGGTGTTCGCCACCGACTCGACCGTCGAGAGCCGCATCGCGACGTTCAAGGCCAAGTGGAGCGTCAAGTATCGCGAGAGCAAGGGCATCCAGAACGAGATCGCCAAGAACCTTTCGTCGGAGCTGCGCAAGCGGCTCGGCGAGGTGGCCGTGCGCGCCTACCAGGCTGCTGGGCTTCGGGACTACGGCCGCATCGACGTGCGCCTGGCGCACGACGAGGCCATCTATGTCGTCGAAGCCAACCCAAACCCCTATCTGGCCGACGGCGAGGATCTCGCGTGGGCCGCCGAGGAAGGCGGGTACCTCTATCCTGACTTCATCGAGAAGATCGCCGAGATGGGGTGCCGGCGCGCCAAGCGTCGGGCCTGACGGGTCGCCGAGGCCCGCGCGCGACCGCGTGCGACGACCTCGGGTCGCTTGGAACGGCGCGCCTTTGCAGCATCGCGCCCGATTGCCCTTGCCGCGCTTTGCGGCGGCCCTCTAGACTGGCGCCGATGGCAAAGCGTCGAGTGCCGGCCGGGCGCGTGCGGCCCGGCCGCACGGCAGCGGGTGGGAGCGTCTACGTCGGCATCCATTTCGGCGTGAGGGCGACCACGGTTGCCGTCGCCGACGCGCTCGGCACGATCCAGGTCGTGCGCAAGCAGCCTTCGATCGTCGGCTCTCCCGCGCGCTCGCTCTCGGCGGCCCGCAAGCTCGTCGGCGAGACCCTCGCGGAGGCCCGTGTCACACGCGACGCCGTGCGCGTCGTGGGCGCCACGGTGCCGGGGCTCGTCGATCAGGAGACGGGCCACTGCGTTCTGGCGACCAACCTCGGCTGGCACGACTTCCCGCTCCGCTCGGCGCTCACGGACGCGCTCGACGTCCCGGTCGTCGTCAACAACGTCGCGCAGGCCGCGGCCGTCGCCGAGGGGCGCGTCGGCGCGGCGCGCCGCGCGCGCTCGTACGTCTGGATCCACGTGGGCAGCGGCGTGGGCTCGGGCATCGTCCTCGACGGGAAGCTGTTCTTCGGGCGGCGCGGGTTCTCGGGCGAGATCGGGCACTGCCCCGTCGTCTATCCCGGCGCGCCGTGCGGCTGCGGGCGACTCGGCTGCCTCGAGACCGTCGCCTCGGCCAAGGCCATCGGGCGCGCCGCCGAGCGCGCCGTCGCCGCCGG
>DASXOE010000056.1:0-26173 GCA_036494575.1 Polyangia bacterium | reverse complement strand
TCGCGCGCTGGCCCATGCCCTCGCCGGGGTTTTCCATTCGCATCTTGTCGCCATCGACGTAGAGGACCGACTGGGTCTTGGCGCCGCGCTGCATGACGAGCGTGACGGCGGCGTGGGCGCGGCCGCCCACGAGGAGGGACGCGGCGGTGACCGCGAAGAGCGTGAAACGGCGGGAAATCGAGCTGGGCGTCGAAATCATGCGCGGGAGCATCGCACCACCAGGCTTGCGCGTCCAACGCCGATCGGGCACAACCTCCCGCCGTGTCCGCTCCCGATGGCCTCGCCGCGTCCGACGTCCCGCCACGCCCTGCGCTCGCTCGCGACGGGTTCTGGGCGCTCGTGCGCGAGTCGCTCGCCGGCTCGCGGCGCGATCTGACGGCCGAGACCCTCGGCCGCGCCATCCTGCTCCTCGCCGTCCCCATGGTCCTCGAGATGGTCATGGAGTCGATCTTCGCAGTGACCGACATCTTCTGGGTCTCGAGGCTCGGGCCCGACGCGGTCTCGGTGGCGGTCGTCACCGAGTCGATGATGACGATGCTCTACACGCTCGCCATGGGGCTCGCCATGGGCACGGGCGCCGTCGTGGCGCGCCGCACGGGCGCCAAGGATCCCGACGGCGCGGCGCGCGCTGCCGTCCAGGCCATCATCCTCGGCGGCCTCGCCGCCGCCGCGGTCGGCCTCGTGGGCGCCTTCGCGGGCACGCGGCTCATGGCCGCCATGGGCGCCCCGCCGGGCGCGCTCGCCATCGGCGCCGCGTATCCGCGCATCATGATCGGCGGCAGCGTCACGGTGCTGCTCCTCTTCGTGATCAACGCCGCCTTCCGCGGCGCCGGCGACGCCTCCATCACGATGCGCACGCTCTGGCTCGCGAACGGCATCAACATCGTGCTCGGACCATGCTTGATCTTTGGGTGGGGGCCGTTCCCGCGGCTCGGCGTCAACGGCGCCGCCGTCGCGACGACGATCGGGCGCGGCGTGGGCGTCCTCTTTCAATGCCGGGCGCTCGCGCGCGGGCGCGGGCGCCTGCGCGTGGGGCGCGCGCACCTCGTCGCCGACGGTCCGACGCAGCGGACGATCCTGCGCCTCTCGCGCAGCGGCGCCCTGCAGATGTTCGTCGGCATGGCGAGCTGGCTCGTGCTCGTGCGCATCGTTTCGCGCTTCGGCAGCAACGTCATCGCGGGCTACGGCATCGCCTTCCGCGTCGTCATGTTCGCGCTCCTGCCGTCGTGGGGGCTCGGCAACGCCGCCGCGACGCTCGTGGGTCAGAACCTCGGCGCGCACACGCCCGAGCGCGCCGAGCAGGCCGTCTGGCGCGCCGCCTTCTACAACTTCGTCTTTCTCGGCGGCGTCGGGCTCTTGCTCGTCATCTTCGCGAGCGACGTCGTCCGCCTGTTCTCGAACGTGCCCGAGGTCGTGGCTGCGGGCGGCAAATGCCTGCGTATCGTGAGCGCCGGCTTCCTCTTTTATGCCTACGGAATGGTCGTCACGCAGGCGTTCAACGGCGCGGGCGACACGCGCACGCCCATGCTCATCAACGTCGTGTGTTTCTGGATTTGGGAGATTCCCGCGGCCATCGTGCTCTCGGGCCCGGTCGGTCTCGGTCCCACGGGCATTTTCTTCGCGATTGCCGCGGCATTTTCGCTGGTCGCCGTGCTCGGGGTGGCCTTGTTTCGCCGAGGTAGGTGGAAGTCGGCGGAGGTGTGACCGTTTGACCGGCGCGGACGTCTTTTGCTGGCGTGGGCCGCGGGGCGCACGCTAATCTTGATGCCGATCCTTCTCGTCTCGTCCTCGTTCGTCGCGGCGGCGCTCCCCATATTTGGCTACGTTTGCACATTGGGGCGCCCGGCACGCATCGGTGACCGGAATGCTTGAGGGTTACTGCAGACGGCAGCTCCGTCGATCACTGAACGAAAGAAGCGAGGAAAGAAATGGGTAACAGGCTCTACGTGGGCAATCTGCCCTACAGCGTGACCGAGCTCGACCTGCGCGACCTGTTCGCGCCCATGGGCACGGTGACCGAGGCGAAGATCGTGACCGATCGCGAGACGGGACGTCCGCGCGGCTTCGGGTTCGTCGAGATGTCGAACGAGGCGGAGGCCAAGAAGGCCATCGCCGAGCTCGACGGGCGCGACGTGCAGGGTCGTCCCGTGGCCGTCAAAGAGGCCGAGGAGCGTCGCGGTGGCGGCGGCGGCGGCGGCGGCGGTCGCGGCTTCGGTGGCGGCGGCGGCGGTGGCGGCGGACGCGGCGGATACGGTGGCGGCGGCGGTGGCGGCGGCGGCGGCGGTGGTCGCCGGGATCGCTGGTAGCACGATCGTTCCCATCGAGATTCGCGTGGCGCGGACGGAGGTCCCGCCACGCGGTTTCGCACCCAAGGTGAGCGCTGGAATCAAACGACTACGCGTCTGAGCCCGTCCGCCCCACGTCGATCCTCTTCTGGGGGGTGCAGGTGGCGGCCGTCGTCGGCGTCGTGTGGCTCGGCTTCTCGTGGCGCGGGCTCGCGCTCGCGTGCGGGCTCTATGCCGTTCGCATGTTCGGGCTGACCGCCGGGTTTCACCGGTACCTCGCCCACCGGTCCTTCAAGACGAGCCGCGCCTTTCAGTTCGCGCTCTCGCTCCTCGGGACGCTCGCCGTGCAGAAAGGGCCGCTGTGGTGGGCCGCGCACCACCGCGCGCACCACAAGTACTCGGACACGCCGCGGGACATCCACTCGGTGCGCCAGAACGGATTCTGGTGGGCGCACGTCAAGTGGATCATGGTCGGCAGGTTCGAGCCCACGGACTGGGAGCGCATCAAGGATCTCTCGATCTACCCGGAGCTGCGCTGGCTGAACACGTTCTACCTGGTGCCGCCGCTCCTCGGGGCCCTGATCCTCGGTCTCACGTTGGGCGCGTGGGGCGTCGTGTGGGGCTTCCTCGTCTCGACGACGCTGCTCTGGCACGGGACGTTCTGCGTGAATTCGCTCGCGCACGTGTGGGGCCGCAAGCGCTACGCGACAGAGGACGACAGCCGCAACAACTTCGTCATCGCGCTCTTCACGCTGGGCGAGGGCTGGCACAACAACCACCACCACTACCAGCGCTCGGAGCGGCAGGGCTTCTTCTGGTGGGAGCTCGACATCACCCACCTCGTGCTCACGGCGCTGTCGTGGGTGGGGCTCGTCTCCGAGCTCCACGCGCCGCCGCGGCACGTGCGCGACGGCGTCCAGCCGCCCGAGCAACAGGCGGCCTAGGCGCCGCGATCTACGGCTCGGCTCGGAAGCGCGACTTGTAATGGCGGCAGCGCGCCGTCTGGATGTAGCCGTAGATGGCGGACGCCAGGTACGGGACCGTGGCGATGCCGATGCCGATCGTGATGAGGCGCGAGCCGGCGTCTCGTTCGATGTACGTGAGCGTCCCCAGGCTGCCGCCGATGATGGTGTCGACGACCGGCAGCCCGATCGAGTCCGAGCACGCGTGCTCCGACGAGTCGGCGCGCACGGGATCGGGCCACGTCGAGGGCGGCGGCGGTGGCTTGACGACCCGGAACGAGCAGCCGCCGACGAGGAGCGCGAAGAAGGCGGCACCGATCACCTTCCGGCGAGGAGCTCGGCGCGCGTGCTCGGGCGACATGGCGCCCCTGGTTACCACGACGCGCGCGCGCTCACCAATTTGCTCAAGCCAGGCGCACGCACACGCGCAGGGGACGCCGCTCGCCCTGGTCGTCGAAGCGAACGGTGAAGGTCGCGCCGTCGTTGACGTCGGCGGGGATCGCGAGCAAGGCCGTGACGTCGTCCGTGATGGTGCCCGCGAACTCGCAGCGGGCGCACCAGAGGCGGTCGGGCGTCGCGCATCCACCACAGGTGGGGCAGGGCACGCGCAGCGGCACGCCCAGCGCCGCGTGTCCGCCGGCGCGCGCCTCCTCGCGCGTGAGGAGAAGCTCGACGACGCCATCGGGCCGCTCGCGCGCCACGCCTCGCGCGACGAGCGTGCGCAACGGCGCGGCGAGACGCGCGATGACGACTGGCCCGGGGCGTGCCGCGGCCGCCTCGGCGCCGCGGGCCGCCGAGGCGCCGGCGCGGGGCGCGGCGTCGTGCGCGGCCCGCGCCGTGGGGTTCGAGAGCAGCCCGTAGGCGCGGGCCGCGCTTTGAAAGGCGGCCGTCGAAGCGGCGCCCGCGCGGTCCGGGTGCACGCGCAGCGCGAGGCGGCGGAAGGCGCGCCGGATCTCGGCGGCGCTCGCGGCGCGGTCGACGCCGAGCACGGCGTAGGGATCGTCGGTGCTCGTCGGGGCCACCGTCGCGCTCACGGTTTTTTTGGCGCGTACTCACGCCGAGCCGCGACGGAGACGAGATCACCCGCAGGCAGCACGAGCGCGGTGAGCGCGCCGCCGTAGACGCAGCCGGTGTCGAGGCCGGTCGCCCACCGGTGCCGCTGCAAGCCGCGCACGGCGTCGTGTCCGTACACGGCGTGCGGCGGGCCGAGCCACAGCGCGCCCCACGGCGTGCCTTCGATCTTCTTCGTCGGTTCGCCGTCCTCCGTGATGCTGCGCAGGTTCAAGAGGTGTTTGCGCTCCTGCGCCTCGAGCGGTACGCCGGGCACGAGCCCGCCGTGAACGACGACGTGCGAGGGCGCGGCCTCGCCGTCCTCGAGCGCGATCCAGAAAGGCCGCGCCTCGAGCCAGGCCAGGTTCCTCGCGCCGAGCGCCGCCGCGACGGCGACGTGCTGCGGCCGGGGCCGCGGATCTGCGGCCGGGTTGCGCGCGTGGAGCACGGCCGCGTCGTGATTGCCGAGCACGGCCTCGACGTTCGCCGCGCGCGCCCATTCGACGACGCCGCGCGAGTCCGGGCCCTTGGCGACGAGGTCGCCGACCATGACGTAGCGCGTGTCCCCAGGAACCCCGCAGCGGTCGACGAGCGCGATCAGCTCGTCGAGGCAACCGTGGACATCTCCCACAATCACCGTGCGCATCGCACACAGTGTGGATCGTAAAGTCTGTTGAGGAAACGCCGAATCTGGCGATGATACTCCTCGTGCCGGCCCTCACGCGCGGAGCCACTCTCTTGGCCGCTGTCTGCCTGTCGGCCACGGGCGCCCTGGGGTCCGCGGGCTCTTCGTTCGGCGTCGGCGTCGCGCAGGCGCGATCGTCACGAAGGCACGCGCGCGCGCGCGCGCCGCGGCCGCCGGAGGCGCAGGTGGCGCCCGGGCTTCGCGTCTCGGTGCAACCGATCGAAGGCGAGCTCGGCCCGGCGCTGCGCGATCAGATCGCGCGTCTGCTGCGCGCGCGCGGCTGCCGCGTCGTCATGACGCTGCCGCGCGTGAACGGCACGGGCCAGTACCTCACCATGGCGCGCGACAACCGGCTCGCTGCGTTCGTGTCGGCCGACATCGAGAAGGGCCGTTCGCGGCAGAGCGTGACGTTCCTCGTGTGGGACGGGGCCTCGGGCTCCGTGCTCGGGCGCTGGTCGGCGAGCGCCGCGGCCAAGAGCCTCCCCAAGACCGTCGCCAAGGGTTTCTGGAAGAACCTCGGAGCGCGCTTCGAGGGCGCCGTGGTGCCCCCGTCGGAAGAGCTCGAAGAGGCGCCCCCGATGTATGTGAACGCCGGCGAGCCGCTCCGATAGGGGCGCGACCGAAGGTCGCGAGGTGGTGGGAGAGGGCGTCGAGGCCCGACGTGAGCCCGTTGTGTTTACGCAAAGGCCCGCGCGACGTCTCGCCCGACCTCGCTCGACGACCTCGCCGGGCTTGGCCCGGCTATTCGCTGACGGTGACCTTGATCATCTGCACGGGCGTCTTGGGACGGTCGCGCTCGTCCCGCGCCACCTTCGAGATCTTGTCGGCGATGTCCATGCCGGCGGTGACCTTCGCGAAGACCGGATGCTTCGAGGGCCCGGGCGAGAACCAGTCGAGGTAGGGATTGTCGGCGACGTTCAGGAAGAACTGACAGCTGCCGCTGTTGGGCTGGCCCGTGTTGGCCATCGAGAGCGTGCCGCGCGAGTTCGAGATCTTGGCGTCTGGTGGGTGCTCGTCCTTGAGGCGGCCGTCGGGGCTGTCGCCAGTGCCGGCGCGCGGGCTCTGCGGGTCGCGGCTGTGGGGACAGCCGAACTGGATCATGAACTTGTCGATGACGCGATGAAAGTGCAGGCCGTCGTAAAAGCCGCTCTTCGCGAGCTTGATGAAGTTGCCCGCCGTGATGGGCATCTTGTCCTTGAAGAGCTCGATCGTGATGTCGCCGAGGGAGGTGTTGAGCACTGCCGTGGGGTTCGCCATGGCGCGCAGTTTAGGAGCCCGTCCGTGCAAGCGCAACGGGCTCACGTCGCCGACTCAAGGCGCGACGGTGACGACGCAGGGATCGGGCCGCATGCTGCTGGCGTTGCCGGCGCCGTCGCGCGCGACGCCCGACAGGAAGGTCTGTCCTTGTGCGAAAACGACGAACGGGAACGTCATCGTCGTGAACGTCGTCGAATCGAACGTTTGTAGCGACATGTCGTTCCGGAGCTCGAGCGTCACATTGGGCGCCGTCGAGGTCACCGTCTCCGTCGAGATGTAGACGCTGCTCGTTTGGTGCATGCTGGCGCAGATGTCGGGCGGGTCGGTGAGCAGCAACACCGGATCGACGGAGTCGACCCAGAGGTCGACGAGGGGGCTGCTGTTCTTCGTCGCCGAGATGTCCGTGAGGTCGGCGCGTAGGACGGTGGCCGTCGCGAGCGACGTGTCGGCGCCCTCGGCGCTCTCGGGGAGCGTCGCGTTCGTGAAGACGGCCACGAACGCGAAGCCCGCGGGACAGCCGTCCGCGGGCGCCGCCGCGCGCGTCGGGACGTTGGCGGCGATCGAGCCGAGGGCGGCGTCACCCGCGAGGCCCGCGAAGAGCGCGATCGAACCGGCGCGGTTGGCGCAGGCGACGACGTTCGTCTGGGCGCCCGCGACGGCGCCGTCGAGGTCGCGCAAGGGCTGGATGGAGTCGGCCGCCAGGAGACGCTTCGAGACGTCCGCGAAACCCGGCGCGTCCGAGACCGGCGCGACGATGCGCACCGACGGGAGCGTCGAGAAGCACGAGACGCCCGCCAGCGTCTCGGTGGTCGGATTGCCGGCGCGATCGCTCAAGCTCACGGTGATGTCGAAGGGCGCGTCGCCGGGGCAAGGGACCGCGATGCAGACGTCGCTGTTCGTCGCGGCGACCGGCGCGCACGCCGGCGAGCCGCCAACGCCGACGCAGTAATTCGCGGCCCGCGCGCTCGTCGCGGCGTCGAGGCCCACGGCGTCGGGCGAGGTCGTGCTGCCGCAAACCGAGAAGGCGCCGTTCGTGAGTCCCGACGGTGGGATGGCATCTCCGGCGCTCGGCTTCGAAACGACGAGGTCCGGAGGGACGATGTCCACCGGGAACGCCCGGGACGCCGATGAGGCCGTGAGGCCGTTTTCGTCGGTGCAGCGGGCCGTGACCTCGTACGTGACGCCCGAGGCCAGCGGGACGTTCGCGAAGACGGCCCTGCCGCCCGCGGTCGCCGCGGCGAACGTCGTGAGGACACCCGGCGTGGCGTTGCTCTCGACGTCGAGCGCGACCGGCTCGCCGTCGACGAGATCCGTCGCGACCTCGAACGTCACGGCATAGGGCGCGCCCGGGACGCTCGCGCGATCGCCGCCCTGAGCGGCCGGCACGCCGTTGAGCGCGGGGTGTGTCGCGCTCAGCGTCGGCCTCGTGATCGCGCAGTTCGAGCGGGGGAGGGCCTCGGCCGTGTCCAGGACGGTCGCGGAATCGCCCCGAGCGTCCGCCGAGGTCTCGCCGAGCGCGTCGGGAGGCACGTCGCCGGGCCCGTCGCTCGTGAGCGGGGCGTCGCGCGCCTCGCCGGGTGTGTCCGCAGCGTCGGGCGCGTCGCTCCCCGGGAGGACGTCTGCGGAGTCGACCGCGTCGCCGCCGAGGCCACCGCCGTCCGCGTCGCCGCCGGGTGTACCGTCGGCGGGCTGGCCGTCGCCTTCACTCGGGCCGTCAGCGAGTCGCGGTTCGGAGCCGGAGGCATCGCGCGGCGGTCCCGGGCGGAAGGCCGGCGTGTTGTCGCCGCAGCCGGCGGCGAGCGCCAACAACGTCGACAAGAGTCGAGCACCGAGCTTTGAAGGTTTGAGCGCGCCCACGTCCGACCCCATCACAGCGACGCGCCCACTCCCCCAAAAGCAGGCGCGACCAAAATCCGAAGCGGGCACCAGCATACCCGGCTTTTGGCCGCTCGCGGCGAGCCGGCCGCAGAACGCTATCGCCGGGGCAGGATTCCCGACGCTGGCGTGCCCAGCCCGGCGCCGACCTCATCGAAGGTCTCGAAGGGCGTGAACGGAATGCCCGACTCCGCGCAGAGCCTGGCGAGCGTGCTGTCGTGGACCGCGAAGATGCGCTCGCAGGTGCGCGCCGCAGGAAAGTCCAGCCGACCGTCGCCGACGTAGACCGTCGTGTGGCCGGGATGGCGCGCGCGCAGCAACGCGACGACGTGCGCCTTGAAATCGCGCCCCTCGGGCAGCGCAAGGCCGGCCGGCAGCTCGACGCGCCAGCGGTCGTGCTCGAAGCTGCCCTCGAAGGCCGTGAGCGCCAGGCCGGCCGGCAGGAGCGGGCGAATGTAGAAAGCCAGGCCGTGGCTCAGCACCTCGAACGGCCAGGCCCGCGCGGCGCAGGCGGCGACGAAGGCGTCGAAGCCGGGGCGCAGGCGCCCGAGGGGCAGGACCTCGGACAGGAGCGCCTCGGGGCCGCGCGCGACGTCGCCATATCCGCGCGCGATCATCTCGAGAGGCGACAGGATGCCCTCGCGCGACAGCGGCGTGAGCACGGCGCGCCAGTCGTAAGGCAGGTGCCGGTCCCAGACGATGTTCGTGAGGTCGTCGAGCGTGATCGTGCCGTCGAAGTCGCTCACGACGACATAGGGCGGGCCGCCGCCGTTCGACGTGGACGCTGACTCTTTCACGCGGCGCTTCCCGCGTCCGAGAAGGTCGCGATCACGGGCGCGTGGTCGCTCGTGCCCACCTCGCGCAGAGCCGGGCACGCGCTGACGCGCGCCGCGAGGCCGTCGCTCGCGAGCACGTAGTCGAGCCGCCAGCCGATGTTGCGCGCGCGCATGTTGCGCCAAGGCGCCCACCACGAGTACATGGCGTTGTTGGCGGGATCGAGCTCGCGGCCGAGATCGTGGAGGCCCGCCGCGTCGAGCAAGCCCGCGAAGAGCGCGCGCTCCTCGGGGAGCTGGCCGGGCAGGCGCGCGTTGCGCTCTTTGGGGTGGACGTCGATCTCGGCGCGCGCGACGTTCATGTCGCCGCACAGCACGAGCTCGCGGCCCGTGGCGCGCGTCGCGGCCGCCCAGCCCGTGAGCGCCTCGAGGAAACGGATCTTGGCCGGCAGATCCTTGCCGCCGTTGGGCACGTAGATCGACGCCACCGCGAAGGCGCCCGCGGCCGACTCGACGTCGGCGACGGCGATGCGCGCCTCGTGGTCGAAGGGCGGGTGCGAGATCGCGGGGCACGCCGAGGCGAAGTCGCGCCTCACGTGGAGCGCGACGCCCGAGTAGCCCTTCATGCCGTGCCACATGCAGAAGTAGCCGGGGACTTCGCCGATCTCCTTGGGCAGGTGATCGGGCGCGACCTTGATCTCCTGGAGGCAGAGGACGTCCGGGCGCTCGCGCTCGACGAGGGCGGCGACCTCGGCGCCGCGCGCGCGGACGCCGTTGACGTTCCAGGTGACGATCTTCACGGGCTCCCATCTTCATAGCCGGTTTGGGCCGCTTTGTGGGTGCGACGTCGACGATTCACGTGGCGCGCGGGGAGAGAATCGAAGGTAGGATCACACATGCCCTCGGGATCGGCCGGCCCCGACGCCGCGCGCGCGGAGCGCGGCGTCGCGGGTGGTCCGCCGCCTGCGCCTCCTCCGGGATCGCCGCGGGCGCTGGTGACAATCGTGGGATGGGGCGTCGTCGCGACGTACCTGGGCTGGCCCCAGTTGCTCGCGCGGCTGCCGCTCGGCCTCTCGCTCAAGAACGAGCTGGGGTTACCGCCCCAGGAGCTGGCGGCCTTCTGGGCCGTCGCGACGATTCCCTGGTACCTCAAGCCCGTCGTCGGTTTGTTCGTCGACGCCACGCTCCTCGGCGGCGCGCGGCGGCGCGCCTACCTGCTGCTGGCGAGCCTCGCCGCCAGCCTCGCGTGGCTGGCGTTCGCGCTCGTGCCGCGCGCGTACGCGCCGCTGCTCGTCGTCGCCGTCGCCGTCAACGCCGCGCTCGCCCTCCTGAGCACGAACGTCGGCGGTCTGCTCGTCGAGCTCGGCCAGCGACACGGCGCCACGGGGCGCCTGAGCGCTCTTCGCCAAACCCTCGTGGGAGGCATCAACCTCGTCGCGGGGCCCGTGGGCGGCTGGCTCGCGGGCCGCGCTTTCGGGTGGACGGTGGGGCTCGGCGCGCTCATCGTCGGCTCGTTCGTGCCGGTCGTCGCGATGCTCTGGCGCGCGCCGCCCAGCGCCGGCGCGCCGCGCGGCGCGGCCGTGGAGCCGCCGCCGGTGCGCCGGCACCTCGCCGCGACGTTGCGTTCCCGCCCGACGCTCACGGCGGCGGCCCTCGTGTTCCTCGTGTACGTCGCGCCCGGCTTGCAGACGCCGCTGCTCTACTATCAGCAGGACGTCCTGCACTTCGATCCTCTGTTCATGGGCCTCTTGCAGACCTGGGCGGGCGCGGGCGTCATCCTCGGCGCGCTCGCCTACGGCATCGTCTGCCGCTTCGTGCCGCTCGGCGTCTCGCTCGCGGCGGGCATCGTCCTGTCGGCCGCGAGCACGCTGTCCTTCCTGGCGTACGACTCGCGCGCGGCCGCCGTCGTCATCCACCTTCTCTCGGCGACCGTGGGCACGCTCGCGGTGATGCCCCTTTACGATCTCGCTGCGCGCGCCGCGCCCCGGGGCAGCGAGAGCTTCGGGTACGCCCTCGTGCTCGGCGTGCAGACGCTCGCGACCTACGGCGTATCGGACCTCGTCGGCTCGTACCTCTACGGGCACGTCCACCTGACCTTCAAGCAGCTCATCTGGGCCGACGCGCTCTCGACGCTGGCGGTCCTGGCTTTCCTTCCGGCGCTGCCGCGCGCGCTGCTCGCCGGCCGCGAGGGCGCTGCCGGGCTTGGGGTCGAGGCGTGAGGCCCCGAGCTCTCCGCCCCTTTGCCTTTGCCTTCGCCTTCGCCTTCGCGTTCGTGGCGCTCGCGTCCTGCGCGTCGACGCGCTGGCCCGACGAGCGCGGCGTCCCGGTGCCGCTCAGTTACGCCGAGAACGCGACGGCCGGCCAAGCCTTCCTCGATGCGCTCACGGCGGCCCGCGCAGGAACGACGCTGCCCACGCCCACCGTGATGCCCTCCTTCGAGCCGCAGCTTCGGGAGCTCGCCGAGACCTTGCAGCGCGGGGAGTGCTCGGCGCCCGCGGCGCTGGCCGCCGTGCGGCGATGGGGCGAGACCGCGTCTCGTCGCCCCTTCGAGGCTTGGCTCCTCGACTGTGGGGAGGGCCCTCCCATGAACCTGCCGCGCGGGCTCACGGCGCCGCCGGCGATCGCGATCTCCTACGTGGCGAGCCACTTCCGGCCGCGGACCGCGTCGGCCGTCCAGTGCGCGATCGTCGTCGTGAGCGCGCGCGGCAGCGAGCACGTCGCTCCGGTGTCGGTCGGCGCGCCACCGAAGTGACGCCGGCGGTCCTACGAATCGGGCTCGGGCCGCCCGATGAGCTCGGCGACGAGCGGACCGTTCGTGTAGCGCTCGCCGCTGTCGCAGATCATGAAAACGATCGTCTGGCCGGCCAGGGCCGGTCGCGCGGCGAGGCGGAGCGCCGCCGCGAGCGTCGCGCCCGAGGAGATCCCCGCGAGGATGCCCTCCTCGCGCGCGAGGCGACGCGCGTGGGCGAAGGCCTCGTCATCGCTCACGGCGATCACCTCGTCGACGACGGCCCGGTTGAGGAGCGGCGGCACGAACCCGGCGCCGATGCCTTGGATCATGTGGTTGCTGGGCCGCCGGCCCGTGAGCACGGCGGCGTTGGCCGGCTCGACGGCGACGATGCGTACGCCGGGCTTCCGCGCCTTGAGCACCTCACCGACGCCCGTGATCGTGCCGCCCGTGCCGACGCCCGCGACGAAAACGTCGACGGCGCCGCCGGTGTCGTCCCAGATCTCGGGGGCCGTCGCGCGCCGGTGGGCCTCCGGGTTCGCCGGGTTCTTGAACTGGTCGAGCCCCACCGCGCCCGGGATCGAGCGCCGCAGCGCCTCGGCCTTCTCGACGGCCTCACGCATGAGCGTGCCCGGTGTGAGCGTGACGTGCGCGCCGAGATAGCGCAGCAGCGCGAGCCGCTCGCGCGACATGCGCTCGGGCATCGTGACGTGGAGCGCATATCCCTTCGTGGCCGCCACGAAGGCCAGCGCGATGCCCGTGTTGCCGCTCGTCGCCTCGACGATGGCGCCGCCGGGCCGCAATGTCCCCTGGCGCTCGGCCTCCTCGATCATGGCGGCGGCGATGCGGTCCTTGACGCTGCCGCTCGGGTTGCGCGAATCGAGCTTCGCGAGCAGGCGGACGCCCGTCCCGGCGCTGATGCGGGCGAGCTCGACGAGCGGCGTGCGGCCGATCGTCGCCTGGACACCGGCGTGAACGTTCGCGCGATCGGCTGGCTGGTCCTTCTGCTTCATGGTCGGTGGGTGCGGATGCGCAGCTCGATGAGGTTCTTCGCGACGAGCGTCACGAGAGCGAGGATGGTGAGGATGGACGCGACGGCGAAGGCGCCCGACAGATTGTACTCGTTGTAGAGGATCTCCACCTGCAGCGGGATCGTGTTGGTCTCGCCGCGCACGTGGCCCGAGACGACGGACACGGCGCCGAACTCGCCCATGGCCCTCGCGTTGCAAAGGATGACGCCGTAGAGGATGCCCCAGCGCACCTTGGGCAGCGTCACGCGCATCAGGATTTGCCAGCCACGTGCGCCCAGCGTCAACGCTTGCTCCTCCTCGTCGCTGCCGAGCTCCTGCATGATGGGCAGCACCTCGCGCGTGACGAACGGGAAGGTTATGAAGATCGTCGCGAGGACGATGCCGGGCGGCGCGAAGATGACGTGGAGATCGTGCGCCTCGAGCCAGGGCCCGAACACGCCGCGCGCGCCCAGCAGGAGGACGAAGACGAGTCCGGCGATGACGGGCGACACCGAGAAGGGCAGGTCGATGAGCGTCAGCAAGGCGGTCTTGCCGGGGAACCGGTACTTCGAGATGAGCCAGGCGGCGGCCACGCCGAAGACGACGTTGAGCGGCACGGCGATCCCGGCCGTGAGCAGCGTCAGCTTGATGGCCGACAGCGTGTCGGGCTCCTTGATGGCGTCCCAATAGGCGCCCGCGCCGTTGCTGAAGGCCTCGACGAAGACCGTGACGACGGGCAGCCCCACGAAGAGCACGAGGAACGCGAGCGCGAGCGCGATGAGCAGCCAGCGCAGCGGCGCGGGGTCCTTCATCGCTTGATCCGGCCCTGCAGGGCGTTGATGACGAAGAGCAGCGCGAACGAGGCCAGCAGCATGACGAGCGCGATGGCCGTCGCGCCCGCGTAGTCGAACTGCTCGAGCTTCGTGACGATGAGCAGCGGCACGATCTCGGTCTTGAGCGGCATGTTGCCGGAGATGAAGACGACGGAGCCGTACTCGCCCACGGCGCGGGCGAAGGCGAGGGCGAAGCCAGTCGAGGCCGCGGGCATGACGGCGGGCAGGATCACGGTGCGCAGCGTGTGCAGCCGCGAGGCGCCCAGCGTCGCCGCGGCCTCCTCCATGTGCGCGTCGAGATCGAGCAGAACGGGCTGCACAGTCCGCACGACGAACGGAAGGCCGACGAAGATCATGGCCACGACGATGCCGGCGGGCGCGAAGGCCACCTTGAAGCCGTGCGGCTCGAGAAAGCGCCCCAGCCAGCCGTTCTCGGCGTACAGCGTCGTGAGGGCGATGCCCGCGACGGCCGTCGGGAGCGCGAACGGCAGGTCGACCATGGCGTCGACGATCGAGCGGCCCGGAAACCGATAGCGCGCCAGCACCCAGGCGATGACGAGACCGAACACGGCGTTGATGCCGGCCGCGACGAAGGCCGCGCCGAAGCTGAGACGGTAGGCCGCGAGCGCGCGCGGCGACAGGACCGCCTTCGCGAGGTCGGCGGTCCCGAGCGACGCCGATTTCAAGGCCAGCCCCGCGAGCGGCAAGAGCACGAGGAGCGACAGCGACGCGACCGTGATGCCGAGCGACAGCCCGAAGCCGGGCAGGCTGCCGCGCTTCGTCGCGGTCGGCCCGGTCAACCGCGCTCCCGAGACGCTCGCATCGCCCGGCGTCACCCGCACTAGGTCCCCGGCTGGTAGATCTGGTCGAAGAGCGCGCCGTCGGCGAAGTGCGCCGCCTGCGCCTTCTGCCAGCCGCCGAAGACCTCCTCGATCGTGAAGAGCTTGATCTTCGGGAACGGCGCGCCGATCTTGGCGTCGCGCGGCCGGTAGTGGTGCCTGGCCGCGATGGCCTGCGCCTCGGGCGTATAAAGGAAGTGCAGGTAGGCGTCGGCCACGGCGCGCGTGCCGTGCTTATCGACGTTGCGGTCGACGAGGGCGACGGGCGGCTCGGCGAGGATGCTCGTGCCCGGGTTCACGATCTCGAACTTGTCGCGCCCGAGCTCGCCCACGAGCAGGGCGGCCTCGTTCTCCCACGACACGAGGACCTGACCCACACCCCGCTGCGCGAAGGTGGTCGTCGCCCCGCGCGCGCCTGAGTCGAGCACCGGCACGTTCTTGTAAAAACGGGTGACGTAGTCGCGCGCCTTGGCTGCGTCGCCGCCGGACTTTTGCAGCGCCTGGCCCCACGCCGCCAGGTACACCCAGCGCGCGCCGCCCGACGTCTTCGGATTCGGCGCGACGACGACCGTCCCGGGCTTGACGAGATCGTCCCAGTCCTTGATGCCGCGCGGGTTCCCCTTGCGCACGACGAAGACGACCGTCGAGGTGTAAGGCGTGCTGTTCTCGGGCAGGCGCTTCTGCCAATCCTTGGGCAGCCGCCCAGACTTCTCGGCGATGGCGTCGATGTCGTAGGCGAGCGCCAGCGTGACGACGTCGGCCTGGAGGCCGTCGATGACCGAGCGCGCCTGTTTGCCCGAGCCGCCGTGCGATTGGTTGATCGTGACGCTCTGGCCGGTCTGCCGCTGCCACTTTTGCGCGAAGGCCTTGTTGACGTCGACGTAAAGCTCGCGCGTCGGGTCGTACGAGACGTTGAGCAGCTTCACCTGCGCCCGCGCCGTGCCGCCCGCCGCGAGCATGACGCCGGCGACCGAGACGACCACCCAGACGACGGAGGAGGCGAACTGTTTGAGAGACCGGAACTTTTTGGGACGCATGATTGAGCTCCTTGGCCTGAACGACCCAGCCGTTGACTAGAATGCCACCTGAAAACGCGCGAAGCCTGCCTTCTCCGTCGGGCGGTTGGCGACGGCGGTCGTCGTCCCGGCGCCGCCCGTGAAGCTGGTCTGGTCCCAGGTGCCCGAGATCTTGACGTCGCGGTTCAGCCACCAGTTCAGGGCGACGCCCCAGTCCTCCGCAGCGCTCACGGACTTCGAAGGATCTGCGAAGGCCGAGCCCGTGAAGCCGAGGTCGTCGAGGTCGAGCCAGCTGTAGCGCGCGGCGAGCTCGATCGCGCCGAGCTCCTTGGCGGCCCAATTCGCCGGCTTCCTGGGCCGGGGCCCGTCGAAGCCGTTGTCACCGCCGAACACCCACGACAGCGTGACGTGACCGGCCTGATTGTTCACGGCCCCGCCGGTCGCCCCCTTGCCCACCTCCTGATATTCATGCACCCACTCGGCGAGAAGACCGACGGGACCGTTATAGTAGTAGAGCTGCGGATTGATGCGCGTGTGCCGGTGCGACGCGAAGACAGTCTGCGTCGGGTCGGTCGTGCTCGCGGTGAAGGTGTAGATCGTGTTCTGCGCGGGCGACTTGAAGGTGGGGAGCCATGTGTTCGTCGCCAAGCCGCTCGCGAGCGCGCTGGAGCCCTTTTCATTGCCCGTGCTCACGGCGACGCCGAATCCGAGATCGCCGAGCGCGCGGAGGTCGCCGAGCTGGAAGGGGCGCAGGAACAATCGTCCCGCGTAGGACTTCGCGTGCTCGTCGTCGATGTCCGTGATCGTACCGTCGGCGTTGCCGTTCAAGACAGCGAGCTCGTAGTGCACGGCGGCGTTCGCGATGTCGCCCCACAGCTCGAGGCCTACGTCGCGCTGCGCGGAGAGGTTCGAATCGAGCGAGCGCTCGATGAACGGGACGTAGTTGTCGGTTTGGAGGCGCTCGAGGCCGACGGGCGGCTTGAACTTGCCGGCGCGCAGGCGCAACCAGGCCGTGGGATGCGCGTCCGCATAGGCGTCGTAGAGGGCGGTCGTGTTGTTGCCGAAGTCGGGCGTGATGCGCAGATCCACGAGGCCGAGGACGGTGGCGTCGATGATGGGACGAACGCGCCGCAGGAGAAAGGTGTCGACCTTGTCCCGCAGGACGGCGTCGTCGCTATAGAAGAGGCGGCGCGCGTCGGCCTGCAGGAGGGCGTGGAGCTTGAGCTCGAATGACTTGTCGGCGCTGCTGATGCCGAACCCCTTCTCGTCCGCGCTGACGCTCGCGCCGGCCGGCGTCTGCGCGGCGGCCTCCTGCGCGAGCTCGAGCTTGCGCTCGGTGATGCGCGCGCGCTGGTCGAGCTCGTCGAGGCGCTGGGCGAGCGCGCGAGACGATGCCGAGTCGGCGGGTGGTGGCACGACGGTCGGCGTCGGGACGGGTGGCGCACCGTCGGTCACTGGCGCGACCTCTTGGGCGACCGCGAGGGTGGGGCAGCACGCGAGCCCCGCCATAAAACTACTTACTCTACCGATTTTATAGAGCAATGGGCGCGCGAACAGAGCCATGCGGTCTCTCCCTCTGGTTAGATGGCGTAGGCGACTTGGGTCAGGGACTGGCGCCGCGCACGCGCCGACTGCTCCATGGCGCTCGCGAGCGTGGTGTTGTCGAGGATGCGCGCGATGGCGTCGCGCACCTGCTTCATGACGAGGCGCGTGCCGCACGTGGCCTCGTCGACGCACTCCTCACAGCGCGCGTAGGCGCGCTCGCTCACGCACGGGATCGGCGCTAGCGGCCCGTCGATCGTGCGGATCACGTCCCCGAGCACGATCTCGGCCGGGTTCTTCGCGAGCACATAGCCGCCGCCCTTGCCCTTCTTGCTGTGCAGGACGCCGGCGTTCTTGAGCTCGAGCAGGATGGCCTCGAGGAACTTGCGCGGGATGTTCTCGCGCTCGGCGAGATCGGCGATGAGCATGGGCCCGCCACCTTCGTGTCCCGCGAGGGCATAGAGGGCGCGCAGCGCGTAGCGGCCTTTGCGGGATAAAGTCGTCATAGCCGATGTACTAGATAGACTAATAGCCCCTTCGCTGTCCAGTCAAGTGGAAAGTTGTCCACGATAAAATCGGCCCGCCTAGGGGAAAATCCCGCGTTCCGAATAGGCCTTGCCGATGCGGTCGAGGGCGATGCCCATGGCGGCCATGCGCCAGTCGCACTTTTTCTGCGCGGCGTACTCCGTGACGGCGAGGAAGGTCCGCTTCATGCGCTTGGCGAGGCGCTCCTCGACCTCCTCGAGGTCCCAGCGCTCGGAGCGCTTGTTCTGCAGCCACTCGTAGTAGCTCACGACGACGCCGCCCGAGTTCGCGAGGATGTCGGGGATGAGGTCGATGCCGCGCTCGTGGAGGATGGGCTCGGCCGCCGTCTCCGTGGGGCCATTCGCGCCCTCGACGATGAGCTTGACCTCGAGGGCCTTGGCCTCGCGCACGCCGATCTCGAGCTCGAGCGCGGCGGGGATGAAGATGTCGGCCGGTGTCGCGAAGAAGTCTGAGCGCGAGATCGTCTTGGAGCCCGGATAGCCCGCGACCGACCCGGTCTTCGCGACGTACTCCGACAGCTTGAACGGGTTGATCCCGTCGCCGTTGAAGATGTAGCCCTTCCAGTCGCCCGTCGCCGTGAGCGTCGCGCCCGTGCGCGCGAGGATCTTGCTGGCGTGCGAGCCGACGTTGCCGAAGCCCTGCACGGTGAAGCTGCAGCCGTTGAGCTCGAAGCGCCGGTCGCGCGCCCACTCGGTGATGCAGTGGACGATGCCCTGGCCCGTGGCCGTCTCGCGCCCGTAGGAGCCGCCCGCCGTGATGGTCTTGCCCGTGACGACGCGCCGGTTGGCGTTCTTGTCGCTGAAGCCGACGACGTTCATGTACGTGTCCATCATCCAGACCATGATCTGGCCGTTCGTGCCCACGTCGGGCGCGGGGATGTCGTACTCGGGGCCGATGTTCGCGCCCAGGGCGTGCGTGAAGCGCCGCGTGATGCGCTCGAGCTCGGACTGCGAATGGTTGCGCGGCATGAACTTGATGCCGCCCTTGCCGCCGCCGAAGGGGATGTCGTGCAGCGCGCCCTTATAGGTCATCCAGGCGGCCAGCGCCTTGATCTCGTCGAGCGAGACCTGCTCGTGGTAACGAATGCCGCCCTTGTAGGGGCCGAGGATGTTGTTGTGTTGGACTCTGTAGCCCTTGAACATCCTGTACTCTCCGTTGTCCATGCGGACCGGAAAGTTGGTGATGAGCTCGTTCTTGGGCTGCGACAGGATGGCTCGGACCTCGGGCGTGATGCCCGCGATCTTCGAGGCGCGGTCGAGCTGCTCCTGCGCGACGAGGTACGGGTTCGGCTTCGAGGCCTGCGCGTCCACGGGGGACGAAGGGACGTCGGTGACGGGGGTCGGCGAGGCTGACATCGGGCTCACTTTATCATTTCGTTGGTGGGGATGACGGGGATGAGGCCTGGACGCTTGCAAGGAGCGGCGCGCGCGCTCGCGCTCGAGATCGCGGCGGAGGCGCGCGCCGAGTGGGGGTTTGCGAGCGAGATCATAGCGCGCAGCTTCCGGGCCCACCGCGCGCTCGCGAGCGGCGACCGGCGACGGATCTCCGAGACGGTTTACGGGCTCATCCGGATGGATCGGCGGCTCGACGCCATTCTTGAGGAGCTCGTGGGGCGGGAGCTGCGCGAGCTCTCCGCCCCCGCGCGCGACGCGCTCAAGCTGCTCGTCTTCGAGGCGCGCGAGGGGCTGCCCGTCGAGGCGGCGGGCGCCGAGGCGAACCGCCTCGTGGGGGCCGAGGTCCAGCTCGCGCGCGTCCTCGAGGAGGACGCGGGGCTGGGCAAGCGCACCGGGCTCGAGCGCGACGCGCTTCGTCTGTCGTACCCGACCTGGATGATCGAGACCTTCACGAACGATCTCGGCCGGGAGGCGGGGCTAGCGCTCGCGTCGAGCATGAACACGCGCGCGCCCATGGCCCTGCGCGTGAACACGGCGCGCATCACGCGCGAGGCGCTCGCGGCGCGGCTCGCCGAGGAGCACGTCGTCGCCAAGCCCACGCCGCTCGCTCCCGCCGGCCTCGTGCTCGAGACGCGCGTCAACGCCTTCGGCCTCACGGCCTTCCAGGAGGGCCTCTTCGAGGTCATGGACGAGGGCAGCCAGGTCGTCGCCGAGCTGATCGCGCCGCCGCCGGGCGGGCGCGTCGTCGACGCCTGCGCGGGCGCGGGCGGCAAGACGCTGGCCATCGGCGCGTCGATGGACGGCAAGGGCCGGCTGCTCGCGCTCGACACCGACGGCAAGAAGCTCGAGGAGCTGCGGCGCCGCGCGCGCCGGGCCGGCCTCACGAACGTCACGGCGCGCGTCGTGACGGCCGAAGGCACGACGCTACCCAGTGAGGCCCGGCCTGGTGGGTGGGACCGCGTCCTCGTCGACGCGCCTTGCTCGGGGCTCGGCACGCTGCGACGCAACCCCGAGGCGCGCTGGCGTCTGACGCCGGACGCCGTGCGCGCGTTCCCGGCGCGCCAGGTCGCCCTGCTCGTGACGTACGCGCCGCTCGTCGCCGTGGGCGGGCGGCTCATCTACGCCACGTGCAGTGTCGTCGAGGCCGAAAACGAGGGCGTCGTGAGCCGCTTCGTCGCCGACCGCGACGACTTCGTGCGCGTCCCCGTCAAGGAGATCTGGGGCAAGGAGCGCGCCGCCGCCGTCGGCGACGGTCTGTCGCTCCGCCTCTACCCTCACACCCACGACACCGACGGTTTCTTCGCGGCGGTGCTGAGGCGGGTTCGCTGAGGCGCGGCATGTTAGTCTTCGAGCGCATGCAGCGCTGTCTGCCGGCCGCTTTGCTCGCGGTGACGCTGGCCTGGTCTGGGCTCGTTCGCGCCGGCCGGGAACCGGTCGCGGTCCCGCCGCCTGCGCCGGCGCCCGCCGCCGGGGCGCCGCCCGTCGCGGCGCCGCCCGCCGCCGGGGCGCCGCCCGTCGCGGCGCCGCCCGCCGCGCCCGTGGAGGAGGACTCGCTTTCGATCTACGTCATGACGTTCGGTCCGGGCGACCACCCCTTCTTCAAGTTCGGGCACGACGCGCTCCTCGTGCGCGATCGGAAGACCGGCCAGGACCGGGTCTACAATTTCGGCACCTTCCGCTTCGACGCGCCCGGGCTCATCCCCGAATTTCTGCACGGGCGCCTCACGTACTGGCTCTCGGTGTCGTCGCTCGCGGCGACGATTGCGGGTTACGAGCGCGAGAACCGCTCGATCGCGCTGCAGGAGCTCGCGCTGCCGCCCGCGGAGAAGCGGGCGCTGCGCGCGCGCCTCGAGGAGAACGCCCGCCCCGAGAACCGCGAGTACAAGTACGACTACTTCCTCGACAACTGCTCGACGCGCGTGCGTGACGCCGTCGATCGCGCGACGGGCGGAGCGCTGCGCGAGGCCTCGCGTGCGCCGGGCCGTTTCACGCTGCGCGAGCAGGCGCTGCGCATGACCGCCGACACCTTGCCGCTCTATCTCGCGCTCGACCTCGTGCTCGGCGGCCTTACGGATCGCCCCACCGATCGCTGGGCCGAGATGTACATCCCCCAGGAGCTCGAGCGCGGACTGCGCGCAGTCATGCTGCCGGGGCCGAACGGCCCGCACCCGCTCGTCGCCTCGGAGCAAACCGTCTTCGCCGCCAACCGCGCGCCGCCCCGCGAGGCGCCGCCCGCGCGCTTCGTGACGCTGCTGCTCGTCGGCCTCGGGATCGCGCTGCTGTTCGTCGCGCTCGGCTGGGCCGCGCACCGGCCCCCCGTGCGGGCGCTCCTGGGCGTCCTCGTGGCGCTCTGGGGTGTCGTCGTCGGCTTCATCGGGTGCTTCCTGCTCTACGCTTGGACTCTCACCGACCACGTCGTCGCCCACGGCAACGAGAACATCTTTCAGTGCGCGCCGTGGGCGATCTCGCTCCTCGTGCTCGGCGTGGGCGTCGCCTTTGGTTCGCGGCGCGCGACCCTCGGGGCCTTGCGCGTCACGGTCGCGGGGTTGCTCCTCGGCCTCGTGGGTTGGGGCCTCAAGGCCCATCCCGCTTTTCACCAGCACAACGCCGAGCTCATCGCGCTCCTCTTGCCGCCGTGGTTCGGCATGTCGATCGCGCTCCTGCACGCGCGTCACGGGAGCTGAGACGGGTGGGGCGGCGATGTCGCGGATCGGCCCCCGCGAGAAAGCGATTTCCCGTGCCGGCGGATGCGGCACTCGCCTTGCTTCGTCGAACAGGGATGAGCATCTCGGCGGTGCCGCTCGCGCTCGTGCTCGGCCTTCTCGGGTGCGGAACGCGAAGTCTATCCGGGGCCGACGCTGGCGGCGATGGGACGCCCCCGATGGCGCACGGTCGGCGCGCGTTCGATGTCGTGGCGACGCTCGGTCCTGGAGAGGGCGGCGCGATGCCCACCGCCGACCTGCCTTCGACGAACGCGTTCACCCTCGTGCTCGACGCCGACGTCCGGCGCGTCATCATCGGCGGCGCCGGTCAGGGGGCCGTCGTTCCCGTCACGAGCACCGACGGCCGGCGCTTCCACGTCCCGAAGTTCTCGGTCGGCGTCATGGGAAGCAGCTGCAGCGGGCCGACGGCGTTCAACTATTCGTCCTTCGACTTCACGGTGAGTGGCTCGACGCTGCACGGGACCGCCGAGGGCGCGGTGGAAGTCTCGTGCGGGGACTGCGAGTTCAACGTTTCCTTCACGGCCGCGGTCGCGGGCACGGCGGACGTGACGCCGCCTCTGCTCTTCGCGACCTCGGGGGTCGTTCCGGCGGATCCGTTTGAAGCCTTCTCCGTCACGACGTCGGAGCCGTTGCCAACGACGGCGACGGCTCGACTCTTGGCGAGCGACGGTAGCCACGTCGATCTCGAGCCCACGATCGTCCCCGGCGACCTCCCTCTCGTCATAGGTTTCTCGAAGCCCAACGTCGTGCTTCCATACGGCAAAGGCTTCGTCGTCGCGGTCGACGGCCTCGTCGACTTTGCGGGGCTCCGGGGCTCCGCGGACACGCCGCTGCGCTTGACCGCCTTCGAGACGCCTCCGCTCTTGCTCGAGGATGGCTTCGAGAGCGCGCCGGCGGGCCAGCAGTTGGGCGGCGCGACCGTCATCAGCAGCGGCGGCGCTCTGCCGCCCATCACGGACACGCGCAGCGTCTACATCGGAGCGCAGGGCGCGCCGGCACCCGGTGGGATCGCGGTCGGTGCGGCACTCAGGGTGCGCCTGCTGGCTCAGCCGGGCGACACGGTGCTGCGGTTCTCGTATCGCATCGTCTCGCGCGTTCCGGAGGTGCCGTTCGGTGGCAACGTCGCGCTCGGCTCCGTGGGGCGCTCCGTCGCCGAGAGCCGCAGCATCATTCCCGCCCCGGACAGCATGCAGACGATGACGTCGGCCGACGGAAGCAGCGTCGCGCTGAGCGTGGTCTCGACCATGGAGATCGCCTTGCCCGCCGACATCACCGACGAGCTCGTCGTCGCGTTCGAGACGTCGAGCTCGGGCTGTGGCCTGCCCCTGCCGCACGCGGGCCTCCTCATCGACGACCTGCGCGTCGAGTGAAGTAGCCGCGCTTCACAGCACGCGCACTAGCCAGGTCTTGAGGTGGCCCGTCTCGGGGACGCCGACGAGCTCGGGGTGATCGGCGCTCGCGCCGTTGCGCGCGAGGACCTGTCCGGCGCGGCCGGCGTCGTCGAGGCCGGCGGCCACGAGGTCGTCCCAGTGCGCGCGCGTGACGCGGCCCGAGCACGAACAGGCGACGAGCAGGCCGCCCGGCCGCGTGAGGCGCGCGCCGCGCAGGATGAGCTCCTTGTAGGCGCGGTCGGCCGCCGTGAGCGCGGCGGCGGCGTTCGTACCGCCCCGTTTCGCGAGCGCGGGCGGGTCGAGGACGACGACGTCGAAGAGCTCGCGCCGCGACTCGAGCTCGCGCAGGAGATCGAAGGCGTTCGCGCGGCGCACCTCGAGGTTGACGAGCCCGTTGCGGCGCGCGTTCTCGGTGGCGCGCGACACGGCGTCCGTGTCCTCGTCGGTGGCGAGCACGGGACCGCCCCGACGCGCGAGCGCGAGCGCGAAGCCGCCGTGATACGCGAAGGCATCGAGCGCGCGCGCGTTGTCGGGCGCGAGCGCTGCGACGGCCGCGTGGTTGTCGGCCTGGTCGAGGAAGCCGCCCGTCTTCGCGTCCGTGAGCAGGTCGGCCTCGAGGCGATTGGGCCCCAGACGATAAACGACGCGCGTCGGGCCCCCGCCCGCGACGATGCCCGCGAAGCGGGCCAGCCCCTCGAAGTCGCGCGCCGAGCCGTCGTCGCGCGCGACGACGACGCGCGCGCCGAGCGCGTCGCGCACGAGCGCGGCGATGCCGTCGCGGTGGGCGTTCATGGCCACGGAGGTGGTCTGGAGCACGGCCGCGTCGGCGTATTGATCGACGACGAGCCCGGGCAGCCCGTCGCTCTCGGCGTGCACGAGCCGGACGGCGTCGCGCGCGCGGGCGAGCTCGCTCCGTCGCTCACGCGCGGCCTCGAAGCGCAGGGCGACGAGCGCCATCAAGTCGCGCGGCAGGGCCTCGGCGTCCGCGCCCGTCGCCAGCAGGCGCAGCGCGAGCCGGGCCTCCGCCGCCCAGGTCGCAACGCCGAGCGGCTTGCCGCGCGGGTCGCGCACCTCGACGAGCGCCGGGCCGCCTGCGCCGGCGTCCTTCGCCGGCCCGCGCACGACGTCCTGGCGGAAGACCCAGGGGTGCGCCGCGCGCACTCGGGCCGCGCCGCGCGCCGTCACCGTGACAATGCCGAAGTTGCCTCGCATTCGCCGCCGTTCGAGCTGTCGCCGGGCCTCGTCCCAGCACCCCGCCGCCCGGCGGCGCATCATAAGTTATTATCGAGGGGATGACCGCGCCGGCCTCCGTGCTCCCCGTCCCACCCACCAACGCGGCTTCGCGTCCCGCTCCCTCGGTGCACGCCGCGCGACGCGGCCGGCTCATGGAGCTGCTCGGCCCGCGCGCGGCGCTCGTGCTCTCTTCCGCGCCCGAGCGGCTCCGCAACGGCGACACCGACTACAAGTTCCGCCAGGACAGCGACATTCTTTACCTCACGGGGTTCAACGAGCCAGGCACGACGCTCGTGCTGCGCCCGGGGCACGCCGAGACGCCGTTCGTGATGTTCGTGCGTCCGCGCGATCCGGCGGCCGAGACGTGGACCGGCCGTCGCGCGGGCGTCGAGGGCGCCGTGCGCGACTTCGGCGCCGACGCCGCCTTCCCCGCGGGCGAGGTCGACGCCAAGCTGCCCGAGATCCTCGCGGGCGCCGAGGACCTGCACTTTCCCTTCGGGCGCGACGCCGGCCTCGACGCCACGGTGAGCCGCGCGCTCGCGCGCCTGCGCGCCGGCGAGCGCCGCGGGCGTCGCGCGCCGGTGCGCCTCGTCGACGCGCGGCTCAGCGTGCACGAGCTGCGGCTCGTGAAGTCGCCCGACGAGGTGGCCGTGCAGCGCCGCGCCGCCGCCATCACGGCCGAGGCGCACACGGCCGCCATGCGCGCCGCGCGCCCCGGCGTCAACGAGGGCGAGCTCGAGGCCCTCATCGACTACACGTTCCGGCGCCGCGGCGGCGCGGGTCCCGGCTATCCGACGATCGTCGGCGGAGGCGCCAACGCGACGATTCTCCACTACGTGGAGAACAACGCGCCCCTCGTGCACGGAGAGCTCGTGCTCGTCGACGCCGGGTGCGAGGTCGACGGGTACACGGCCGACGTCACGCGCACGTTTCCCGTGGGCGCGCGCTTCAGCGAGCCGCAGCGCCGCTTGTACGAGACCGTGCTCGAGGCGCAGCTCGCCGCCATCGAGGCCGTCAAGCCGGGCGCGACGATCGACGCGATCCACGAGCAAGTGCTCACGAACCTCACGCGCGGCCTCGTGGCGCTCGGCCTGCTCCCGGGCACGGCGGACGACGTCCCGAAGCTCGTCGAGACCGGCGCGTACAAGCCCTTCTACATGCACCGCACGAGCCACTGGCTCGGCATGGACGTCCACGACGTCGGCTTCTACTCCGAGGACGGCGTAGCCCGGCCGCTCGCGCCCGGCATGGTCCTCACGATCGAGCCCGGCCTCTACGTCGCCGCCGACGCCGCCGGGCCGCCCGAGTACCGCGGCCTCGGCGTGCGCATCGAGGACGACATCCTCGTGACGACGGTCGGGCACGAGAACCTCACGGCCGAGACGCCAAAGTCCGTCGCAGATCTAGAAAAGTTGACCGCCTAAAACTGGAACTCGACGCCGCCGCCCACGTCGATCTCCGAGTAGGAGGCGCTGGCGGTCGACAGGTGGCCCACGGAGTACCCGACCTCGGCGCCGAAGCCGAGCCAGTCGAAGAAGAAGTAGCTCGCGCCCGCGCCGCCCCGGATCACGACGCCGAGGCCGTTGCCCGCGCCGTTCGGGAACGCGTAGGCCAGCCCCCCGTCGCCTTTGACGTAGGGCACGACAGGGATCGGCATTGCCCACTTGAGCTTGATGCCCGCCAGCGTCTCGAAGATGCTGCCCGACGGCACGTCGCACGTGGACGCGCCCGACGGCGTGTGACAGGCCGCGCGCTGATAGTTGAGCTGCAGGTTCAGCCAGGCGGGACCGCCCAAGCGGTAGCCGTAGTCGGTCGCGATCTTCGTGCCGCCCGGCGTGTCCGCGCCGCCCGCGACGAGCTGGACGTGCGCCGACAGCTCGTTGTCCTTGAGGAACGGGTGCGGCCCGCGCAGCATGTTGTCGTCGGCGCGCGCGGGCGGCGCTGCGAGCACGGCGCAAAGGCCGAGCGCGCTCAAGCCGATCGCTGGTGGAAATCGCCCCGTCGTCGACATAGCCTGGGACGAAGGAGGAT
>DASXOE010000055.1:0-32918 GCA_036494575.1 Polyangia bacterium | reverse complement strand
CCGGGGCGACGCCGGCGCCGCCGCTCGTCCCCGCGCCGCTACCGCTGCTGCCGCCCGCACCGCTGCCGCCGCCCGCTCCCCCGCTGCCGCCCGCGCCGCCGCTCGTGACGTTTCTGGGCGAGGTGCTACACCCCGCGGCGAAGACGACGCATAGACTGACGACGCATGGACTGATTCGATTGATGACCTTGCGCATCGCAACTCCTGCCGTCCAGTAGCTCGGGCCCGCGCGAATCGATCAAATATACCAATACCAAAGAGTCACAAACCAGATCGGAGCAACCCCCATGACGTCCGGCGCCGTGGAATTCGTCGACGAAAGTAACATTCGCGCGGCCGTGCGCGCGGTTTTCGAGGACCTTCGCCTCCAGCTCGCGGCGCTCCTCCCGGACGCGGCGATCGAGCACATCGGCGCGACCGCCGTGCCGGGCGCCGTCACGAAGGGCGACCTCGACGTGTGCGTTCTCGTCGACCAGGGCGGCTTTGCCGAGGCCGACCGCCTCCTCGCCGAACGATTCGCGCGGAACGTCGGTTCGGACCACACCGAGTCGCTGTCGTCCTTCAGCGACGGTTCCAAGGCCGTGCCCGTCGGCATTCAGCTCGTGGCGCGCGGCGGGCCCGAAGACTTCTTCGTGCGGTGGCGGGATCTGCTGCGCGATTCGCCGCGGGTCCTCGAGGCATACAACGCGTTGAAACGTCAGTGGCACGGCCGGTCGCACGAGAGCTATCGGATCGAGAAGTCGAAGCTCATCGAGCGGGCGCTGCGGGCCCACCCGAACACTCCCGAGGATTCTTCCTAGAGGCCCACCGTCCCGGTCCCCTCACGCCACCGGAACGATCTTTGACGCGAATGCGACCGCGCAGCGCGCCGATGAGATCGCCCGATCCGCGCTCCACTGGCAACAGCCGCGCCACGGGCTTGCCGTGCTTCGTAATCACGATGCCGGCAGGACCGAGATGATCCAGGATGGAGAGACACTCGCCTTGAACTTCGCCGCCGCGAACCGCTTCATGGTCTCACGTCATGACCGGTCACATTTCATGTCCCGTCACCGCCGCGCGCGAGCCTACGACGCGCCGGAGAGGGCTAGCGGCAGCACAGCACCCCGCCCCGCGACGGCCCTGACTTCGTCACGTCCGTGAGCTCGCTGACGCTGTATCCGAGGGGCCCGTTGGTGCACATCCAGGGTGGGTTGTCCCGGCAGTCGGCGTCGCGCAGCATGCGCGCGAACGGCGCGCAGGCGGCCGGGGCGGCGGAGCCGAAGTTGCCGCAGCCGAAGAGGTCGTTCGTGCCGGTCAGGTTCAAGCGGTCGCAGGTCATCATGGGGCCGCGCTGGCGGGTGACGTAGAACGCGGGCGGCGCGCCTAGCATCGCGGCGTCCGCGCAGCTGAGCGCGTTCGTCGAGACCTCGCGCGCGGACTCGCAGACGTGCCAGCCCTCGGCGCAGAGATCGGCCACCGAGCAGCCGCCGCCCGCTATCGCGGTGCCGTCGTTGCCCGCGTGGCGGTCGCACTGGGGCGCCAGCGTCTCGGGCGCGACCAGGCCGGCCACTTGCCATGCGCCGGCGCACGCGGCGATGTTCGGGTACCGGTCGAGGGACTTGAAGCCTTCGCGCGTGCCGTCGGCGCAACCCATCGGCGAGACGGGCCCGGCGTCGGGCGGTGGCGGCGCCGTGCCCGCGGCGCCGCTCGCGTCGGGCTGGTCGTTCGAGCCGGCTTGGCCACTGCCCGCCGAGCCCGCGGCGCCGCCGCTGCCCGCGAGCCCGTCGCCGCCCGCGTCGCTGCCTGCGAGCCCGTCGCCGCCCGCGCCGCTGCCCGCGAGCCCATCGCCGCCCGCGCCGCTGCCCGCGAGCCCGTCGCCGCCCGCGCCGCTGCCTGGGAGCCCGTCGCCGCCGCTACCGCCCGCGCTCCCTGCCGCGCCCGCCGAGTCGTCGCCCGCGGGGGCCCCGCCGACAACGCCCACGCCGTTGTCGCCAGCGGATCCCGTGTGGGACGCGATGACCGGCACGCGGCCCGGATCGTCCGAGCCGAGGCCCGTCGAGTTGAGCGTGCACGCCGCGACCGTCGACAGTGCGGTCGCGACCAGCAGGCTCCAAGAGAGCCGCGCGCTGCAGGGTCCCACGTACATTGAGATCACTGGGGAACGGCGCCGGCTCACCCGCCGGCAAGGGACTCGCGGGGCGGGTGGGTCATTTGCCCACAAGTATTCCGGCGCGCGCCGGGATGCCTTCCCGGGTTTCATCTTGGATGACAACAGGGATCGTCTTCATGTGGACGCGTGGAAGCAGTGCACGCAGGCTCCTTTCAGCCGCCCGCCTGTCGATTTCGGGCCTTGCCGATCGTCGTCCTGGTATCCACTCAGACCGGAGGAGACCATGAGACTCGTCGCGACCGAATATCTGTCCCTGGATGGCTGTTTTCACGAACCCGGACAATGGTCCCGCCCGTTTTTCAACGACGAGGCCATGCAGTTCAAGGCGGCCGAGCTCGAGTCGAGCGATGCCCTCCTACTCGGCCGGAAGACCTACGAGGGCTTCGCCAAGGCCTGGCCCGGCATGCGCGAGGCGACCGGCGCGTTCGGCGCCAAGATGAACGACATGCCGAAGTACGTCGTGTCGTCGACGCTGGCCGAGGCGACCTGGTCGGGCTCGAAGCTCATCCGCGCCAACGCCATCGACGAGATCCAGAAGCTGAAAGAGAAGCCCGGCAACGATCTGCTTCTCACCGGGAGCGGTCAGCTCTTCAACGCCCTCCTGCGCGCGAACCTCATCGACCGCTACCGCTTCATGATTCACCCGGTCGTGCTCGGAGATGGCGCGCGGCTGTTCGCAGAGGGCGAGAGCGCAAAGACGCTCGAGCTCGTCGAGACGAAGCCGTTCAAGTCCGGCATCGTCATCGCGGAGTACGCGCCCGCCGCCTAAAGCTACTCGATGAGCAGCTTGTCGGCCGACGACTCTTCGCCCGCGACGGGGGCGAGCTCGGTCGGGGCCGTGCCCTGAAGGAAGACCTCGTCCATCGTGTTCTCCTCGACGCCAGGGCGCGCCAGCAGGCCCGTGGCTTTGTCGATGCGCTGGATGACGACGCCGGGCGGAGGCGTGAAGTCCTTCGTGGGGCGGCCCGCGAGGGCCTTGGTCATGAAGTCGATCCAGATGGGGAGGGCCGCCGTCGCGCCCGTAGCGCCGTGGCCCATGCCGTGCGGCTCGTCGAACCCCACCCACACGGCCGCCAGCACGTCGGGCGTGTAGCCGATGACCCAGGCGTCGATCGTCTCCGACGCGATCGTCTTGCCAGCGACGACGACCTTGCGGTTCGTCGTGCCCGTCTTGCCGGCCGCCGGGCGGCGCAGGCGGCCGGCCGCCGCGCGCGCCGTGCCCTCCTCGATCACGCTGCGCAGGAGCGAGTTCATGACATACGCGACCTCGGGCTTGAGAGCCTGCGTGAGCGGCGGCGTCGCGAGGGCGTCGTTGCCGATCTTCTTGAGGAGCAGGGGCGGCCCCGCGAGGCCGCCGCTCGCGAACGTCGCGTACGCGCTCGCCATGTCGATGGGCTTGACCGACGAGACGCCGAGCGCGAGGGCCAGGCCCGCGTCGTCGGGGATGGGCGTCGTGATGCCGAAGCGCGACGCCGCCTCGCGCGCCGCCGGGATGCCGACCATGTCCAGCACCTTGATGGCCACGGTGTTCTTCGACTCGGCGAGCGCCGTTCGCACGCGGATGGGCCCCGCGAAGCTGTCTTTCTCGTAGTTTTCTGGCTTCCAGCCCTTGTAAGGCGTGGGCGAGTCGTCGATGATCGTCGCGGGCGTGATCTTCTGCGCCTCGATGGCCGCGGCGTAGAAGATCGACTTGAAGGAGGAGCCCGGCTGGCGCTCGGAGCGCTCGGCGCGGTTGTAGGCGCCCGCGCGGAAGGCGTAGCCGCCCACGACGGCGAGGAGCTCTCGCGTGCGTGGATCCATGACGATCATGGCCGCCTGTGGCCCGAGCTCGAGCATGAGCGGGACGGGCCCGCCCTCGACGCGCGACCGGTCCCCCACATTGGCGACGCGCACGCGCACGACGTCGCCCGGCACGAAGCGCGCCGCGAGCGGCTTCGGCCCCTTGGCGTAGCGCGGCTCGAGCGACAGATCGACGACGCCCTCCCCCGCGGGAAGGCCGATGTCGACGAAGAGCTTGCCTGGATCCTTCTTCGCGAGCGCATCTTTTCCGAACGCGCCCTTGGCGGCGGCGTCCTTGGCGCGAGCCTCCTTGGCGCCCGCCGGTTCCCTGGCGCCGGCCGACGACGCCTCGACGCGCTTGACGAGGCCCTCGATGACCTCGGCGTCCTTGACGCCGTTCTTGTGCGCCGCCGCGAGGGCGGCGTGACGCTTCTCGAGCGCCTTGCCCGTCAAGTGGCCCGACGGGCCGCGGAAACCCTGGCGCGCGTCGAAGTCCTCGAGGCCGCGCTCGAGGCTCGCGCGCGCGAGCTCCTGCATGCGCGCGTCGATCGTCGTCTGCACCGTCGTCCCCGACTCGTTGGCGTCGCCGTGGTCCGCGAGGTAGCGCCCGACGCCGTCGACCACCTCAGGCGCCATGCCGCGCGCGGAGAGCGGCTCGCGCGCGAGGCGAATGGGCTCGGACGCGACCTTGTCGGCCGTCTTGCGGTCGATGAAGCCGCGCTCGGCCATCTGCCCGAGCACGTAGCGCTGGCGCGTCTTGGCGGCGTCCGGGTGCTTGCGCGGCGAGAGGCGCTCCGGGCTCTGCGGCAGCCCCGCGAGCAGGGCCGCCTCCGCCAGGTTGACGTCGCGCACCGACTTGCCGAAGAAGTAGCGCGCCGCCTCCTCGCAGCCGTAGCGGCCGTGGCCGTAATAGATCTGGTTCAGGTAGAGCGCGAGGACTTCCTCTTTCGACAGCTTCTGGGAGAGCTGGCGCGCGAGGATGATCTCCTGCACCTTGCGGCGCAGCGTGCGCTCGGGCGTGAGCAGCATCGTCTTGACGACTTGCTGCGTGATGGTCGACCCGCCTTGCGCCGTGCGCCCCCGCAGGACGTTCTCGACGAACGCCCGCAGCATGCCGCGATAATCGATGCCCTCGTGGTTGAAGTAGTCGGCGTCCTCGGCGGCGACGACCGCGTTGACGAGCAGCTTGGGGATCGCCGCGAAGGGAATGACCGTGCGCTTTTCGAGCCCGAGCTCGCCGATGGGCGTGCCCGCGCGGTCGAGGATGCGCGTGACCTGCTTGGGACGAAAGTCGTCGAGCTTGCTTATCTTGGGCAGCTTGGGATCGCTGCCGTAGTACGCGAACAAACCCACGAGCCCCGCCGCGCCCGCGAACGCCGCGAAGACCCCGAGCCAGAGCGCGAGCTTGAAGGCGCGCAGCCTTCCGGAGCCCCCGCCGTCGCGCGCCGCTCGCCCGCCCGCGCCGCCGCCGGCGACCAATTGGCCCACGCGCTTGGGCGCGTGCGACTTCCTCGGGCGACGCGGGTCGCGATCGTCCAGAAAAGGGCCGGCCGCCATCCGTGGAGTCTATCTGTCAGGCGACGCGGTTCAAGAAAGCGATCGGCCCGCGCGATAACGCGCGACGACGGCGTCGGCGCCGCGCACGGAGGCTGCGTAGAACCGGGCGCGCAGGGCCAGACGCTCGTCCACGCTCAGATCGCCTTCGGCCCGCAGCGCTCGGCGGCGCATGGCGGCCGCACGCTCGGCGATGAGCGCCGTCGCGACCGAGAGGTTGAGGCTGGCCGTCATGCCGGGCATCGGGATGCCGAAGACGCGATCAGCGGCGTCGATGGCCTCCCCCGTGAGGCCGTCGTGCTCGTTGCCCACCATGACCGCCGCGGGCCGAGAGAAGTTCAGGTCCTCGACGGAGGCCTCGGCACCCGGCACGGCCGCGTAGATCACGAAGCCGTCGCGGCGGAGCGCGGCGACGGCCGCGTCGAGGGTCTTGTGGCGAACGACGTCCAGCCACTTCTCGCACCCCTGCGTCACCGTCGACGAGAACCGGAACGGCCCGACGGCCTCGATGACGTCGACGCGCTGGATGCCGAAGGCCTCGGCGCTGCGCAGCACGGCGGCGCCGTTGTGCGGATCGTGCAGGTTCTCGATGACGACGCGCAGGCCGCCGAGCCGGGCCGCCACAGCCGCGTCGATGCGCGCGCGCCGCTCCTCCATGAGCAACGGCGACAGCGCGGCGCAGACGGCGGCGGGATCCTTCGAGAGCAAGTCCTCGGACATCGATGTGAGCTCCTCGGCGGCCGTCAGCGCGCGCGCGCCACCGACCGTCCCGGCGCGGCCGGGCCGCGCTGCCGGGCGCCGCGCACGAACAGCCGGCCGAGCTTCTTGCGCGCCGAAAACGCCGCGTCGCCGCCGGCGTCCGCGTCGTCGTCGAGGTCGGGCGGCACCTCGGCCTCGGGGTGCGCCGCCATGGACTTGACCCATTCGAGGCACTGCTTCTCGGTGAACGTCGCCTCGCTCCGGTCGAAGACGAGCGGCGTGACCGCAAACTGCGCGAGCTCGTCGTCGGTGAGCCGCCCGCGCTCGTGCACCTTCGCGACGATGCGGTGCACGTACTTGTCCCAGGGCGGGTACAGCGCCCCGTGGCAATACTGGATATAGCGCCGCTTGGGGCTCGGCAGGATCGACGAGAAGAAGGCCGCCTCGACGGGGTTGAGCTCGGACGGCTTCTTTCCGAAGTAGTGGCGCGTGGCGCGGCCGATGCCGTAGAGGCGCGGCCCGAACTCGATGGCGTTGAAGTAGAGCTCGAGGATGCGCTCCTTCGGCAGGTTCTGCTCCAGGTACCAGACGAGGAAGAGCTCCTGCAGCTTGCGCGAGAGCGTCTTCTCCTGACTGAGGAGCACGTTCTTCACCATCTGCATCGTGATCGAGCTCGCGCCCAGGCGAAAGCCGCCGCCGGCGAGGTTGCGGCGCAGCGCGCTCTTGAACTCGGACGTCACCCAGCCGCGGTGCTTGAAGAAGCCGTTGTCCTCGGTCGTCATGATTGAGTTGATGAGGTACGGCGAGATCTGATCATAGGGCGTGAAGTCCGGATTCTCGGGGCCGACGACGACGGCGAGCGTCTCTGTCTCGCCCCGCGCCGAGCCCGGGGGCGGCGGCGGCACCTCGACGTTGACGACGATCGACTCCTCGCCCTTGAGCGCCGTGACGACGTCGGGTGCCTTCACGACCTTGCACCCGTCGATGCCCACCTTGCCGTGCAGGTCGAGCGCGTCGAGCGCCGCGAAGTCGACCTTGGCGGCCACCTGCGCCTCGAACATCCCCTTCAGGACGAAGCCCTCGAGCTTCGGCGTCAGCGCCGCCGGGATGCTCGAGAGCAGCTTGGCGCAGGGCAAGCGCGGCACGGCGAACGTCAGATCGACCTTGGGCACGAACGGGATCTTCCGCCCGTTGCCGAACCTGTAGCTGCCGCTCGGCAGCTCGATCGTGCCCGTGAGCCGCGCTGTGAGGTCGCGCACGCGCGCCTCGACGCGCTCGAGCTCGATGCGGCGCGCGGCGGGCACGATCGTGCCGCGCAGCCCGAGGCCGATCGAGACGTCCTCGACGGGCCCGCTCGCGAGCGCGTCGTTCTGGACCGAGACGCCCACGGCGGCCAGGTCGCCACCGAAGTGCACGACGCCCGCGCTCCAGGCCAGATCGAAGGCGGCGTCGAGCTTGGTGCTCGCGGGCGCGAGCACCGCCTTCGGGAGCACGTCCGCGATCTTGTCGAGCGAGAACTGCTCGGCGCGCAGCGCGAGGGCGCCCTCCTGCCGGTCGAAGTCGGCGTGTCCCTTGGCCGTCCATAGGTCCTCGCGCGCGCCGCCGTAGCTGCCGTGCAGGTCGATCGTCACGCGATGGGCGCTGGGCGCCGGCCCGGTCGCCTCGCGCGGCGGCGGCGCGATCACGCCCGTGATGCCCGTGAGGGAGAGCTTCGGCAGGGGCGTCGCGAAGCCGCCCTTGACGCGAATGGCGGGCAGGCCGCGCGGGCGCTGGCCCTCGAGCGGCGCCTCGACGTGAAGCTCGTCGGCGCCGAAGCGCGGGCCCTGATCGTCGCCCGCGAGCGCGAGCAAGCCGTGAACGCCGCGCGCGTGCAGCGCCAGACGGGCGTTCGGGAGCACCTCCCCGGAAAGGCCGTCGATCGAGACAGCCAGGCCGCTCTGCCGATCGCGCGCCTCGATGGAGGCGCTCTCGATGACGAGCCCGGGCGGCGACGCCGCGCTCTTGGCGCCGCCCCCGCCGCCGTGCCCGCGCAGGCGCTCCACGATCGACGTCACGTTGTCGTCGGCGCCGCCGCGCACGACGTTGGCTTGCAAGCCGCTCACGCGCACGGGTCCGCTGCCGCCGAAGGCGACGCCGAACGGAACGACGACGCCCGCGATGAAGACGAGGTCGGGACCGGTCGTGCCAGCGACCCGCACGTTCGTGAACGTGACGTCGCCGAGACCCGCGCGTCCCTGGCCCACAGTGACCGCCCGCCCGAGGCGGGCCGAGGCGCGCGTCGCGAAGCTGCGTGCCGCGAACGTTCCGACGGCCGAGGGGTAGATGGCACCGGCGACGACAGCGAGCGCGATCCCCACGCCTCCCCGGTGGGCGCGCAGCCACGCGAGACCCCTCGGGGAGCGCTCGGGGCCGAACGGAGCGGAAGGCGACGCCACGGGAAGGGCAAATACTACATCACGTCGGCCTCCGGGGCTGCCGGGCCTTGGATGGCTCAGGCGGCGCGGAGGGCGCCCGGCTCTAGTTGGGGGGCGAGCTCGGCGGCGAGGCGGTGGCGGGCGTGGTGCAGGCGCGACATGACGGTGCCCACGGGGCAGCGCACGAGGCGGGCGAGATCCTGGTAAGACTCGCCGTCGAACTCGCGCCGCACGAGTATCTCGCGGTGGCTCGGTGACAGGCGCGCGAGCGCCCCGCGCACGACGGCGCCCGTCTCGTTGCGGCTCGCGACCCGCTCCGGCGTCTGCTCGTCCACCATGTCCGCGGCCGCGCCCTCGAGCGCCCCGTCTCCGTCCTCGGCCGGCCGCTCGTGGCGCGCGTGGTGGCGGCGCAGGCGGTCGAGCGCGGCGTTGATGACGATCCGGTGCAGCCACGTCGTGAAGGCCGACCGCCCCTCGAACCGCGTGAGCGAGCGGCACACTTTGAGGAGTGACTCCTGCACCACATCCTCGGCGTCGTCTGGATCACGCACGATGCGCATCGCGACCGCCACGAGGCGCGGCCGGGCGTCCGAGAGCAGGCGGTTGAGCGCGGCGCGATCTCCGCCACATGCCGCCGCGATCCGGGCGTCGAGCTCGTCTAGATCGCGGAGCGAATTCGCCCCGTGGGTCTGGGGCACTTTGGTACTGCCGAAGAGACCACCTTCCGTGCTGTCGAGGTTTTCCATGGCTGCACCGACTCCAGTGCAACCGCGATACCGACAAAGAGTGGCGAGAATCACGGCGTTCTGGGGTTCGCCGCATCGTCGGAGTCACACGCACGTTGTCCCACCGTCTTCCGCGCGGGGCGGGCGGCGGGCGGCCCGCCCGGTTCCGATCGGCTAGTATGGCGGCTCGGTCACCCGATGTCGGAGATGGAGCGGATTCGGAGCTTCCTTGCCGCGATGCGCAGGAGGTTCCTCGTACGGGCGGCCATCGAGACGGCCGGCTTCGGGGCGACCGCGCTCATCGCCGTGCTGCTCGGCCTCTCGGCGGCGGCCGCCGCCGTGGGGCCGGCGGGGTTCTGGCCGACGGTCACGACGAGCGTCGGGCTCGCGCTCGTGCTCGGGTGCCTCGCGGCGGGCGTGCTGCGGCCCGCGCGCCAGCTGCGCGGCGAGCGCGCGGCGGCGCGCCGCGCCGGCACGCTCGTGCCGCTCCTCGCGAGCGATCTGCTGTCCGCCGTCGAGCTCGACGAGGGGGCGAGCGCCGACGCGGCCGCGCTCGTCTCGCCCACGCTCGTGCGCGCCTTTCACGCCGACGTCGTCCGCGCGCTCGAGCCCATCGATCCGCGCGCGCTCGTCCCCATGCGCCCCGCCGCGGGCGCCGTGGCCGTGGGCCTCGGCGCCCTGGGCGTCCTCGTCGGCGCCGCGACGCTCTTCCCCGGCCTCGTGGTGGGCCTGCGCACGCTCGTGCACCGGCCGACGCTGTTCGAGGGCGCGGCGGTCTCGCAGGGACCGCTCGTGAGCGACATGCGCGTCGTCTATACCTATCCCGCGTACACGGGGCTGCCGCCCCGCACCGTCGAGGGTTCGACGGGCGACCTCGTGGCTGTCAAGGGCACGCGCGCGCGCCTCGAGGCGCGGCCGCTGCGCTCGGCGCGCAAGGCGCTCCTGCTGCTGGGCGAGGAGGGAGAGAGCGGCCAGCTCTCCGCGACGGTCGCCGACGGCACGCTGCGCGCCGAGCTCACGCTCACGGGCAGCGGCGCGTATCGCTTCTGGTTGCAGCCGACCTTCGGGCGCTCCGTGCGCGAGCGCGCCTCCCACCGCATCGAGGCCGAGGCGGACGCCCCGCCGCGCGTCGAGATCCAAGGTCCGGCCGATCGCCTCGAGCTCGCGACGCCCCGGCCCCTCGAGGTCGGGTACACGGCGTCCGACGACTATGGGCTCGGCGCCGTCGAGCTGGTCTTTCGCGTGGGCGACCGCCCCGAGCAGCGCACGCTGCTCAGGGACGCGCACGGCGCGAAGACGGCGCAGGGGCGCACGCTGTGGGACCCGGCCGGCAGCGCGCTCTTCGCGGGCGAGCGCATCGCGTACCACATCGAGGCGCACGATCGCGATGAGGTATCGGGCGCGAAGGTCGGCTCGTCGCGCACGCTCACCGTGATCATCCAGAACGCCCATGAGTCGCTCGAGGACCGGCTCGAGCGCCAGCGCGAGGTCCTCGAGCGCCTGCTCGGCGATCTGGGTGACAGGCTCGAGCACGGCCCGGGCGCGACCGACGGACGCCCCGAGGCCGGCGAGGCGACGCCCGGGCGGCTCGCGGCGCTGGCCGCCGTCCACGAGGCCGAGGAGGCGCACCTCACGTTGCTCGGGCGCCTGCTCGACGCAGACCGGCGCGAGGGCACGCTCGGCAAGGCGCTGCGCGCCGCGCTCGCCGGCGTCGCCGATAGGCTCGCTAAGCTCCTGCGCGAGGAGGCGCCCGCGCTGACGGCGCTGCGCGCGTCGGCGTCGCCCGGCGGGCCCGCCAAGCTCGACGGGATGTCGGCGCGTCACGCGGCCGAGCTCGAGCGCGACGTCCTACTGCTCGACGACCTCGTGGGGCGGCAGCGGCTCGAGGATCTGGCGACGCTCGGCCGCGAGCTCACGGACGCGCACCAGCGCCTGCAGGATCTGCTGACGCGCTACAAGGCCACGAAGGACGAGGGGTTGCGCCGGCAGCTCGAGCGCGAGGCGCGCGACCTGCGCGCGCGCCTCAGCGAGCTGGCCCAAAAGATGGCCGCGCTCAAAGATCGCAACGACGTGCCAGACGAGTGGCGCAACTCGCCCGACATGAAGGCGGTCGCGGCGCAGGCGAAGAAGCTCGACGAGATGCTCGAGAAGGGCGACATGGGCGACCTCGACAAGGCGCTGGCCCAGCTCGGCGACGATCTGCGCGGGCTGCGCCAGATGCTCGATCAGAACCTCGACGGCTTCGGCGCCGAGCGCTTCCCCCAGGAGAACCGCGTCGTGGCCGACCTCATGAAGAAGGTCGGCGACATCGAGGGCGACGAGCGCTCGCTCGAGAAGGAGACGCAGGGCCTGGCCGGCAAGCAGGAGGCCGAGGTCGAGAAGCGCCTCGCGGGCCAGCTCGAGGACTTTCTCAAGCGCGAAAACGACAAGATCGACAAGCTCAAGCAGCGGCTCGCGTCAGTGCCCACGGGCGATCCGGAGAGCGCGCTCGCCGAGGACATCGAGCGCGCGCGCGACAGCGCCAAGCAGATGATGCGGCTGCTCGGCGAGCGCGATCTCGCGGAGGCCAAGGGCGAGGCCGAGCGCGCCGCCAACAACCTCGATCGCGCGGCCGACCACCTGCAGGAGGCCGCCGGCGGCCAGGGGCCGGGCGCCGAGAGCAAGCGCGCGCACCGCAAGGGCGACGGAGCGGAGCGCGAGAAGAGCGCCGAGGCGGTCGGCGAGGCGCGCGGGCTCGCCCAGGAGATCGCCGACGACCTCGACAAGCTGCTGCCGCGGCCGCAAGACACGATGTCGCCCGCCGAGCGCGAGCAGGCGCGACAGCAAGGCGACAAGCAAGGCGCCATCGGCCAGCGCACCGACGAGACGGCCGGAGAGGCCGCGCGCCGGCTCGGCAAAATGCCCGGCCTCGAGAACGCCGAGGGCGACCTCAAGTCGGCGGCCGGCCGCATGCGGCAGGCTGCGGAGATGCTCAAGCGCAGCGAGTCGAAGTCGGCCGCTGCCGCGGAGCGCGACGCCGCCGACCGGCTCGCCAAGCTGCGCGACTCGATGCAGGAGCGCTCGATGGGTGGCAGCAAGCCGCGGCACGACCCCGTGCGCATCCCGGGCGCCGACGAATCGACGGCGCCGCGCGCCTGGCGGCAGGAGCTCCTCGACGCCATGAAGGAGAAGGCGCCCGAGCGGTTCCGCGACGAAGTGCGCCGCTACTACGAGGAGCTCGTGAAGTGACGCGGCGCGGCCGCGGCGTCCTGATCGCGGCGGCGGTCACGCTCGTGGCGGGGGCGGCCGCGCGCGCGGGGGCCGAGCGCGCCTCGCCCGAAGAGGTCGCCGCGCTGGCGCGCACCGCCGAGAAGCAGCTCGACGAGTGGCGCTTCGCCGACGGGCGCGCGCGCGTCGCCGAGCTCGTGCGCCTCGCGCCCGAGGCGCCGGAGACGCTCTACTTGAAAGGCTACGAGCACTTCCTCGAGGGCGACTACGCCGAGGCCGTTCACGACCTCGAGGCCTCGCTCGCGGCCGGGCCGCGCGACGCGAGCGCCGTCAACGCGCGCGAGCTGCGCGCGCTGGCCGCCGAGGCGCGCGACGCCATCAAGGATCACAAGGAGGAGCGCTTCGGGCACTTCATCGTCCGCTATCCCGCGGTCGACGGCGTGCTCTTGCCCTACGCGCGCGAGGCGCTCGAGGCGGCGTACCGCGCGCTGCACGACGACCTGGGGTTCGACGCCGAGCTCCCCATCCGCATCGAGCTCTACCGCAGCCCGTCCGACCTCGCGGCGGTCTCGTCGCTCACGGTGGCCGAGGTCGCGCGCACGGGAACGATCGCGCTGTGCAAGTGGGCGCGACTCATGGTGACATCGCCGCGCGCGCTGGCCACGGGGTATCCGTGGCTCGACACGATCAACCACGAGCTCGTGCACTACGCCGTCTCGTCGCTCACGCGCGACCGCGCGCCGGTCTGGCTGCAAGAGGGCCTCGCGAAGTTTCTCGAGCGCCGCTGGCACGAGCCCGCGGGCGGCCGCATCCCGCCCGCCATGGAGCACATGCTGGCCAAGGCGCTGCGCACGGGCAAGCTCATCTCCTTCGAGGCCATGCACCCGTCGATGGCCAAGCTGCCCTCGGCCGAGGACGCTACGCTGGCCTTCGCCGAGGTCGCGAACGCCGTGGGCCACCTCTACGCCGAGAAGGGGACGGCGGGCCTGCGCGCGGCCGTCAAGCGCGTGGGCGACGGGGAAGACGCGCGCGAGGCGGTCGCGGCGGCGGCGGGCGTGACCTGGACCGAGTTCGAGCGCGGCTGGCGCGCCTACATGGTCGCGCAGAAGTACAAGACGTTCCCCGCCATCGATTTTCCGACGACGCACATCCGCAAGCCCAACGCCATCGCCTCCCAGCGCAAGCCCAGCGAGGACGAGGCGCTGTCGCCCTCCGGGAAGATGGCGGCGCCGTTCCGCTTCCTGCGCCTCGGGAACATGCTCTTGCGGCGCGAACGCCCGCGCGCCGCCGTCATCGAGTACGAGAAGGGCGCCAAGGCCGTGACGTCCGCGGGGCGCGGCAGCGGCGACGCCGCGGCGGCGTGGCTCTTCCCCGTCAAGCTCGGCCGCACGTACCTCGTGCTCGGCGAGCCCGATCGCGCGTTGCGCGCGCTCGAGTCCGTGCAAGTGGTGTTCCCTGACCTGCCCTGGCCCCACGTCATCGCGGGCGAGGCCAAGCTCGCCAAGGGCGCGCCCGGCGAGGCCATCGTCGAGCTGCGCGCCGCGCTCGCGACGAACCCCTTCGATCCCGAGGTGCACTGCACGCTCGCCACGGCCTACGAAAAAGCCCCCCAGGGCGCGCGCCCGGCCGCCGAGGTCATCGCGCGCGAGCATCAGTTCTGTAAGGAATTGGCCGATGGCGGGAACTGATGGGTGTGGACCCTCGGCGCCTGGCGTTTCGAGCTGCGATCCTATTGACGGGCCTCGTCACGTCGGCGTGCTCGGGAGGAGGGAGCTCCAGCCCGGACAGCGGACCAAACGCGGGAACAGGCGGAGCCGCGGGTCACGGTAGCGCCGGGACAGGAACCGGCGCCGCCGGCAGCGCGGGCGCCGTCGGCGGCGCGGGCGCGGCCGGCAGCGCGGGCGCCGTCGGCACGACCGGCGCGGCGGGCACCGCCGGCATCACCGGTGCGGCAGGCATGACCGGCGCGGCCGGACAAGGCGTGGCGACGGTCGGCGGCCTCTTCACGCAGCCCGAGCCTTGGACGAAGGACGTCTCGAAGCTGGCGCCGGCGGCGCGCTCAGCCGCGATCCTGAAGGCGCTGGACACCGCGGGTGGCTGGGGCGGCGGCCGGCTGCAGATTGATTTTTCGATCCCGCTCTTCTTCGCCGACGGCACGACGCCCCGCCAGACGATCACGTCGCGCGCGGCCAATCCGTACTGCTACCGCGGCACGGACTGCGATCCGGTGCCGCTGCAGATGCCGATGCCCATGGGCGGAAACACGGAGGGCAGCGCCGACTACACGTGCGACACGACCAAAGGGGACTGCCACGTCCTCGTCGTCGAGACGAGCCAGCACAAGCTCTATGAGCTCTACAACGCCACGAAGTCGGGGGCGGCCTTCACGGCGCTCGGCGCGTTCATCTGGGATTTGACGAAGGCCTACCCCGACAACTTGCGCGGCGATCAGTGCACGTCGGCCGACGCGGGAGGCTTCCCCATCGGGGCGCTCTTGCCGACGGCCGACGAGGTGGCCGCCGGGGCGGTGGCGCACGCGCTGCGCTTCATCCTGCCGAACCCGCGCATGAAGAAGGACGTCTACGTCCACCCCGGCTCGCACGCGGGCTCGCCCGAGAGCACCGACGCGAACGCGCCGCCCTACGGCGTCCGCTTCCGCCTCAAGGCCACCTTCGACGAGACCAAGTTCAACGCGGGCGAGCGCGCGATCCTGCGCGCCATGAAGACGTACGGCATGCTGCTGTCGGACGGCGGCACCATCGCGCTCACCTTCGCCGACGACCGCACGACCAAGGCCAAGTGGCAGTCGGTCGGGGTCACCGCCCTCTCCTTCTCGGCGATCAAAGTCGACGACTTCGACGTCGTCGATCTGCCGGCGGAGACTGCCCTCACGGACGACTGCGTGCGGAACCCGTAAGACGCGCGCCAGGGGACGGAGCGGCGCCCTCGGCGATCCGGATGCGTGCGGTCTGTCCCGCGTCCGCGCCCGCGTAGCGCCAGGCGGCGTCCGGCTGGCCGCCGCCGACCGCAACGGCGACCTCGCCGGCGAGGGGCGCGCGCTTGCCGGTTTCGTCGACGAGCGTGAGCTCGTGCGCGCGCAGCTCGACCTGGACCGTGCGGCGTTCGTGGGGCACGAGCGTCACGCGCGTGAAGGCGGCGAGCCAACGGTGCGGCGCGTATGGCGGAGCATCGGGTTTCGACAGGTAGACCTCGACCACCTCGTCGCCGGCGCGCGCGCCCGCATTCTCGACGTCGACGGACAGCGTGACGCCCTTGCCGGCCTCGAGCTCGGGTGGAACGACGAGATTGGTATAGCGAAACGTCGTGTACGACATGCCGTGGCCGAAGGGCCAGAGCGGCGGCTTGTCGCCGTAGCGGTACGTGCGGCCCTTCATCGAATAATCGGTGAACGGCGGCAGGTCGTCGACGGAGCGCGGGACGGTGACGGGCAGACGGCCCGAGGGGCTGACGTCGCCGAAGAGGACGTCGGCGAGCGCGGCGCCGCCCTCCGCGCCCGGGTACCAGGCCTCGACGATCGCGGGGACGTGCGCGGCCGCCCAGGGCACGGAGAGCGCGCTGCCGCTCGTGAGCACGAGGACGACGGGCTTCCCGGTCGCGACGAGGGCCTCGAGCAGGCGCTGCTGCGCGCCCGGCAAGCCGAGCTCGGCGCGATCGCCGCTCGGGTTCTCGGCGGTCTCGCCTTCCTCGCCCTCGAAGCGCGCCGAAAGGCCCAGCGTCGCGACGACGGCGTCGCTGCGACGCGCGACGCGGAGGGCGTCGGCGAGCTGCGCGCTCGAGCCGCCGCGCCCGGCGAGCGGCGCGCCGCGCGCCGTGGCGACCTCGACGCCGCGCTTGCGCGCCTCGGCGCGCAGGCCGGCGAGAAGCGTCACCGGCCGCGTGGGCTCGCCGTGGTAGTTGCCGAGCAGGACGTCGATGTCGTCCGCGACCGGGCCCACGACGGCCAGACGGCGCAGGCCGGGGGCGAGCGGCAACGCGCCGCCGCGGTTCTCGAGCAGCACGATCGACTCGCGCGCGGCGCCGCGCGCGAGGGCGCGGTGCTCGGGCGACTCGATGACCGACATCGGCGTGCGCGCCCACGGCACGGACGCCGGCGGGTCGAACACGCCAAGGCGGAACCGGGCCGTGAAGAGGCGCGTCACGGCGCGGTCGATGGCGGCGTCGGCGACGAGGCCGAGCTGCCGCGCGCGCGCGAGCTCGGCGAATTCGCTGCCGCACGACAGATCCGTCCCGGCGTCGAGCGCGCGCGCCGCCGCGCGCTCGATCGTATCGGCGGCGTGGTGGCCGTCGACGATGTCGCCGATGGCGCCGCAGTCGCTCACGACGTAGCCGTCGAAGCCCCAGCCTCGGCGCAGCGTCTCGACGAGCAGCGCCGGGCTCGCGGCGCAGGGCACGCCGTCGAGGCGATTGTAGGCGGGCATGACCGAGGCGACGCGGCCCTCGCGCACGCAGGCCTCGAACTGCGGCAGGTAGGTGTCGGCCAGATCGTGCGGGCTCGGGCGCGCGTCGAACGAATGGCGCAGCGCCTCGGGCCCGCTGTGCGCCGCGAAGTGCTTGGCCGTCGCGGCCGTCTTGAGGTGGCGCGCGTCGTCGCCCTGCATGCCGCGCACGAACGCGACGCCGAGCCGCGCCGTGAGCACCGGGTCCTCGCCGTAGGTCTCCTGGCCCCGGCCCCAGCGCGGGTCGCGGAAGATGTTGACGTTGGGCGAGAAGAACGTGAGGCCCTGGTAGCGGCCGTGCTCGCCGCGGCGCTCGGCGTCGTGGTGCTTCGCGCGCGCCTCGTCGGAGATCGCGTCGGCGACGCGCCGCACGAGGGCCTCGTCGAAGGTGGCGCCGAGCCCGATGGCCTGCGGGAACACGGTGGCCGCGCCGGCGCGCGCCACGCCGTGGAGCGCCTCGCTCCACCAGTGGTACGCCGGTACGCCCAGGCGGGGAATCGCGGGCGCGTCGGTGACGAGCTGCCCAATCTTCTCGGCCGGCGTCATGCGCCCGACGAGATCGGCGACGCGCTCGCCGAGCGGCCGCGCGGGATCCCAGTAAGGAGCCGAGCCCCGCGCGACGCCTTCGAGGCGCGGCGGGCGCGCGCAGCCGCCCAGCGCGAGCCAGACGGCGAGGGGCACGGCCCGCGCGAGGACCGACGCCGCTCGATTGGGCGTCGCGGTCACTTCAGCGTCATCGTCGCCTTGGCGTAGACCTTCTCCTTGCCGCCGACGATGCGCGTGGCGAGGACTTCGTACTTGTGACCCTTGACGAAGCCCAGGTCCGACGAGAGCGCGATGCCGTTCAGCTCCGTCATCTTCTGGTCGGGCTTGACGTCGACCTCGCTGAAGTTCACCTGCTCGCGCGGCTTCGCGCTCACGTCGTAGTAGACGATGTTGATCTTGTTCGCGCCCGCGGCCTCCTTGAGGAAGACCGCGAGGTTCACCGTCCAAGAACCGCCCGTACCCCCCGCGCTCTTGATGACGCCCTTCGACTGCTTTTTGACGGCCGCGATCATGGCAGCGTCCGTGGAATAGCCGCTGCCGAACTCGGCGTCGCTCACGTAGATGCGCCCCTTGAAGGCGCTCCACACGTCGGCGCGCGCCGCGGGCGCGAGGCTCACCGCGGCCGCGACGATCAGCGCGGCCGTGAGGCCCGGCGAACGCACGGGCGAGCGCAAGAAGGACGGTCGCGTCATGCCTTCCATCCTGCGACCTCGACGGGCTCGGCGAAAGTCCTTTTCGACGCGAGGCCCGGCGTCGGCCTCAGAGCGAAGCACCGGCGCCGCGGGCCCGGAACGCGCAAAAACCCGCGACGCGCGCTGAGCCGTGGCAAGGCGCGCGCGCGCGTGGCATCCTGGCGGGGTGCCGAGTGGCCCCTTCCCCGTCGCGACTGACGCCACCGTGAGCCCCGCGAACGAATCACCCCGCGGGGGCGCTCCGGACCGCGATCTGGCGGCCGTGCACGAGATGGCGGAGGCGAGACGCGCGATCGCCGCCGAGATCGGCAAGCGCATCGTCGGACAAGAGGCCGTCATCGATCACCTGCTCATCGCGCTGTTCGCGCGCGGTCACTGCCTGTTCGTCGGCGTTCCCGGCCTCGCGAAGACGCTGCTCATCCAGACGCTCTCGGAGGTGCTGGCGCTGTCTTTCGGCCGCATCCAGTTCACGCCCGACCTCATGCCGTCCGACATCACGGGCACCGACGTGCTCGAGGAGGATCGCGCGACGGGCCGGCGCGTCTTCCGCTTCGTGCCGGGTCCGATCTTCGCGAACGTCATCCTCGCAGACGAGATCAACCGGACGCCGCCCAAGACGCAGGCCGCCCTCTTGCAGTCGATGCAGGAGCACCGCGTGTCGGCGGGCGGACAAACCTACGAATTGCCGCCGCCGTTCCTCGTGTTCGCGACGCAAAATCCCATCGAGCAGGAGGGCACGTATCCCCTGCCCGAGGCGCAGCTCGATCGGTTCATGTTCCAGATCGACGTGGGCTACCCCACCGAGGAGGAGGAGGTGCGCATCGTCAACCAGATGACGACGGCGTACCACCCGACGTTGCGCCGCGTGCTCTCGCCCGAGCGGATCATGCAGCTGCAAGAGCTCGTGCTGCGCGTGCCGGCGGCGCCGCACGTCGTCGCGCACGCCGTCGCGCTGTGCCGCGCGAGCCGGCCGGCCGACGCCAGCGCTCCCGAGCTCGTCCAAAAGTATGTCGCGTGGGGCGCGGGCCCGCGCGCGTCGCAGTACCTCGTGCTGGCCGCCAAGGCGCGCGCCATCCTCGCGGGGCGTTACGCGGCGTCGATCGAGGACGTCCGGGCGCTCGCGACGCCCGTGCTCGTCCACCGCGTGCTGCCGAACTTTCACGCCGAGGCCGACGGGCTCAAGGCGGCGTCCCTCGTGGCGCGCCTGCTCGACATGGTCAAGCCGGCCTAGCGCATGTCCGACGCCGCCGGGGAGGACGGAAGGCCCGCCGCGCTCGCGCTCGACCCGACCGACCTGGCGCGCCTGGCCTCGATGTCGCTGCGCGCGCGCGTCATCGTCGAGGGCGCCTTCGCGGGCATGCACCACAACCCGCACGCCGGCACCTCGATCGAGTTCGCCGAGCACAAGGAGTACGCGCCCGGCGACGATCTGCGGCACATGGACTGGAAGGCCGTCGCGCGCGTCGAGCGCTACTACATCAAGCGCTTCGAGGACGAGACGGAGATGCGCACGTTCCTGCTCGTCGACGCCTCGGCGTCGATGGGCTACAAGCGGAGCGGCGTCTCGAAGCTCGAGTACGCGAGCTACCTCGCGGCCGCGCTCGGCTACCTGCTGGCGCAGCAGGGCGACCCGGCCGGGCTCATCGTCTTCGACGAGCGCACGCGGCAGTACCTGCCGCCGCGCACGCGCGGCGGGCACATCCGCGATCTCCTGTTGGCTCTCGAGGGCGCCTACGCCGCGGGCCGCACGCAGCCCGGGCGCGCGCTCGCGCACGTGGGCGAGCTCGCCGACCGGCGCAGCCTGATCGTCCTCATGACGGACCTGCTCGACGCGCCCGAGGGCGCGGACGGGCTCGGCAATCGCCTGCGCCAGCTGCGCTCGCGCGGGCACGACGTCGCGCTCTTCCACCTCCTCGATCCCGACGAGGTCGAGCTGCCCTTCGAGGAGCTCACGGAGTTCGCGGGCGTCGAGCCCGACGACGCGCGGCGCCTCCTCGTCGACCCGCGCGATCTCGCGGCCTCGTTCGCGCGCGAGTCGCTCGCGCTGCGCGAGCGCTGGCGCCTCGCCTGCCTCGAGGCCGGCGTCGAGTACCGCTTCGCGACGACGGCGACGCCGCCCGCCGAGGTGCTGCGCGCCTTCCTCTTCGACCGCGGGCGCGCGAGGCGTTGAGCATGCCCCTGCACTTCGTCGCGCCCTCCGTGCTCCTCGGCCTGCTGGCGGCCGCCCTGCCCTGGCTCATCCACCGCATCGGGCGGCGCCGCGCGCGCCCCGTGGCCTTCCCGGCCATGGAGCTGCTGCTGCGCGCCGAGCGCGAGGTCTCGGCGCGCCGGCGCCTGCGGGAGGTCCTCCTCCTGCTGCTGCGCACGCTCGTCGCGGCGGCGCTGCCGCTCGCCTTCGCGCGCCCCTTCGCCGAGATCCGCTCCGATCTGCCCGCGGCGGCGGCGCGCTCGCAGAGCGCCGTCATCGTGCTCGACGACTCGGCGAGCCTGCGGCGCCTCGCGACGGCGGGCGGCGAGCCGGTCTTCCAGCAAGCCCGCGCGCGCGCGCGGTCGCTCCTCGAGAGCCTGTCGGGCGACTCCGACGTCGCGCTCGTCCTCGCGTCGGAGGGCACGCCCGCGCCCGTGGCCGAGCCGTCGAACGACCGCGGCCGCGTGCTGGGCGCGCTCGACGCCGCCGTCTGCTCGGCACGCGTCGCGGACTTCGGGGGCGCGCTGCGCCGCGCGACGCAGATCCTCGCGGGCTCGCCGCACGCCGATCGCGTCATCTACGTCGTGACCGACCTGCAGGCCGCGGGCTGGGAGGGCGCGGCCCCGGAGCGCGCCGCGGGCGGCCCCGCCGTCATCATCCTCGACGTCGGCGGCGCCTGGGACAACCGCGCCATCGTCGCGCTCTCGGCCGAGCCCGCGCCCGAGCAGGGCGCCGAGGGCCTGGCGGTCGTCGCCGAGATCGTGAACTTCTCGGACGAGCCCGTGCGCAAGCTCGGCCTCACGCTCCGTCTCGACGGCGCCGACGTCGCGCGCGGCTTCGTGGACCTGCCGCCTCGCGGGCGCGCGCGCAAACGCTTCCTGTCCAGCTTGCACACGCTCATGGGCGGCGGCACGGCCCACGACGCCGAGGTCGAGATCGACCATGATCTGTTCACGCTCGACGATCGCCGGCGCGCGCGCGTCGAGGTCTCGCGCGGCTTGCGCGTCCTCGTCGTCGACGGCGACCCGCGCACGGTGCGCACCGAGGACGAGACCTTCTTCCTCGAGGCGGCGCTGCGCGCGGGCGGCGCCGGCTTCTCGATCACGACGGGCCTGCCCGACGAGCTGTCGGCGACGACGCTGTCCGGCTACGCCGCCGTCTTCCTCGCCAACGTCGCCAAGCCGTCCGGGGAGCTCGCCGACGCGCTCACGCGCTACGTCGAGGGCGGCGGCGGCCTCTTCATCTCCGTCGGTGATCGCGTGGACGTCGACGCGTGGAACCAGCGCATGAAGACCCTCTTGCCGCAGCCGCTCGGCCTCAAGCGCACGGCGGCCGCCGCCCCCGGCCGCGCGCCCGAGGGCGAGACGGTCGACCTGCGCCCAGCCGAGCGCCTCGCGCCCCTCGATCGGCGCCACCCCTTGCTCGCGGGCTTCCCGGCCAAGGGCGACGGCCTCGCCTCGGCGCGCTTCTTCCAGTTCATGCTCCTCGAGCCCGTGCCCGACGCGCCGGGCCGCTCGGTCGTGCTGCGCTACGAGAACGGCGCGCCCGCCCTCGTCGCCTCCGACGTCGGCCGCGGGCGCGTCCTCCTGCTGACGACGACGGTCGATCGCGAGTGGACCGACCTGCCCATCCGCCCGGGGTTCCTGCCCCTCATGCAGGAGGCCGCGCGCTTCCTCGCGGGCGCCCCCGGGTCGGACTCGGTCTCCGCGCTCACCGTCGGCCAGCGGCGCGAGATCGGCGTCGGCGCCGAGGACGCGCGCATCGAGATCGTCAAGGCCGACGGCCAGTCGCGCTGGCTCACGCCCGAGTCGCGCCCGGCCGCGGCGCGCGCGGCCGAGGCGCACGGCCGGCGCACAGTGACGTTCGCCGAGACTGACGAGCCCGGCCTCTACCGCGTGCGCGCCTCGCGCGCCGACGGCACCGTCGTCGAGCGCGCCTCCGAGAGCTTCGTCGTCAACCTGGACCCCGCCGAGTCGAATCCCGCGCGCCTCGCCGACGACCAGCGGCCCGACCGCTCGCCCGCAGGCGCCGCGGCGGCCGCCGCGCCCAAGCGGCGCCTCGAGCTGTGGCACTTCCTCTCGGCGGCCGTCCTCCTCGGCGTGCTCGCCGAGTCCCTGTTGACCCTGCGGCTGCGACGCGGCAGGGTCAAGGCGTGAACAAGCAATTCGGAAACGACGACGAGCGCATCGCGGCGTACGTCAAGAAGACCTACGTCCCCGAAGACGACGTCCTGCGCGAGATCCGCGAGCGCTGCAAGCGCGAGGGCCTCCCCGACATCCAGATCGGCGCGCTCGACGCCCGCCACCTCGAGGTGCTCGCCTCGGTCGCGGGCGCGCGACGCGCCGTCGAGATCGGCACGCTGGGCGGGTACTCGGGCGTCTCGCTCCTGCGCGGCATGGGCATCGGCGGCGTCCTCGACACCATCGAGATCGAGCCGCGCCACGCCGAGGTCGCGCGCGAGAGCTTCCGGCGCGCCGGTTACACGACGCAGGCGCGCATCCACCTCGGCCCGGCCGCTCAGGTCCTGCCCAGGCTCGGCGCCCAGGAGCCGTTCGACCTCTGCTTCATCGACGCCGACAAAGAGAGCTACCCCGACTACCTCAACTGGGCCGCCGACCACCTGCGCCCGGGCGGCCTCGTCCTCGCCGACAACGCCTTTCTCTTCGGCGAGCTCGCCGACAAGCCGACGGGCGCGCGCGCGACGGTCATCGCCGCCATGCAGGCCTTCCACCAGATCCTCGCCAACAGCGGCCGCTTCCGCGCCACGGTCCTGCCCACGGGCGAGGGCCTCGCCGTGGGCGTGCGGATCTAGCCTAGATCTAGCCGCCTGCCCGCCGCCGAGGTCCTCCGAGCCAGCCCCGCACCGCACACGAGAGCATCTGCAGTTGACACCCTGAAGCATACGATTCACTCTAGTTCGTATGCGCACCACGCTCGACCTCCCCGCTCAGCTCATGGATGAAGCGCGACGGATCCTGGGCTTCAAGTCGAAGACGGACACGGTGATCCTGTCCCTGACCGAGCTCGTACGCCGACGAAGAATCGAAGAGCTCAAGGGGTTGCTCGGCCGGGTTCAGCTCGACCTCGATCTGCCGCGATCCCGGCGACGTCCGACGCCCGCGAGCGGCCCGGCCCCACGAAGCCCACGTCGCCGCCCGTGATCGTCGTCGACACCTCCGTCTGGATCGACTTCTTCCGCGGCCGGCAACCAATCGCCGACAGGCTCGTCGAGCTCCTCGATACCGACGAGGTGGCCTTGGCTGTTCCCGTCCGGATCGAGATCCTGAGCGGCGGGCGCAAGACCGAGATTCCGCGCCTCGCCCGCCTGCTGGGCGCGCTTCCGCTATTTTCGCCTACTGATGCGACGTGGCACCGCATCGAAACCTGGGTCGTGCACGGAGGAGCCGCCGGACAACGATTCGGCATCGGTGATTTGCTGGTGGCGGGAATCGCCGCCGAGAACGATTGCGCCCTCTGGTCCCTCGATCACGACTTCTCGCGCATGGCGCGTCTCGGCTTCGTGACTCTCTTCGACGGCGCGAGAACGTAGGCTCGCGCGTGCTTCGGGCGCCAAGTTCGTATCGACGAGGATCAACCCTGTTTCCAGGCCGAGCGCTTGGTGCGCCGCGCGGCGCGCGCTGTGCCGCCCAGCGCGGCGAGACGCGCCGTGGCCCGTTGGGCGAGCAGCGCGCGAAGCCGCGCCTCGACGAGCGCCGTCTTCGTGACGCCCGGGTGCGCCTCGACGACCTCGGTGAGGAGCGCCTCGTTCACGTTGAACGTCATGCGCACGCCAGGCACATGTAAACACTATTAATACGCCTGGCCATCGCCAAAGACGCCTCCCGGCGAGCGCGCCCGCAGGCTCACTCCGCGACGGGCGAGCTCTTCGCGGGGACGTCCAACGCGGCGGTCTTGAACGAGCCCGCGAGCGCGCGGTGGGCGGCGGTCCCGAGCAGGGAGGGCAGCATGGCGGACGGCGCGGGCATGGGGACCGTGCAGGCCGCTTTGAGGGCCGCGACGCGAGCGGCGCTCTCCTCGACGCGCGCGCGGAAGTCGGCGCGCGCCTCGGCGGCGCGCACGAGGGCCTCGTGGGCCGCCACCTGACGCGCCGCCGGCTCGCGCACGAGCAGATGATCGGCGCCGGCCTCGATGCACCCGACGGCGAGCTCCTCGATGGGATAGCGGTCGGCGACGGCCTTCATGCCTAGGTCGTCGCTGACGACGACGCCCCGGAACCCGAGCTCGCCGCGCAGCAGGTCCGCGAGGATGCGGCGCGAGAGCGTCGCCGGCCGATCGGGATCGAGCGCCGGGAAGAGCACGTGCGCCGTCATGAGGGCCTCCATGCCGGCGGCGGCCGCCGCCGCGAACGGCGCCAGCTCGACGGCGCGCAGGCGCGCGGCGTCGTGCGTGACGACGGGCAGCTCGAAGTGCGAGTCCGCGCGCGTGTCGCCGTGCCCCGGGAAGTGCTTGCCGCACCCCACGACGCCCGCGGCGCGCAGGCCGCGCCAGAAGGCCAGCGCCTGAGTGGCCGCCGCCTCGGGCGTCACGCCAAAGGCCCGGTTGCCGATGACCGGGTTGGCCGGATTCGTGTGGACGTCGAGCACGGGCGCGAAGTCCCAGCCGATGCCCAGCGCCGCCAGCTCCTCGCCGAGCGCGCGCCCCACCTGCTGCGTGCGCGCCGCATCGCCGGCCCCCCCCACGGAGAGCATGGGGGGCCAATCGGTCGCGATCCCGCGCAAGCGCATGACGAGCCCACCCTCTTGATCGATCGATACGAGCAGCGGCAGGTCATCGGGCGCCGCCTCCCGCAGCCCGCGCACGAGGGCGGCCACCTGTCCGGCGCTGGCGATGTTGGGCCGGAAGAGCATGACGCCGCCCACGGCGGACCCGGCGATGCGCGCCCGCAGATCCTCGGGCACCGCCACGCCATCGAGCCCGACGGAGAGCAGCTGACCGCAGAGCCGCGACAGCGCGCTCAAGGCCGCCCCGGCACAGGCAACCGGCCACGGCGCGCCGGGGTCAAAGTCCGCATCGTCGTCTCCGCATGATAGGGACGAAACGTCAGCATTCCACTTTCAAATGGATAGCCTGCTGATATAAGTTGCGGACCTTTTTAGCCGGACCGCCCGTGCCCGCCCACATTTCGCCGTCAATGATCAAGGTCAAGCGCATCGACCACGTCGCCATCGCCGTCGCCGATCGCGACGCCTCCTCGAAGCAACTCGCGGGCCTGTTCGGCCTCGCGGTCGGGGCGCGCGAGCACGTCGCGGGCCAGAAGACCGATGTCGCCTTCCTGCTGGCAGACGGGGACGGCGCGGCGCTCGAGCTCTGCGCGCCCGCCGGCAACGAGAGCTTGCAGCGCTTCCTCGACGCGCGCGGCCCCGGCCTGCACCACGTCTGCTTCGAGGTCGACGACTTGCCCGCCGCCCTGGCCACCCTCAAGGCCGCCGGCGTGCGCCTCATCGACGAGACGCCCCGCCTGGGAGCGCGCGGCCACTGGGTGGCCTTCCTGCATCCCGCCGCGACGGGCGGCGTCCTGTTCGAGCTGTGCGCCGCGGGCCACGGCGGGAAACCGGCATGACGCGCGGCCGAAGGCTCCTGGGCGCGGCCGCCGGGCTCGCGCTGCTCCTCGGTCTGCCGCGCGGGGCCGCCGTGCGCGCCCAGATGGGCGGCATGGGCCAGCCGGGCGGCGGCATGGGCGCGCCGCCCACGGGGCAAGAGCCCAAGGAAGAAGGCCCGGCAGAGGAAGCGCCCGAGGAGGCCGCGCGCCCGACCGACCTCGAGCCGCTCGCCGGCTACCCCGAGCAGAACAAGCGCAAGCTCCAGATCTTCGAGGTCGACGGCTACCTGCGACTGCGCGCGGACTACATGCACAACTTCTTCCTCGGCCAGGGCTACTCGGCGCTGCCGACGACGCTCCCCGACGGAAGCCCGGCGCTCTTCGGGCTGCCGCCCTTCCCGGTTCCGCTCGAGTGCGCGCGGCCGACGGGCGCCACGTCGGCTGGCGGCTCGGCGATCATCAACAAGGCAGGGAACGCGGGCGCGCCTTGCGACCACAAGAACATCGGCGGCGCCAATCTGCGCCTGCGCCTCGAGCCCACGCTCAACGTCACCGACATGGTGCGGGTGCACGCGCAGTTCGACGTCCTCGACAACACGCTCCTCGGTTCCACGCCCGACTCGCTCGCGGGCATCCCGGGTTACAACCGGCCCGCGGCCACCATGGTCAACGGCATGGTGTCGCCGACGTCGCTCAACGGCGTGGCGCCCACGGCTTTCCAGTACACGACGCAGGACCCGCCGCAGATCGGCCAGAACGGCTTCGCCTCGAGCATCGTCGCCAAGCGCGCCTGGGCCGAGATCGACAGCGAGTTCGGCTCGGTGCGCTTCGGGCGCATGCCCTGGCACTGGGGCCGCGGCATCGCCTACAACGACGGCGGCTGTCCCGATTGCGACGTCGGCACGACCGTCGACCGCGTAATGGCGCTCACGCAGCTCTACGGCCACCAGATCGCGGTCGCGTGGGATCTCGGACCGCAGGGCTACACGTCGCAGCAGCTCAACCTGGGCCAGATGTCGCCGTACGGATATCCGTACGACCTGTCACAGAACGACGACGTCCTCCAGCTCATGGCCTCAATCGCGCGGCGGGACAACCCCGTCCAGCTGCGCGAGCGCATCGATCGTGGCGAGCCTGTGCTGAACTACGGTCTGCAGGTCGTCTACCGCAACCAGGGCAACACCGTGACTCCCATGGACGCGACGACCAACGCGGCGATGTCCACGACGGGCCCGCAGCCCCTCACGCCGGAGCAGCTCAACAAGGCCGAGTACCTCGGCGCGCTCTCGGTGACGCCCGACGTGTGGGCCAAGTTCTATTACAAGGCGCTCACGCTGGAGTTCGAGGGCATCGGCGTGTTCGGCAAGATCGATCACCCGGGCGTCCTCGCCGTCGATCAGCAGCAGGTCACGCTGCGCCAGCTCGGCTGGGTCGTCGCGGGCGAGCTCAAGCTCTATCGCGATGCGTTCTTCGTCGGCCTCGAGACGGGCGGCGCGACGGGCGACCAGGCCGAGGACCCGAGCCAATACCTCAACTACCGCTGGAAGTTCGTGCAGCAGCCGGCCGGCGATCACGCCATCAACGACTTTCATTTCTCGCCCGACTACCACGTCGACGAGATCCTCTTTCGTCACATCATGGGGACGGTGACGAACGCCCTCTACGTCAAGCCGCAGACGGCTTACTGGTTCGACCTCGGGCAGAACCGCGCCATCGGTCTCAACGGCAGCGTCATCTATAGCGTGGCGCAGGTGCCGGTCTCGACGCCGGGTAACTCCATCAACTATGGCCTCGAGGGCGACCTGGGCGTCAACTACCGGAACACGGGCGAAGGCGTCTACGGCGGCGTGACCTGGGCCCTCTTCTTCCCGATGGCCGCCCTCTCGCGCCCCGTCTCGCTGTGGGGCGACAACGGCGCCGGCACAACGGCCGCCCAGACGCTCCGGATCTTCATGGGCGTACGGTTTTGATCTGACGGGGACGCTCCGCGCGGCACCTCGGCTCCTGCACGCCCTGCCGCCACCCCCTCGCTTCGCGAGGCCTCGGCCGCGCTGCGCTCACTATTTTCGTTTCTCTGTCGCCGCCTTACCGTCGTCGGCGCCCTTGAAGGTCTTGAGGCGGTCTTCGGCGTCCTTGCGCGAGGCGGCGTCCTCGTGGGTACCGTACTTGAGGTAGTTCTCGAAGGCCTCGCGCGCCTCGTTGGTCTTCTTCTCCTGCGAATACAGCACGCCGAGGTCGTAGTAGGCGGGCGCGTACCTCGGGTCCTTGTCGAGCGCCAGCCGGTACTCGGCGATGGCCTCGTCGGTCTTGCGCTCGCGGCGAAAGACCACGGCCAGGTCGAAGTGAAGATCGGCGTCCTCGGGCCGCAGCGTGATGGCCTTGCGCAGCGCCGTGATGGCACCGTCGCGGTCGTCGGTCTTGGACTTGGCGATGCCCAGGTTGGTCCACGCCTCCGCGGCGTCGGGCTTGACCTCGGTGGCCTTCTGCAAGTGTTCGATGGCGTGCTTGTAGTCGCCCTTCTGCTTGTACGCGAAGCCGAGCGAAACGCGCGTCTCGTAGTCGTCGGGCTTGAGGTCGAGCGCCGTCTCGAGCTCGCGGATGCCGTCGTCGAGGCGCTTGAGGCGCACGTAGGCCGCGCCGAGGTTGCTGCGCGCCGTCGCGTCCTTGGGCTGCAGCTTCACCGTCTTCTCGAACTCGCCCGCGGCGCGCGCGTAGTCGCCCTCGCCCCGAAAGAGGTTTCCGAGCGTGAGGTGGGCGGCGGCGTAGTCGGGGCGCATCTGGATGGCCTTCTGGCACTCGGCGATGGCGTCGGGCACCTTGCCTTCACGCTTGTACTGCAGGGCGAGCGTGTAGTGCCCGGCGGCCTCGTCGGCGCGCGCGAGCCCGGGGGCCACCAGCGCCAAGGCCAGCGTCAAGCCGAGCGTGCCGAGCGTGAGGGCCGCTGTCTGTCTCTGCATGCTGCCTCCGAGAGTGGGTGCCGGGTACCGGGATTTCCAGAGTACCACCGACCCCGACGCAGCGTCTTGGCGCACGCGCGCCCCTCCACGGTATATTTCACGTTCATGTTGCAGTCGCTGCTGGTGACCTTCCGGGAGGGACTCGAGTCCTTCCTCATCGTGGGCGTCATCAGCGCCTACCTGCGCAAGACGGGTCGGGCGGCGCTCCTGCGCGGCGTCCACGTGGGCCTCGGCCTCTCGGTCGTGACGTGCATCCTCGGCGCCTGGCTCTGGCAGCAGGTGCCGAACCAGCCGCTCTACGAGGGCGTGGGCGCCTTCATGGCCGCCGGCTTCGTGGGCGCGCTGCTGTGGCAGGCCGTGCGCGTCGGCCGTCGCATCAAGGGCGCGATCGAGGCCCGCGTCGAGCGAATGGCGGGCGTCCGGATGGCGGGCGTCGAGGGCGCCTCGCCGACGCGCGCGCGCTCTCTCGCGGGCGTCGCGCTCGTGACGGCCATCCTCGTGACGCGCGAAGGGCTCGAGGCCGTCTTTTACCTCGGCGTGCAGGCGTTCGCGATCAAGACGGCCGACGTCGTCGCGGGCGCCACGGCCGGCCTCGTCCTCGCGGCCGTCATCGCCTGGACCTGGACGCGCTTCGCGCACCGGCTGAATCTCGGCGTCGTGCTCAAAGTCACCTCGATCTTCCTCGGCGTGTTCCTCGTCCAGCTCGTCATCTATGGTGTCCACGAGCTCGCCGAGAGCGGCGTCATCGAGGGCAGCCGCGCCTTCCACGACGCCACCGAGATCGTCGGGCCCGACGGGCGCATCGGCCACCTGCTGTCCTATTCGCTGCTCGCGGCGCCCCTGCTCTACCTCTTCTGGGCGCGCCGCGCCAAGGCGGCCAACCGGCCGCCCGCGCCAGCCTGAGCGGGCCTTCAGAGCTTCGAGTGCAGCACGCGAGACAGCTCGCGGTAGCCGAGGCGATCGTAGAATGCCTCGGCGGCGCGGTTGCCGGACCACACCGTGAGGACCAGCTCGGCCGCGCCTTGGCGGCGCGCCCAGGCCGCGACCTCCGCCATGAGCCGCGCGCCCACACCGCCGCGACGGCGCGCGCCCGTCACGACGAGCATCTCGACGTGTCCGCGGCGCAGCGGCACCATCGCCGGATCGGGCGGCGTCTCGTAGACGCGCACCGAGACCACTCCCGTGAGCCCGGCGGCCGCGCGGCCGCCCTCCCTGCCCTCTTGGCCATCGCCGTCCTCGGCCACGAAGACCGCCGTGTCCGCCGAGGTGAGCAGCTCGCGCCACTCGCGCTCGGCGCGCGCCGCCTTGCGAAAATACGCGGGCGCGAGCTGCGCGTGCAGGTCGTCGGCCTCGCGCCACAGCGCGCGCGCTCTCCCCCAGTCGTCCTCGCGCGCCCGGCGGATCATGCCCACGCCCGCCCTTTAGCCTTCGCCTTCGCCTTCGCTCACTTCCGCCGGGAAGCGCTCGCGCATGGCGCGGTAGACCATGCCCTCGATCTCGGTCTCCGTGCTCATCGCCATCGCCTGGGCGAGCATGCGTTCGGCGTCGAACAGGTCCGTCGAGCGGATGATGGACTTGATGACGGGGATCTGGCGCGGCGCCATCGAGAAGTTCCGCAGGCCGAGCCCGAGGAGCACCCACGCGAGCATCGGATCGCCCGCCATGTCGCCGCACATCGCGACGGGCTTGCCCGCCTTGTTCGCGCCGAGGACGACCTGCTTGAGCGCGCGCAGGATCGCCGGGTGCAGCGGGTGATAGAGGTACCCGACGTGCTCGTCGTCGCGGTCGGCGGCCAGGGCGTACTGAATCAGATCGTTGGTGCCGATGCTGAGAAAATCGCACTCGGCGGCCAGCAGATCGGAGATGAGGGCCGCGCTCGGCGTCTCGACCATGATGCCGATGGGCACCTTGGGGTCGTGAGGCACGCCCTCGCGCGCGAGGTCGGCGCACACGTCGGCGCAGATCTCCTTGGCGGCGCGCAGCTCGGCGACGCCGGAGATGAGAGGGAAGAGGAGCTGCATGGGGCCCACGGTGGCCGCGCGGTAAAGCGCGCGGAGCTGCGTGCGGAAGAGGTCCGGGCGGTGGAGCGAGTAGCGGATCGAGCGCAGGCCCATGGCGGGGTTCGTGCCGCTCGGGATGCGCACGGACGCCGGGAGCTTGTCGCCGCCGAGGTCGAGCGTGCGGAACGTGATGCGGCGGCCCTGCATGCTCTTGAGCGCCGCCACGGCGTGCAGGTGCTGCTCGTCCTCGGACGGCAGGTCGGGGCGCTCGAGGTAGAGGAACTCCGTGCGGAACAGGCCCACCGAAACAGCGCCCAGATCGACGGCGATCGGAATCTCCTCGAGCATCTCGACGTTGGCGGCGAGGTGAATCTGCACGCCGTCGACGGTGACGGCGGGCGCGTCGCGCGTCGCCTCGAGGTGGCGCGCGCGCTCGCGCGCGACGTCGGCGCGCGCGCGGTAGCGTCCGAGCGCCTCGTCGTCGGGGTCGAGGATGACCTCGCCGCGCGACCCGTCGATGATGAGGGTCATCCCCGACCACACCTTGTGGCCGAGGCCCTCTACGCCCACGACGTACGGCAGGCCCATGGCTCGCGCGATGATCGCCGTGTGCGACGTGCGGCCGCCGCCCTCGGTGCAGAAACCGACGACCTCGGCGCGGCCGAGCTGCGCGGCGTCGGCGGGAGACAGCTCGTGCGCCACGGCGACGCTGCCCTTGGGGGCTTCGGCGGGCTCGGCCGCGTCGCTCGCGCCCATGAGGTTTCGCAGGAGGTTCTCGCCGACGTAGGCGAAGTCACTGCGACGGTCGCGGAAGTACGGGTCCTCGATGCGCGCGAAGACGGCCTGGATCTGGTCGAGGGTCTTGCGCACCGCCCACTCGGCGCCCGTGTGCTCTTCGCGGATGTGGCGCCGCGTCTGCTCGACGAGGTGGACGTCGGAGAGCATGAGGCGGTGCGCCTCGAGGACACGGTACTGATGCTCGTCGCTTTCGCGCTGGGCGATCTGCTGCTGGATGCGGGCGAGCTGCTCGTCCGTCGTGCGCAGCGCGACGTCGAAGCGCTGGAGCTCCGCCTCGACGGCGTCAGCGGCGATGCGCCGCTCGTGGACGTCGACGCGGCTGCCGAGGACGTGCGCGACGCCGATGGCGATGCCGGGGGACGCGGCGACGCCCGTCAGACGCTCCAAGGCACGCCCTTCCTCACGCGCTCCCTGGCGGGGCTGGCGGTGGAGCGCGCGTCGCGGGCGTCTGCCACGCGGCTCACGCCTCGGTGCCCTCGCCAAAGCCCTCTTCGACGAGCGCCGCGAGCGCCGCGACGGCCTTCTCGGCGTCATCGCCCTCGCAGACGATCGTCATGGTCGATCCGACGGCCGCGACGAGCGTCAGCAGGCCCATGATGCTCTTGCCGTTGGCGTCGTTGCCGTCCTTGCGCACCTTGACCTCGGAGCGGTACTGGTTCGCGAGCTGGACGAACTTCACCGCGGCGCGCGCGTGCATCCCGAGTTGGTTGCGGATGCGGACCTCTCGCTCGGCTGGCTGGAGCATCATCGTGTCTCTCCGGGGTGAACGCCGGTGATCTTGCCCGTGAGCTCCGACCCGAGCCGGATCGAGCGCTTGCCTACCTCCTTGAGGAGGTCGGCGATCTCCGCCGGGCGCAGCGAGCGCCGGTCGACGGTCGCGAGCTTGATGAGCATGGGCAGGTTGACGCCGCAGACGATCTCGACGGGGCGCGAACCGTCGACCATCGAGAGGCAGGCCTGGAACTCGGACGAACCGTGGATGTCGACGAGGATGATGATGCCCGCGCCCGAGTCGACGCCGTCGCAAGCGTGGGCGACGCGGCGCACGGTGTCGCTGAAGTCCTCGCCGACGACGACCGCTATCGACGCGGCGGCCTCGATGGCGCCCACGATCTCGGCGGCCGCCGAGAGCAGGCAGGCCCCGCTGCCGCCGTGGGTCACGATCACGAGCCCAACGACGGCGCCCCCGC
>DASXOE010000054.1:0-5103 GCA_036494575.1 Polyangia bacterium | reverse complement strand
ACGCCCGGCAGGCGCGCTCGGCCAGCGTGCTCATCGCCCGTTTTCACCGAGCGCTCGACGGGCTGCGCCACGAGTTCGTCGGGCTGCGCCACAACGTCCACGACACGCCGGTCCACCTGCGCCGCCTCGCCGAGGCGCCGGCGACCCACCGTCAGCACCGTCTCGCGGGCGAGGTGAGCGGCCTCGCCGACGGGATCGCAGCCGCGGCCGCGGCGCTGCCCGCGCTGCCGGCGCTCGCGCCGCGCGTTTGCCACGGCGATCTCAAGTTCAGCAATCTTCTCTTCGCGGGTCCCGAGCCACCCTTCTCCGAGCGCGCCGCCTGCCTCATCGATCTCGACACGCTGGCGCCGCTGTCGCTCGCGTACGAGCTGGGCGACGCGTGGCGTTCATGGTGCAACCGCGCCGGCGAGAACGCGCCCGAGGCGCGCCTCGATCTCGACGTGCTGCGCGCGGCGGTCGAGGGCTACCGCGACGGCCTCGGTCACGGGCTCGACGCCGAGACGCGACGCGCGCTCGTCCTCGGCGTCGAGTGGGTCAGCCTCGAGCTCGCTGCGCGCTTCGCGGCCGACGCGCTGCTCGAGACGTACTTCGGCTGGGACGCGCGTCGTTTTCCCGGTCGTGGCGAGCACAACCTCGTCCGCGCGCGCGGCCAGTGGTCCCTGCACCGCGCCCTCGTCGCGTCGCGCGCCGAGCGCGAAGAGACGATCGAACGGGTGCTGGGCTAACCGACCGCTGAGGCTATCGCGGGGCGCGACGACGTCGCCAGAACGCCCACGCCACGCCGCCCACGAGCAACGTCGCGAGGCCGGCCACGCTCTCGAGCGGTCGCTCGCGGATGGCGAAGGCCGTCATGAAGGCGGAGAGGGAGAGGAAGGCGAGGCCGCTCCAGGGCCATGCGAGGGCGCGGTGGGGCCGCGGCGCGTCCGGCTCGTGGCGTCGCAGGACGAACGCGCCCGCGACGGTGACGGCGGCGCTCAGGGTGAGCGTGAAGCCAGCATAGACGAGCAGCGGCTCGAAGGTCGCCGTCGCGATGCCGAGCGCCGCGAGCGCCCCTTGCAGCAGGACGGCGTACGTCGGCGCGCCGCGCGCGTTCGTGCGGCCGAGGACGCGGAAGAAGACGCCGTCGTCCGCCATGGCCTGGACGACGCGCGGTCCGGTCATGGCGAGCGCGCTCACCGAGCCCGCGAGGGCCAGCGTGATGAGCGCCGTGAGCACGGTGCCGCCGCGGGTCCCGAAGAGCGCGAGGGCGGCGACGTGCGCGACCCCGACCTGGTTGGTGAGCGCGGGCGCGGGCGCGGCGGCGAGGAAGACGGCATTGAGGGCGACATAGAGAACCGTGACGAGGGCGGCGCCGCCCACGAGGGCGCGCGGCAACGTGCGGTGCGGATCGCGGATCTCGCCCGCGACGTAGGCGGCGCCGTTCCACCCGAAGTAGCTGTAGGCCGTGTAGACCAACGCGACCGCGAGCGCGCCCGCCGAACCGGCGCCGGGCGGCATCACGGCGGGCCGGGCGGCGAGTCGCGACCAATCGGCGCGGCCCGAGGCCAGCGCGGCGGCGACGAAGACGACGATGACGACCACGACGAGACCCGTGACGATGGCTTGCGTGGTTCCGGCGCGCCGCACCTCCCGCGCGTGCAGCGCTGTCGTGAGGGCGACGAGCGCGAGCGCGGCGCCGCGAACGGGGATGGCCGGCGCGAGCGTCTGCACGTAGCGCCCGAACGCGAGCGCGCCCGCCGCCGTCGGCGCGGCGAAGCCGATGACGAGCGAGACGAAGCCCGAGAGGAAGCCGAGTGCTGGGTGGAAGGCGCGCGACAGATAGACGTACTCGCCGCCGGCGCGCGGCATCATCGCGCCGAGCTCGGCGTAGACAGCCGCCCCCGCGAGCGCCAGCACGCCCGCGAGCACCCACAGCGCGAGCACGAGGATGGGGGAGCCCAGCTCGCCCAGCATGAAGCCCGCCGTCGTGAAGACGCCCGTGCCCACCATGCTGGACACGACGAGCGCGAGCGCGTGCGGCAACGTCAGCGGGCGGTCACGAGACATCGGGGGGCCTGCCGCCCCTGTACACCGACGTCCCGGGCGCGGCAAGCCCGTGGCGCGGTATGCTGCGGACCTTGACGACGCCCGTCCCACCCGAACCGCCGTCTCGCGAGACCCGCCTCGCGCGCTCGCGCGCGCAGGAAACGCGCGAGCGGGTCATCGCGGCGCTGCAGGAGCACTTCGCGCACGACGCGCTCGACGTCGAGGAGTTCGAGCGACGCGTGACGCTCGCGCACACCTCCGAGGCACAGGAGAGCATCTCGGCGTTGCTCGACGACCTTCCGGCGCTGGCGCACGAGCCCAGCCGTGCCGTGGCGACGACGGCGCTCGTGCCCGCCGGCGAGGTGCGCCCGAGCCAGACCCTCCGCTCCATCATGAGCAGCACCGAGCGCCGCGGCCCTTGGGTCGTGCCGCGCCAGGTGCGCGTGCGCGCGACCATGAGCTCGACCGTGCTGGACTTCCGTGAAGCGCGCCTCCCCGCGGGCCCGGTCGAGATTGACCTGCGCGCCATCATGAGCAGCACCGAGATCATCGTGCCGCCCGGGCTCTCCGTCGAGACGGAGGGTGTCGCCATCATGGGCAGCTTCGAGCACGTCGATCGCGCGCCCGCGCACCCCGACCCAGACGCGCCCCTCCTGCGCGTGCGAGGCCTCGCCTTCATGAGCTCCGTCGAAATCAAGATGCGCCTGCCGGGCGAGACGGAGCGCGACGCGCATCGCCGGCTCAGGCAGGAGCGGCGCGGCCGGAAAGGGTTGCCGGGGCGGTGAGCGTGTTCGTGCTCGGCATCGCGGGCGGCACGGGCTCGGGCAAGACGACCGTGGCCCACAACGTCATCGCGGCGTTGCCGGCCCGCGCCGCGGTGCTGATCGACTCCGACGCCTATTACCGGGATCGTTCGAGCCTGCCGCGCGCCGATCGCGAGCACATCAACTTCGATCACCCGGACGCCATCGAGACCGAGTTCCTCGAGACCCACCTCGTGGCCCTGCGCGCGGGACGCGCCATCGAGATGCCCCAGTACGACTACCGCGAGCACGCCCGCCGGCGCGAGACGCGCCGGGTTGAGCCGGCGCCCGTCGTCGTCGTCGAGGGGATCCTCGTGCTGGCTGACGAACGGCTGCGCGCGCAGATGGACCTCAAGATCTTCGTGGATACCGACGCCGACATCCGCCTCATGCGGCGCATGCGCCGAGACATGGAGGAGCGCGGGCGCACGTTCGCGCAGGTGCGCGATCAGTATTCGGAGACCGTGCGCCCGATGCACCTCGCGTTCGTCGAGCCGTCGAAGAGGTTCGCCGACCTCATCGTCCCCGAGGGCGGCGAGAACCAACCGGCCCTCGACGCCATCGTGGGCCGGCTCCTGCAGACGCTGACGGCCTGACCCCGGCCTCGCCTAGAACGCGCCACCCACGGCCGTGAAGGTCGCGCCGATGATGCGCTGGCCGAGGCCGTCGAGCACGGGCGCGGGGCCGGGCGTGCCCAGGCTCCAGCGCCCGCGCGCGTCGCGTCCGACGAGGGCCGCCACGTGCGCGCCCGGATCGTCGTCGTCGCGGTCCATGTCGCGCGTCAGGTAGATCGTCGCCAGCATCCCGGCGAGCATGCCGGCCAGGCCGCCGCCCGCGATGGCGCGTCCGCTGGCGTTCGGGCCCGCGACGGCAAGCCAGGCGAGGCCGAGGCCGGCGACGCCGCCACCCAGCGTGCCCGCGTCGATGATCAGATCGCGATTGCGGGACACGTCGACCGAGGCCGCGACCGCGAGCCCCGCGAGAAAGCCCAGGTCCATCGACGCGCCCGCGCCGCGCAGGAAGGACTTGCCGCTGGCGTTCGGCGAGATCGTCAGCATCCCCAGCATGCCGGCGACCGTGCCCCAAAAGAGGCCCGAGCGCACGACCTCGACGTCGCCTTGCTCGGGCGCGGCCTTCTGCGCGACGACGAGCGCGATGGCGCCGCTGGCGACGCCCGTCGCGAGCGTCGTCGCCACGACGCTCGTCGCGGAGAAGTCGAAGGCGCCCGCCCATAGGGCGCCGTTGAATGAGCCGTACTGCAGACCGGTGACGACGGTCCAGGCCTGACCGTTGGTGAGCGGGTGATCGGAGGTCAGCACGAGAGACAGTCCGAGCCCGGCGCCCATGCCGAGCAGCGGGGGGATGATGGCCCCACGCGCGCCGTTGATCGTGAGGAGAACGTCGAGGGCGATCCCCGTCCAGATGCCGTAGATCGTCGACCACACGACCATCGTGCCGCGCCCGTCACGCTCCGCGCGCGAGGCAGCCCGCAACGGGGCGGGGGCGGGCTGCCGCTGGAGGATCTCGCCGCAAAGGCGCGTCACGGTCTCGGCCCAGGCGACGGCGCCGCTCGCCGCCAGCCCGCGCGCCTCCGGGAGTCCGTCGCGACAGCCCGAGCGCAACAGCCGCTTGAGGACGGCGTCGTGCGGATCGGCGGCTGGAGGCGGCGCGCTCGTGGGTGGCGCGTAGGGCGCCGCGACGTCGGGAGCGGCGGCCGGTTGCGCGTGCGCCCGCGTGGCGAAGCCCAGGCCCACCACTATGAGGGAGAGCGCCACGAGAGCCCGACGGTCGAGACGCATGGCGCATGATATCCGAATCTCGCGCGCGCATGGCACGGGCGCGCGTCGCGGCAAGGCTCGGAGACGCGAGCCGGAGAGCCAGATCGCGACCGCCAAGGTCTCTTAAGGGAAGGCGGAGATCTTAGCCCGAGGAGATTCGATGACGACGACCGGTGGAGATCTGTGGAATTTCAAGACGGTGGCGATCCTGGCGGCTTGCGCTTGGGGGTGCTCCTCGAGCGGCGGAGGACCAAAGACCGGAGCGGCGGGCGCGAGCGCCGGAACGGCGGGAGTCACCGGGAGCGCGGGCACGAGCGGCCAGGCGGGGACGGCGGGCGGCGCAGGCGTGACGGGCGCTGGCGGCAGCGCCGGCAGCGCCGGAGACACCGGTGGCGCCGGCGCCACGGGAACCGCGGGCGGAGGGGCCTCGGGCAGCGCGGGCGCGACGACCGACGGCAGCGCGCCCGACGGCGCCGCAGGCACCGGCGCGTCCAGCG
>DASXOE010000053.1:0-80418 GCA_036494575.1 Polyangia bacterium | reverse complement strand
GATCTGCCGCCGTGCTGATCGGGGGACTGGCGGCCGGTCTGGTCGCCCTGGCGACCGGTTGCTCGAGTGGCAAGCCGACCACGCTCAGCGGCGGCGCTGGCAACATTGGCAGCGGCGGCGCCGCGCCCGGCAGCGGTGGCGAACACGGAACTGGCAGCGCTGGCAACCAGGGAAGCGGCAGCGCTGGCAACCAGACAGGCGGCAGCGGCGGCAGCAGCGCCGGAGTCGACGGCAGCGGGGGCGTGGGCGGCTCGGGTGGGGCCCGCGACGCCAGCGCGGGCGACGGTCCGGCCGACGTACCACTGCCGATTTGCAACTACCCCGATTGGAAGGCCGGCACGCCCTACGAGATGGGCGACGTCGTCATGTACATGGCCAAGCCATACGTCGCGACCAACGCGAACAACGGCCTGGACCCCACGGTCAGCACATTTTTCTGGTCGCCATATACGGGCTGCACGCCGATGGCGCCACCGCCTCCTGAGGTGTGCGCGGTGCTGGATCGCCTGGCGCCCACGGGGAAAACCACGTTTCAGGCCACCTACGACGCCATGTTCGCCGCCCCGTTTCAGGGCCGCGTGATTCAAGCCGCATACACTTACGCCGGCCTTTGTAAGGCCCTCGACACCCCCGCGCTGGCCACCTTCGCCCGCAGCGGCAACCTGCTGCAGGACCGGCGCGAGGTCGCGGCCTTCTTCGCCAACGTGGCGGTCGAGACCGCGTATCTGGCGTTCGTAGACGAGGGAAATATGCCGTCGTCGCAGCAGGACTACCATGGCCGCGGCTCGTTGCAGATCACCGGGCAGGCCATCTATCAGGAGGTTGGGAGCGGCCTCGGGCTGAACCTGGCGGCGGAGCCGCAACTGGCGTCGACGGCCGGCGTCGTCTGGCAAACCGGCATTTGGTACTGGACGCTGCACACCAACCCCAGCGTGGGCATGAACTGCCACCAAGCCATCGCCGCCGGCGCCTTCGGTCGCACCGTGCGCATCATCAAAGGCGACTGCGGCTCGGCGGCGGATCGGGTGCGCCAGTACCAGAGCAACTGCCAGGCGCTGGGCATCGATCCTGGCAGCGTCGCCTGTCCCTAGAGACGGGCCGCCAGCTCGCCGATCTCGATCGACTCAGTGCGACCCGCTCATCACGGCGAGCCGCAGGTCCGTATGAGGCAGTCTCCTCCCAGCGCTCCTTGCCAGTAGCCGTCTACGCAAATCAGGGTCGGGCCAACCGCAAAGACGCACGGCACACCATAAGAGCAGATCTGACTTGGGTTGCAGGCATCCCCCAAGAGTGGCGGGTCGGGCGGACAGCCATCTTGATCGGGCCCCCCGCACGGCCAGTAGCTCTTCCGCCGTCACGAACGACACGGCCCGATGTAGTACGCCCGGGGAAACGCGCGCTACTATACGTTCGGAGGGCAGATCAGGATGCGGAGCTTCACCTCGTTTGGCATTTCACTGATCCTTGCCTCGATGTTCGCGGAATGCGGTGGCACCCCATTGAAGCCCGCCACGTCCGACGGCGCCGCTGGCTCCGGAACTGGCTCAGGAGGTTCTGGTGGGAGTGCAGGTGTCGGCGCTTCGGGCAATGGCGGCGCGACCGTTTCCCCTTGCCCAGGACAGCCGCCCGTCGACGGTGCGGCTTGCACGCACGAGGGCCTTTCTTGCGGCTGGGGTGACGATCCCCGTGGAGACGCGTGCGATACGCAAGCTACCTGCTCATCTGCCCTTTGGCACGTTACGTCGCCGAACGCGACGTTCTGTACGCCACTGCAAGCGGTCGGCGCCTGTCCGACGGACACGGCCACCTGCACGATGGATACGACGTGCGTGAAGCCCGACGGAAACTCATGTCGCTGCACCAATTGCCGGCCGACCGCTCCCCTCTGCACCTCGGGTCCTCCGATGTGGTTTTGCCCTTCTCCCGTGACGACCGCCGGTTGTCCGGCGGCCCCTCCGAATTTTGGGACCACGTGCGCCGCCGAGGGCGTGGAGTGCGCCTATTTTTTCTTTGAGTGCGGGGTGCCTGATCGCGTATGCACTCACGGAATCTGGGCGCCGGGACAAACCCTCGGTTGCCCCCAGTCTTCGCGCCGAGTGAAGAAGGACATCCGCTACCTCTCCGCAGGCGATGTCGCCGCGATGGCGTCGGAGACGCTCCGACTTCGTCTCGCGACCTACGAATACAAGGCGGCGCCTTATGCCGGCCGCCGTCATTTGGGGTTCATAATCGAGGACAGTCCCGCCGTTCCGGCGGTCGACCGCGACGGGGACATGGTCGATCTCTACGGATACACGAGCATGCTCCTGGCGACGACGCAGGTGCAGCAGCGACAGATCGAGGGTCTCAAGAATCAGGTCGAGGCACTCAGTCGAACGGTAGAGCGCATTTCGAGTCCACGCGCTCATCGCGGCACCTCCGAGCGGCCCTGAGTTGATGCTCGCGAAATCCGTCGGGTTCATCTTCCGAGAGACTGCGGCCGCGAATCGGGATCCGTGCCACCGGACCTCGCGTACGTCCAGCGAGCGCGGCCGCGGCCGGCAGAACCGCCGACGTATGGCCAGCGCGTCGGCCGCAGTCACAAAACGAGACCGCTCGCCTGCCTGCCGCTTACTCCGCGCCGTAACCTACGCCCGAGCTACTGGCGCCGTCGGCCTTATCACTCGTGCCTTTCCGCCGACGGTGGCTGCCAATCTTTTTCGACGGAGCAAAGGTCTTCTTGGCCGCACTCGGGACGGCCTGCGGCGAGGTATTAAGAACGACACGCTCGACTATTCCGCCAACCGCATTATTGTCTGGCGACCATGCGACGAAAAGCGTCGTCTATACTGTCGACGATCACCTTCGGGGCAGTGGTCTGTGGTGCCCTCCTCGACAGCGGGGGGTGCGAGAACCCGGTGCCCGTCCGGCCGAGCTACGCGCGCGACATTGCGCCGCTCATGACGGCGCGCTGCACCCGCTGCCATTCTTCCGGCAACCCGACGGATCCGGACATGCAACCCATCATTGTGACGGCGGGCCAGCCGGGCATCACAAAAGCCATCGGTGACTTCACGACAATGACCGGCGCGGAGAGCGGTTGCGCACCTGTGCTCTTCAACACGTTCGTCATCCAGATCGGCATGCCGCCTCCGCCGTCGGACAAACTCGACGCCTGGAGCATCGAACTACTCCAGCGTTGGTGCGCGAATCCGCAGCCCTAACACGAATCAACTAGATCCCACGATGTAAAGGGAAGCGAGCTGTCGCTTCGTTTGTAACCGTCGGCGGTTCGTATTTGGCTTTCCAAGGGCGCCGCCCTATTCTCTTCGTCCATGGATCTAAATAGTATCGTCGCGGACTTCAGCAAGCGCCTTCAGGCACTCATTGACTCCGAGGCCACCCATCGCGCCCGCGCGACCGTGCTCTCGGCCTTCGGCGGTGGTGCCCGTCGCGGCCCGGGTCGACCTCCCAAGGGTGCGATGGCGATCGCGTCGCTCCCGAAGAAGGCCCGAAAGAAAGCTCCGCGGCAACTTTGCCCCGTGCCGGGCTGCAAGGACACCGCGGCGCCGATCTTCGGGATGGTGTGCGCGAAACACAAGGACGTCGCGAAGAGCAAGATCAAGAAGTATCGAGAGGCGCGCAAGGCGAAGAAGGCAAAGGCCGCGGCGTAGGTCGTAGCGAGGAAGGCGCCGAAGGCAAGAGTTCTCCATGAGGTTCTCGCCGCCTTCGTTGTTTTTATGTTCGCGGGGCTCTCTGCGATCCACGTCCCATTGGGCGCTGGGCGGCCATCGCGGAGTGACGTAGCCCCCTGAAGGACCGGACCACCTAGCCAAGGCACGATTGGAGAAGGCTTCGGGTTTCAAGGGCCGATGCCGACGGCCGCAGGTGCGACGATAGAGCGTTCCCGAGCCTTCCCCGTGACCTAACCCCTATACCGGGCACTCGAATTGTAAGACACCGGCTTCGCATGTGCAGAACGCGGTATCGCCGGGATACGCACCGAGGCAAAAGGGCTGCCGTACGACAGTCCCAATAGGAAACGTCTTGTCGGCGTCCCCGGGATTTCCGCCTCTGTTAGTAGGCAATCCCGGGCACCCGGGCGAGCCTGAGGGGCTGGGCGGGTTCGAGTAGGTGGCTCGGTCGGGGTGACCGCAGTCGTTACACGCCACGAGTTGGACTGCGACGGCGAGGACGATCACGAAAGCGAGGGCGCTCTTAAGACGCATGCCTGGCATCGCTGCAAGGTTGCTGCCAGCAGCGATATCAGCGGGAGCATACCGACATACCGACTGGACCGCGACAGAGCTGTCAGGTGTTCAGGCGTCCGGTTTACGCACCGACTTTTACACGGGCTGTTAGGAGTGCGCCGCGCTTCCCGTCTCGGCGGCTCCGTCGCTGCTCTTGGTCTTGAGCGCCAGCGCCCGACAGACGGGGCACAGGTCGGGTCTTCGTGTCCCATCGGCCGGAACCTTACTGACATAGAGATTCTTCACTGCGGCCCCGCAGAGCCCCTTTTGAGGGCCGTTGCCGTGCCGCGCCACAATCACGTGGAGCATCATCGACCGAGTGTTCTCGACCAAGAGTCGACGTGATGTAACTACTTGGTGGACTGTTCGAAACGATTCATCGGGGAAGGCGGGCTCGATTCAGTGAGCGCCGCTCGGCCTCGACGGATACACGAACGCCGGGACGGTGACCTCTTCCCGCTCGTCGGCGCGCCCGCGGCGGGCCTTCCGCCGCGCCTCCTCCAGAGCCCGGATCAGCGTCGAGACGTCCTCTGGGTGAACGACGACGAGCGGCTCTTCGTCGGGCGCTTGCCCATCGGCGTCTTGCCGGATCGTAATGGTCCCGATCTCGTTGACGAAGACTTCTAACGCGGGGCGTGGTGTTGCGTTCGCCATGGGCTGAGCGTAGGTCCCCTTAGGCTCGGTGGCAATGTTCGCGGAGCCCACCTTGTCCGGCCTCGGATGGCATGCGACCATTGATCCGTGTGGTGCGGACGGTTGGCCCAAGGTTGCTTGGGTCTGGTGTGCTTCGGCTGTAGCTCCGGCCCTATCTCGCCGGGCACCGGAGCCACAACCGGAGCCGTAACCGGCTGCGAGGTTGGCGCGCCGCTTACGGGCGCCGCCTATGACGTCACGAAATCACGATTCGCGTTCGGCTCCACACCGGTTCGGGATGACGCAAATGGCTTCATTCGCTGGGTCGGCGCTGACGGCGTCGTAGCCATCGAGCAGAGCGGCGGGGAGATTGGCAGCATGAACGGCGGTGCGCCCGAGGTGGGCCTCCCAGACTGGAGCACCGACCCGACGGCGCTAGGTGCGCATGTCACCGCCTATTTCGAGTCGTTCGGTGTCAGTTCCTGCCAAGTCACCGATGCTCAGGCTCTGGGCGGCTCCGGGGGGCTGACGATCGACCTCGTGCGATCCATCGGCGGAATAATCGTCGGTGAGTCGAGCGCCTACGCGAAGTTCAACAACCAAGATCAGTCGACGAGCGAGGGCTTCTATTGGCCGGCGATCCCGGCGGACGTAGTCACCAGCGCCCGTGCCTTCCACGATATGGTGGCCGACCCCGCCCAGCTCGCGGCGTACAAGGCGAAGTTGCCCGCCGACGCCCAGGGCGAGGGCGGCGTGGTCCTCCACCACACGAGTTCGTCGTCGACGACACCGTTCGCGGCCGCCGCGACGTACGACGTCGTCATGAGCGCCGGCTTGCTTGGGCTGCCGGCCGTGTTGAGCTTCGACGCCAACGACAATCCCGTCTCGATGGCGTGGTAAGTCGGCGCTCCCGGAATCGGCGCAGCCGACGTTCTGGGGAAACGACGACGATCAGGCTTGCGCGTCCGCCTCGCCGGGCGTTTGACCAGACGTTCGCTTCGGGATGGGGTTCGGGCCTGGAAGGAGGGTCCGGCGTGGCGGCGATGCGCTCGTTCTCCTGGATGTAGCTCTCGCAGTTTCTCGTCGACCAAGAGAGGTTGAGCCCTCGATCGTGGGGTGTCGCACCGAGCGAGAACAGCGCCGAGGTACGAGTGGTCGGTTCAGATCCCGAAGTCGACGTGACAGGTAGGAGGCGCGGTCTGGCAGTTTCCGTTGACGCAGCTCAGGCCCTCGCGGCACTCGGAGGAGCCCACACACGGGCCGCACCGCGGGACGGTGCCGGTGGCGCCGCGGGCGCAGTCGCCGCCCGGCATGCCGAAGACGATCAGAAGCAGCGCCGCAGAAAACGACCCGCCAGTCGGCCGACGGGGACGGTATTTCGTCTCCGAGTTGGAGTCGCGCTCCGACACCACGGTAAGCTACCACCGTCGGGGGCTTGCCTTTGTCGTCACGCCTCGCTGCGGGTTTCATCGTGCGGAAGGGGCGCTTCTCGTGTCGGCCGTGCCGACGGCCGTTCACCGAGCCGATGCCGGGCATCCGCAAGGGCTATCGCAGCACCGAGCGCTATCAGCGCGGCCTGCTGTGGGCGTGCGAGAACTTCAGCGACCTCAAGAGCGTGCGACGCGCGTACCGCTGCTCGAGCGGGTACTCGTACAAGGCGCTGTACGCGCAGCTCGAGCACCGACGGCGCCGACGGCTCTATCCGTGGCCCGCCGTAATCGGCATCGACGAGCACTTCTTCCGTCGAGGACGCCTTAGAACCCTAAGATGCCGAAAAGACTGGAGCGGGAGAAGGGGTTCGAACCCTCGACGTCCACCTTGGCAAGGTGGCACTCTACCACTGAGTTACTCCCGCAAACTGCCGGGATACCTTACTGATCCACCACCCACGGTCAAGGGAGAACTGGGGTCGCGCGGTCGAAGGTGGCGACGACCTCGACGTGGAAGGTCTGAGGCATGAGGTCCAGCGCCACGGCGGCGGCCAAGCGGAACCCCGCGCCCTGGAGCCGGCGGGCGTCGCGCGCGAGGGTCTGCGGGTCGCACGAGACGTAGACGACGCGGCGGCGGGCGCGGAGGGCGGCGTCCAGGTTGGCGCGGTCGGCGCCCTCGCGCGGCGGGTCGAGCACGACGGTGTCGGCGGCCACGGCTTGCGGGCGCAGCGCCCACGCGGCGGCGGGCACTGCGCGCTTCCCGCGCTCGACGGCGGCGGGATCGACGTCCGAGGCATGAACGGCCGCGGCGACGTGCGCCAGATGGCGCGTGAAGTTGCCGCTGCCGGCGTAGAGCTCGAGGACGACGCCGGGCGCGTCGCCCACGGCCTTCATGACGGCGGCTACGAGCACTGCGTTGGCGGCGCGGCCCACCTGCGCGAAGCCGCCCGCGGGGATCGGCAGCGGCGCGCCGCCCTCTTCGCTCGCGTCGACGGCCGTGGCTCCCAGCGTCGGCTTGCCGGCGATCGACAGGCCGACGATGCCGGCGGCGTTCAGGCGATCGATCTCGCGCTTGGCGTGAGCCGCGCCCGTGGCGTCGGTGTGCGAGACGTTGACGTGCACGCCCTCGGCGCCCGCCTGGGCCTCCACCTCCGTCTCGGCTGGCAAGCCCCGGGCGAGCGCGCGCAGCGCCGGCAGCGCGCGCGCGAGCTCGGGACCGAAGAGCGGGCAGGCGGGCACGTCGACGACGTCGTGCGACCGCCGGCCGCGGAAGCCGAGCGCCCCGCCCTTCCCCACCGCCAGCTTCGCGCGATCGCGGTAGCCGAGCGGCGCGCTCGCGGCGACGATCTCGCCGAGCTCGACGTCCGCGCCGAGCGCGCGAGCGACGATGGCCCTCTTCGCCGCCCGCTGCGCCTCGATCGTGACATGCTGCCACTGGCAGCCGCCGCAGGCGCCGAAGAGCGGGCAAGCCGCCGCCACGCGGTCCGGCCCCGGCCGCTCGACGGCGACGAGCTCCGCCCACGCGACGCGATCCTTGGCGCGCGCTACGCGCGCGCGCACGCGTTCACCCGGCGCCGCGAGCGGCACGAACGTCGCGCGACCGTCGGCTGCCGTGGCGGCGCCCGCCGGATCGCGCTGGCGGCCGACCGCGTCGCCGCCTGGCGCGAGCGCGTCGATCTCGACGGTGATCTCCGGGCCCGATGCCTCGGAGAGGCTCACGGGAACGGCTGGGCCGCGCGGCCGCGCTCGAGGTCGAAATCGAAAAAGCCGTCGAGCTCCCCGCCGATGCGCGTGTCGGGGATGGCGATGCGGGTCTTGATGGCGTTCTCGACCGCCTGATCGCCCAGCACGAGGTGGAACGTGGCGCGCAGGCGCTCGCCGAAGTTGACCCTGAAGTCGCCGCCAACGGCCGTACGGTTCTCGGGATCCGCGGTCTGCACGGCCGCGCCGAAGTCCTGGAACTCGATCCAGCTGCCCGGCAACGCCACGGCCACCGAGCGCGCCTCGATGCACGTGTAGAGCGGCGCCAGCGAGGCTTGAACGTAGTCTTGCGTCGAAAGGTTGATGCGCGGGCGAGCCGCCGTCATGACGAGCGGCGCGCCCGCGTCGGCCGTCATGCCCGCATCGGCTGCGCCCGCGTCGGCGGCGCCGCCGCCCGCGTCCGCTCCCCCGTCGGCGTCGGCGGCGTTCCAGTCACACCACGACAGCCCTGGCATGAGCGCCCCGTCGGACGAGGTCAGGTCGCGCGTGTCCCACTGCGGGACGCCGAGCAGCGTCTGCCCCCGCACGCACTGAGCGACCTTGTAGGCGTTCTTCACGTCGATATAGAGCGTGTCGTTGACCTCGACGCGATTGCCCGTGTGCTGCAGCCGGATGATGAGGCGGTTCGTGTGCGGCCCCGAGCACTGGCCCGGCGGCGGGCAGACGTCCTCGATGGGCTCGCCCGCGAAGAAGGCCGGCTGGAGCGAGTAAGGCTTCCCCGGCGGCTGGGCCAGCGAATTGCTCTTGTTGCACCCGACGTCGAAGAGCACGCCGTCCGCCTTGCCGACGCCCGCGCCCACCGTGCAGGCGCCGGCGCCGAAGCCGAGCACCCCCACGAGCGCCGCCGCGAACGGCGGCGGCGAGAGGCGTCGCCGAGACGCCCGGCCGATGCGCTTCACGCGCCCCCCGCACGCACGATCGAGCCGCGCTCCGCGCCGACGTGTGCGGCGGCTGAGCCGTCGCGCCGCGCGATCTCGAGCTGGCCACCGCTGCCGAGGTACGCGACGAGCGCGCCCGAGGCGACGTCGGAGAACGTGCGCGCCAGCACCGGGTGGTACACGCCCCCCGTTCCCTCGACCTCGACCGAAGACTCCACGGACAGATGCTCGGCGCCGAGCGACGTGATGAGGTTGCCGAAGGCGTCGACGTGGATGACGCGGCCCTCGACCTGCCCCGCGCGGCGCGAGACCACGGGCCGCGCCAGCTCGAGCATCTCTTCGGTGCGGGGGCCGGCCTCGGACGCCGGCGCGCCGGCGGCCAGGCGACCAGCCGTGGGCGCGAAGACGTCGCGGCCGTGAAACGTCGGGCTCACCGGCTCGCGACGAAACGCCGCCGCCTCGATGCGGTAGATGCGGCGGCCCGCGCGCGCCGCCAGCGAAAGGACACCGTTGTCGGGCCCGACGAAGAAGCTGTCACCCGACTCGACGAGCAAGTCCGCGCGCGCGCCGCCCACGCCGGGATCGACGACCGCGACGTGGATCGTGCCGGGCGGGAACAGCGCCGCCGCCTGGGCGAGCGCCACCGCTCCCGCCGCGACGTCCTGGGGCGGAACGCCGTGCGAGATGTCGACGAGCGTCGCGGCGGGCGCGAGAGACAGGACGACACCCTTCATGGCGCCAGCGTAGCCGTCGCGGGATCCGAAGTCGGTGGTGAAGGTCACAATGGGCAAGGCGCGCTCGACAATCGACCACGAAATTATTGCACAGCGGCGCTAAGATAGCCTGGGCATGGACAAGACCGTCGCGACAGCCGAAGAAGCCCTGGCGGACCTGGCCGACGGCGCCACCCTCATGGCGGGCGGGTTCGGCCTGTGCGGCATCCCAGAGAACCTCATCCAGGCCATTGCCAAGAAGGGCACGCGCGGCCTGACGATCATCTCGAACAATTGCGGCATCGACGCCAAGGGCCTCGGCATCCTGCTCGGGGCCGGGCAGGTCAAGAAGATGATCTCGAGCTACGTCGGAGAGAACAAGACGTTCGAGCGCCTCTACCTCGACGGCAAGCTCGAGGTCGAGCTCGTGCCGCAGGGCACGCTGGCGGAGCGCATCCGCGCGGGCGGCGCCGGCATCCCGGCGTTCTACACGGCGACCGGCTACGGGACCATCGTCGCCGAGGGCAAGGAGACGCGCACCTTCGACGGCCGGCCGTACGTGCTCGAGCAGGCGCTCAAGGCCGACTTCTCGATCGTCAAGGCCTGGAGGGGCGATCGCTTCGGCAACCTCGTCTACCGGAAGACGACGCGCAACTTCAATCCCATGATCGCGGCCGCCGGTCGGGTCACGATCGCCGAGGTCGAGAGCCTCGTCGAGCCGGGCGCGCTCGAGGCCGATCACATCCACACGCCCGGCATCTACGTCCAGCGCGTCGTCGAGGGTGCCAAGTACGACAAGCCCATCGAGCAACGCACGGTCCGCAAGAGGGGCGCCTAAATGCCGCCACTGTCGCGCGACCAGATCGCCCAGCGGGCCGCGCGCGAGCTGCGCGACGGGATGTACGTCAACCTGGGCATCGGCATGCCGACGCTCGTCGCGAACTTCGTGCCCGCCGGCACGAACATCATCCTGCAGTCCGAGAATGGCATGCTGGGCATCGGGCCCTTCCCTCTCGAGGGCGACGAGGACCCGGACCTCATCAATGCCGGCAAGCAGACCATCACGGAGCTGCCGGGCAGCGCCTACTTCTCGTCAGCGGAGTCCTTCGCCATGATCCGCGGCGGCCACATCGACTGTGCGATCCTCGGCGCCATGCAGGTCGCCGAGACGGGCGACCTCGCGAACTGGATGATCCCGGGCAAGATGGTCAAGGGCATGGGCGGCGCCATGGATCTCGTCGCGGCCGCCAAGCGCGTCATCGTCATGATGGACCATGTCGCCAAGGCCAAGGGCGCCGCGCCCGGCGCGGCCGACGAAAAGAAGATCCTGAAGAAGTGCACGCTGCCGCTCACGGCCGTCGCCGCCGTGCACCGGATCATCACGGATCTGGCCGTCCTCGACGTCACGCCCCAGGGATTGGCGCTGCTCGAGCGCGCCCCGGGCGTCACCGTCGAGGAGATCCAAGCCAAGACCGAGCCGCGGTTGCTCCACGGCGCGACCGTCCCCGAGATGACGTTCGGCTGAACGCCGGGCGACGCGACGTCGACATGGCGCGACCAGGCAAGAGCGACGACGGCGGCAACGCGAGCGCCCCGCCGGCCCCGCGCGCCACGAGCGCCGGCATTCCCCTCGAGGTGGTCTACGACGCCGCGTCCCGCGCGCGCGCGGGCGCTCCCTTCGACGCCGAACGCGACCTCGGCCAGCCCGGCGCGCCCCCGTATACGCGCGGCATCCACCCTTCGATGTACCGCGGGCGGCCCTGGACGATGCGGCAGTACGCGGGCTTCGGCACGGCCGCCGAGTCGAACCAGCGCTACAAGTTCCTCCTCGCCTCGGGCCAGACGGGCCTATCGGTGGCCTTCGACTTGCCGACGCAGATGGGGCGCGACAGCGACCACCCGCTCGCGCGCGGCGAGGTCGGGCGCTCGGGCGTCGCGATCTCGTCGCTCGACGACATGCAGGTCTTACTGGACGGCCTGCCCCTCGAGCGCGTCTCGACGTCGATGACGATCAACGCGACGGCGGCCACGCTGCTCTGCCTCTACGTGGCCGTCGCGGACGAGCGCGGGCTGCCGCGCGCGAGCCTGTCGGGGACCGTGCAGAACGACATCCTCAAGGAGTACATCGCGCGCGGGACGTACATCTACCCGCCCGCGCCGTCGATGCGCCTCGTCGCCGACACGTTCGCCTTCTGCCGCGACGAGGTGCCGCGCTGGAACACCATCAGCATCAGCGGCTACCACATCCGCGAGGCGGGCAGCGACGCCGTCCAGGAGGTGGCCTTCACGCTCGCGGACGGCATCGCCTACGTCGAGACGGCGCGCGCAGCGGGGCTCGAGGTCGACGCCTTCGCGCCGCGGCTCTCGTTCTTCTTCAACGCGCACTCACACCTGCTCGAGGAGGTGGCGAAGTTCCGGGCCGCGCGGCGCTTGTGGGCGCGCATCATGCGCGAGCGCTTCGGCGCCCGCGACCCGCGTTCGCTCATGCTGCGCTTCCACGCGCAGACGGCGGGGTCGACGCTCACGGCCCAGCAGCCGCTCAACAACGTCGTGCGCACCACGATCGAGGCCCTCGCCGCCGTGCTGGGCGGCGCGCAGTCCATCCACACGAACGCCTACGACGAGGCGCTGGCCCTGCCCACGGAGGAGTCGGCGCGCGTGGCGCTGCGCACGCAGCAACTCCTCGCGCACGAGGCCGGCGTCGCAGACGTCGTCGATCCGCTGGGCGGCGCGTACGCCCTCGAGGCGCTCACGAACGAGCTCGAGGCGCGCGCCGCGGCGCTCATCGCCGACATCGACGCGCGCGGCGGCATGGTGGCGGCCATCGAGGCCGGCTGGCCGCAACGCGAGATCGAGCGGCGCGCCTTCGAGCACCAGCGCGCCGTCGAGACCGGCGCGCGCGTCATCGTGGGCGTCAACCGCTTTGCGGACGACGCCGACGCGCGCGACACCGCCGCGCTCCATCGTCTGGACCCGGCGCTCGAGGCCTCCCAGGTGCAGCGGCTCGCGCGCTTCCGCGCGGCGCGAGACGCGGCGGCGGCGAGCGCCGCGACGGCAGCCCTCGCCGAGGCGGCCCGCGGCACGGCGAACCTCTTGCCCTGCATCCTGCGCGCTGTCAAGGCGCGGGCGACCCTGGGTGAGATCGCGGATGCGCTGCGCGGCGTGTTCGGGGAATACCGGCCGGCCTGACTCGTTTCTGATTGCACGAAACCCGGTCGTGAGGTTACCGTTGCCTTTCGCGTTTTGGGGCTGTTTGCAGGGGAAGACGACACGATGACGAAGTCGGATCTCATCGACGTTTTGTGTGAAACGCAGAAGATGCCCAAGGGGCGGGCCGAGCTCTTGGTCAACGTCATCTTCGACTCGATGGAGGCGTCCCTGCGGCGCGGCGAACGCATCGAGATCCGCGGCTTCGGGAGCTTCGAGATCCGCGAGTACCGCGCCTACGAAGGCCGCAACCCGCGCACGGGCAGCGCAGTGGCCGTCAAGCCGAAGCGGCTGCCTTTCTTCAAGGTGGGCAAGGAGCTCAAGGAGCGCGTCGACGCCGGCGCGCGCCGCGGCGCCAAGCCCGCGCCAGCCGACGGCGTCGCCGGGCAAGCCGGCGCGTCGGGCACGTCTTCGACCAACAAAGACGCCGGCGCGCCTCCGACCAGTCGCGTTTCCGCCTGACGGGGTCTCCGCCTGACGGGGTCTCCGCCCGACGGGGTCTCCGCCTGACGGGGCGACCTACGCGCGCAGCTCGCGCATGCGTCCTTTTGCGTGGAGCAGGTGACGTCCGAGGGCGGCGAGGAGCTCGCGCTTCCGATCGGCCAGCACCTCCGAGCCCGAGACGCGCGCGGCGTAGAGCTGCTGCATGCGCTCGTCGAACATGATGAGCGACAGCCACAGCCCGAAAGCGCGCGGCGTGTACAGCATGGCCGCGAGTCGGCCGTCGAGCGCGAGCTCGCGGCCCACGACGGCCCGCCTGACGTCGCGCGCGTAGCCCCGGAACGCGAAGTCGCCCGACGCGAGGGCCGCGATGATGGCGCGCGCCGCGAGGGGGCCCTCCTCGAGGCCGACCGCGATGCCCTCTCCCGTGAGGGCGTCGATGCCGGCGGCGTCGCCGACGCAGACGACGTGAGGCGCGGCGATGCGCGCGTCACGGCGGTAACGCCAGGCCGGCCAGCCGCGCGCGCCGTCAGGCAACGCGACGCCGTGACGAACCAGCGCGCGGCGCAAGACGGCCTCGATGGCGGCCCCCGAGAGCGCGCGGGACGCCTGGCCGCCGATCATCGGCGTGTGCATCGCGCCCACGTTGACGAAACCGCCCGCCACGGGGAAGAGCCACACGTACCCGCGCAGGCCCTCGTCCATGGGCGAAAAGTCGTAGATCATGCGCCCGCCCAGGTCTGCGCCCGCGGGCGCGGGGACCTCGGCCTGGAAAAGACGCAGCGGCGGCCGCCCGTCGCGCGCCAGGCCGCGCCGCACGCGGCTGCCCGCGCCGTCGGCGCCCACGAGGACCCGGGCCGTGAGGGCGCGACCCGCGGTCGTCGTGACGCGCACGTGCCCGACCGGCTCGTCGACGGCGAAAGCGCCGAGGCCCTCGCCCTCGACGATCACGACGCCGCGTGCGCGGGCCTGCGCGACGAGGTCGGCGTCGAAGTCGCGCCGGCGCACGACGTCGACGGGCCGCTCGAGGGCGACGTCGCGCGCGTGGCGCCCGTAGATGATGCGGCCCTCGCGGCACGGCACGTGAGGCACCCGCACCTCGAGATCGAGCGCCGCCAGGGCGGCGCGCGCGTGACCGGTGAGGCCACCGCCGCAGGGCTTGTCGCGCGGGAACCGCGCCTTGTCGAGACAGACGACGCGCCCCGCGAGGCCGGGCGCGGCGCGCGTGAGCGCCACCGCCGTCGCGACGCCCGCGGGCCCCGCGCCCGAGATGACGACATCCCAATCGACCGCCGGGGTCACCGGGCTTTTATAGCAGCGGCGCCGACCGACACACCACAGCCATGCCTTCTGCGCTACAACTTCGCCGCGGCCTTGCCGGTCACGGTGACAGTGATCATACCCGTCGGCGCGGGCGAGCCCGAGGCCACGGACACCGTCGTCGTCGCAATGAAGTTGAACGGGGTACCAAATGTGTGACCGCGCGCCGCGAACAGCGCGTCCGCGTTGGGCTCGAGCACGACGTCCCCGCTCGGCGACGAGCCCTTCGGGATCGCGGGTACCGTGCCGAACTTCATACCTTGCGACGAATCGGTCACGCCGTCGTCGGCGAGGTAGAGATCCAGCGGTGGAACGTCGATGTTGAGCGTGCTCACAGCGACGTAGTGCAGGTTCGACAGCGAGATGTCGACGAGCGACTGGTTGCTGATGCTCGAGAGCTCCGGGACCTCCATCTTGAGGTCCATTTTTTGCGCGACGGTGACCGGCTGCTTCAGCGTGCAGACCATCGGCGTCCCCTCGCACACGAGCGGGTGCGCGTTGCAGTCCGGCTTCGTCAGCGGCGCCGGTGGATTGCAGCAATCCATGACGGTGACGGTCGCGAGGTCGTCGGGGGCTCCACAGTGAACAGCGACCGTGTTTCCCGCCGGAATGCCCCACTGCGCGGCGTCGAACGAATAGGTCTTCGAAGGCAGCTCGAACGTCACCTTCGTGATGTCGGAGCTGATGAGGCCGCAGCCGACCGCGCCCAGCAGCAAGAGCGCCCCGAGCCGCCAATGGAGACGAGAAGAAAGAGAACGCATGGGCATGATTTTATCACTCATTTTCGTCCTCTGTCGGCTTGGCGGCCGCTGACAGAATTTCGGCCGCCCTCCAAGGATCGAGCCTGCGCGCCGCGACGGCATCGATCGTAGGGGCGAAGGGCCCCGGGTTCTCGTCGCCGCCAATCGCCGCGGCCACGGCGTCCTGGGTGATCTCGCTCACGATCGCGACGACCTGCGCGGCGGCCTGCCGGCGGCGACGCCGCGCGCGCTCGCCCCCGGGAGCGCCACGCGCCGCCTCGAGCGCCGCGACGAGCTCGGCGATCCCCTCGCCCGTCGTCGCGACGGCGCGCACGAGCACGGGCGCCGCGCGCCGCGCCTCGCCGGGCCACGTGGGGCGCTCGGCGATCTGGAGCATGGTCGTGAGGTCGCGCAGGGCGAGGTCGGCGCCTTCGCGGTCGCCCTTGTTGACGACGAGGACGTCGGCGATCTCGAGCAGGCCGGACTTGAGCGCCTGCACGCCGTCTCCCAATCCCGGCGCCGTGACGACCACGATGGTATCGGCCATGCGCGCGATGTCGATCTCGGCCTGCCCGACACCCACCGTCTCGACGAAGATCACCGGGAAGCCCGCGGCGTCGAGCACGGCGACGGCCGCCGCCGTCGAGCGCGACAGGCCCCCGAGCTGGCCGCGCGTCGCGAGTGAGCGGATGAAGACGCCCTCGTCGGTGGCATGGCGCTGCATGCGCACGCGGTCTCCGAGCAGCGCGCCCCCCGAAAACGGGCTCGAAGGATCGACGGCCACGACGCCGACGCGCGCGCCCGTCGCGCGGTACGCCGCAATGAGCGCGTCGACGAGCGTCGACTTGCCGACGCCCGGGGCGCCCGTGATGCCGACGACGAAGGCCGTGCCCGTTTGCCCATAGAGCGCCGCGAAGGCCTCGCGCGCGCCCGGCCGCGCGTCGTCGAGATCGCGCATGAGGCGCGCCGCCTCGCGCGCCTCGCCGCCGCGCACGCGCTCGGCCCGCGCCCGCGCCTCCCCGCTCAATCGTCCCTCAGGAGCCCCGGTCGCGTGGACGGAGCTGGGCTCCGCCCAGCGGAGTCCGTCGCGGGGGGGCATGGGGACCCTCTCAGGGTCCCCATTTTTTGAGCAGCTCCCGCGCGATGACCATCTTCTGGACCTCGTTCGTGCCCTCGCCGATCTCGGCGAGCTTCGCGTCGCGCATGTAGCGCTCGACGTCGAACTCGCGCGTGTAGCCGTAGCCGCCGTGAATTTGCACGGCGGCGTTGCACGCGCGCATCGTCGCACGCGCCGCGTAGTACTTCGCCGTTGCCGACTCCTGCGTCGTCTTCTCCTTGCGGTCCTGCATGAGGGCCGCCCGCCACACGAGCAGCCGCGCGGCGTCCAGCTCCGTCGCCATGTCGGCGAGCATGTGCTGGATGGCCTGGAAGTCGCCGATGGGCTTGCCGAACTGGACGCGGTCCTTGGCGTACTTGAGCGAGGCCTCGAGCGCGGCGCGGCCGATGCCCACGGCCCAGGCGCCGATGCCGATGCGCCCCTTGTCGAGGATCTGCAGCGTGTCGAAGAAGCCGCCGTCGATCTCGCCCAGGCGCTGCTCGTCGGGGATCTCGACCTCCTCCAAGACGAGCTCGGTCGTGTCGGAGGCGTGGAGGCCCATCTTCTCGATGCGCTTGCCGGTACGAAAACCGGGCGTGCCGCGCTCGACGATGAACGCCGTGAGCCCCTTGGCCTTCTTCTCGGGGCTCGTCGAGGCGAGCACGACGTAGATCGAGCCGACCGAGCCCTGCGTGATGAACGTCTTCGTGCCGTTGATGATCCAGCGGACGTTCGGCGCATGGCCACGGGGCACGGCGCGCGTGCGCGCCGCGCCCGCGTCCGAGCCCGAGCCCGGCTCCGTGAGGCCCCAGCCGCCCAGCGCCTGACCCGCGGCGAGGCGCGGCAGGTACTTCTTGCGCTGCGCCTCGGTGCCCGCGAGGTAGAGGTGCCCCGTGGCGAGCGAGTTGTGCGACGCCATCGTGAGGCCCACGGACGCGTCGGCGCGCGCGATCTCCTCGAGCGCGACGACGTAGTCGTGGAACTTCATGCCGGCGCCGCCGTACTCCTCGGGGATCTGCATGCCGAAAAGACCCATCTCGCCCATGGCGGGGATGATCTCGTGCGGGAAGACCTCCTCCTCGTCCCAGCGGCGCGCGTTCGGGACGATGAGGCGCTCCGCGAGCTCGCGCACGGACTTCTGCAGGACGAGCTGCTCTTCGCTGAGCTCGAAGTTCATGGCTTGGCCCCCGGCGCGCGCGGGGAAGGGCCCGGCGCGCCCACGAATCTCTGTTCGGGTCCGGCTGGCGCGTAGAGCTGGATCATGATCGTCTTATCGGGACCCGTGAACGCCGCAGCGTGCGGCTGGTTCTCGGGGACGTGGATGGCGGTGTCGGGGCCGAACGGCAGCTGCTCGGCGCCCACGGTGAGCGTCCCGCCGCCCGAGACGACGTAAAGGATCTCTGCCGAGGTGGGGTGCACGTGGCGTGGGATCTCGGCGCCCGGCTCGGCCTCGAGCACGCCGAGGTAGGCCGTCGCCTGCCCCGTGTTCTCCGTCGTGAGCAGCTTGCGCACGCGCACCTTGCCGCCCGCGAGCGTGAGGGGCTCGACCTTCGACGCGGAGGCGATGCCCCACCGGATGGGCGCCGCCACGGCCGCGGCGGGGCCGCCCAGCTCCGTTGTCCCTCGCAATCGGCCCGGCTCAGCCGGGCCGTGCAATCGGCCCGGCTCAGCCGGGCCGTGGATGACCTCGAACGCGTTGCGGCCGACCGGATCGGTGGGATCGCGGTAGACGCGCTCGGGGCCCATGGGCACGAAGTAGTCGAGAAGCACGGCGGGCGTCTGGCGGCCCATGTTCTCGATGACGTGCGGCGCGCCCACGGGGATGAAGATGGCCGTCCCCTCGTCGAGGCGCTCGGGGGGCGTGCCCGGCTGGCTGAGGATGCGCGCGTGCCCCTTGAGCACGTACAGGATCTCGCTCACCGGGTGCTTGTGCATGGCGATGCGGCTCGCGGGAGCCACAGTGAGGAGCGAGAGCGAGGCCTGGCGCGCGCGCATCGTCTGCTCGTCGACGAGCAGCTTCACCGAGAAGGGTGGCGGCGCCGAGGGCGTCGCGACCGGCCTCTTGCCCTTGGGCACGAGCGCGCCCTTGGCGCCGGGCGCGCCCGGCCCGTGGTCGGGCGCGTCGGCGGCCTTGAGCGTGAACTGCGCCGCCTGGCCCTCGAAATCGAGCGGCACGATGACCGTGCTCCCGGGTGAGATTCCCGCGAACGACCACGTCTCGGCGCTCGTCTGCAGGCAAGCCAGCAGCACGGGCGACTGCGCCTCGTCGAGCGCGGGCGCGGTCTTGGTGACGCGACCGCCGTCTCCCACGTCGACGGCGAGCTCGATCTTGCCCGCGACCTCCATGCTATCGGCGAGCGCCTTCTCGAAGCAGCGGTGTACGTCGGCACCGTGCGCGACGAGCGTCGACTGCAGGATGCGCGAGATGCGCTGCTCCTCGGTCTCGAGCCGGGCGTTGGCGCGCGCGGGCGCCGCGCCCCACGCCGTGGCCGATACGACGACGAACGCGACGGCGGCGCGCGAACGGGGCGACCCGTGGCCCGGCCTCACGCCGCCGCTCCATCGACGCGCGGGCGAAGGACGCGCTCGATCCACGCCACGATCTCGGCGGTCGACGTTCCCGGCTTGAAGATGGCGGCCACGCCCAGCTGCGCGAGCGCCGCGACGTCCTCGTCGGGCACGATGCCGCCGCCGAACACGACGACGTCGCCCGCGCCGCGCGCCCGGAGCGCCTCGAGCACGGCCGGGAAGTGCGTCATGTGAGCCCCCGACATGATCGAGAGGCCCACGGCATCCACCGACTCCTGCACGGCCGCGGCCGCGATCATCTCGGGCGTCTGGTGCAGGCCGGTATAGACGACCTCGTAGCCCGCGTCGGCGAGGGCGCGGGCCACCACCTTGGCCCCGCGGTCGTGACCGTCGAGTCCGGGTTTGGCGACGAGGATGCGGAGCTTTCTCTTGCCGGAGGGCACGGGCACGGGCGGATCTTATACGATTCCCCCCCGCCCGTCGCCGGACGAAGGCCGCGCGTGGCCGCCGGCCGAGACGGGACCCGCTACGGCGACAGCTTCCCGGAGAGCTGGATCGCGACGCCGCCCTCGGCGCCGGGCTTGTCGGCGTCGATGACGAGGTGATAGTTGCCCTGGGGCAAGGCCATGAACGTCGTCGAGCCGGTCGCCTGGCCGCCCGAGCTGACGCAGCCGAACGACTTTCCCGCCTCGCACGACAGCAACATGCCCCCGTCGTCGTAGAGCGCGAAGTCGTGGTTGCCGACCTGCGCCCACTCCAGCGTGACGTCCGCCTTGGCGGGCACTTGGAAGTCGACGTCGCCGTCCTGCCCGCCCGCGGCCGCGACGCATGCCGTGTGCGTCTGGTCGTCGCCCGCGCCCGCCGTCTCGATGACGCCGGAGAGCACCGAGCCGTCGAGCGGCAGGAGCCCGAGGTCCTTGTCGGGGTGACAGGCGAACTTCGCGCACGCGGGCGAGGTCACGCACTTGCGATCGGCGCAGTCCGTGAAGCCGTCCATGTCGTCGTCGATGCCGTTGTCGCAGATCTCGCGGATGATCTCCTCCATGCCCTCGAACATGATCGAGACGGTTCCCTCCGTCCCCGACTGGAAGGCCTCGAGGATGACGTTGTAGACGCCCGGCTGCAGGTCGGGGATGGAGTACCCGCAGCCGAAGGGCAGCACGGTCGGATCGGCGCAGCTGAGCGGGTGCGCGTCGCACTGGTCGAGCGGCGCGAGCTGCTGCGACAGCTCGATGACGTGCGACCCGGTCTGCGTGCAGTCGACGCCGAGCGCCATCGCCTGCGTGAGCTGGATGCGCACGACGCGCTCCTTGCCGTTGCCCTTGCCGCAGGTCGTCTGGTAGAGGTCGCGCCCGTCGCGCGTGTCCACCATCGTCGACGCCGACATGTTCCACCCGAGCTGACCGAGATCGACGTCGGGCATGCACGCGGGCGCCGCGCACCCGCTGATGCCGAAGCACGCGGGATCGTCGCAGTCCGTCAGTCCATTGGCGTCGTCGTCGATGCCGTTGTTGCAGATCTCGACCTTGCGGTTCTGGAAGGCCGAGATCCGCAGGTTCAGCGTGCCCGGGTCGGCCATCCCGCCCGTCGTGGCGCTCGTCGCCTTGAAGATGAGCAGGTACTTGCCGGCCGAGAGGTCCGAGAAGGCGACGGCGCCCGCGCGGTCGTCCTCGGCCGAGCAGCCCTGCTCGTTGTCGGAGGCGTCGCAGGCGGTGCCCGCGCTCGGCTGCTTGAACAGCGAGAAGATCGTGTGGCCTGTCTGCGAGAAGGCGACCTCGACGCCGCCCGAGGCCGCGAGCGTGAACGCCACGGCGGCGTCGCCCCCCGGCGTCATGCCCGCGCACAGCGGGTGGTATCTGTCGGGCGCGCGCGTGAGGTCGACGCGCACGTTCTTCGGGGGAGCGCCCACGACCAGAGCCCCAATGGCCGAGTCCGGGCTGCACTCGACGGCCGCGCAGTTCGGCGCTGCGACGCAGGCTTCGTCCTGGCAGTCCGTGAGGCCGTTGTGGTCGTCGTCGATGCCGTTGTTGCAGATCTCCGGCATCGCGGGCGTGCCCGTCGACAACGTCACCGTGGTCGTGGCGGCCGTCTTTGGATAGGACTCGACGATGAGCCAGTAGGTCCCCGCCCCGAGGCCCGAGAACGTCTGCGTCGTCGACGGCGCGTCGCCCGCGTTGACGCAGGTCAGGGGGTTGCGGTCGCAGGCCTGGCTCGCGCCCGCGCGGAAGAGCGCGACTGCGTGCGCGCCGCCCGTGGCCTGCGTGAAGTCGAGCCGCACGTCGGCCTTCTCCGTGAGCACGAAGCGGCCCACGCGCCCGTGCCCACCCGGCGTCGCGCACGTCGTGAAGGTGGCGGTCGCCCCGGTCGTGTCGACGGTGCGCGTGACCTTGGCGCCGTGCGCCGCGATGGTGCCGAAGTCCACGTCCGCCGTGCAGGCGACCTGCAAGCAGGCCGGGAACGTCGTGCACTGCGGGTCGCTGCAGTCGACGAGCTTGTCGCCGTTGTCGTCGACGCCGTTGTCGCAGATCTCGCGTCCCATCGTCGGGCGGCACGCCAAGCTCTGCGCGCAGTCCGGATCTGCGCAGTCGACGAGACCGTCATCGTCGTCGTCGATGCCGTTGTTGCAGATCTCTACGCCAGGCTTGCTGCAGACCGGATCGCCGAAGCAGCCGGGATCGGCGCAGTCGGCGAGGCCGTTGCAGTTGTCGTCCTTGCCGTTGTTGCAGATCTCGCGCATCGCGACGCACGTCACGGGACCGTCGGTCCCTCCGTCGACGCCTGACCCCGCGACGCCGGTCGAGCCCGCGCCGCCGGCGACACCCGTCTGGCCCGCGAAGCCGCTCTGGCCCGCGAAGCCGCTTTGCCCCGCGAAGCCGCTTTGCCCCGCGAAGCCGCTCTGCCCCGCGCTCCCGGACATCGCGCAGAGGGTGTCCGTGGGCGCGCAGTGCGCCCGGGCGCCGAAGAGCTCCGTGCGACCGCACCCCGCGAACGCAACGAGCGCGAGACACACGAAGGCCAACGACCCGGTCACGCGCGGCGGGGAGAACGAGCTCGTCATATCGATCTTGGAGACGCTCCGGCGAGCAATTTCAGACGACAAATTTTCAATGAACCCTAAGACAGGGGGGCGCAGCATGGGTTCGAGCATACGATGCCGCCCGCGGCCCTGGTGTACAAACATGGGTGTGATTGATGTCTCGCCACTGGTAATCCGGAACCCGGCGACGGGCCAGATCATGGAAGAGGTCCCTTGTGGCGGATTGCCGCAGGTGGAGGAGGCGATGGCCCGGGCCCGGGCCGCCCAGGGGGCCTGGGGCGCCCTGCCCTTCGGCCAACGGGCCGCCGCCCTGCGGCGTCTTGCGCGGGCGCTGCGCGACGACCCGGGCTTGCTGGACACCCTCATCAGCGAGAGCGGCAAGCCGTCCTACGAAGCCGAGGTCATGGAGCTCTTCTACACGCTGGAGCTGACGCGCTACTACACCGGGCGGTCCGGCCGGCATGCGCTGCGGGACGAGCTCCGCCACCCCCTGATCTTCGTCAACAAGCGCGCCCGGCTCGTCCACCACCCGCGCGGCGTCGTGGGCGTCATCGGACCCTGGAACTGGCCCCTCCTCAATAACTACGCGGACTGCATCGCTCCTCTGCTGTGCGGCAACGCCGTGATCCTCAAGCCCTCCGAGCACACGCCGCTGACGTCGCTGCGCGTCCAGTCGCTGTGGCGCAAGCTCGACCTGCCCGCCGGCGTCTTTCAGGTCGTGCCCGGGCGGGCCGAGGCGGGCGAGGCCCTGTGCGAGCGCGCCGACATGATCTTCTTTACGGGCAGCCAGACCGTCGGCCGGCGCGTCGCGGGCCGGGCCGGCGAGCGGCTCGTGCCGGTCGTGGCCGAGCTGGGCGGCAAGTCGGCCATGATCGTGCTCGCCGACGCGGATCTACCGCGGGCAGCGCACGCCGCCGTGTGGAGCTCGTTCGCGCACAGCGGCCAGGTCTGCATTCGCACCGAGCGCGTGCTCGTCGAGGAGCCCGTGGCCGAGCGCTTCGTCGCCCTGTGCGCCGAGGAGATCGCGACGCTGCGCCAGGGGCCGCCCCCACTGCCGTCGGGCGGCTCCGATGGCGGGCTCGACGTGGGCGCCATCACCTTCGCGCCGCAGATCGCGCGCGCGCGCGAGCAGATCGCCGACGCCGTGGCGCGGGGAGCGCGCGTCGTCGCCGGGGGCGAGTCACGCGACGGCGCCGGGCAGTTCTTCGCACCCACGATGCTGGCCGACGTCACGCCCGACATGGCCGTCATGCGCGAGGAGACCTTCGGCCCGGTCATGCCCGTCATGCGCGTCGCGGACGCCGAGGAGGCGCTTCGCGTCGCCAACGACTCGGCGCTCGGGCTGACGGGCAGCATCTGGTCCCGCGACGAGGCGCGCGCGCGCGCCCTCGCGCGGCGGGTCGAGGCGGGCAGCGTGCTCGTCAACGACGTGCTCGTGAACTACTTCTGCGTCGAGGCGCCGCTCGGCGGCGTCAAGGCCAGCGGCGTCGGCGTCCGCCACGGGCCCGAGGGTTTGCGGCAGTTCTGCCGGCTCGAGACGGTCGTCGAGGACCACCCGCTCCTCGGGTGGCTCTCGCCCTTCCTCGGGCGCCAGCTGACGTTCCCTTATAAAGCGCGCACCCAGCGTTTGCTCCGCGGGTTCATGCGCTGGTTTTATTGAACGGCAACTCCCGTGGGGGGCATGGCGAGCCAGGCGCCGAGGGCCTGGCTGAGGACCTCGGGTGAGACACGGTCGAAGTTGCTCACGAGCCAGTCCGCGGCCTCCTTGTGTCGCTTGGCGCGCAACATGGCCTTGTAGGCGAGGATGCCGAGGTGCGGATCCTGGGCGAGCGGCATGAGCTCATCGACGGGCGCCTCGGAGTAGAGAAACACGCGCAGCTCGTTCGAGGTGTACGGGCTCTTCTTCGCGGCGTCGCCGAGCGGCTTGAACAACGCGCGCCCCCGCGCGTCCTTGCGACGCGCGAGGGCTCGGATGATCGCGACCTTGACCTCCGCGTTCGCGCGCTTGAGGATCTTGTCGAGCAGGTCCGCCGACCCCGCCGACGCCAGCTCGCCGAGAGGCGGGACCATGGCGGCGAGCGCCCGATCGTCGTTGTTCTTGAAGAGCGGGCGCAGATAGTCGAACGACAGGTCGCCGCAAGAGCGGACGAGCGCGGCCGCCGCGGCCGCTCGAACCTCGCTCGACTTGTCCTTCAGCATGGGCTCGAGGCGGTAGAGCATGGGGCGTCCGCCGCCCGGCCTCGCGATGGCCGTCGCGGCGGCCGCCCGCAGCTCGGCCGACGAGTCCCCGAGCAGCTCGATGACGCGCTTGCGCGCGCCCGCGGCGTCGAGCTGCGCGAACGTGCGCAGCGCCGACGCGCGCATCGCCTTGGGCGCGCGTTCGTCGTCGACGAGCGCGGCCAGCGTCGCGAGGCAGGCGCCGCCCGGCTGCGCCGTCCTCGCCTCGCCGAGCGCCGTCATGGCGAGCGCGCTGCCGGCCGGATCGCGCGCGCGCAGCGCGGGGTCGAGCAGGCCGCACAGATCGACCTTGAGCGCCGCGAGGCCTTGCGCGGCGACGACGACGGTATCAGGGTGCGCGAGCGCCGGGCGCAAGCGCTCGACCTGGCGCTTGTCGCCCACGCGCGCGAGGGCCGCGGCGGCGTTCGCGTCGGCGACGCGATCCGTGAGCGGCCGCGCGAGCCAGGCCCGGGCGAAGACCGCCATGGCGTTGGCGTCCCCGGCTTCCATGTAGCGCGTCACGCGCAGCAGCGCCTCCTTGAGGCGGCCCTGGATGAAGAGGCGGGGCATCGCCTCCTCGAGCGGGTCCTCGCGCCGGCGCAGCTCTCCCTGCGAGCAGAGCCGATAGTCGCGCGAGAAGACCCAGCGAAAGTGCACGACGCCGTCATCTCCGAAGAGGGCGAGAGGCGGCACCGGGTAAGGTCCTTCGCCCCGCACGGCCGCGACGGCGGCCTTGTCGAACACCTTCTGGCCCGAGCTCCGGCTGACGGTGACCTCGGCGGGGCTGCCGTCCCAGCGCACGGTGAACAGGATCTCGGCCGTGAGGGCCGGGTTGTTCAGCGGATCTGTCACGGGGCGCAACATCGCCACCGACTCGATGAAGCCGTGGGTCCAGCGCCAGTGCATGTACGCATGCACCTTGCGCAGATAATCGCCCTCGACGCCGGGGACGGTGATGGCGGGCTCGGGCTGCGCCGCCGGGGCATCGGCCTCGGCCGCCATCGGCGCACAGACGCCTACCCCCACCACGAAGGCGCTGGCAGCCACGGCGCGGTGAGCTCGCATTCCGCGCGATTCATCGGCTGGATGACGCGCCGGCATGAGGCTCGTTCACGAGGCGGCGCACGACGCCGTCATTGACCCATCGGGAGGCCGGAGCTAGCGTCAGCGCGAAAGCGGCGCCCCGCCCGTGACTGCCAGAAACTCCTCCGTTCCGTCGCCCCTGCTGCGCCGACTCGCCCAGCATCGCGCGGACGCCCCGGCCATGAGCGGGAGTGGGGCGCTGGTCTCCTACGGCGCGCTCGACGCCTGGACGGCGCGCCTCGCGCGCTCGCTCACGACCGACCGGGCCGCCGGGTTGGCCGGCGCGCCCGTGGCGTTCCTCGCGGACGCCGGACCGACCCACCTCGCGACGCTGCTCGGGATCTTGCGGGCAGGCGGGATGGCCGTGCCGCTCTCGCCCCTGCACGCCCGTCCCGAGCTCGAGTATCAGCTCGCGACCGCGGCGCCCGTGGAGCTGCTCGCGACGCCCGCGCTGCGCGCCACCCTCGCCGCGGCGGCGCCAGGGCGGGCCGTCCGGCTCCTCGAGGCCACCGGGCTAGGGTCCCCCGGCGACGGCGGCGTCGCGAGCGGCGCGGCCAGCGCCCTGCCGCCGCCGCCCGGCGCGGACGCCCCGGCGATCATGCTCTACACGTCGGGCACGACGGGGCGTCCCAAGGGCGTGCGGCTCGCGCACGCGGCCGTCGCGGCCACGGTCACTTCGCTCGAGACGGCCTGGCGCTGGCGCGCCGACGATCGCCTGCTGCACGTCCTGCCGCTGCACCACACGCACGGCCTCATCGTCGCGGCGCTGGGCGCCATGTGGGTTGGCGCCGAGGTGCGCTTCTTACCGTTCGAGCCCGCGGCCGCCTGGGAGGCGCTCGCCGACGTCACGGTCTTCATGGCCGTGCCGACGATCTACGCGAAGCTCATGGAGGCCTTCCGGGGCGCGCCCGCCGACCGCCGCGCGCGCTGGTCGGCCGCGGCGGCGCGGCTGCGACTCTTCACGAGCGGGTCGGCGGCGTTGCCCGCGTCGCGGCTCGAGGAGTTCCGCGCGGCCACGGGTCAGACCATCCTCGAGCGCTACGGCATGACGGAGATCGGCATGGCGCTGTCCAATCCCTACGACGGGCCGCGCGTGCCCGGCGCCGTCGGCGTGCCGCTCCCGGGCGTCGAGGTCGAGCTCGTGGGCGACGACGGGGCGCCCACACAGGCGGGCGTGAGCGGCGAGCTGCGCGTGCGCTCGCCGCAGATGTTCTCGGGCTACCACGGCGACGACGCGGCGACCGCGGCCAGCTTCGACGCCTCGGGGCGCTTCCGCACGGGCGACACGGGCGTCCGCGACGCGGCGGGGGTCATCCGGCTGCTCGGCCGCACCTCCGTCGACATCATCAAGAGCGGCGGCTATAAGATCTCGGCGCTCGAGATCGAGGCGGCGCTCGGCGACCACCCGGCCATCGCCGAGATCGCTGTCGTGGGTGAGGCCGACGAGACCTGGGGCGAGCGCGTCACGGCTTGCGTCGTCGCACGCGATGGCGCGACGCTGACGCTGGAGGCGCTCATGGCCTTCGCGCGCGAGCGGCTGGCAGTCTACAAGGTGCCACGCGCGCTCAAGCTCCTGCCGGCGCTGCCCCGCAACGCCATGGGCAAGGTCCAAAAGAAGCAGCTGCTCGCGCCAGAGGCCCCGAGCGCTCGATGATCTTCCTTCGCTACTCGAACCGCACCGAGGAGCTGCTGGGCGCGCTCGCGGACGATCTGGCGCGCGCGCGCGCTGCGGGCCACGGCCTCTACGAGCCCGTGCCGCTCGTCGTGCCGAATCCGCAGATCGACACCTACGTGAAGCTCGGCGTCGCTCGCGAGAACGGCGTCGCCGCGCACCTCGACACCAGGTACCTGCGCGGACACCTCGCCTCGATCGTGGCCGCGAGCGCGCCCGAGGTCGCGCTCGTCGACCGCGCCGTGCTCGAGGGCGAGCTGCTCGCCCTCTTCCACGATGAACGCCGGCTCGCACCCGACGATCTCGCGCCCGCGCGCGCCTACCTCGCAGCGGGCGGCGACGCGCGCGACGCGCTCGACCTGCGCCGTGCCCAGCTCGCCGCCGAGCTCGGCACGCTCTTCGACGAGTACGCCTTCGCGCGCCCCGAGCTTCTGCGCGCCTGGCGCGCGGGACGCACGCTCGAAGGAGCCGGCGCGCCCGACGACGAGAAACGCCCCACGGAACGCTGGCAGCGCGCCGCCTGGCTCGCGCTGCATGGACGTGGCGGCGCATTCGAGGCGCGCGGGCGCGCCGAGGGCCGTCGCTACCTCGATCTGCCGAGCTTCTTCGCTGACGCCCGCGCGCTCACCGTGCCGGGCGCGACGTACGTCTTCGGCATCTCCTACGTCGCGCGCCTCTACCGCGGCATCCTGGCCGCCCTCGGACAGGCGGGGGACGTCTTCATCTACGCCCTGAATCCGTGCCGCGAGTTCTGGGAGGACCTCGACGACGGTCGCGCCCGCCGCGCGCGCGCCGCCGACCGCGCCCGCTTCCCCCGCCGCCGCGCCCAAGAGCAGCTCTCCCTCCTCCCAGAAAGCGAGCTGCGCCCAGCTTTGCTGGGCGCAGCGAGGGGGGACCGGGGGTCTGCGAGCGGCAGCGAGCCAGACCCCCGTCAGACCTCCGGCAGCGAGCCAGGGAGCGAGCGAAGCCCGGCTTTGCCGGGCGCAGCGAGGGGGGACCGGGGGTCTGCGAGCGGCAGCGAGCCAGACCCCCGTCAAATCGACACGCCCGCGCTCGCGCTCTGGGGGCGCCCCGGACGCGAGAGCATCAAGTTGCTCAACGAGCTCGTCGACTGCGACTTCTCGCCGCGGTTTCCCGAGCCGCTCGCCGAGGGCGAGCCGCGGACGCTGCTCGCGCAGCTGCAGCACGACATCCTCGACCGTGCCCCGGCGCGCGAGGGCAAGGGGCGGCTCGCGCTCGCCGACGACAGCATCGCGGTGCTCCCCTGCCCCAATCCGCGCCGCGAGCTCGAGACGATCGGCGCCGAGATCTGGAAGCTCGTGCGCGAGGCGCCGCGGGCCGGGTTGCGCTTCACGGACGTCGCGATCGTCGTGCCGCCGGCCGCCGCCGAGACTTACCTGCCGCTCGCGGCCGCCGTGCTGCGCGAGGCCTCCGACCTGCCGCACACGATCATCGACGCCCCGTCGGCGACCGAGAGCCGCGTCCTCGAGGCCGTCGGGCTGCTGCTGGCCCTGCCGCTCGGGCCACTCGGGCGGCAGGACCTTCTGCGCCTCGTCATGCACCCGATCGTCGCGGCGCGCTTTCCCGACGGCGACCCACGTGACTGGCTGGCCCTCGCCGAGGAGCTCGACATCGTGCACGGCGCTGACCGCCGGGACCACGACGGCACGTACGTCGACGGCGATCGCTTCAACTGGGACCAGGGCCTGCGGCGCCTCGCGCTCGGCGCCTTCCTCGCGGGCCGGCGCAGCGGCGAGCAGCGCGCCTTCGTGCAGGGAGGTGAGCGCTACCTGCCCGAAGAGCTGCCGCCCGAGCTGCAGGCGAGCGCGCAGGGGTTCGGCCTGCTCGCGCGCGCGCTCATCGGGTTCGCGATGCGCGCGCGCGGCGCCACGCAGACGGTCGCGGCGTGGATGGGCGAGCTGCGCCGCGAGATCGCCACGACGCTCGTGGCGTCCGCGCCCGACGACGAGGCCGCGCTCGCGCGCGTGTTCGCCGAGCTGCAGCGGCTCGAGACCGTGGCGCCGGGCGGCCTGCGCGTCGGCTACCGCATCGCCCACGAGCTCGTGCGCGCCGCGCTCGCCGCGCTCCCGGCGCGCTCGGGGCGCTACCTCACGCAAGGCGTGACCGTGTCGACGTTCCTGCCCATGCGCGCCGTGCCCTTCGCAGCGGTCTTCATGGCCGGCATGGGCGAGGGGCGCTTCCCGGCCCCCGAGCGCTTCCGCGAGCTCGACCTGCGCGGCAAACAGCACCGCCTCCCCGGCGACGTCTCGCCGCGCGAGCAAGATCAGTACATGTTCCTCGAGACGCTGCTGTGCGCGCGCGAGCGGCTCTACCTGTCGTACGTCGACCGCGACGAGGTCTCGGGCGAGCGCCTCGGCCCCTCGTCGACCGTGCTCGAGCTCGTGGGCCTGCTCGAGGCGGGCTACCTACGCGACGGCGACGCCGCCGCCATCACGCGCCCCTCGCCGCCCCTTCGGCGCCACGAGGACGAGGCGGCCTGCGCCGTCATCCCCGCGGCGGCGCGCGAACGGCGCGCCGCGCGGCTCGGGCGAGCCATGCGGGACGCCGCCGGCGGCCGCGTCCTGCCGGAGTGGCTCGCGCTGCGGCGGGTCCTCGTACCCGAGGTGCTGGCCGCGCTCGGGCCCACGCTCGGCTGGAGGGCGCCGCCGTCCACGACGCTGGCGTCGTCGCAAGAGGCCGGGCTGAAGGTCGTGCCATTCGCCAGGCTGCTTCGCTTTCTGCAGTGCCCCCTGCAGGGCTCGGCCCGGGCGCTCCTCCCCCTCGGCGAAGACGATGGCGACGAAATCGCGATGGCCGCGTTTCGGGAGCACGAGGACTTCGAGCTGCCGCGCCCTCGCGCGATTCCCCTGCTTCGGGACGCGCTCGCTGGTGCGTTCCGTGCCGGCGTTCCTAACGACGACGAGCTCACGCGCGCCTACCTCGCGGCGGCCGAGACCGCCTCGCTCGACGGAACGCTGCCCACGGGCGCCTTTGGCGCCGCCGTGCGCGCCCAGCACCTTGAGCTTCTGCGCCAGTGGTCCGGCGTGCTCGCCGCCGTCGGCACTGTAAACGCTCGGCTGGCACCGCTGTGGCTCGGCCACGGGCCCGAGAACGAGGCCGGCCTCATGATTCTGCCGGCTCCCCAGCTGGACATCGAGCTGCCTGGCCCCGCCGGCCCGCGGGCGCTAGCGCTCGAACTGCACGGCGGGACGAACCTCGTGACGTCGATCGATGACGCGCCGACGACCGTGCTGCTCGCGTCCTCGTCGACCAAGGACAACGGCTACCGCCGCGATAGGCTGCGCGCGTTCGTCGATCACGTCGTCCTCGCGGCAGCGAGCCCCGTGGTCGCGCCGCGCCGGCGCGTGCTGATCCTGCGCCCCGAACAGGAGGCCCCTGAGACTATCTGGCTGGGGGCGCTCGACGCCGCCTCCGCACGCGCGTACCTGGCGCGACTCGCGACCGACATGCTCTCGGGCGTGCATTCGTACTTTTTCCCTTGCGAGGGCGTGCTCGGTTGGAGCGCGAAGAATCCGCGCCCTGAGCTGCTCGCCTACATTCACATGCTGCGCGAGGACGAATGGACGCGCTTCTCGTCCGACTGGGGTCCGATTCCCGACGCGCGCGACTACCCGCTGCCGGAATCGGAAGGAGAGGCCCTGCGGCTCGTCGATGAGCGATTCGGTACCTACCTCGCGCTCGTCGAAGAGGCCGAAGGCACCAAGCCACGAGGCCGCTCCCGATGAGCCCGCCCGGCTATGTCTTTCCCGAGGAGGTGGCGCGTCTGCCGCGCGATGCGTCGGCCATCATCGAAGCATCAGCTGGAACGGGCAAGACGTTCCTTCTCGAACACCTCGTCGCCGACCGCGTGCTGCGCGGCGACGCGCGGCTCGAGGAGATCCTGGTCGTCACGTTCACCGAGAAGGCAACGGCCGAGCTGTTGCGTCGCTTGCGCGCGCTCTTCAGCCGGCTGCTCGCCCACAAGGCCGCTGCGCCGCCCGACGCGCCGCCGGAACGCGTCTGGACGCTCGACGCAGTCGCACGCGGGCGTCTCGTCGAGGCGCGGCACGCTTTCGATCGCGCGACGATCACGACGATCCACGGCTTCTGCCAACGCGTGCTCACGGAGGATGCCTTCGCGAGCCGCCGCTTGCTCGCGCAGGAGCACGTCGACAGCAAGCGCGCCTTCGGCGCTGCGTTCAGGGAGGCTTTGCGCACGACATTCGCGACGGACGTTGCCCTCTCGCCTTACCTGGGCGCGTGGCTCGCCTCGGGGCGCGGCCTCGAACGCCTCGAGAAGTCCCTCTACGACGGCGTCGCACAGCAGCGACCGTGGGGCGTCGTCTACGACGAAGCGCGCCTTCGCGAGGCGCTCTCTGCCTACGCTGCGCTGCCCCTCGACGCGACCTTCAAGGAACTTCTCAAACGGCACTCCGATGGGACCACCGCGAACACCGTCGAGCGGCGCGCGCGGAACGTCCTCGCGCTCTGTCAGAGTTTCGTGGTGCACGGCGATGCCGCGAAGGCACTCCTCGAGCTCGACGCCGAGCTCACCGAGATGAAGAATCTCTTCTCTTACATCGAGGAGAAGCTGCGCACCCCGGTCCCTTCCGGACCGCTTTCCAATTTCGTCGGCTCGTTCCTGGCCATCGCCGATTTTGCCGTACCCCTCGAACTCGCCATCGCCCAGCTCTTCCTGCCGCACGTCCGCGCGCGACTCGACCTGCGAAAGAAGACGTCCGGGCTTTACGATTTCGACGACATGCTGCGCCTCGTCGCCGAGGCGCTGCGTCGCGACGGGGGTGGGCTGACCGAGGCGCTGCGCCGTCGCTACCGTCTCGCGATCATCGACGAGTTCCAGGACACTGACGGCGTGCAATGGGAGATCTTCCGGGCGATCTTCCACAACAGCGGCGGCAGCAACCCGCTCTACGTCATCGGCGATCCCAAGCAAGCCATCTACGGGTTCCGGGGCGCCGACGTCATGACATATGCAGCTGCCCGCCGCGCCATCACGCGAGCCGACGCGGCGACGATCTCGCTCGATCGCAACTTCCGCTCGACGCCCGCGGTCGTCGCCGCGACGAACGCCATCTTCGACGACGCCGCCGCGGATCCGTTCTTCGCAGACCGAGACCTCTTCCGCGACGCCGTGGCGGCCCGCCCGCAGGCAGCGGGGGGTCCGGCCGTCACGCTGCTCGCCGTTCAACCCGCGCCCGGGCTCGACGTGGCCCGCCTGCCGCTGCGCCATGTCCGACAGACGCTAACGCAGGCGATCGCGGACGAGATCGAACACCTGCGCACCGCCACGCCGCCCGTTCCACTCGAAGAGATTCACGTCCTCACTCGAGCAAACAGTGAGTCCCAGCAGGTCGCCGCGACCTTGCGCGCGCGCGGCATACCTCACGTACTTTACAACCAGGAGGGCCTCTATAAGACCGCCGAGGCCGCGCACGTGCGTGACTTACTGGCCGCCATCGAGGACCCACGTGACCCGGCGCGACGGCTGCGCGCCGCCCTCACACCTTTCTTCGGACACACGCTAGACGACCTGCCGGCCCTCGCGGCCTTCCCCGCGGCCCATCCGCTCGAGGAACGCCTGTCCGGGTGGAATGCACTCGCGGACACCCGCGACTGGGCGCGGCTCTTCGACGGCATCTTTGACGAGAGCGGAGTGGCGCGACGCGAGCTCTTGGCGGGCGGCAGCGCACGTCGCCTCACGAACTACGAGCACTTGTTCGATGTCTTGCGCCGACTGGGCGCTCAAGCACCGCTTTCGCTCGGCGAGTTCGTACGCCACCTCACGGCGCTCATCAGCTCTCTTCTGACGCCAGAGCCGCAAGAGGGAAACGTGCAGCGCCTCGAGGGCGAACCCGGTGCCGTGCAAATCATGACGATCCACAAAGCCAAGGGGCTCGAGGCCGATCACGTCTTCGTCTACGGTGCCTTCAGCCGTTGGGGTGGTCAGGGCGTTCGTGCCTTCGCGCGCGACGGCGGACGCTGGCTCTTCGTGGGTCGTCCCCGCCGCGCTGCCCTCAAGGTGGAACTCGAGCTCGAGGCCGCGCGCGATGACCAGCGGTTGCTCTATGTGGCCCTCACGCGCGCACGCGAGCGTCTCTATCTACCGTACGCGGGAGATCCGAAGGTCGAAGGGAACGCACCGCCCGACGAAGACTACTGGCGCATCAACGGCGCCTACCGGCACGTGCACCAACGACTCCGCGCGCTTTACGCCGACGGGACAAAGCGAATGCACTTCGAAACCCGCGACGTCCTCTGCCCAACCCCGCCCGACGACACGCCCGCGCGCGTCGCGGCGGCCGTGCGGGCCTGGCGGCCGGCGCCCGCCGATCTCGCGCTCGACTTCCCGGCGGCCGCGCTGGCCCAGACGCGCCGAGAGCGCGCCGGCATCGTGCTGACGTCGTACACGCGCATCAAGCAGGCCCACGGCGGTTATCAGCCGCCCACCGAGGTTCTCGACGAGCAACCCGCGCCCATGCCCGAGGCGCCGCCCGCTCCCGGCCGCCTGCCGGGCGGCGCGCTCTCCGGTATCTTCTTGCACGCGACGCTCGAGGAGGTGCCGCTCGCCAGCCTCGCGGGCGGGCCTCCCGCGGCGGAGTGGGCCGCGCTGCCCGAGATCCACGCGCTCTTCGACGCCGCCTTCCGCCGCACCGATCGCGATCCCGCGCACCGCGCCGACGCCGAGCGCATCGTCCACGCGGCGCTCACGACGCCGCTCGCGCTGCCAGGCGGCGCGGCGCTCGCGGGCGTGGCGCGCGCGGCGCGCGTCGCGCGCGAGGTCGAGTTCTTGTTCCCCTTCCCGGCCGCGGCGGGCGGCGGCGGCGCCGGGTTCGTCAAGGGCTACATCGACTTCATCTTCGAGCACGAGGGCCGCGCGTTCTTCGGCGATTGGAAGAGCGACCTCCTGCCCGACTTTTCGCCCGCCGCCGTGAGCGCGCACGTGGCCGCCAATTACGAGCTGCAGCGCCGGCTCTACGCGCTCGCGCTCGTGAAGATGCTCGGCGTCGTCGACGAGGCCGACTACGAGGCGCGCTTCGGCGGCATGGTCTACGTGTTCCTGCGCGCGCTCCCCGAGGGCCTCGAGATCGGCCGCCCGAGCTGGGCCGAGCTCGAAGGATGGGAGCGGGAGCTCGCCGCCGCGCTCGCGCGCGACCGGGAGGCGGCGTGAGCGTCCGTCGCTTGCCGCTCGCCATCGGCGCGCTGCCGCTCGAGCTCGTGGCCGCGGCGCGCGAGGCCGACATTGCCGAGGAGACGCTGCACGTCGTCGACGAGGCCGTGTCGTGGGCGCCCGCGCTCTCGCCGCCGGACAAGCGCGCCTTCGCGCTCCTCGTGCTCGCGCTCGAGGAGGCGCGGACCGCCGGGAGCACGCGGCTGCCGCTCGCGCGCCTGCCTGAGGCGCTCGCGCGCCTCGGCGGCCCCGAGCCGCACCGCCACGACGCCGTCCGCCTCGCGGCCGAGCTGCCGTCGCAGCCGGCCCTCGCGCCGCTCTTCGGCCGGGCGGGCGACCACAAGCCCTTCATTCTGGACGACGGCTGCCTCTACGCCCACCGGGACTGGCGCCTCGAGGAGCGCCTCGCCCGCGCTCTCGCCGCGCGCCTCTCGGCGCCGCCGCTCGCCGTCGACCCGGCCGGCGTCGAGAGCGCGCTCGCGGCCGCGGCGCTCCCCGACCGTCCCTTGACGCCCGAGCAGGTCGCCGCCGTGCGAGCCGCGCTCACGCGGCCGCTCACGCTCGTGACGGGCGGTCCCGGTACGGGGAAGACGGCGCTGCTCGCCGGGCTCGTGCGCGCGCTTCGCCACGGCACCGCCGGTCTCGCCGCCAACGAGATCGCGCTCGCGGCGCCCACCGGGCGCGCCGCCAACCGCATCGCCGAGTCGCTCGCGACGCTCGGCGCCGAGGCGTCCGAGCCGCGCACGCTGCACCGGCTGCTCGGCTTCCGCGGCGGGCGCGCCGCCGCGCGCGCCGGCGAGTACCGCCACCACGAGAATTACCCGCTCCCCCACCGCGCCGTGCTCGTCGACGAGGCGTCGATGATCGACCTCGGGCTCATGGAGCGCCTCGCGCGCGCGCTGCGCCCCGACGCGCGGCTCGTGCTGCTGGGCGACGCCGACCAGCTGCCCTCGGTCGACGCCGGCGCCGTCTTCCGCGAGCTCGCGCCGCGGGCCGTGCGGCTCACTCGCAGCCATCGCCAGGACCCGAGCGCCCCCGCGGGCGCTTCCGTGTTGGCCGCCGCGCGCGCCGTCCACGCCGGCGACGGACGCGCGCTCGAGGGAACGACGCGGACGCGGCCCGCCGAGCTGACCTGGGCCGGCTTCGAGCACCTCGCCCCGACGGCGCCTGGGCCGGTCGCCGAGCGGCGGCTCGTGGCCGCCTTCGCCGAGCACTGGATCCGCGCGCGCGTGCGCGCCCTCCCCGACTACGCCGGCCTCGTCGCGCGCGCCTACGTTCTCGGTGACGGCGACGAGCCCTTCGAAGCGAACGACGCGGGGATGCTGGGCCGCATCGTCCGCCACCACCAGAGCCTGCGCGTGCTGGCCGTCACGCGCGAGGCGGGAGCCGCCACGAGCGCCGAGAGCCTGAACGAGCTCCTCGCGCGCCGCGCCGATGCCGCGAGCGGGCAACCGAGCGACGGCCTCGCGCCCGGGACTCCCGTCCTCATGATCCGCAACGACTACGACCGGGGTCTCTTCAACGGCGACCTCGGCGTCGTCGTGCGCGCCGCGCGCGCCTCGGAGGGCGCGCGCCTCGTGGCCGTCTTCCCGCGCGGCGCCGGCCTCGCCGCCTTTCCGTTCGAGGGCCTGCGCGACGACCTCCGCGTCGCCTACGCGACGACCGTCCACAAGGCGCAGGGCGCCGAGCTCGACCACGTCGCCCTCGTGCTGCCGGAGCGCGATCTGCCGCTGCTGTCGCGCGAGCTCCTCTACACGGCCTTGACGCGCGCGCGCCACTCCGCCGTCGTCGTCGGACGCGCCGACCTCCTCGCGCTCGCCGTGGGGCGGCCGCTCGAGCGCGCCTCGGGCCTGGCCGCACGCCTCGACGCGCTCCTCGCCGCCGGCGTGTGACGCGCGCGCCGGCCTGCTAGTGTGCGCGCGTGCACGGTCGCAACGCCATCCTCGCCACGCTCGTCATCGCCTTCGGCCTGGGGCTCTATTCGTTCGTCGCCATCCGGCACACGGCGGGCCGCCGCTCGGCCCTCGTCGACGAGGTGGCGGCGCTCATCCCGGCCATCCCGGGCGCGCGCGTCATCTCGCCCTGGGAGCCCGCCACCTACGCCGACGACGTGCGCGCCATGTACTGCCTCGACGGCGCCGACCCGACCTCGGGCGCGGCGCGCGCCATCAACGCCCTCACGGCCGCCGGTTGGACGACGACCGAGACGCGCCGCGACGCTCAGGCCGACACGTTCGCGTTCCTCATGGCCGGCCCGCTGCGGCTGCGCGGCGGCGTCGCGCTCGGCCAGCGGGCCGACTGCGACGGCGCGAAGCGCCAGGTCACGCTGGCGCTCGACGGGACGCGCTGACTTCAACGCGCGCCGGCTGACGAGCCCTCGTCAGGCGCCGGTGAAAGTCCCACGCCGAGCTCGCCTCCGCGCCGCTTGCGCAGCGTGAAGGCCGTGCGCGCGAAGGGCTGCAGGACGGACCGGCAGAAACGCGACAGCTCGTGGGTCTCGGGTTCGAGGCCCATGCCGCGAAACAACCACCGCCACTCGGCGGGCGTGAGGAAGCCGAACGCCGCGTCGCTGTCGATCTTGCGCCGATACGCGTCGCCGTGGCGCTGGCTCACGTAGCGGTCGAAGGCCGTCGTGGGCGTGTCCTCGAGGACGAAGAGCTTCGCGCGCGTCACGCGCAGCGCCTCGCGCACGAGGGTGATCTTCTTCTCGTCGGGCACGTGGTGCAGCACGAAGTTCAGCATGAGGAGATCGAAGGCATCGTCGGGGAACGGCAGCGTCTGGCCGTCGTAGAGCCGGAACGGCCCGTTCTTGTTGCGGCGCAGGTCGAGGATGTCGACGCCCCACGCTTGCCGCACGCCGCGCGCGGTCAGCTCTTCTCCGACATATCCCTCGCCACACCCCACGTCGAGGACGGTCATGCCGCGGTCGAGGTGCGGTGCGACGAGGGAGACGGTGTGCAGTGTTTCTTTTCTGACGGTCTGCGAGTGATACCGGGTGGGCATTCCCCATGGGACTGCAAGGGCCGAACCAAGTTGCGGCGCGCGCAGGCCCCGGCCGCGCGGCGGGCGCTACTGGGCGTCGATCTCGCGCTTCATGAAGATCGCGCCGTCGGTGACGATCCTCTCGCCGGGGCGGAGGCCCGACAGCACCCGCACCTTGCCGTCTATCTCGGGACCGACCTCGACGCGCCGCGCGCGGAAGACGTTGCCTTCGCTCGCGACGATGACGATCGACTTGTCGCCGTCGTTGAGCACGGCCTGCGCGGGCACGAGCATGAGCTTGTGGCCCGCGGCGTTGAGCACGTCGACCTTGGCGAACATCTCGGGCTTGAGGCGGTGGGCCTTGTTGTCGGCCAAGCACCGGATCTTCACCGTGCGCGACGTCGGATCGACGGTGTCGCCGATGTGGCCCACCTTGCCGGCGAAGGTTTCGGAGGGGTAAGCGGGCACGTGGATCGTGACGGCGTCGCCCTCGGCCACGAGCGAGAGGTCCTGCTCGTAGGCGTCGGCCTGCACCCACACGGCGTCGAGGCTGCTGACCGTGATGAGCGGCGCCGCCTGATCCGCGCGGACTTCCTGCCCGACGAGAACGTTGCGCTCGACGACGATCCCGCCGATCTGCGCGCGCAGCGCAACCTTGACGGCGGGGTCCGAGGCCGACACGCCGAGCGACTTGAGCTGGGCCGTCGTCCGCGCCGAATCGGACCTGGCCTTGCGATAGTCGTTCTCGGCCTGCGCGACGTCCTTCTCGGCGACGGCGCCCTCGACCTGCAGCTTGTGGACGCGCTCCGTGGCCTTCTCGGCGAGCACGAGGTCCGACGTGGCCTTCTGCGCGTCGGCCTGGAGCTGACCCACGTTGGGCGACGACAGCTCGATGAGCGGCTGGCCGGCGTGGACCCTGTCGCCCAGCTCGACGAGGATAGACACGGCGCGCCCGTCGATGGGTGAGGACACGCGCTGCGTGTGGTCCTCGTCGAAGGTCACGCGGCCCGGCAAGGTCGCCGACGTCGCGCCCGCCGTCTCAACCACCGTCTCGACCTTGATGAAGTCGAGCGGCGCGCTGCCCGGGTTGAAGCGCACGAAGTCCCGCGTGCCCTCGCCCCCGTTCTCGGATTTCTCGGCGCTCTCCTCGCCGTGCCCTTTCGAGCAGGCGGGCGCGAGCGCCAACCAGCAGGCGGCCGAGACGGTGGCGACGGTGGCTGTTCGCAATGGCATCACGGGGTTCCCTCTCCCACGGCGTGGGTCACGTCGATGGCGGCCTGACGGAAATCGTAGATGACGCGCAGGTACTGCGCGCGCGTGTCGAGGAACGTGCGCTGCGCCTCGAGCAAGTCGAGCAGCGAGGCGGCGCCAGCCTTGTAGGATTTCTCGGCGACGCCGAGCGCGATCTCGGCGCGCTTGAGCATCCCGCCCGTGTCGTGCGTCGCCGTCGTCGCGAGCGGCGCCGGCACGGGCGTCGACGTCGCGGAGCCGCCCCTGCCGTTGCCCTCGAAGATCTGCAGCAGCTCCTGCGCGCGCGCGGCCTTCCGCACCGCCTCGAGGACGTCGTGCTCGACGGCGAGGCGCAGGCGCTCGCGGTCGTTGTCGGCGCGGCGGATGTCGAGCTCGGCGCGGCCGATGCCGGCCTTGTTGCGATCGAAGAGGGGCAGCGGCAGCGCGACGCTCAGCCCGAGCGTGTTGGGGTTGTCGCCCGAGACCGTGAAGTCGCTGTGGTTGTAGCTCGCGCCAACCTCGAAGTCTGGGTAGACCTCGCGGTGGGCGGCTCCGAGCTCGGCCTCGGCGACGGTGCGCGCGGCGCCCGCTGCGCGCAGGTCGGGCCGCCGCTCGAGCGCGTCACCCGCGAGGCGGGCGGCATCGAAGGTCGGCCGGCGGTCGGGGTCGGCAACCTGCTCGGGCAGCTCGCGCTCCGACGCGAGCCCCATGAGGACCGCGAGCTTTTGCCGGCTCACATCCCACTCCATGACGGCGTCGACGACGGCGTTCTGGTAGCGCATTCCCTCGAGCTCGATCTTGCGCAGCTCGGCCTCGGAGATGTCGCCGGCGCGGAAGCGGGACTGCGACAGGCGCACGGTGTCGGCGTAGCGCGCCGCCACCTCGCGGGCCAGCGCGAGCTCGCTCTGCTCGCGCGACACGTCGGCGAAGGCCGAGCGCACGGCGTAGGAGATTTCGCGCAAGGCGTCCTCGGTGAGCAGGCGCCGCTTCGCCACGCTCTCCTCGGCGACGCGTGAGCGCGCGCCTCGCTTCGACCAGATGTCGAGCACCTGCGTCACGCCCACCGACTGGACGGTCTGACTCAAGAAGGTCGGGCTCGCCTGGGGAACCTTGGTCACGGGATCGACCTGTGGATTGCCCTTCCCGAGCACGAGGTCGCCGATCCCGTACGACAACGTCGGGTTCGGGTAGACGCGCGCCGCGACGACGTCGAGCTCGGCGCCCGCGATCTCGAGGCGCGCCGCGATGGCGTCGCGGTTGCGCTTGAGGGCGATCGCGACGGCGTCCTCCTGGGTCAGGCCCTCGGCGCGCGCCGCGAACGGCGCCCCGATGAGCGCGACGACGACGACGACGAGCGCGGCGGCGCGGCGCGGCCGCTTCGTCATCGCGACATCCTGTTCTGGAGGCGCCGCCAGCTGCCGCCGCCGAACCAGCCCTCGACCAGCTTGTAGAGCGTCGGGAGCAGCAACATCGTGAGCAGCGTCGAAGAGATGAGGCCGCCGATGATGACGATCGCGAACGGCCGCTGGGTGTCCGAGCCGATGGCGTGCGACATGGCGGCCGGCAGCAGGCCGAGCGACGCGAGCAGCGCCGTCATGAGCACGGGCCGCAGGCGCTGCGCGACAGCGTCGAGGATGGCCTCCTCGCTGTCGGGCGTGCGCTCGCGCGCCTGCCGCGCGTAGGTGATGAGCAAGACGCCGTCCATGACGGCGACGCCGAAGAGCGTGATGAACCCCACGGCCGCCGACACCGACAGCGGCGTGTGCGTGAGGTAGAGCGCGAAGACGCCGCCCACCGTCGCGAACGGCACCACCGACAGGACGACGAGGGCCGGCAGGGCCGCCTGGAACGTCATGTAGAGCAGCGCGAAGATCGCGAGGATCGAGATGGGGACGATCACGCTGAGGCGCTTCATGGCGCGCCGCTGGTTCTCGAACTCGCCGCCCCAGGTCATGTAATAGCCCTCGTCGAGCTTGACCTCCTTCTTGACGCGCGCCTGGGCCTCGTCGACGAAGGAGCCCATGTCGCGGCCCTCGATGTTGCACTTGATGGCGAGGAAGCGTCCGCCCTGCTCTCGGTTGATCTGCGTGCGGCCGCGGTCGACGTGGATCTTCGCGAGCGCCGACAGCGGGATGCGGGTCTTGTCTACGGGGACCTCGAGGCGACCTACCGTCGAGGCGTCGCCTTCGGCTGCGACGGGCAGCTTGACGCGCACGTCGACGCGACGCTCGCCCTCCCACATGCTCGTCGCGACGCGGCCACCGTATCCCGTCTCGAGCGCGTCCTCGACGTCGCGCACGGGGATGCCGTAGCGCGAGGCGGCGTCGCGGTCGACGTCGGCGACGATGTGTTGCGCGTTGCCGGCGCGGTAGATCTCGATGTCGCGCCCGCCGCGCATCGAGGAGAGGATGCGCTCGACCTCCTCGAGCTTCTCGTGCATGAGGTTGAGATCGTCGCCGTAGATCTTGACGACGACCTGGCCCCGGATGCCCGAGATCGATTCTTCGACGCGGTCCTTGATGGGCTGGCTGAAGTTGTAGACCACGCCCGGACGTTTCTCGAGGGTCGCGCGCATGGCGTCGACGATTTGTTCCTTGTCGCGGTGCTTGTCGCCCTTCGGCCACTCCGACTCGGGCTTCATGATCACGAACGTCTCGGCCTGGTTGGGCGCCTCGTCGTCCGTGCCGTCCTCGGGGTGGCCCTGCTCGGTGAGGTTGTCCTTGACCTCGGGGAACTTGAGCAGGTCGAGGCGCGTGTCGCGGAGCACCTCGGCCCCCCGCTGGAGCGACACGGCGCTCGGCATCGTCACGGTGACGTGGATGTCGCCTTCGTTCATCTGCGGCAAGAACTCGGCGCCGAGCTTGGGCAACAGCGAGACGGCGCCCGCGAGCAGCGCGACGCCCACGAGCGGCGGCGCCCACGAGTGCCGCAGCGCGACCCGCAGCGCCGAGAGGTAGTGCTTGCGCAGCCAAATGAGGAAGCCCGGCTCCTTCTCGTCGACCTTCCGGTTCTTGAGCAGCACCGTCGTGAGCGCGGGCACGGCCGTCATCGTGAAGAAGAGGGCTCCGATGAGCGCGAACGCGTAGGTGAGAGCCACGGGCCGGAAGATGCGCCCCTCGACGCGCTCGAGCGTGAAGATGGGCATCATGGCGGCCCCGATGATCGACATCGAGAACAGCGTCGGCCGCACGACCTCCTTGGCGGCGCGCGCGACGACGTCGGGGACGTACTGCGGCGGCGGCTGCTCCTCGGCGAGGTGGCGGTAGGCGTTCTCGACGAGGATGACGGCGCCGTCGAGCAGGATGCCGAAGTCGACCGCGCCCATCGACAGGAGGTTGGCGGGCACGCCCGCGTAGTGCAGGCCCACGAAGGCCGTTAAGAGCGCGAGCGGCATCGTGAGGGCGACCGCAAACGAGCCCGAGAACGCGCGAAGGAACAGCCAGAGCACGGCGGAGACGAGGAGCACGCCCTCGAGCATGTTGTGCGAGACGGTCTTGAGCGTCGTGTCGACGAGGTGCGTGCGGTCATAGAACGGCACGATCTTCATGCCGGGCGGCAGGATGTCCTTGTTGATGCGATCGACGGCCGCGTGGACGCCGTCGAGGACATCCTTCGGGTTTTCGCCGCGGCGTAGGAGGATCGTGCCCTCGATGGAGTCGATGGCGGCGCCGCGCGCCACGGCACCCCGGCGGGGCGTGAACGCCTCGACGACCTTGGCGACGTTGCGCACGAGCACGGGCGTGCCGTTTTGCGCGCGGATCACGGTGTTCTCGATGTCGCGCGCGGTGCGCAGGTACCCGCGTCCGCGCACGACGAACTCCGACTCGCCGTGGGCGAGATACCCGCCCGAGGTCGCGCCATTCGAGCCGCTCACGGCGTCGATGAGGTCGCGCAGCCCGAGGCCGTTGTTGCGCAGCAGCGAGGGGTCGGCGAGGACGTGGTACTCCTTCTGGAAGCCGCCGAAGCTCACGACGTCCGCGACGCCGGCCGCGCGCATGAGCTGCTTCGAGACGACCCAGTCCTGCCAGCTGCGCAGCTCGCTCGGGCTGTGGTGGTCGCTCTCGAGCGTGTACTGGTAAACCTGCCCCACGGGCGTGTCGTTCGGGCCGAGGTGCGGCTCGATGCCTTGCGGCACGTCGGCGTCCGGCAGGCGCTCCGCGACCTGCTGGCGCGCCCAGTAGATGTCGACGTCGTCCTCGAAGGTGAGGACGACCTGCGACAGTCCGAACGACGTGATGGACCGCTGGATGAGGACGCGCGGCGTGCCCGTGAGCGCGCGCTCGACCGGGATGGTGACCTGCTTCTCCACCTCCTCGGCCGCCTGGCCCGGGTAGAGCGTGATGATCATGACCTGGACGTTCGTGACGTCCGGGAAGGCCTCGATCTTCAGCTTCGTGAAGGTGAAGATCCCGAAGACGCCGAAGGCCAGCGTCGCGAGCAGCGTGAACGCGCGCTTGTGGACGGCGAAGTCGATGAGTCGATTGAGCATGGAGACCCGACGTCCCCGGCAGCAACCTTCGTGCCGCCGTTGACGGGCTGGAAACCGGGCGCTGACGCCCCCTTGACCTCGGCGTTCCCCCCAAGAAACTTTCGACTACCTAGAAGAATCTTTCAGTCGGGAAGTCCCAGCGACCCCTAGAGCCCGTAGTCGGAGATCTTCTTGGCCACCGTCGGGTAGGAGACGCCGAGGAGACGCGCCACCTGTGTCTTGTTGCCCCCCGAGAACTGCAAGAGGCGTGCAATGTATTCCCGCTCGAGGGCGTCGAGGCTCGGCGGCCGCCCGTCGGCCAGCTCGACCGAGAAGAAGGCCGGCGTGGCCGCGCCCCCGGCATCTCCCAGCGTCGGCCCGCTGATGACGATGTGCTTGGGCTCGATGAGTGCATCTGTCGAGAGGATGACCGCCCGCTCGACGAGGTTGCGCAGCTCGCGCACGTTGCCGGGGTAGTCGTAGGCGAGGAGGACGCGCTCCGTCTCGGGCGCGAAGCCGGCCGCCGCCTTGCGCAGGCGCGGCCCGAAGCGCGCCAGGAAGTGCGTCGCGAGCGGCAGGATGTCCTCGCGCCGGTCGCGCAGCGGCGGCACGCGGAGGTGGAACACGTCGAGCCGGTGATAGAGGTCGAGGCGGAAGGCGCCGCGCTGGACGAGGGCGGCCAGATCCTTGTTCGTCGCGGCCACGACGCGCACGCTCACCGTGAGGTCGCGGGTGCCGCCCAGACGCCGGAACGTCATCTCCTCGAGCACCTTGAGGAGCTTGGCCTGCGTCGCGACGGGCATCTCGCCCACCTCGTCGAGGAAGAGCGTGCCGCCGTCGGCCTCCTCGAAGAGGCCGCGCTTCGTGCCCTTGGCGTCGGTGAAGGCCCCGCGCTCGTGACCGAAGAGCTCGCTCTCGAGCAGGCTCTCGGGCACCGACGCGCAGTTGATCTCGACGAAAGGTCCGTCGCGGCGCCCCGGCGTCCGGCGGTGAATGAGGTCGGCGATGTGCTCCTTGCCCGTCCCCGACTCGCCCTGCACGAGCACGGTCGTGTCGGTGGCCTGCGCCACCTTGTCGACCATGTCGACGACGGCGGCCATGGCGGGCGACGCGCCGGCCACGAAGGCGCCGAGCGCCGCGGCGGCGCGCCCGGCGAGCTGGCCCGTGAGCTGACGGACCTGCGCGCGCAGGCGCTTGGCCTCGAGCGCCTTGCGCACGGTGACGACGAGCTCGGGGAGCTGCAGCGGCTTCGACAGATAATCGAAGGCGCCGAGCTTGACGGCCTGCACGGCGCTCGTGATGTCCGCGTAGGCCGTCGCGATGACGACGAGGGTGTCGAGGCCGCGCTCGCCGGCCTCGCGCACGATGGCCTCGAGCACGGCGATGCCGTCGGTGTCGGGCAGGTGGCGATCGAGGATCACGAGATCGCACGGCTCGCGCTGCCAGGCCGCCAGGCCCGCGTGACCGCTCGCCGCCGTCGTGACCGCGAAGCCCTCGGACGAGAGCGCCTCCTCGGCGACGATGCGGAACGTCTTCTCGTCGTCGACGACGAGGACGGTCGGCTTCACGCGGGCCTCATCCGATCGGCGGCGCCTCGGGACGGACTACCCACCCTGCCACCCCCGCCGCCTTCGGCGGCGCCCTCGTCGCGGGGCAGCACGACGCGAAAGCGCGCGCCGCCCAGCGCCACCGAGGTGCCGCCCTCGAGGGTGCCGCCGTGCGCCTCGATGTAGCGCCGCGAGGTCGGAAGCCCCAGCCCCGTGCCGTTGGGCTTGGTCGTGAAGAACGGCTCGAACAGGTGCTCGCGCGCATCCGCCGAGAGGCCAGGGCCGTCGTCCTCGACCTCGATGACGGCGTCGGAGCCGGCCGCGTACGCGCGCACGCGCACCGTCCGGCCCGCCTCGACGGCGTTCTTCACGAGGTTGACGATCACGCCCTGGATCTTGTGCGCGTCGCACACGGCGGGCAGCGAGGCCGGCGCGTCGATGCTCACGTCGCCACCACGCTCGCCCACGAGGTCGGCGAGGAGCTCGCCCGCGGCGCGAACGACGACCGCGAGATCGGCGCGCGCGCGCTCGATGCGCGGCACGCGCGAGAACGACAGCAGCGAATCGACGACGTCGCGCAGGCGCGCGATCTCGTGCGCGACCTGCGGGTGCAGGCGGGCCACGCGCGCCGTGTTGGTCGGCTCTTGCACGATGAGCTCGACGGCCATGCCGAGGCCGTTGAGCGTGTTCTTGAGCTCGTGGGCGATGGCGGCCGAGGTCTTGCCCATGGCGGCGAAGCGCTCCGCCTCGACGAGGGCCTGCTGCGCGGCCGTGAGCTCGCGCGTGCGATCGGCCACGCGCTGCTCGAGCAGCGCCGCGGCGTCGCGCAGCTCCTGATCGCGCTTCTGAATCGACGTCTCCATGTGCTCGAAGGCCGCCACGAGCGCCGCGACCTCCTCGGTGCCTGCGGCCCGCGGCATCTGCGAGGCGGGCACACGCTCGCCTCGCGCGATGCGCGTCGCGCCCTCGCCGAGCACCTGCAGCGGCCGCGCGAGGTAAGCGGACAGCGCGATGCTCGCCAACCCCGCCAGCAACAGGCCGAACAGCAAGAACCCGCCCAGCGTGAACGCCTGTTGCTTGAGGTTCGCCGTGAGCGTGCGCCACGGCCACGAGAACACGACGGCGAACCTCGTGCCGCCCTTGACGGGCGAGTACGCGAACAGCGCCTCCTGCCCGTGGGCCTGCCCCGTCATCGTGCCCGAGCCCCCGCCGGCCGCCAGGTCGATGGCGCGGCTCCAGTCGGAGCCTTCGGCGGCGCGCGCCCGATCGGTGGGGTAGATGACGTCGCCGGTCTCGTCGACGAGCACGGCGTCGGTCTCGCGCGGCAGGTTGTCGTTGAGCGACGGCGCGATGACGTTGTCCTCGGCGAAGGCGATGACGCCCACGAGCGCGCCCGCGAACCGGCCGCCGCGCCGCAGCGGCTGCACGATCTTCAACGTGCGCCCGAGCCCCGGCTCGTCGGCCGTGCGAAAGAGCGGTCGCGCCGGCAGATCGCGCGCGGCCTTGAACCAGGCCCGGTCGCCGAAGCGCTGCCCGCGGTACCCGGCCCGCTCTGGCACCGAGCGCAGGCACGTGCCCTCTGCCGAGAGCAGCAGGACGGCCGTGTTGTAGAGGGTCGAGTTCCGCTCGCCCGCGAGCAGATCCTCGGGGGTGGCCTCGCCCTGCTCGCCGACGGACGCCGTCGGCGGCTGCGCGGCCAGCCGCGCCAGCTCGTCCTCCAGGATCTCGAAGTTGTCGCGGAGGGCAAAAGCCCGGTTCTCCGCGAAGAGCTGGTACTCCGTCGTGAGCTCCCGCCGCATGCTGCGCGCCGACTGGTAGATAGCCGTCCCCCCGCCCAGGCCGATGGACAGCACGAGCAGCGACGACAAGACCAACGAGAGCTCGGTGCGGAGAGTCAGGCCGGCAACGCTACCACCAGCGGCCGCTCATGTCCGCGACGGGCCCAAAATGGGCCTTCGGCCCCGCTCCGGCCCGGGGCGGCCTGCACTCTTTTACGTACATTGTACCGCTCCGAAACACGCCCTTGACCATTCGACGCCTAAGGTAGCCCTCGTGGACATCGCACAGGACCAGCGAGGGGAGGGCCGGATGATGTGGGATCTGGACGGCATGGCCAGGACGGGCGGCGCGACCGCGAACGAAACACGCGAGCCGCGCCCGCGCTCGAGCGAGTCGGTGGGGTTCGCGGCAAAGGTGATCGGCATCGGCGTGTTCGCCGGCCTGATGCTCACCTACTGCAACGCCCTCATCGACGCCTGCTTCCGCGGCTTACATGGATGTGATCTAGTTCGGGACCCTGGGAGGGTCCCGCGCCCCCGGCGCTCCTCGAACGAGCGAAGCTCGTTCTCGTAGACGCTGCTGGATTGTGGCGTTCGTTGACAAGCTGGTGGCGGCGCGCTACCAAGAACGCTTTCGGGCGTTTAACTCAGCGGAAGAGTGCGTCCTTCACACGGACGAAGTCGTAGGTTCAATCCCTACAACGCCCACCGAGCTCTTTCACCGAGCTCTTCAGAGCCGCGTCGCGAGGATCGTCAGCGCCGCGGCGGCGAGGCCGACGAGGACCGCGTCGCGCGTGATGCCGGACGCCACCACGCGACTGCGAAGGGCGTTGGTCGGATCGGCGGGCGTCTTCGAGAAGTCTTCGTGCTCGAAGGTGCCCTCGGCGGCGCGCGACACGCAGGTCTTGCGACTGGCCTGAAGGAAGCCCACGGCCGCCAGCGACGCCGGGACGAACACGACGAGGCACCAATACCAACGCGCGCGCGCGCCGATCAGGCCCGCGACGAGGAGGATCCCAGCCGCGACGTTCCAAGCTCCGAACACGCGCCTGCGGCCGACGCCGGCCTGCGAGATGTTGGGCTGGCAAGCGGCACCCTCGACGGCCGTGGCCGCGTGTTCCATAGGCGACATCTAGCACCCCGCGCCCGCGAGCGCCGGTGGGTCTGATATACCAACCGCGGCCCATGGACCCCAAATTGTTCTCCGAGCTCGATCTGCCCACGGCGCTCGCCCAAACGATCGCCGCGCGCGGCTACGAACGCACGACGGCCGTCCAGGCGGCCGTGGCGAGCCCGGAGCACGCGGGCCGTGACCTCCTCGTGTCGTCGGAGACCGGTTCGGGCAAGACGCTCGCGTTCGGCATCGCCCTCGCCGAGAGTCTGCTCGCCGAGGCGCCGGCGCCCGCGGCCCATCGGGCCGCCGGACCGCGCGCGCTCGTCATCACGCCGACGCGCGAGCTCGCGACGCAGGTGCGCAACGAGCTGCATTGGCTCTTCGCGAAGACCAAGCTGCGGCTCGGCGTCTTCACGGGAGGCACCGACGTCCGTGGCGATCTCGCGCAGCTGCGCCCGGGCGTCGACCTCGTCGTCGGGACGCCGGGGCGCCTCGTCGATCTGGTGACGCGCAAGAGCCTGCGCCTCGAAGGCGTGCAGACGGTCGTGCTCGACGAAGCCGACGAGATGCTCGACATGGGCTTCCGCGAGGATCTCGAGACGCTGCTCGCGGCGCGCGCCGGGACGGTCGCCAATGGTCAGCCTGATCGCGCGCGCACGCTCATGTTCTCTGCGACGCTGCCCAAACCCATCCTCGCGCTCGCGGCGCGCTACCAGCACGAAGCCGTCCGCATCGACGCCCGGACGCGCAAGGGCGCCGCCGACGCTGGGCACCAGGACATAAGCTACGTCGTGCACCTCGTGGCCATGGGCGAGCGCGTGCCCGCCGTCGTCAACGTCCTGCGCCAGCACGCCGGCCTGCGGGCCATCGTCTTCGGAACGACGCGCGATGGCGTCGCCGAGCTGCACGAGCAGCTCGGCAAGCGCGGCTTCCGCGCCGTCGTGCTCTCGGGCGACAGAGCCCAGTCGGAGCGCACGCGCGCCCTCACGGCGCTGCGCAACGGCGACGCGGATCTGCTCGTCGCGACGAACGTCGCGGCGCGCGGCCTCGATCTGCCCGAGGTGGACCTCGTCGTCCACGCCGACCTGCCCCTCAACGCGGACGCGCTCACTCACCGCAGCGGGCGCACGGGACGCGCGGGGCGCAAGGGCACGAGCGTGCTCATCGCGTCGCTCGCCGAGCGCCGCAAGGCCGAGCGCCTCCTCGCCGAGGCCCGCGTGCCGTACACCTGGACCGCCGCGCCGGGCGAGCGCGACATCGCGCGCGCCGCCGAGGCCGGGCTGGCCGCCTCTCTCGTCGAGGCGGCGCGCGAGAGCGACGCGCCCGAGGCCGGCGACGCACGCGAGCTCGCGGCCCGCCTCGCCGCCGATGTCGACCGCGACGCCCTGCTCGTCGCGCTGCTGCGGCGGGAGCTCGCCCGCATGCCGTCGGGCGAGCGGCTCACCGAGGTCGACCTGCGCGCGCGCGCGGCCCCCGCCAAGGGCGGTCCGCGACCGTCACACGGCGACTTCGCGCGCGCCTCGGTGCTCTTCGAGGTCAACCTGGGGGCGAGCCAGAAGGCGGAGCCCGGCTGGCTGCTGCCCCTGATTTGCCGACGGGGCGGCGTCACGCGCCGCGAGGTCGGCGCCATCCGGGTCGGCCCCCAGGCGAGTCAGTTCGAGATCACGAAGGAGGCCGCCGACGACTTCGCGCTCGCCGCCGGACAATCCGATCCGCGAGCCCCTCACGTGCGCATCCAGCGCCTCGACGCGCCGGCCGGGCCCCGGCCGGACGCGCGAAACGGCGTCAAGGCGGAGGGACGCGGCGTTTGGCGCCCGCCCGCTCGGCGGCCGCCGCCAGGACCTCGTAAGGCTGGCAACCGACGACCTCCTCGTCCGCGATGAAGAACGTCGGGATGCCGGTGACGCCGTGCTCGGCCGCCTCCGCCAGCTTGCGGTCGACCTCGCGCTGAAACTGCGGCGCGTCTGCCGCGGCAAGGGCGGCGGCTCCGTCGAGGCCGACGCCCTCGGCAATGACGCGCAGATCCCCGTCGCTCTCGAGATCCTTGCCGTGCCGCCAGTGCGCCTCCATGCCGGCGCGCCGGAGCTCCTCGAGCTTGCCCTCGGCGCGCGCGAACTCGGCCATGGCGAGGATGCGGCGCGTGTTGGGCAGGCGGTCGGGGTGGACGATGCCCGTCACGCCGAAGCGCTCCGCGAACTGCCGCAGGTGCTCCTTGACTGCGGGCACCCGCGCCGCTGGGAAGAGCGCCGTCAGCGGCAGCCCGCCCTTGGGCGTGCGCGGGTGCAGCGGAAAGCCGCGCCAGTCGACGACGAGCTCGAACTCCTCGCGCAAGCGCGGCACCGTGCTCTGCTCCGCGACGAAACAGAATGGGCACACGAAGTCCGAGTAAAGGCGCAGCGTGACGGCCAAGGGTCACTTCCTCGGCGACGCCGTGGGCGCCGGGAACTGGGCGGCGGCGGCGATGTGCAGGACGATGTCGAGCTGCAGCTTCGGATACTTCGCCTTCATCTTCGCCTCGAGCTCCTCGGGCGACTTCGAGGCAGCGGCGGCGTCGTCGAAGTCGGTGAGATAGGCGCGCGTCGCGGCGATGCCGCTGGCGTCGTCCTTGAGCTTCGGATCCTTGTGACCGGCGACGACGATGGCGGGCTCGAGCGCCGCGAGCTCGTCGAGCGTCTTGAGCCACCCCTTGCGCGTCTCGGGCGTCGTCTCCGCCGTCCACGGGAACACGCCCTGGTAGACGATGTCGCCGGTGATGACCGCCTTGATCGAAGGGATCCAGACGTAAGAGCTCGTGGAGGCGTCGCCCTGGACCGGCCCGTGGATCTCGAGCGTCTGGCCCTCGAGCGTGATCGACTTTCCGGTGAGCGGCGACGGGATCACGGGCTTGGTGGTCAGGTTGGCGCCGAACATCGGGCCCCACTGCTTGACCTTCCCCTGCCAGCTCTTCTTGATGTCGGCGATGGTCGCCGGCTGGGCCACGATCTTGGCCTTGGGAAACGCCTGCTTGACGACGACGAGGCCGAAGTAGTGGTCCGGGTGGAAGTGGGTGACGTAGACGGTGGTCAGGTTCTTCTTGGCGTCGAGGATGGCACCCACGAGGCGGTGCGCGTCGGCGAGCGTGAGCTGGCCGTCGATGAGGACGGCGTCCTTTTCACCCGTGATGAGCGCCGAGCTCACGAGGAACCCTTGCGGCGAGGACGTGACGACCTCGACGGCGAGCCGGGATTGGGCGCCGGCGGGCGAGGCAAAGGGAGTGAGCGTGACCAGGGCGAGCGCGGCAGCGAGGCGGTTCATGGGCGGGTCCTTTCGAGGCGCGTGCGGGGTGCGGGCGGCACGCACGCATCAGATGCCGCGCGGCGCGTGCCGTCACACGCGGAATGTCATGCGGAACGGCATTTCAATCGCGGATTTGCGAGGTGACGCGAGACGGTAACGAAATGTGCGACATGTCCTCAAGTCGGCCCACCTTCCCACCGATGAGGGTGTATCTCGCAGGAACCGCAACAAGGCAGGAGGAGCTTCTCGATGCAGGACAAACTCAGAGGCCTCGCGCAACGGCTAGACGGTCTCGCGACCCGCTTTCAACTTCAGGGACAATTCGCTGCCGCGGACGACGTTCGGCGTGTCGCCGCCGAGCTCAAGGCCATGGCCGGCCTCGACGGTGCTGGCGCCTCGGACGCGCCGGTCTCTAGGCGCTAGCGACGCGCCGAAGGACCTCTTCGGGCGTCGGTGTCGCGTCCGGCTTCACGTCGCTGGCGCGCGCCTCGAGGAGCGCCAGCGCCCGCGCGGCCAGCGGCGCCGGCCCGTCGCCCGGGCTCACGAGCAGCCTCGGTATCCGCGACAAGTCCGGGTAGTGCGCCAGGGCCTCGATGAGCTTCCAGCCGCCCATGAGCGGCAGCCCCACGCCGATGACGAGCAAGCGCGGGACGTCCTCCTCGAGGACGGCGAGCGCCTCCTGCCCCGTCGTGGCGTACAGGACCCTGTAATCGTTCGTCTCGAGAAACCCGCCCAAATACCGCCCCACGCCCAGGTCGTCGTGGACGATTAGGACCGAGCCGCGCATCGAACCTCCGTCGGGGTTGAGGTGGTCGAACGTATTCCGGGCGGCCGCCCAAACGCAAGCTGCGGGCGGGCGCCGAGGATGCACCGCGCCGTCTGTGACGCCTTCAATAAGTGTCGCGAACCGTAATCGTCCTGAGCGCGGAGGAGAAGCGCGCGACGTCGACCGGCGGCGCGCCGGCCGGCCCGCGCCAGTCGACCGTGACGCTCTCCCCCGGCAGCAGATCGAAGAAATTGTCCGAGAAGGTCCCCTCCCCGTCCGCGGTCGACAGGTAGACGGCGCGCGCGAAGTGCTTGGCGGTGACGCGGACGGAGGCGCCGGCGCCGCGCGCCTCGACGGCGACCTGCAGCTCGGGCGGCGGCAGCGCGAGCTCGCGGGTCTTCTCAAACCACATGAGGTTTCTCGAGAGAAGGGTCGCGCCTTCGCGCAATTCGGCGACGAAAACGACGTGAGCAGGATCGACGCCTCGGAGGAGATCCCGTTTTCCCGTCGACCACGCGACGGTGCTCGCGTTCGCCTTGACGACGACCTCCTGCTCGTGGCGCGACAGCTCCCGACCGTCGAAATCGACGAGGCGGATCGTCATGCGCGCGCGCGTGTCGGCGCGGCGATCGCTCACGACGAAGACGCGCACGTTGCCGCCGTCCTCGACCGGGCTCACGAGCACGGGCGCGAAGAAGCGGCGCGCGGCGTAGTGCAACGCCTTCCAGCGGCCGAAGTAGTCGATGCCCGACCAGGACGCCACCGGCCAGCAGTCGTCGAGCTGCCAGTAGAGGCTGCCGGCGTTGTACGGCCAGCGCCGGCGATGCGCCTCGGCGCCATACTGGATGACCGTCGCCTGCAGGACCTGGCTGAGGTAGAGGAACGAGGCGAAGTCCTTGGGCGCACGGAAGTCGCGCTCCATGTACGTCCGCACGAGCTGGTTGCCGCGCGGGTGACGCTGGTGCGACAGCATGACGGGCGAGTCGATGCTGAACGAAGACGGCGGCGCGTAGCGCGCCACCGAGTCCAGCGTCGGGAACGACTGGAAGCCGTACTCGCTCATGAAGCGCGAGATGTGCGTCGCGTAGTCGGTGTACGGCGCCTCGGCGTGCCAGACGCCCCAGTAATGGTTGTCGCCCCAGCCGAGCTTGTTGGGTGGCACGCCATCCTCGTCGGCGGACGGGGAGCTGCGCGTGTAGAAGCGCCCGGGATCCTCCTCGGCGACGACGCGCGGGAGGATGACGTGGAAGAGGCGCTTGTAGTCGCGCTCGATGGTCGCCTGCGCCGCCTTGCCGAGGTGGAACTTCCACTGCCAGCCCCATTGCTGCCAGGCCGCCTCGATCTCGTTGTTGCCGGCCCAGAGCGCGAGGCTCGGGTGGTTGCGCAAGCGGCGCACGTTCTCGACCGCCTCGCGCCGGACGTTCTCGAGAAAGGCGTCGTCGCCCGGGTACATACTGCAGGCGAACATGAAGTCCTGCCAGACGAGCAGCCCGAGCTCGTCTGCGAGGTCGTAGAAGGCATCGTCCTCGTAGATGCCGCCGCCCCACACGCGCAGCATGTTCATGTGCGCGTCCGCCGCCGACTGCAGGAGCGCGCGCGTACGCGCGGGCGTCACGCGATCGACGAAGCTGTCGGAGGGGATGTAGTTCGCCCCCTTCATGAAGACCGGCGCGCCGTTGACCTTGACGGTGAAGCTCTTGCCGTCCTTGTCGCGCGCGTTCACCACCTCGAGCGTGCGCAGGCCCACGCGGGTCGCGCGCGCGCCGCGCGCCGCGCCGTCGACGGTCAGCGCCGCGCCGAGCGTGTAGAGCTTCTGGGCGCCGAGGCCGTTCGGCCACCACCGCTCCGGCTTGTCGATGACGACCTCGGCGCGGAGGCGGTTCTCGCCGGGCACGAGCGCCGCGAGCGCCGTCACGGGCGCGGCGCCGTCCGAAGGCGTCAAGGTGAGCGTCGCCTGACCCGCCCGCGTCGCCTGCACGAGCGCGGTCACCGTGAGGCGGGCGCGCGCGTCCGTGAGCTCGCGCTGGAAGACCTGTACGTCATCGAGCCGCGCGCCGTCCCACGCCTCGAGCGTCACGGGCCGCCAGATGCCGCTCGTCACGAAGCGCGGGCCCCAGTCCCAGCCGTAGTGATACGGCGCCTTGCGCGCGAACATGCTCACCATCTCGGGGGCCTGGTCGTTGATGGCGGGCAGGCGGTACCCGAGCGCGTCGTAGGCGGGCTTGACGGCCGCGATGGGCGAGCGAAAGCGAACGAGCACCTGGTTCGAGCCCTCGACGAGCTGGCGGCGCACGTCGACGCGCCAGGAGCGGAACATGTTGTCGGCGCGCAGCACCGAGTGGCCGTTGACGAAGACCTCGGCGAACGTGTCGAGGCCCTTCCAGACGAGGTCGACGCGCTCGTGCGCGAGGAGCGCGGCGTCGGCGGCGAACGAAGATCGGTACTCCCAGTCGGTGTGCTCGATCCACTGCTGATCCTTCTCGTTCGTACCGTAAAACGGATCGCCAATCTTCTTGGCGCGCAGGAGATCGGTGTGCACGCACCCCGGCACGACGGCCGGCATCCACGCGTAACCGCCCGGCGGCCCGCCCGTGGCGCGGAATGACCACGGCCCGAGCTCGGCCGCGCCGGCCGTGGCGGCAAGGAGGCTCATGAGGACCGTGACGACGAGCGATGCCAGGCGCAGCACCGGCTCATCTTACTCCGAAGGCAGGGGCCTAAAGCTCGATCTGTGTCCCGATCTCGACGACGCGGTTCGGGGGAATCGAAAAGAAGTCCGTCGCGGAGCGGGCGTTGCGTGAAAGGAACCGGAAGAGGCGCTTGCGCCAGGGCGACATGCCGCGGCCCTTGCCCGTGAGCAGCGTCTCGCGGCCGAGGTAGAAGCTGGTCTCGGCCTCGTTCAGATAGAGGCCCTGCCCCGCGCAGGCGCGCAAGACGCGGATCACGTCGGGCGTCTGCATGAAGCCGTAGTGCGCCGTCACGGCCCAGAACCCGCGATCGAGGAACTTGATGTGAACGAAGTCGGCGGGCGCGACCTCGGGCACGGCGTCGGTGACGATCGACAGGATGACGACCTGCTGGTGCAGGACCTTGTTGTGCTTGAAGTGGTGCAGGAGCACGGCGGGCGTCCCGCGCCGGATCGACGTGAGGAACACGGCCGTGCCGGCCACGCGGTGCGGATTGGTGCGATCGATGTCCTCGAGGAAGGCCTCGAGCGGCAGCGAGTCGGCGGCGATCCTCTCGCCCAGAAGCCGACGCCCGAGCTTCCAGGTCATCATCGTCGTGAAGATCGCCACCGCGACGACGAGCGGGAACCAGCCGCCGTGGGCGATCTTGGCCGAGCACGCCACGAAGAACGAAAGATCGAAGGCCAGGAAGAGCGCGAGCAGCACGCCGGCCTTCGCGACGCTCCAGCCCCAGCGGTGGTGGGCCACCGAGTAGAAGAGCATCGATGTGATCGCCATCGTGCCCGTGACGGCGATGCCGTAGGCGTCCGCGAGCTCGGTCGACTGGCGGAAGCCGAGCACGAGCGCGAGGCAGGCCACCATGAGCAAGGCGTTGACCTCGGGGACGTAGATCTGGCCCTCGGTCTTGCCCGACGTGTGAATGATCGTGACGCGCGGCAGGTAACCGAGTTGCACCGCTTGGCGCGTGAGCGAGAAGGCGCCCGAGATGAGCGCCTGCGAGGCGACGACCGTCGCGAGCGTCGCGAGCACGACCATCGGATAGAGCCACTGCGCCGGGACCATCGCGTAGAAGGGGTTCGACGCCGCCTCGGGGCGCTCGAGCAACATCGCCCCTTGTCCGAAGTAGTTCAGCAGCAGCGCCGGGAACACGCACGAGTACCAGGCGACGCGGATGGCGCGCGTGCCGAAGTGGCCCATGTCGGCGTAGAGCGCCTCGCCGCCCGTGATGCACAGGACGACGGAGCCGAGCACCAGGAAGCCGTGCTTGCCGTGCGCGGCGAAGAAGCGGACGGCGTGCAACGGATTGACGGCCGTGAGGATGTGCGGGTGACGAAGGATCCACGGCACGCCCGCCGACGCGATGCACACGAACCACGTCAGCGTCACGGGGCCGAAGACATAGCCGATGCCCCCCGTGCCGCGCTTCTGCATGACGAAGAGCGCGATGAGGATGATGCACGTGATGGGCACGACGACGGGCGTGAAGGCGTCGGTCGCGACGGTCAAGCCCTCGACGGCCGAGAGCACGGAGATCGCGGGCGTGATGACGCCGTCGCCGTAGAGCAGCGCCGCCCCGAACAGCCCGAGGATGACCAGCGTGCGCGCGCGCGGGTGCGGCTTGGCGTCGTGCGTCCCGAGCGCGAGTGCCATGAGCGCGAGCACGCCGCCCTCGCCGTCGTTGTCGGCGCGCATGACGAACAGCAGGTACTTCACCGAGACGACGAAAGTGATGGACCAGAACACCAACGACAGGAGGCCGAGGATGTTGTCGGGCGTGGCGCTCACGCCGTGGGGCCGCGTCACGCATTCCTTGAGCGCGTAGAGCGGCGACGTCCCGATGTCGCCGTAGACGACGCCGAGCGCCCCGAGCGCGAGCTTCGTGAGATCGGTGCCGTGGGCGCCGTGCGCGGGCGCCGAGTGCATGGGCGGCGCCGCCAACGGGACGGCGTTTGCTGACGCGGGGGACGCCGAGGCTCCGGAGCTGTGACTGCTTTCCAAGCGAGGTCTTCACGGCTCGACGACGCGAGCCACGGGCGCAGTATGCGCCTCTCGTGGACCGGCGCAATTCGCTTCTGCGCACATCTGGCGACGTGTGAGACAGCGTCGCCTAATGCCGTCCATTTAGGCGTGGCGCGGCCCCACAGGCGCTTGATCTTGCAGGGGGAAGCTGCTGCACTTAGCGGTACAGTGGCGCCAGATTCGTACACGGGCCAGCACCCGTCCGGCCCGGGCGAAGGCGTCGGGCACCTCGGGCGTTATCAGGTGATCGGCCGCCTCGCGACGGGAGGCATGGCCGAGGTCTACCTGGCGCTGTCAGGAGAGCTTTCCGGTTACCGCACTCTCGTCGTCGTCAAACGCATCCTCCCGCACCTCGCCTCCAACCAGGAGTTCATTCGCATGTTCCTGGACGAGGCGCGCATCGCGGCGCTCCTCGACCACCCGAACGTCGTCCGGATCATCGAGGTCGGCCACGACGGCGACGAGTACTTCCTCGTCATGGAGCTCGTCCAGGGCAAGCCGCTGTCCGCAATCGTGCGCAAGGCGGCGAAGGACATGAACCCGCTGACGCCGGCGCTGTCCGCGTACATCATCGCGCAGGCGGCGAACGGCCTCGGCTACGCGCACAACCTCGTCGACTCCGAGGGCCGGCCGCTCGGCGTCGTCCACCGCGACGTCTCCCCGCAGAACATCCTCGTGTCGTTCGAAGGCGCCGTGAAGGTCATCGACTTCGGAATCGTGCGCGCGCTCGGCCGCGTCTCGCAGACGAATCCCGGCGGGCTCAAGGGCAAGATCGAGTACATGTCCCCCGAGCAGGCATCCTCGGAGGACGTCGATCGGCGCGCCGACGTGTTCGCCCTCGGCGTCGTGCTGTGGGAGTCCGTGACGGGCCGCCACCTGTTTCGTCGCGACACCGAGCTCGCGACGATGCGCGCCATCGTCGACGAGCCCATCCCGCCGCCGTCGGACGTCACGCCCGTCGCGCCGCAGCTCGAGCAGATCATCGTGCGCGCGCTGCAGAAGAAGCGCGAGGACCGTTTCCAGACGGCGCAGGAGATGGCGATGGCGCTCGAGCGTTACGCCTTCGCGGCCGAGGGTTTCTCGCCGCTGCAGCTCGCGACCTATCTCAAGGATCTCTTCGACACCGAGTTCGTCCAGTGGAAGAAGACGGTGAGCTCAGCGCTCGACATCGAGGCCAGGCCCAGCTCGGGGGGCGCGCAGAGCGGCACGGGCTTCCCCGTCATCAAGCCCGATCTGGAGACGCGCGGGCCGACGGTGGCCTTGCGCAAGGGATCGTCCTCGCAGATCAGGCTGGGGGTCCCGGGAGGCGACGACGCTGGGCGCGACCCGACGACGGCGCTGCGCCCCGACGCGCCGTCGCGGCGCGACTGGATCTGGGTCGGCAGCGGCGCCGGCGCGCTCGCGCTCATCGCGCTCGCGGGCGCCTTCATTTTCTCGAGGCCGCTCAGGCAGCCAGCCCTTACCGGGCCGCCGACGCTGCCGCTGTCCCACTGGAAGGGCGTGCCGCCGTCGGCAGAGGCCACAGCGCCGGAACCCGTCGTGAAGCCCCCGTCTCCGCCGCCCTCGAGCCCGCCGAGCGCCTCGGAGAGCGAGACGGCGGACGCCCCGGAGTTCGGCCCCGCCCTCCCCGACAAGCTTCGCCCCTCTGAAACGCCGACGCCGGCGTCACCGCCCACGCACCCGCACGCCGAACGCGCGCGCCCGCACGCGCGGGCCATGAAGCACGCGCGCGCTCAAGCGCCGGCGGTTCCCTCCGATCACAAACCGAACCCTTTCGATTGAACGGGTCGAGCCGCATGCGCGCCCTCCTGTGCCTCACCGCGTTCGTCCTGGCGTCGGGCCCCCTCGCCGCCCGCGCCGAGACGTGCCCCGAGCTACCCGACACCGAGGTCGCGCTGCGCCGTTCGATGGCCAAGGAATGGTTCGCCAAGGCCGAGGAGGCCGAGGCGGCAGCCGATAGGGCCTCGGCCATTCGGCGGTACGCGTGCTCGCTGGCGCTCGCGCCCCACCCGTCGACGGCTTACAACCTGGGCACCGTCGCCGAAAAGAGCGGAGACCTCTCGCTGGCGCTCGACGGGTTCCGCACCTACCTCAAGCTCGCGCCCGAGGCCACCGATCGACCGAGCGTCGAGGCGCGCATCATCGCGCTCGACGCGAGGATCGCCGACCTGCGCCAGCGGATCGGGCCCCAAACGGGCGCCGAGGCGCCCACGCGCGCCGCCGGTCCGGAAGCGCCGCCGGCCGGCGCGGCGGCGACACCCGGCGCGACCCCGCCCAGCCCCGTCGGCAGCGCGCCCGCGCGCGGAAGCCACCTCGCGGCCTGGATCACGGGCGGGGCCGCCTTGGCGGCGCTGGGCGGAGGCGTGGCGCTCAACCTCATGGCGCGCTCGAAGATGACCACCTGCTTCAACCAGTACGACGCGGGCACTGCAGGGGCGCTCGATCGGTGCAACGAAGCGAAGCCCCTCGCTTACGGCTCGTACGCGCTCTTCGGCGTCGGAGGCGCGGCGGCCGTCGTGAGCGCCGCGCTCTTGCTGTGGACGCCCGGGGTGACGGCCACCGAGACGCCCCCAATGGCGTTCGCGCCCGCGTTCGTCCCGGGCGGCGCCGCCTTCGTGGCGTCTGGACATTTCTAAAGGCAGCACCACTCTTAGAGAGCCGCTTGCGCGCGAGGAGCCCGATGAAGATCGCAGCCGGATTGTCCGTTCAAATCGATTATGAGGTTTCGCTCAAAGGAGGCGACGTCCTCGAGTCGTCTGCGCGCTCGGGGCCGCTGCGGTACGTGCAGGGCCAGGGCAAGATGCTGCCGGGGCTCGAGAGCCGCCTCGTCGGCATGGAGCCCGGGCAGGAGAAGCGCGGAGAGATCCCGGCGCGCGAGGCTTTCGGCAGCGAGGACGCCCAGCCCATCAAAGAGATGCCCCGCCAAGAGTTCCCCAAGGATGCAAAGCTCGAGCCGAGCTCGGTGTTCGAAGCCAAGAGCCCGACGGGAGAGCCGCTGCGCTTGAAGATCGTATCGACGGCCGGCGACCGGGTGAACGTGCGCCTGCTTCACCCGCTCGCGGGGCGCGATCTCGTCTTTCGCGTGAAGGTCCTCACCGTGAGCGACCCGAGCCGTCCGCCCCCCGCCCCGGGCGTCGTCGAGCTCGACGGCGATGATCTCAAAGAAGCCTGACCTGAAAAAGGGTGACGCTCCGGCTCCCGGGAGAGAGCGTCAGCGGGCGGGCGTCACCGGCGGCGGCGGCGACGTACGACCGCTCCCACGACGGCGAGCGCGAGCGTCACGAACGTCGCCGGCGAGCTGCCCGAGCCGCCCGCGTCGCAGCGACAGCCGCCGCCCGCGATGTAGCCGCCGCCCGCGCCATATCCGGCGCCCCCCCCGCCACCTGCGCCGCCGTCGGAGGCGTCGCCGGCGCCGTCGATGGTTGAGACGTCGACGGGAGCATCGGCACCGACCACACCGTCGGCGGCGAGGTCGCTCGGGGGCCCGTCGATCGCGCCGCCCTCGGCCGCATCTGACGAGGAGGGCGCGTCGCTGGATCCGTCGGCGCCGCCGTCCGTCATCACGGGCCGCGGCTGGCAAACGCCGATGTCATTGCCGGCGGACGTGCACAGGAGCGACGTCGGACAGCCGTTGCCACCGGTCGCGCGGCAGCCGGGAACGCAGCGAGCGGTCGTGGCGTCGCACACGCGCCCCGACGTGGTTCCGCCGCAGTCGGCGTCCATCGCGCAGCCGCACGAGTCGCCCGCGACGCAGCGGGCCCCGCCGAGATCGGCGCGGCATGAGCTCTGGTTCGTGGCGGTGCACGCGACGCACGTCTTCGTGACGGTCGCGCACACGAACGGAGCCGGGCAGTCCTTGTCGAGGAGGCACTGCACGCACGTGTCGACGCTCTCCGTCGTGTCGCAGCGAGGCAGGGGCGACGCGCAGTCGGCGTCAGCCGTGCATCCACCTGGCGTCGCGCAGTGCCCGACGCCCGCCGAGACCCCGACGCAGGTGGCGTTCGCGGGGCAGCTGTTGTGGCTCGGTCCGCAGCCCGGGACGCAGAATCCGTTCGGCCCGGTGCAGATGAGGCCGGAGCCGGCCGCGCCGCAAGCGAGGTCGTTCGGGCAACCGCAGAGACCGGTCGCCACGAGGCACTGGGGCTGGGCACCACCGCATTGGGTCTGATTGGTCGCCGAGCACTCCGTGCAGGCCCCGGAGAGCGGCCCGGTCTTCTGACACGCCGGGCGAGCGGGGTCGGGGCAGCTGGGCGTGCCGTCCGCCGTGCAGCCGACACAGGCGTGAGTGACTGCCGAGCACACGGGCGTGGTCCCGCCGCAGTCGGCGTTGCCGAGGCAGCTCACGCAGACACCGCCGCCTCCCGACGTGTCGCACAGCGGATTGCCCGCGCCGCAGCGAGCGGTGTCGGTCGGCGTGCAGACCGCGCAAGCTCCCGTCGAGAGGCAGACCGGGAACTTCGGATCGCAGTCCGCGCTCGTGAGGCAGATGCGGCACGTGTGCGTGCCCGCGTCGCAGATGGGACGCGTGCCGGAGCAGTCGGCGCTGGCGACACACTCGACGCACGTGCTCGACGTCGTGTCGCAGACCTTCTGAGCGACGGCGCACGCGCCCGGCTTGCCCGCCGCGCAGGCGACACACGCGCCCGCGCTGCAGACGGGCGTCGTGCCGCCGCACTCGCCGTCGGCGGCGCACGCGCGGCACATGTGCGTCGCGCCGTCGCACACGGGTGTGCCGCCGCCGCAGTCGACTGACGCCACGCAAGACACGCAGACGCCGGCGTTCGCGTCGCAGAGCGCGGTCGCGCCCGTGCACGCGGTCGCGTTCGTGGCCGAGCACGCGCCGCAGGCGCCCGACGGCTGACACGCCCCGTTGTCGGCGGGGCAGTCGCCGTCGGCGACGCAACCCCGACAGACGTGGGTCGTGTCATCGCACACCGGCGACGTCGCCGTTCCACACTGAGCGCTCGCGAGACACACCACGCACACGCCCGCCTGGGTGTCGCAGAGCGGCGCCGCGGCCAGGCACCCGGTGGCGTTCGAGGCCGAGCACGCGCCGCAGGCGCCGCTCGGCTGACACGCGGGGGTCGTGCCGCCGCAGTCCGCGTCAGCGGCGCAGGCGCGGCATTTGTTCGTCCCGGTGTCGCAGACGGGCTTCGTGCCGCCACACTGCGCGTCGCTCGTGCACGACAGGCACGTCCCCGTCGCGGCGTCGCAGCCTGGCGTCGGCCCCGTGCACTTCGAGGAGTTCGTCGCGGAACACACGCCACACGCGCCGTTCGCGTCGCACGCCGGCGTCGCGCCGCCGCACTCGCCGTCGCTCGCGCAGGCGCGGCACGAGTGCCCCGTCACGTCGCACGTCGGCGTCGCGCCGCCACACTGTGCGTTCGTGAGGCACCCCACGCAGCTCCCGACCGGCACGTTACAGACGGAGGTGGCGCCCACGCAGCGCCGCGCGTTGCTGGCGGAGCAAGCGCCGCACGAGCCACCCGGCTGACAGGCCGGCGTCACGCCGCCACAATCCGCGTCGCCAGCGCAGGCGCGGCAGGCGCGCGACGTTCGATCGCACACAGGCAAGGAGCCGCCGCAATCTGGGTCGCCGGTGCAACCGACACAAGTCGCCGTGCGCGCGTCGCAGGCGGGCATGGCGCTCGTGCACGCGCTCTTGTTCGTCGCCGAGCAGACACCGCACGCCCCCCCCGCCTGACAGGCCGGCGTCGTGCCGCCGCAATCCGCGTCCGCGGCGCACGCGCGGCAGGTGTGCGTCGCGCCGTTGCAGACGGGCGTCGCGCCAGCGCAGTCCGCGTTCGCGATGCACGTCACGCAGGTGCCGCTCGCGGCGTCGCACACGGGCACGGAGCCGCCACACAAGGTCCTGTTCGTCGCCGAGCACACGCCGCACGAGCCGCCCGGCTGACAGGCCGGCGCGACGCCACCGCACTCGCCGTCACCGCTGCACCCGCGGCAGGAGTGCGTCGAGGGCTCGCAGATGGGCGTCGTCCCCGAGCACTGCGCCGCCGACAGGCACCCGACGCAGGAGCCCGTGACCGTGTTGCACGCCGGCGTCGGGCCCGCGCACGCCGTGACGTTCGTGGCCGAGCAGGCGCCGCACGAGCCGCCCGGCTGGCAGGCCGGCGTCGCGCCGCCACAGTCCGCGTCGGCGCCGCAGGCGCGGCAGGTGTGCGTCGCGACGTTGCAGGCCGGCGTCATGCCCGCGCAGGTCGCGTTCGAGACGCAAGCGACGCAGGTGGCGGTCGCCGTCTCGCAGGCCGGCGTCATGCCCGTGCAGAGCGTGACGTTCGTCGTCGAGCAGGGGCCACACGAGCCGTTGGCTTGGCAGGCCGGCGTCGCGCCTCCGCAATCCGCGTCGGCGCCGCAGGCGCGACAGGTGTGCGTCCCGCCGTCGCACGTGGGCTTCGCGCCTGCGCAGTCCGCGTTGATGACGCACTGGACGCACGTCGCGGTCGCGGGGTTGCACACGGGCTTGGCCCCCGTGCACAGCGTCGTGTTCGTAGGCGAGCACGCGCCGCAAGCGCCGTTCATCTCGCAGGCCGGCGTCGCGCCCGTGCATTCGGTGTCGCTCTGGCATCCCCGGCAGGTGTGCGTCGTCGTGTTGCAGGCGGGCGTGGCGCCGCTGCAGGTCGCGCTCGACACACAGGCGACGCAGACGCCCGCCGCCGTGTCGCAGGCAGGCGTCGCGCCCGTGCACTTCGTGGCGTTGGTCGCCGAGCAGGCCCCGCAGGCGCCCGAGGTCTCGCACGCCGGCGTGCTGCCGCCGCACTCGCCGTCCCCCGCGCAGGGGCGGCACACGTGCGTCGTCGTGTTGCACACCGGCATCGTGCCCGAGCAGTCCGCGTTCGCGACGCAACCGACGCATGACCCCGTCGTGACGTTGCAGACCGCGGTCGAGCCGGTGCACTTCGCCGTATTCGTCGCCGAGCAGGCCCCGCACGACCCTCCGGGCTGACAGGCCGGCGTCGCGCTGCCACAGTCGCCGTCGCCCGCGCAACCGCGGCACGCGTGCGTCGTCGTGTTGCACACGGGCGCGCTGCCGCCGCAGTCCACGTTGCCAAGGCAGCCGACGCAGATCCCCGTCGCGGTCAGGCAGACGGGCGTCGCGCCGCCGCAAGCTCCGGAGCTCGCCGCCGAGCACTGGCCACAGGCGCCCGAGGGCTGGCACGCCGGCGTCGCGCCGCCGCACTCGCCGTCGCCCGCGCACGCGCGGCACGTGTGCGTCGTCAAATTGCAAACGGGCGCCGTGCCGCCACAGTCGGCGTTCGACACGCAGGCCACGCACGACCCGGCCACGGCGTTACAGACCGGCGTCGCGCCCCCGCAGCGAGCGACGTTCGTCGCCGAGCATTGGCCGCACGCGCCCGTCGCCTGACAAGCCGGCGTCGCGCCGCCGCACTCGCCGTCGCCCGCGCAGGGCCTGCACGTCTGCGTACCGGCGTTGCAGACGGGAGCGGCCCCGCCGCAATTCGCGTTCGTGACGCATCCCACGCAGATCTGTGCGCTCGTGTTGCACACAGGTGTCGCGCCCGTGCACTGGGTGGCGTTGCCAGGCGAGCACTGGCCGCACGCGCCCGACGACTCGCAGGCCGGCGTCGCGCCGCCGCAGTCGACGTCGCCCCCGCACGCCCGGCACGTGTGCGTCGCCGTGTTACAGACGGGCGTCGTTCCGCCACACTGGGCGTTCGACAGGCAGGAGGCGCAGGTCCCCGCCGCCGTGTTGCAGACGGGCGTCGCGCCGGTGCATTGCGTGTTGTTCGTCGCCGAGCAGACGCCGCAAGCGCCCGTCGGCTCGCACGCCGGCGATCCGCCGCCGCAATCCCCGTCTCCCGCGCAGGCGCGGCACAAGCCCGTCCCGACGTTGCAAGCCGGCTTCGTGCCCGTGCAAGCCGCGGCGTTCGTGGACGAGCACTGGCCGCACGCGCCCGTCGGCTCGCAGGCCGGCGTCGCGCCGCCACATTCGCCGTCACCACCGCACGCGCGGCACGTGTGGGTCATGCCGTTGCAGATGGGCGTCGTGCCGCCGCAATCGGCGTTCGCCGTGCACCGAACGCACATCCCAATCGTCGCGTCGCACACGGGCGTCGCCCCCGAGCATCTCGAGACGTTCGCAGCCGAGCACTGGCCGCACGCCCCCGTCGGCTCGCAGGCCGGCGTCGCGCCCCCGCAATCGACGTCGCCCCCGCACGCGCGGCAGGTGTGCGTCGTGCCGTTGCAGATGGGCGTCGTTCCGCCGCAGTCCGCGTTCGCCGTGCAGCGGACGCACGTCCCGGCCGCCGTGTCGCAGACGGGCGTGCCGCCCGTGCACTGCGTGGCGTTCCCCGCCGAGCACTGTCCACACGCGCCCGAGGGCTCGCAAGCAGGCGTCACGCCGCCGCACTCACCGTCGCCGCCGCACGCCCGGCACGTCAAGAACGCCGGATCGCAGATGGGCTTGCCGCCCGCACAGTCCGCGTTCGCGAGGCAGCCCACGCAGAGCTTCGTCGCCGGGTTGCACTCGGGCGTCGCGCCGCCGCACGTCGAGTTGTCGACGCACGCGACGCAGGTGGCGGTGCCCACGTCGCACGCCGGCGTCGCGCCGCCGCAGTGGGCGGTGTTCGGCGCCGAGCACTCGCCGCAGGCGCCTGTGCCGAGGCACACGGGCTTGCCGGCCGGGCACTCCGGGTCCGCCGCGCACGCCCGGCACGTGTTCGTGCCCGCGTCGCAGGTCGGCGTCGTGCCCGAGCAATTCGCGCTCGTGAGGCACCCGACGCAGACGCGCGGCGAGGCCGTCGTGAGGCAGTACGGCGTCGCGCCGCCGCAGTCGCTGTTCTGCGCGCAGGCGTCGATGATGACGGGCGTCGGCGTGGGCGGAACGCCTGGGCCGCCCCCGTTTCCGTCCGACAGATAGTTCGTCGCGGGCGCCCCTGCTTGTCCGGAGGCCGTGATGATGGCCTGGTTCTGGATGAGACCCGTGATCGACGAATTCACCGTGACGCGGAAGGCGACCGTCGTGGCCGCGCCGATGCTCATCGTGCCGCCGGTCGTCCCGTTCGCGCCCGTGCCGAGGCGCACGCGCACCGTCCGCGACGCCGAAAGGTACTCACCCTGGTCGTCGCCGGTCCCGTCGGTCTTCGTGCCCGTGTTTGCCCCGGCCGTGACCCGGATGGAGCCCGGCACGAAGGTCAGGCCCGCGGGCAGAGCGTCGTTCAGGACGACGTTCGTCGCGCCGTCGTTGCCCGAATTCGTCGCGGAGATCGTGTACTCGATCGTGTCGCCCGGTAACACGGCCCCGTTCGGGTGCGCGTCGAGGTCCGCGAAGGTCTTCGTGGCGCCGCCGAAGTCGGGCTTGTAGGTCGAGATGGACGTGATGAACGCGCCCAGCAGATAGAAGTCCTGGCTCGTCGACGCCGTGATCGTCGCGCTGGTTTGGCCCTGGGACAGGCGCGCCGTGACGTCGACGACGTCCAAGTCCATGCTCGAGAGGCTGCGCGGACCGCCCGTGAGGCGCGGCAAGTCCCCCGCGTTCGAGACCGCCGACCCGAGGTAAGAGCGGGTGCCATTGAAGAAGTTGTTCGCGGGATTGAGCGCGTTCGACAGCGCGACCCCATTGAACGAGAGCGCATCGCCCGTGAGCTGATCGTCGCCCTCGTAGGTGATCGCGCCGAGCTTGGCGTCGAACCCCGCGATCGGCACCAGAAACCCCGTGAGGTTGACCGTGACGGGCGCGCCCTGCGAGTTGATGAGGTCGAGCCCGTCGAAGATCGTCAGGTTCCGCGGCGGGTCGGTCGAGAGCGAATAGAACACGACCACCGACCATCCCGTGTAGACGGTGTCGTTGTTGAGGTTGATGAGGTTGAGCCCGTCGACGCCGCTCACGCGGTACTGACCGGCGCCGTTCGTCTGCACGAGGGTCGTGACGTCCGCGGTCGATTGGTAGTACGCCTGCGCAGACGATGAGGTGGCCGTGGCCGTCGCGTCGGCGGTCACCGTCGCGGTGAACGCGCCCGTGCCCACTCGGTCGACGGTCACGCTCGTGTCGGGCGTCGCCCTCGAGGCGCTCCAATACATGCGCGCGTAGGTGATCGTCGCGCCCGTCGGGATCGTGAGCACGGCCGTGCTGCGGGAGCTCGCGAGCGCGATCGCCGTGTTCGCCGCCGCCGTGCCGGTCGCGTCGTCGGACTGCCAGAAGACGTCGGGCGCCGTGTCGGCCGTGTTGGTGCCGCACGCTCCGACGGTGCCCACCAGCGGCGCAGGCACGCCCGGACCGCAGTCGTATCCCAGCGTGTTCCCGAAGAGCACGAAGTCGCCCTTCTGATTGACCTGGAAGCGGAGCGCGGCGGCCTGCGCCCCGCCGGCGGCGGCGACGGTCGCGCCGAGCGCGATCGCCCACACGAGGAGGCGCCTACGCGCCCCTCGCCCACCGCCAGCACGCTCGGCCGCCATCGCCATTCAGCGCTCGCTCCCCGGCCCCGCGATGATGTGGAGCTCCACGCGCCGGTTCTCGTGGCGTCCTTCCTCGGTCTGGTTGGTCGCGATCGGACGCTCCTGTCCGAAGCCCGCGCTCGTGAGGCGCCGCTTGTCGACCCCGTACTTGACCAGCCATTTCACGACGGATGCCGCACGTCGCTCGCTGAGCTTCTTGTTGTGCTTGGGTTTGCCCTGGGTGTCGGTGTGACCCTCGACCCTTACCTTCTTGATCTCGGGATTCTCGGTGAGAACCTTGACGACCCCGACGAGGATGTAGCTGCTTTCCTTGAGGATCACGGCGCTGTCCGTCTTGAACTTCACCTGATCGCGGATGCGGATCTGTCCGTTTTCGATGTGGGCGACCGGGCAGCCGTTGCGCGCTGGATCTTCGTTGCGGGGACCCGACGCGGCGGGACACGCGTCCTCGGAGTCGACGATGCCGTCGCCATCACTGTCGGGCGGCGGTGGCGGCGGTGGCGGGGGCGGCGGGGGCGGCGGGGGCGGGGGCGGCAGCGGCGGCGGCGGCGGCTTTGGCGGCGGAGGGGGCGAAAGGGTTGGTGGCAGCAGTGGCGGCGCCGGCGGAGGAGGCGGCGACGCGAAGGCGGGAAAATACTGGAGCGCCGCCACGAATCGCCAGGACGGCGAGCCGGGCCCGTCGCTGCCGGGTGCCGCGCCCAGTCCCATGCTGACGTCCGGGGACAGCGCGACGTGCAGGCCCAGCAGCGCCTCGACGGGCGACGTCATGGATTTTGCAAATCCGTCCTTCGTCGCCGAGGTGCTCGCGTAGACCTCGGCCCCGATGAGCATCGTCGGCAACGCGCGCACGCCGAGCGCCACCCCGCCCGTGAGCTCGTTGCCGGGAGTCAGCGCGCACGCGCACTTGTAAGTCGGGCGCAAGTGGTACCCGAGCCGCGCCGCCCAGACGACGGGTCCGACCTCGCCCGCGACGAGCAGGTGCGGCCAGAGGCGGACAGCGCCATCGCTCGTGAACGCGCTCTGGTGACCGGTCGGGAGGAACACTTGGCCGCCGAGCGCCACCGCGACGCCGTCTCGCGCCTGCCCGAAGAGGCGCACGTCGGCACCCAGCCGGACGTCGCCGAGCGGCTGGCCCGACGGGGGCGCGTAGGAGATCCCGTTCAACGTGCCGGCCGAGCCGCCGTGCGCGATGACGGCCGGCGCGTTCACGTCGAGGCGCAACCGACTCCAAAGGACGACGGCGACGTCCGCGTGCACGGTCGCCTGCTGGCTCACCAGAGACGCCACCTGGTGGCCGTTGGCGTCGTAGATCACGACCGGCTTGAGCGCGAGATCCGCAGAGAGCCCGGCCGCCGGACGCACGTGCCCGCGAAAATCGAGGGACTCGAGCGAGAACCAGTCGCTGCCGCCCCCCGCGGGCTCGAACCTGTCGATGGCGAAGCCCGAGGTCGAGCTGGTCTGGGCGCGGACGCCGCCGCCGGTCAGCGCACAGATCACCACCGCCGCGCCCACGGCCCACTTCGAACGCTTCACGATCGGCGTCGACATGCGCGGTGCGTTGACCGTAAACCCAACTCGGCGGCGGCGGCAAGCGCCTTGAGCAGCAGATCTGCGCGCCAAGCTGCTGGGTCAAAAAGGAAACGAGATCCCACGGCGCGGTCGTGCGTCTCCGGGAAGCGGAGGGACGAGACGATGACGACCAACGAGACGAGAGGGCAGACTTGGGTGGGCGCGGGCCTGATGATCGGCGCGCTCTTTTTGGGGCTGTGCTCCGTGGCGGCTCAGCGACGGAGAGCGGCGGCGGCGGAGCTCGCTTCGGCGCCGAACGGCACGACGGCGCCCAAGCCCCCGGCGGCGCCGCTGGCCCCGGTGGCGCCCGCGCCGCTCGCGGCAGCGCAGCGGCCCAAGGTCGATCTCGTCTTCGCGCTCGACACGACCGGCTCGATGTCGGGCCTCATCGAAGGCGCGAAGACCAAGCTCTGGAGCATCGCGAGCTTCGTCGCGCGCGCTCAGCCCACCCCGGATGTACGCGTCGGCCTGGTCGCTTATCGTGACGTCGGCGACGCCTACGTCACGCGCGTCTACGATCTCGATTCCGATCTCGACCGCGTGTACCGGCGCCTGCTGTCGTTCCGCGCCGAAGGCGGTGGCGACACGCCCGAGCACGTCGCGCGGGCGCTCGATGAGGCCGTGCACAAGATGTCGTGGTCCACCCAAGAGGAGAGCTCGGTGCGCATCATCTACCTCGTGGGCGACGCGCCCCCGCACCTCGACTATCAGGACGGCTACGACTACGTGAAGGCCGCGCGCGCGGCCGCCGCCAACAGCATCCAGGTCCATGCCATCCGCTGCGGCACGGATCCCGACACGGCGACCTACTGGCGCAAGATCGCGTCGCTCGGTCACGGCGAGTTCCTCACCATCGATCAGAACGGCGGCATGCACGAGCACCGCACGCCCTACGACGAGGAGCTGGCGCGCCTGCACGACAAGCTGTCCGACACCGTGGTCGCCTACGGCGCGAAGGGCGGCGCGACGCGGGCCGCCCTCGAGGCGGCCGCGGCGGCACCCGTCGCCGTCAAGGCGGCCCGCGCCGGGTTCCTTTCGGCCAAGAAAGACACGGCGGACGCCAGCGAGACCCTAGCGAACGACCTCGTGGGCGGCGTCGCGTCGGGGCGCGTGCGCCTCGACGACGTGCCGACCGCCGAGCTGCCGAGGTCCTTGGCGGCTCTTCCCGCCGAGGCGCGCAGGAAAGAGATCGCCGCGACGGCGCTGAAACGCGGCGTGCTGCTCGACGAGATCGCGAAGGCCTCCTCCGAGCGCGATACCTACCTGCGCCGGAATCCCGAAAAGGCCACGAGCTTCGACGGCGAGGTCCAGAAGACGCTGCGGCAGGCCGGCTCGGCCGCAGGGTTGACTTTCTAGGCCGCCTGTTCGCGCGACCGCCGGGCGGTCGCGCGAGGCAACACGAAAGGCAGGCGAGCGAGTCGGCCGCCCGCGCGGTAAACTGATGGCGTGGACGAATCGCGCAGCCCGCCCGCGACGGACGATGGCCTCCCCGACGCGGGCGCGCTCGGCGAGCTCCAGGCGGGCGACGGCGCGCTGCTCGAAGGCTGGCCCGATGGCCTGGTGGCCGTCGGCGGGTCGCTCGATCCCGAGCGCCTCGTCACGGCCTACCGCGCCGGCATCTTTCCCTGGTCGTCCGACCCGGCCGTCACGTGGTGGTCGCCGGACCCACGCGCGATCTTCGATCTCGAGAGGTGGCGTCCGCACCGGACCGTCGGGCGCAGCGTGCGGCGCGGAGGCTGGCGCTTCACGATCGATCGCGACTTCGCAGGCGTCATGCGCGCCTGCGGCGAATCCACCGAGCTGCGGCCGGCGACTTGGATCACCGACGAATTCCTGCGCGGTTACGGCGAGCTGCACCGGCGCGGCCTCGCGCACAGCATCGAGGTCTGGGAGGGCGAGGCGCTCGTGGGTGGCCTTTATGGCGTGACGCTCGGCGGCTTCTTCGGAGGAGAGTCGATGTTCCACCGCCGCACCGACGCCTCGAAGGCCGCCGTCGCCTACCTCGTCGAGCGGCTCCGCGCCGGAGGCTTTACGCTGCTCGACGCGCAGGTGCAGACGCCCCACCTCGAGCGCCTCGGCGCGACGACCATCCCGCGCGCCGAATACCTCCGCCGCCTCCGGGCCGCCCTCCCCCTTCCCGCAAGGCTCGCCGAGTAGACTAGGCGGCGGGCGCGGCGCAGACGCGGTTTCGGCCGGCGCGCTTGGCGGTGTACATCGCTTCGTCGGCGAGAGCGACGAATTCGGCGGGCGAGCCGATTCCCTCGCGCGGCGCGCGCGCGATGCCGACGCTGATCGTGACGGCGATCGGCTTGCCTTCGTGCGAAAACGCGTGCCCTTCGACGGCAGAGCGCAGCCGCTCGGCCAGCGTCTCGGCCTCGCCGGCGGCGGTGCCGCGTGAGATCACGGCGAACTCCTCGCCACCGTAACGCGAAAAGATGTCCTCGTTGCGCAGGACCCCGTGCGCGAGCTTGGCGAGCTCGACGAGCACGGCGTCGCCCGCGGGGTGACCGTGAACGTCATTGATGCGTTTGAAGTGGTCGATGTCGAGGAACATCAAGGCCAGAGGCGTCTCGTGCCGGACGGCATAGAGGTACTCGCTCTCGAGGCGCTCCGTGAAGTAGCGCTTGTTGAAGGCCTTCGTGAGCCCGTCGCGCAGCGCCGACTCGGACATCTGGCGCTGGAACATCTCGTCGAGCTTGTCCTGGTAGCTGAACTTCAGGATGGTCGTCGAACCGAGCAAGATCTTGTCGCCGTCCACGAGCGCTTGCCGCGTCACGCGCGTCCCATTGCAGAACGTGCCGTTCGTCGACCCCAGGTCTTCCAGGAAAAACTTCCGCTTGTCGGCGTCGGCGTCGGCATCGTCCGGAGCGGGCTCTTGCACGACCTGCGCGTGCTCGCGCGAGATGCCCTCGTCGAACAGCCGGATGTGGGCGTTCTCGCTGCGCCCTAGGACGGTGCGCTCCTCGACCTTGTACATCTCACCCACGTTCGAGCCCGCGAGGACGACCAGGTAGGCGGCGTTTCCTTCCCCCGGCTGGGGCGCGGGCGCGGGCGAGGTGCGGGTCGTGTCTTCGAACGGATTGGCGACACGGCTCTTCGCCATTTTGGTAGTTTACCCGTCGACGAGGCCGCCTGGCAAACAACCCGGCGACCGCGACCGAGTGCCGGCCGCGCCCCCAACCCATGCGCATCTACATCGGAACGAGCGGTTTCAGCTACGCCCCCTGGCGCGGCAGCTTCTACCCCGAGAAGCTTCCCGCGGCGAAGATGCTGGCCTATTACGCCGAGCGTCTCGACGCCGTCGAGATCAACAACACCTTCTACCGGATGCCGGCGCCCGAGATGCTTGCAAAATGGGCGGCCGAGACGCCGGCGGGCTTCCAGTTCGCGCTCAAGAGCCCGCGCCGCATCACGCACGAAAAGAAGCTGGCCGACGTCGCCGACAGCCTGACGCGCCTGCGCGAGGCCGCGGGCACGCTCGGCGACCGCCTCGGCCCGGTGCTCTTCCAGCTCCCGCCCTTCATGAAGAAGGATCTTCCGCGGCTCCAGGAGTTCGTGGCCCAGCTGCCGCCCGGTCTACGCGCCGCTCTCGAGTTCCGCCACGAATCCTGGTTCTCGTCCGACGTGTACGACGTCCTGCGCTCTCGCGACGCGGCCCTCTGCCTGGCGGAGTCGGAGGAGCTCGCGACGCCCATCGAGGAGACTTCGTCCTGGGGCTACCTGCGCCTGCGGCGGCAGGACTATGACGACGCCGCGCTCGCGACCTGGGCCGAACGGGTGCGCGCGCGCAGCTGGCAGTCGGCCCACGTCTTCTTCAAGCACGAGGACGAGGGCAAAGGACCGGCGCTGGCAGCCAAGCTCCGCGCCTTGGTCGGCTGACGACCGCCTCGCTGCCGTTCGTCTGTCCGAGGCGTTCGTGAGAGAATTTGGCGTCTGTCTCACCGGGGGGTACAGTTACCTACATGGCGCGCGCAATCGCGGGAGCGACGATTTCGTTCGGGCTCGTCTCGATCCCGGTGAAGCTGTATTCGGCGACGCAAGCCTCGGCGGGCGTCTCCTTCCATCTGCTGCACGGCAAGTGCGGCTCGCGCGTCAAGCAGCAGTACATCTGCCCGCGCGACAACGAGCTCGTCGCGCGCGACGAGATGGTGAAGGGCTACGAGATCTCGAAGGACCAGTACGTGACCTTCACGCCCGAAGAGCTCAAGGCGCTCGAGGAGCGGGCCACCGAGACGATCGACATCGCGCAGTTCGTGCCCGTCTCGTCGATCGACCCCGTCTACTTCGACAAGCCGTACTATCTCAGCGCCGAGAAGGGCGGCGAGAAGGCGTACATGCTGCTCACGGAGGCGATGCGCGAGAGCGGACGTGCCGCGCTCGCGCGCTACGCCGCGCGAGGCAAACAGTACCTCGTCATGGTGCGGCCCACGACGGAGAAGCCGGGCGGCCTCGTGCTCCAGCAGCTGCTGTACGCCGACGAGGTGCGCCCCCTCGCCGAGGTGCCCCTGCCCGACGGCGAGGTGCGCGAGCCCGAGCTCAGGCTCGCGCGCCAGCTCATCGACCAGATCGCGTCCGAGACGTTCGAGCCGACGCTGTATCACGACGACGTCCGCGAGCGCATCCAGGCCGACATTCAACGCAAGATGCAGGGACAGGACATTGCGACGTCCGTGCCCGAGCCGCAGCCCGCGCGCATCATCGATCTGATGGAAGCGCTCAAGGCCAGCCTCGCGGCCGCGCCGCAGGCGCCCGCCAACGAGGCGCGCGCCGAGGCCGGAGACGAAGATCGCAAGGGCGCCCGCCGCGGCGCCACCTCCGCCAAGGCCGAGCCGAAGCGCGCCCGCGCGAAGCGCTGATCCGAGTCGCGCGCGACGACGCTTACGCTATAGTCCAGGCCGCCATGAGCGGTTACACGGCGCAGGACGTGGCCCGGATGCTGGGCCTGCGGCCAGCTCGCCTGCGCGCCTACGTCCGCTCGGGCGTGCTCTGCCCCGAGCGGGGCGAGCACGGAGAGCTGCGCTTCTCGTTTCGGGATCTGCTGCTGCTGCGCACGGCCGAGGGCCTCGTGCGCGAGCGCGTGCCCGCGCGCCGCGTGGCCTCGGCGCTGCGCAAGCTGCGCGCACGCCTGCCCGACACGCGGCCGCTCACCGGCGTTCAGCTCGGCGCGGAAGACCAGCGCGTCATCGCGCGCGAGGGCGCGGCGCGCTGGCAAGTCGATTCGGGCCAGGTGCTGCTCGACTTCGCGAGCGGCGGCGCGCCGGCCGACGGCGCCGCTTCGCCTGACCTCGCCACGATGACGGACCTCTCCGCGCGGCGCGCCAGTGGCGCGCCCTCGCCCTCGAGTGCTTTGCCGGCGCTCGCGTCCGACGTCGTGGCGCTTTCGATCGAGGAGCTCTACGAGATCGGCTGCGACCTCGAGGAGACCGATCCGGCGCACGCGGCCGCGAGCTACGCCGAGGTCCTCGCGCGCGCGCCGCGCCACGCCGACGCCCACATCAACCTCGGCCGCCTCCAGCACGAGCGCGGCGAGCTCGCGGGCGCCGAGCAGCACTACCGCGAGGCCCTCGCCCTGCGGCCCGACGATCCGACGGCGACGTTCAACCTCGGCGTCGCGCTCGAGGATCAGGAGCGCGTCGCGGAGGCGGTCCTCGCCTACGAACGCGCCATCGCCCTCAACGCCCAAAACGCCGACGCCCACTACAACGCCGCGCGCCTGTACGAAAAGGGTGGCGACTACGGCGCGTCGCTGCGCCACCTGCGCGCTTACCGTGACCTGACCCGACGCGGGCGGTGACGCTCGTCGCGATGAAGACGCCCCGCGGCCGCGCGATTGTCGCCCTCCTCGCCGTCGCCGCAGCGGGCGCGCCGGGGGCGTCCGCGCGCGCCCAGAACACGGGGCCCGGCGTCCTCGACGCGACGGCGCTCGCGCCCATCGACGCCACGGACGTCCAGGCCCCCTCCGACCACCCGCCCGCCGGCCCCGTCCCCGAGGTCCACTGGCTCACGCTCGACACGCCCCACTTCCACATCCACTACTACGAAGAGGAGCGCCCCTTCGCCGCTCACGCCGCCATCATCGCCGAGCGCGCGTACCGCCTCAACACGCGCTACCTCAACTGGCTCCCGAGCGGCCGCGTCAACATCACGCTCGAGGACCAGGTCGACTCCGCGAACGGCTTCGCCAGCTCGGTGCCCGAGAACTTCATCTTCGGCTTCGGCGCCCCGCCCGGCGCGCTCGACGAGCTCAACGACTTCGACGACTACCTCAAGCTCCTCCTCACGCACGAGTTCACGCACGTCGTGCACCTCGACACGATCCTGGGCTTCGCGCGTCTGTACAACTTCATCTTCGGCAAGCTCTACTCACCCAACCTCTCGCAGCCGAATTGGTTCGTCGAAGGCTTGGCGGTGCTCATGGAGACGCGCCAGACGACCGGCGGACGCTTGCGCAGCACGATCTTCGACATGGAGCTGCGCGTGCCGTTCCTCGAGGGACGCTTGCTCGGGCTCGACGCCGTGTCGAATGGACCGCTCGTCTTCCCGCAGGGGACGGCCGCTTACCTCTATGGCTCGAGCATCCTCCGGTACGTCGAGGACCGCTACGGTCCGACGGTGCTGCGCGAGATCTCCCACCGCTACGGAGGCAGCCTCATCCCCGGCGCCATGAACCGCGTGGCCGCCGAGGCGGTGGGGATCGGGTACGCGACGGTGTTTCGCGAAGGCATTTGGGACGCGTGGCGGCGGTCGCAGGCGCACAAGTTCGCGCTCGAGGTCGAGGCGGCGCGCCGGCGGGGTCTCACGACGGACCGCCGCCTCACCTTCGACGCGCCTGGCCCGCGCGGCGACGGGTTCACGCCGCAGTTCTTCCGTGACGGCACGGTGCTCTACCACCGCACCAACAACGACCAGGCGCCCGCCTTCGTGCGGCTCGACGTCGGCACCGGGCGGGCCCACGTGCTCGCCGAGGTGCACGGCGCGGGGCGTGGCGTGCCCACGCCGGACGGCCGCGCCCTCGTCTACCAAGGCACGAACCTGCTGCCGCTGCGCTGGCGCATCTCGGGCGCGCCGAACCTCTCCTGGAATGATCTCTACCGGCTCGATCTCGCGACCGGTGAACAGCGCGAGCTCACGCGCGCGCGGCGCGCTGAGGAGCCGGACGTCTCGCCCGACGGCAAGCAGATCGCCTGCACGGTGGGCGGCGCTGGCACGCGCCAGCTCGCGGTCGTACCCATCGAGGGCGGCGTGCCGCGCGTCCTCGGCGCCGGCCTGCCAGGCTTCGCGTACTCGCCCGCCTGGTCGCCCGACGGCCGCTTCATCGCGTATTCGCGCTGGAAGCCCGGAGGCCTGCGCGACGTCCACATCTACGACCTCGCCACCAACGCCGACCGGGCCCTCACGCACGACCGCGCCATGGACGTCGACCCGCGCTTCTCTCCCGACGGGCGCACCGTCGTCTTCTCCTCCGACCGGACGGGCGTCTACAACATCTTCGCGTACGACCTCGAGACGGGACGTCTCGAGCAGGTCACGAACGTCCTCGGCGGCGCGTTCCAGCCAGCCGTCTCGCCCGACGGGAGGCTCCTCGTGTACATGGGGTTCACGTCGGCGGGCTATGACCTGTTCTCGACGGCCTTCGATCCGTGGTCCTGGCTGCCGGCGCAGCCGTTCGCCAACGCGCGCCCGGACCCGCCCTCCGATCCGGCGAGCCTCGCCGACTCGCCCGACGCCGTGCCCGGCGAGCCCCCCATCGTCCCCTTCGAGGAGACGGTGACGCACTACAAGCCGTGGAAGTTCCTCTACCCGCACAGCTGGATCGTCAAGCTCCTCACGAACCCGCTGGGCGTCGGCGACTCCGGGCAGCTCCAATTCAGCGTCTCCGACCCGGTGGGAAACCACGCCATCAGCTTCAACGCCATCATCCCGACCAACGGTGACGGCTCGTACCGGCTCGACTACTCGTACAACCGCATCTGGCCGTCCTTCGGGCTCACGGCGACGCGCACCTGGCTGCTCGCGAGCGACCTCGTCATCGACGGCGCCCGCGTGAATTACCGCCAGCTCAGCGAGAGCGCCAGCACGTTCGTGGGACTGCCCGTCGTGCGCACGCCGACCTCGCAGGGGGACATCTCGTTCGGCTATACGTACAGCGCCTACGGACCAGGCGGCCCGCTGCCCGTCGTCGACCCCACGCACGGGATCACGATCCCTCCGGAGATCGGCCCCGACGCGAACCTGTTCCTGACCTGGGCCTACTCGAACGCGCACTCCTGGAACTACTCGATCAGCGCCCAGGAGGGCCGGCGGCTGCAGCTCACGCTCCAGATCTCGGACCCTTCGCTCGGCGGGCGGTTCCACACGACGGAGGTCACCTGGGCCTGGACCGAGTACATGACGCCGCCGTGGGCGCGCCTGCAGGCGCTCGCCATCCTGTACAGCGGCGGCGTCGGCATCGGCGACAAGCGCGCGTTCTTCGGGCTGGGGGGCTTCGTCGAGCAGGACCTGCTGCGCGCGCTCTTCCTCAACCAGCGGCAATGCTGCACGTATCTGCGCGGCTATCAACCGAACGCGACGGTGGGCGATCAGTATCACCTCCTGTCGGTCGAATATCGCTCGCCGCTCCTGTGGATCGAGCGTGGCTCGGCGACGTTCCCCATGTACGTGCGTCGCGTTCACGGCGCCCTCTTCAGCGACGCGGGCGAGGCCTTCGTCGGCGCGCTCAAGCTCGGGGACATCCGCACGAGCGTAGGCGCCGAGCTGCGGCTGGAGGCGACGCTCATCTATTACATCGCGGCCGAAATCCAGCTCGGCGTCGCGCGCGGCCTCGCGAAAGGCGGCAGCGACCAGATCTACCTCGTGACGTCGTTTCCCTTTTGAGGGTAGGCTCGCGGCCCGTGGCGATCCTTGGCGAGATGGGCCGGCAGAGCCGGCGGGGTGCGCTTGGATAGAAAGCAGCGCTTCTTCGTGTTGCTGACCGCCCTCTTCGTGGCGGCGCTCGTCACGGGCGACTTCGTGGGCGGCAAGTTCTTCGTGGCCTTCGGCCACACCTTCTCGGCCGGGATCGTCCCCTTCCCGCTGACCTTCGTCCTCACGGACCTCGTCAACGAGTTCTACGGCACGCACGGCGCCAGGCGCATCACGATGGCCGGCCTCGGCGCCGCCGTCTTCACGTGGGCCGTCATCACTCTCGCGCTGCACCTGCCGACGAGCCCCGACTCGCCGATCTCCGACGCCGTCTTCCGGAGCGCCTTCGGCACCTCGGCGCGCCTCTACGTCGCGTCGCTCACCGCCTACGTCATCGGCCAGTTCCTCGACATCGCGATCTTTCACGTGCTGCGGCGCCTCACGGGCCACCGGCTGCTGTGGCTGCGTTCGACGGGCTCGACGGTGATTTCCCAGGTCGTCGACAGCGTCGCCGTGAGCTTCGTCTTCCTCGTGGGGACGCGGCCGCTGCAATTCGTGTTCACGAACGCCCTCCACAACTATCTCGGCAAGCTCGCGATGGCGATCTTGCTGACGCCGCTCATCTACGCGGGCCACGGCCTGTTCAACCGCTACTTCCACCTCCCCGAGCGCGACTCGCCGGCCATCTGACTCAGTCGCGCGAGCCCGCGTCGGGCGGGATCGACATGCGCAGCGCGGCCGGCTCGAGCTGCGTCGACGACGAGCAGGCGCACCCCTTCGGCAGCGTGCACCTCGTCGCGCACGAGATGCACGAGTCACCGCAGGCGCACTCGGGGCAGATGCGGCAGCAACCGGTCGACCCGTCGTTGCAGCCGCTGAGATCGAGGGCGAGCGCCGCTGGGAACAGCCAGACCGCGAGGATCGCGAGGAGCCGAAAGCGCGCGCTCACGCCCAAACTCTACACCCGCCGCTCGCGAGAGGACGGCGGCGTTTTGTCGGGCGTCGGCGTTTGATGGGGCGTCGGCGTTTGATGGGCGTCCTTGACAGATGAGGCCCATTGTCTTAACTCATGCTTCAGGGTCATGTCTCGGGGTGAGCGACATCACGGTCTGACGAGAAGGACGCCGGCGGCGGCTCAGCTGCTGTCCATCGCCCTCGTCGCCATGATCGTCGCGGCCCCCATCGCGAGCTCGTGGCACGAGCTGACCGTCAGGCACGTCCGTTGCGCCGAGCACGGCGAGCTCACCCACGTGGTGGCATCGCAGGGGCTCTCCTGGGCTCCCGCCCGCGGCGTAACGTCGGCCGAGGGCCAAGCGACTGACGTCGCCGACGGGCATGATCACTGCGCAAACGGCTTCCTCGTTCGCGGTCGTCTGCACGTCTCCGTAATCCGCCCGGTCGTTCGCTTCACGCCCCCGCCGGCGGTCATGCGGCAGGCGCGCGAGCTCGCTGTGAACCCGGGGCGCGCGTTCGTTCTCGCGAGCGCGCCCAAGACCTCTCCACCCTCGGCCTGAGCCGACGCGCGCCGGAGGCGCGCACGGAGCGCGAGCGCGCTTCGTGCCACATGGCGGTCGCGATCCGATCGACATCCCTCCGCGCTGCGCGCGCTCCTACGCGAACGCGCGCTCACCAATGGTGGGACGCCGCTCGCCATCCGTCGTTCGAGCGCAACCGCGCTCGCCGGCATCGTGGCCACGCCGATCTCACGGCGTCTTTTCACCGGAGGTTCCTTGTTCATTTCTCATTCTCGTTATCGCCTCACCGATCGCTCATCGCTCGTCGTCTGTGGCGTCTGGCTCACGCTCACCGGCGCGCCTGCCTTCGCGCAAGGGCCCGACGCGGTCACGGCCCCACCCTCCCCGACGGGATCGACGAACCTCCTCGCGCCGCCCGTCGTCGTCGAACAACGACAGCCCGAATATCCCGCCGAGGCCGCGCCGCAGCGGTTGGCGGGCGACGTCGCCGTGACCGTCGACATCGACGCCGCCGGCACCGTGACGGGCACGACGCTCGCCCGCGGCGTAGCCCCGCCGCTCGATCGCGCCGCGATGGCCGCGGCTGCGCGCTGGCGATTCCAGCCCGCGCGGCGAGCCGGCGAGCCGATCGCCAGCCGCGTCCAGCTCGTTTTCCACTTCGAGCCTCCGACGACGGCAACCGCGCCTGTGGCCGCGCCGCCGCCGAGTCTCGCGCCGGCGCCGCGCGTGCTCCCGACTCCCAGCGCCGCGCCGCCGCCGGAGGCCCCGCGACCGCCTCCGTTCCCGGGCGCGCTCGACGTCTCGGTCCGGGGGCGACGGCCGCCGCCGAGCCGAGGCGCGTCCGACTTTCAGATCCGAGTCGACCAGCTCGCCGAGGTCCCGCGCGCGAACGCGTCCGAGCTCCTCAAGCTCGCGCCTGGGATCCTGCTCACCAACGAAGGCGGCGAGGGCCACGCAGAACAGGTGTTCATGCGCGGGTTCGACGCGCGCGAGGGGCAGGACATCGAGTTCAGCGTGGGCGGTGTTCCCATCAACGAGGCCGGAAATCTTCACGGCAACGGCTACGCCGACACGCACTTCATCATTCCCGAGCTGGTCGAATCACTGCGCGTCGTCGAGGGGCCCTTCGATCCGCGCCAAGGTAACTTCGCCGTGGCGGGCAGCGGCGACTACGAGCTCGGGCTCCCCGAGCGGGGCCTGTCGGCGCGCTACACCACCGGCAGCTTTGGCACCGAGCGGATCTTGGGGCTCTGGGGGCCGCCCGGCGAGAGCACGCACACCTTCGGCGGCGCCGAGATCTACAAGACCGACGGTTTCGGTCAAAGCCGGGACGCGCAGCGCGGCTCGGCCATGGGGCAGTACGAAGGCCGCTTCGGCGCCAACGGCACGTACCGCCTGACCGCCCAGGCGTATGCGACACACTTTCATTCGGCCGGCGTCGTGCGCGACGACGACTATCAGTCCGGGCGCATCGGCTTCTACGGCAGCTACGACCTGCTCCCGACGACGAAGGAGGCCGTGCCCGAAGGGGGCGATGCCTCGCGTTACTCCTTGGCGGCGGACATCGAGACCCACGCGGGCGGCACCCTGCTCACGCAGCAGATCTTCGTCATCAAGCGCGACATGCGCCTGCTCGAGAACTTCACGGGGTTCCTGCTCGACGTTCAGGAGCCACTTCAAACGCTCCACGACCAGCGCGGCGACATGCTGGACCTGAACGTCCACGAACAGACGATCGGGGCGCGCGGCTCGGCCCGGGTATCCGGCGTCGCGTTCGGGCAACGTCAGGAGCTCGAGCTCGGCTACTTCGCGCGCGGCGACCAGGCGGCCGGCACGCAGCAGCGGCTCGAACAGGCGACGGGCGTGCCGTACCTGACCGAGACCGCTCTCGTCTCGCAGCTCGGCGACATTGGTCTTTACGGCGACGCCAACCTTCATCCGTGGCGATGGCTCAGCTTGCGCGGCGGCGCCCGCTCCGAGCTCCTGTCGTACGACGT
>DASXOE010000052.1:0-51654 GCA_036494575.1 Polyangia bacterium | reverse complement strand
GGCTTTGCCCACCGGCGAGGCGTCCCGATGCTTAGCCCTTCCTGTGTTTCGCAGCCGCGCCGAAAGGCGCTACGCGGTCGCTAGCCTGAGAGATGTCCGCTCACCGGGGCCACAGGCACCTCCCCGGATCGCGGTCTGGTCCGGTTTTTAGGCGGCCAGAGCAAACGAGTTATCGTTCGCTGTTCTTTTTTTGCCCGTTTTTACGAGGCCTCGGGCGCCTCGGCACGCAACATGAACTTTGCTATCCCCCGTCGAAACCGTTTCGCCCCCGAACCCAGTCGGGTTGGGGCAAAGTATATCCGATGCACGGGTGGACGCTCGCCATCGTCGCCGGGGCAGCGCCGTCGCTCTTCCTCCTGACGTTCTTCTATCTGCGCGACCGCTGGCAGCGCGAGCCCATGCACCGCGTGCTCATGGCGTTCGCGCTCGGCCTCTACGCCATGGCGGCGGCGCGCGGGCTCGACTTCACGGCGCTCGGGTTCATCTCGCCCGACTGGCTTTCGAGCGGCACCGAGGCCGCGCGCCTGTTCGAATCGTTCGTGCTCGGCGGCGTCGTCGAGGAGACGGCCAAGGCGGTCGTGCTCTTCACGGCGATCTACCACTGGGACGAGTTCGACGAGCCGCTCGACGGCGTCGTCTACGGCGTCGCCGTCTCGCTCGGGTTCGCGACGCTCGAGAACGTGCTCTACATCGCGCAGGCTCAGGCCGGGCTCGATCGCGGCTTCACGGTCGTCTGGCAGCGCGCGCTCTTCGCCGTGCCCGCGCACGCGCTCTTCGGCGGCGCCATGGGTTACTACGCGGGCCGCGCGAAGTTCGATCGCACGAACCCCGCGGCGCTGTGGCGCGATCGCGTCTGCTGCTTGCTCGTGCCGATCGTTTTTCACGGCGCCTACAACTACGCGTTGCACCATCGCCTGGACGCGCGCGTTTGGACGGCGGTGACCGTCCTGTCGCTGGCGATGTGGGTCTTCGTTCTGCGCCGCGTCCAGCACGCCGATCGCGCCTCTCCGTTTCGGCCCACCTGATTCGGAGCGGTGCTAGCATCCGGGCCATGAAATACGCGACGCGGATGCTCGTGGGTTTGGTGGCGCTCGGCGCGTGCAGTCGCGGCGGCGCGGACGGCGCGGGTGGCGGGACGCCGTTCGACAAGCGGTGGGACGTGCTCGCGCAGCAGGGCGCGGAGGCGATACGCGTCGTCGCCGACGGGCAGGGCGCGGCGCTCATGGACAACGTGCTCGGCGCGCAGTCGGGCGCCGTCGCCATGGCGCCGCTCATGGCCGAGAGCCTCAAGGGCGGCGCGCGCTCCGGCCCGCTGCCGGATCGGCCCGACGCTGACGCCGTGCAGAAGCTCGTGCATCAGTACGTGCCGGGCGTGAAGTCCTGCTATCAGCGCATGACGCGCGACGGAGACATGCGCACGGGCAAGGCCATCGTGAGCTTCCAGATCGGCAGCAGCGGCCACGTCGAGGCGCTCAGCGTCGACGCGCCCGCCTTCGACGGGTCCCAGCTCGCGAGCTGCATCGACGGGCAGGTGTCGCGCTGGGTCTTTCCGCCGTCGCGCCACGGCGCGCCTCCCTCGAGCTATCCCTTCGTGTTCGTGGGCGGCTGACCGCCGCCGGCGGGGTGCCGCCGTTTTTTCCGCCCTTTTTTCTGGCCCGGGGTAAGAGGGAACCATGTTGTCTGCCGGCGCCGGCGCGTCCGTCCACGCCGATGGTTCCATCGCCGCGGGCGAGGCGGCGCGCCGGGCCCTCGTGGGCGCGGGAACGACGGCGGCCGATCTCGCGCTCGTGTTCGCGGGCGGGCGGCACGACCACGACGAGTACGTCGGCGTGCTGGCCGCCGTCACGCGCGCCATCCCGCGCGCCTCGGTCATCGGGTGCTCGGCGACGGGCGTGCTCTCGGCCGACGACGAGCTCGAGGACGGGCGCGCCGTCGCCGTGCTCGTCCTCGGCGATGACGGCGAAGGCGGACCGCGCTTGCCACGGCCGCTCTTCATCGGCGGCATCCGCGCCGATGCGCGCGCAGCGGGAGCGCGCCTCGGCCGGGAGGTGCGCCGCGCCGTCGGCGGCGACGACAGCGGCGCCGCCGTCGCGCTGCTCGTCGATCCCGCAGAGCTCGACGCCGTCGACTTCCTCGCGGGCCTGGCGGAGGCGGCGCCCGAGGTCCTCGTCACGGGCGCGGGCGTCTCGGGCGGCGAGGCGGGCTGCCGCGTGTTCTACGACGGCGTCGCGCGCACCGACGCCTGCGTGGCGCTCGTCTTCCCGCGCGACCTTCATCCCACGATCGGCATGACGCAGGGGTGCCAGGCCCTCAGCGAGCCGCTCACGATCACGGCGGCCGACGGCAACCTCGTCCTCGAGCTCGACGGTCGCCCCTCCGTCGAGGCGCTCCAGCGCGCGATCTCGGACCCGCGCAACCCGGCGCTCCGGCGGATGACGCCGCACCTGCTGGCCGGCATCGGCGAGCTCGGCGTCGACGGCCGCTCGGACTACGTCGTCCGTCAGCTCGCCATCGCCGAAGGGGACCGCCCGGCGCTGGCCGTCGCCGAGCCCGTGCGCGCCGGCCAGACCCTCCGCTTCACGGTGCGCGACGCCATCGGCGCCCGCGACGACATGAAGGCCATGGTCGACGAGCAGGCCGAGGCGCGCCGCGATCACCCGGCGCGCTTCGGCGTGTTCTTCAACTGCGCCGAGCGCGGCAGCACGCTCTACGGCCAGCCAGGGCTCGATCCCGAGCTCATCCGCCGACGCTTCGTCAACCTACCGGTCGTGGGCGTGCAGAGCAGCTTCGAGATCGGCCCCGCCTGCGGCCGCTCGCGCATGCACATGTTCTCCGGCGTGTTGCTGCTGGCCGGGTGACGCACGCAGGGGGCCCCGGCCCCCTTGGCGTTCAACGCGTTACTTGTCTTCCCACCAGAAGACGGTGATGGCGAGGCAGTGGAACGCTTCGTCGGACGACTGGGTCACGACGGTGTCGACAATCTGAAACGTCGGGTGTTCACGGATCCAGGCGGTGACTTTCTCGCCCAGGTTCTCCCGCTCCTGCGCCATCGTCGCCGAGAAGATCTTCACACCGTTGAATCGGGCCGTTGTGTGGTTCTGGTGTTGTGGCATCGGTCCTTGGTTTCCTCACATGGCGAAAGCTGCGCTGCGCAGCGAGGACGAATTTGCCTTATAGCAGCGATTCTACGACGACGGCAATCCCCTGACCGCCGCCGATGCACGCCGCCCCCAGCCCGAATCGGGCGCGCCTCCGACGGAGCTCGTAGAGCAGGTGCGTCACGAGCCGCGCTCCGGATGCTCCCAACGGGTGGCCGAGCGCGATGGCGCCCCCGTCGACGTTCGTGATCTCGCGGGGGAGGCCGGCCTCGCGTTCCACGGCCAGGTATTGCGGGGCGAAGGCCTCATTGACCTCCATCAGGTCCATCGCGGATAGCGGCAACTTGGCGCGCGCGAGGGCCTTCGCGATGGCGGGCACGGGACCTATGCCCATGAGGCGCGGCTCGACGCCCACGACGGCCCACGAAACGAGCGCCCCCATCGGGGCGGCCTTTGCGCGCTCGGCGGCGGCGCGCGAGGCGACGATCAGCGCCGCCGCTCCGTCGGCGATGCCCGAGGCGTTGCCGGCCGTGACGACGCCGCCGCTCGGCTTGAACACCGGCGGCAGCTTGGCGAGCGACTCGGCCGTCGTCGCGGGGCGCGGGTGCTCGTCCCGATCGAATGTCTGAGTGCCCGCCTTGCCTTTCTTGATCTCGAGGGGCGCGATCTCCTCGCGGAAGCGCCCGGCCTCGACCGCCGCGGCCCAGCGCTGCTGCGACGCGAGCGCGTAGGCGTCGCACGCCGCGCGATCGATACCGAATTTTTCGGCCAGGTTCTCGGCGGTGACGCCCATGGGACAGCCCGCATAGGTGTCCGTGAGCGCGGTCCACAGGAGATCCTCGAGGGGCGGCGCCTTGCCGAAGGGGTAGCCCCAGCGCGCGCCCCGCACTGCGTGGGGCGCCTGGCTCATCGACTCGGTGCCGCCCACGAGCGCGACTTCCGCCTCGCCGTGGCGGATCTCGAGCGCGGCGCTCACGATGGCCTGGAAGCCCGAGCCGCAGAGGCGGTTCACCGTGAGCGCGGGCCGCTCCACCGGCACTCCGGCGCGCAGGCCGATGTGACGCGCGCAGTAGACGTCCTCGGGCGTGGTCTGCAGGACGTTGCCGAACACGACTTGGTCGATGAGCTCGGCCGGCAGGCCGGACTGCGCGAGGGCCGCCGTCGCCGCCGCCGCGCCGAGGTCCGTCGCCTTGAGGTCCCGCAGCGCGCCGCCGAAGGCGCCGAACGCCGTGCGCTTCGCGGCGAGGAACCAGAGGTCGCTTCCGGTGCCGGCCATGGCGCCCTCGTCTTTTGGCTTCGCGCGCTAGCGTTTCTGGTCGGCGCGCGTGCCGGTCTCGCCGGCCGCGGCCTCGCCTTCGGGGGCGCTCGTCAGCGCGGGCCGAGCGTCGGGCATGGGCCCGAGCCCCATCTTGGCCTTGAGCTCGGCGAGCGCCATGTCCGAGCCGCCGCCCGGCGCCGCCTCGAGCTTCTTGAACTTCTGTTGCAGCGTGTCGCCCGCGAGCTCGCCGCCGAGCTCGACCGAGGCCTCGGACTCGGCCTCGATCTGGTCGACCTTCTGGGTCATGCGCTCGAAGGTGTCGAAGGCGCTGTTGTCGGAGAGGCCGCGCATCGTGTCCTGGATGGCCTTCTGCGCCTCGGCGCGCTTCTGCCGCGCGATGAGGATGTTTTTCTTGCGCTTCGCCTCCTCGATCTTGTCGTTGAGCGTGCGCAGCTGATCCTTCAGCTTCTCGACGGCGTCCTTCTGCAGGCGCCACTGCTTTTCGAACTCGACCTGCTGCTTGTCGTGCTCGGTCTTGCGGACGAGCGCCTCCTTGGCGAGCGCGTCGTCGCCGCTGCGAACGGCGAGCATGGCCTTGCGCTCCCATTCGGCCGACAGCTCCACCTGCTCGTCCCAGTTCTTCTTCAGCCGCTTCTCGTCGGCGATCGAGACAGCGACCTGCTTCTTGGCCTCGACGAGCTGGTTCTGCATCTCGACGACGATCTGATTGAGCATCTTCTGCGGGTCTTCCGCCTTCGAGATCAGATCGTTCAGGTTCGATTTGATGAGCGTGCCGAGCCGCGAGAAAATTCCCATGGTGTTGATCCTATCGGGCGCGCGGAGCGAGGGGGGCTGGGGTGGAGGTCGAGCGAACGTCGAGGAAACGGGTCAGGTTGGGGTGGTGCTTCGTGACGGCCATCGACATGTCGTCGAGGACGGACTGGAACTCGTTGAAGTCCAGGTTCTCGAGCTCGAGGGCGTCGACGAGGACGATCGCGTCGCCCTCGATTCCGAAGGCGCCGTGCACCATCTCCGTCGTGTTGAGCTGGAGCAAGGTGCGGAAGAGCTCTTCGCGGCCCTGCGTGGGCACGTCGAGCACCTTGATCCGAAAGGCGAGCACGGGGCCCGCCATGGACACGGCGAGACGTCCGTACTCGCCGAGCTGGACCAGCCACAGGCCCGGCTGGACCGCTTCGTAGGGCAGGCCGGCCCGCATCAGATAGGACTCGATGTCCTCGACGGTCTTCATGTTCCGAAAGGTTAGTCGATCCCCGCACCCCGGACAAACGCAGTGAACCTCCACCCATCGACAAGGCTTCCTTGGTATGGTACCGGGAGACCGCCGGATGCTCGTCGATTCCTCTAAATTCTCGCCCACCCAGCTTCCTCGCCACGTCGCGATCATCATGGACGGCAACGGCCGCTGGGCGCAGCGCCGCGGGCTTCCGCGCGTCGAGGGGCATCGCCGCGGCGCCGTCGCCGTGCGCGAGGTCGTGCGCGCCGCGCGCGAGATCGGCCTGCCGGCCATCACGCTCTACGCCTTCTCGGCTCAGAACTGGGAGCGTCCCCCCGAGGAGATCGCGACGCTCATGCAGCTCCTGCGCGACTACGTCGTCGACGAGCGCGACGAGATCATGGAGAACGACATCCGGCTCGTCGCCATCGGCGACATCGAGCGCCTGCCCGACTTCGTCAAGGGGCCGCTCGACGCGCTCATGGCCGAATCGGCGGGCAATCGCGCCATGACGCTCACGCTCGCGCTGTCGTATGGCGGGCGCGAGTCGCTCGTCGCGGCGGCGCAGAAGCTGGCGAGCGAGGTGGCGCGCGGCGTGCTCGAACCCGGCGACATCACAGAGCAACATTTGTCGGGCGCGCTGCAGACGAACGGCCTGCCGCAGCTCGACCTGCTCGTTCGCACCTCGGGCGAGGAGCGGCTGTCGAACTTCCTACTCTGGGAGGCCGCCTACGCCGAGCTCTATTTCACCGACACCTACTGGCCCGACTTCGGCAAGGCCGAGCTCTACGGCGCGCTCGAATCGTTTCGCGGACGTGAGCGGCGCTTCGGCCGCACGCGCGAACAGATTCGCAGCGCCGGGTAATGTCGAACCTCGCGCTCCGCGTGCTCACGGCCGTGGTCGCGCTGCCGCTGGTGGGCGCGCTCGTCGTGTGGCGCGAGCCGCTGGGTTTCGGCGTCCTCGTGCTCGTCGTGGCCGCGCTCGCGCTCACCGAGTACGTGAACCTGACGCTGACCGCCGCGTCTCGGCGTCTGCGCGTCTCGGTGGTCGTCGTGGGCGTGGGGCTCGCCGCAGCGCTCTATCTGCGGCCCGAGCTCGCGCTCGTGTGGGTGCTCGCCGCCGTCGTGGCGGCGTCGACGGCCGTGCTGCTCGAGCCCGGCGACCTCACCGCCGCGGGAGCGCGGCTCGGCCTCGCGGGCTTCGGCGTCGTCTACCTCGGCGCCTTGCCCGCGTCGCTCGCGCTCCTGCATCGCGACGCCGCGCATGGCGCCGTCTGGGTCTGCGCGGCCATCGCCGTGACCTTCGGGAACGACACCGGGGCGTACTTCGCGGGCCGCGCCCTCGGCCGGCACAAGCTCTATCCGGCCATCTCGCCCGCCAAGACCGTCGAGGGCGCCGTGGGCGGCCTCGCGGCCGGCCTCGGCATCCTGCTCGCGGGGCACGCCACGCTCGCGCCCATGATGACCATCGCCGATTGCCTCCTCATCGCGGGCCCGGCGGCGGTGCTCGGCCCGGTGGGCGATCTCGTCGAATCGATGATCAAGCGCTCCGCGGGCGCCAAGGACTCCGGCAAGCTCCTGCCCGGCCATGGCGGCATGCTCGACCGTATCGACGCCCTGCTCTTCGTCTCGGCCTGGGTCTACGTCTACGTCGTCCACCTTCGCTGAGCGCGGAAGGACAGGCGCAGCGCAGCTTTGCCGCGCGGAGCGAGGGCAGATAGTTCACGACCCCCGCGAGGGATACTCGCGAGGGTCGCAGTCTAACTACGCGTGCAAAAAGTCAGGGTAAGTCAGGCTAGGAAGAAGCTTCATATGGTCACGACCGCGGCGGATACTCGTGACTAAGGTCCCGGGTCGTCAATCTAGATCACACCGACTTGCGTCGGTGTGAAGGGAGGAGGGGAGCATCTCGCGGAACCGGCTTTGGGAGAGGGCGCCGCGCGACATTCCTGGCCCCAGCAGAGAGCAAGCGGTGTGCCGACCAAACCATTCGATGCCGATGTCGTTGAATTGCGCGCGGTTCCGTGTTACGAGGACCCTCAACCTCACAACATTTCCGCGATGGACCCTGACATTCACGTCAGGCGGAACGTCGCTCCCAGCAATTTTTCGTCGCCCCCCTAAAGCGTGTCCATGCCGCATAGCCTCCTGGTGATCAACGCCGACGGCCCGGAGACCCGCGTAGCCCTCGTCGAAGATGGGTTCCTCGGCGAGCTCTACATCGAACGCAAGCGCGAACGAGGGATCGCCGGCAACATCTATAAAGGCCGCGTCGAACGGGTGCTCCCCGGGATGCAGGCCGCCTTCGTCAACATCGGCCTCGAGAAGAGCGCGTACCTGCACGTCTCGGACGTGCGGGGCACGCCTGACGATCTCAAGGGGCTGCTGTCCGCCGAGACGAATCGAAACGACGACCGCGAAGAGGAAGAGGAGGAGCGGGACGCGGCGCGCGCGTCAGGCGGCGCCCGGATCGAAGACCTGCTCAAGGAAGGGCAGGAGGTCATCGTTCAGGTGACCAAGGAGCCCATCAGCACGAAGGGCGCGCGGACGACGCGCTACATCTCGCTGCCGGGGCGTCATCTCGTCTTCATGCCGACGGTCGATCACATCGGCATCTCGCGCCGCATCGCCTCCGACAAAGAGCGGCGGCGGTTGCGCGAGATCGTCGAGTCGGTGCGGCCGCCCGGCTCGGGCTTCATCGTCCGCACGGTGGCCGAGAACGTGTCCGAGCGCGAGCTCAAGTCGGACATGGAATTCCTCATCAAGCTGTGGAACGAGGTGGTGCGGCGCGCCGAGGGCGGCCGCTGCCCGTCGCTCATCTACAACGACCTCGACCTCCTGCTGCGCACCGTGCGCGACCTCTTCACGGCGGACGTCGAGAAGCTCATCATCGACTCGCGCAGCGAGTACGAGCGCGTCAAGAAGTTCATCGCGGCGTTCATGCCGGACTTCCCGGGGATCATCGAGCTGTACGAGGGGCAGGAGCCGATCTTCGACGGCTTCGGCATCGAGATCGAGATCGACCGCGCGCTCGAGCGCAAGGTCTGGCTCAAGTCGGGCGGGTACCTCATCGTCGACGAGATGGAGGCGCTGACGGCCATCGACGTCAACACGGGGCGCTTCGTGGGCAAGTCGAGCCTCGAGGACACCATCACGAAGACCAACCTCGAGGCCTGCCGCGAGGTGGCCGAGCAGCTCCGCATCCGCTCGATCGGCGGCATGATCGTCGTCGACTTCATCGACATGGATCGCCCGCACAATCGCGACAAGGTCACGCGGGCGTTCAACGACTACCTGCGCAAGGACCGCGCGAAGGCGGCCGTGACGCGCATCTCCGAGCTCGGGCTCATCGAGATGACGCGCAAGCGCACGCGCGAGTCGCTGCTGCACAACCTCACGGAGCCGTGCACGGCCTGCGAGGGCAAGGGCTACACGAAGTCGCGCCGCACGGTCTGCTACGAGCTCTTCCGCGAGCTGCGCCGTCAGGGCGATCTCGTCGAGGGCGACACCGTGCTCATCGAGGTTCACCCCGACGTCGCGCAGGTGCTGGCCTCGACGGATCGCCCGTTCCTCGAGGACATCGAGAAGCGGCTGCAGAAGCGCATCGTCGTCAAGGCGCGCGGGTCGTTCCACGTCGAGGACTTCGAGATCCGCTCGCCCAACGACAAGACGCCCATCGAGAAGTCGGAGGTCGCGGGCGGCGGCGACAAGGCCGACAAGGAGCCCAAGCGGCGGCGGCGGCGCAAGCGCGTCGGTCCGCCCGGCGAGGTCGAGGCCATGCTCGCCGAGGAAGAGGCGGCGAGCGTCGTCGACGCCGAGCACATGGCTGACGCGGCGGCGGCCGAGGCGGCGCAACGGAACGGCGCCGCCACGCAGTCCGACGACGTCCCCAAGACCTGACCCGGAGCGCCGTGGTCCGCGTCTGCTTCGTCTGCCTCGGCAACATCTGCCGGTCGCCGACGGCGGAGGCGGTGATGCGCCACCTCGTCGAGCGGGAGGGGCTCGCCGATCGCATCTCCGTCTCGAGCGCCGGCACGGGCGACTGGCACGTGGGCGATCCGCGCGACAAGCGCAGCAGCGCTGTGGGCGCCGGCCGCGGCATCCCGCTCTCGGGGCGCGCGCGCCAGTTCACCTCCGCGTCGTTCGACGGCTGCGATCACGTGCTCGCCATGGACCGCTCGAACCGCGACGAGCTCATGCGCCTCGCGCGCTCGGACGCCGATCGCGCCAAGGTGCGGCTCCTGCGCTCTTTCGGTCCGGCGGCGCCGCCCGAGGCCGAGGTGCCCGACCCGTATTATGGCGGCCCGCGCGGGTTCGAGGACGTCTTCGAGCTGTGCGAGGCGGCGTGCCGCGGCCTCGTGGCGCACCTGCGTCGTGAGCACGAGCTTTAGAAAGCGCGATGGAGGCGGGCATTCGGGCGGCGCTGGAGGCCGCCGTGGCGGGGCGGATCGCGGGGACGCGGCCCGTGGGCGGCGGCGACATCAACCGCGCCGAGGCCGTCACGCTGGCCGACGGCCGGCGCCTGTTCGTGAAGACCAACGCGCGCGAGCCCGCTGGTATGTTCGCGGCCGAGGGACGGGGCCTCGCGTGGCTGGCAGAGGCGCGCGTGCTGCGCGTGCCCGAGGTCGTCGCGCACGGGCCTGGCTTCCTCGCGCTCGAGCTCGTCGTCGCCGCGCCGCCGGCGCGCGACTTCGACGAGCGCCTCGGGCGAGGGCTGGCCGCCCTGCACCGGCGCGGCGCGCCCGGTTTCGGCCTCGACCACGACAACTTCATCGGGCGCTTGCCCCAGGACAACACCGCCGCCGGCGATGGCAGCGGCGGCTGGGCGGATTTCTACCGCGCCCGCCGCCTCGAGCCGCAGCTGCGGCGGGCTGCCGACGAGGGGCTGGCGTCGTCGCGCATGCGGCGTGGCTTCGAGCGCCTCTTCGCCGAGCTCGACGCCCTCGTGGGGCCGCCCGAGCCGCCGGCGCGCCTGCACGGCGATCTGTGGGGCGGCAACCTCCTCATCGACGAGGCCGGCGCGCCGTGCCTGTGCGACCCAGCCGTCTACGGCGGCCACCGCGAGATCGATCTCGCGATGATGCGGCTCTTCGGCGGCTTCGAGGCGCGCGCGTTCGCCGCCTACGAGGAGGCCTGGCCGCTCGCCGCGGGCCACGCGGCGCGCGTGCCGCTCTATCAGCTCTACCCACTCATGGTTCACGTGAACCTCTTCGGGGGCGGCTACGTCGGTCAGGTCGAGGCGATCCTCGACCGGGTCGTCTGACGCTAATTGACGATGATCTTCTTGCAGGCCGCGTCGCAGTTCAGGCCGCCGTCGCACTCCTCGGGCCCGTTGACGATCTTGTCGCCGCAGAAGGGCGCGAGCGTGCAGTCGGCCTTGCAGCCGCCGTAGTCGCCCGTGTTCATGGCAGCGCCGAGGTCGCACATCTCGCCCGGCGCGACGACGCCGTCGCCGCACATGCCGACGCACGCGCTCTTCGTGCCCTTGAAGTTCGAGAGCGTGAGCTGATAGTGCGATTCGGCCGTGAAGCGCTCGGCCTGGAAGACGGCGATCTCATAGACGTTGCCCGTCTTGATGCCCAAGTTGTTGATGACGTGTCCGCCGGGCGTCTTGGCTTGCGAATTACACGCGTTCAGCGTGGGCAAGCTTATACCGGGCCCGTTGAAATCGCAGACATACCCGGTGCCGTCAGCGGCGTCCAAGGTGATGCTTCCGAGCGCGCGCTGATGCGTGCCCCCGAGGTCCACGGCCAGCTGCTTGTTGATGAAGACCCAGACGTCGTCATCTCCAATGAAGGTGAGCGTCGCCGTGCCCGTGTATTCGAACCACGTGCGGGCGACCGACGTGAAGCCGTAGTCGTGCGTCCAGGTCGGCGTGTTGCCCCAGGTGTTCGGCAGGCCGTCGAGCGGGAAGAACATCTCGTTGCTGTACTGAAAGGCGCCGCCCGTGATGGCAGGGAGCGTGAGCGTCGACACGACGGTCTTGTTGTAAGTTGGCGTGTCGAGGTACCACATGCCGAACCAATCCACGGCTGGGTCCCAGGTGGGGTTGGCCGTTCCGGGCGGGCAGAGATTGGTCGTCCAGGGCGCGCACGTCGCTACGTGGACCGGAACGCCGTTCGGCCCCAGCGTCGGTAGAACGATGCCGGGGGCGCCGTTGCCGGGGTAGTGCTCGAAGTCCGGGTGTCCGCCCGCTTCCTTGTAGCTCTTGAAGTCGTGGTAGACGATGGGCAGGCTCATTGTCGTCGGGACGACGATGACGTCGTTGCATTTGAAGCCCGGCTCGACCTTGCACGTCGCCGAGCAGCCGTCGCCGCCGACGGTGTTCCCGTCGTCGCACTCCTGCCCGTTTGCCTTGTCGATGGGCAGCAGCAACCCGTCGCCGCACGCGGTCGCGCACGCGCCGCCCGCGGCGGGGCAGACCGGCTCGAGGCGACAGAAAGGCGAGCAGCCGTCGCCGGTCGCCGTGTTGCCGTCGTCGCACTGCTCGGAGCCTTCCTTGATCTTGTTCCCGCACACCGACGTCGTGCACGTCGTGGGTCCCTTGCAGCCCGTGGCGCCGGCCGGCGACGTGCAGACCCAACCCTCGGCCACCGCCACGGGCTTGCTTTCGAGGGTGCAGTCGGCGCCACAACCATCGCCGTCCGTCGTGTTGCCGTCGTCGCACTGTTCGTTGCCGGCGACCTTGCCGTCGCCGCACTTGGCGGCGCGGCAAACGGCGCCGGGCGGGCACTGCCAGCCGCACTCGAGCGTGCAGTCGGCGGCGCAGCCGTCGCCGCTCGTCGTGTTGCCGTCGTCGCACTCCTCTTTGCCTTCGATCATGTGATCGCCGCAGATCACGTCGTGGACGCACGGCATCCCGATCTTCGGACACGTGTAATGCGACTCGATGACGCAAGTGCTCGAGCAGCCATCGCCGCTCGTCGTGTTGCCGTCCTCGCAGTTCTCGCCGAACTCGATGACGCCGTTGCCGCACGTCGAGGAGGCAGGGCCGTCGCCGAAGATCGGGAGGTCGGGAAGGCCGTTGCCCGCGCCGCCGTCGTCTCCCGCGGCGCCGTCGCTTCCGCCTTGCGCGTCGCCGTTGCCTCCGGTTCCCGTCGAATCATCCGCGGTCTTGGCGCAACCGAGACCGATGACGAAGATGCCGAGCGCGAACGTCCAACCTCGAACGCGATGCGGGCTCGATCGCCGTCCCAAGGTGGTCTCTTTCCGTAACGAACCTGGAGGGCGAAGGGCTCCTCGACAGGGTTCGATCACAAGAGTGAACTTTAACAGACTTTCCCATAGATGTAATGGAGGTTGCGTCGTGGGCCCCATTTTTTTGTAGGGCGGCGATTCCTCGGGGCATGAAGATGTCCCAGCCCCCTGCGCGCGACGAAAATGGTGCGGTATGTCACGAACGTTTCGCGGGCGCTCAGCGTCCGCGGGCGGCCCGGAAGAGGAGCGGCAGGGGCGGCATTTCTCCGACGGCGAGCTCGACGGCGCGAGCGGCCTGGTGGACGAGCATGCCCAGGCCGTCGGCGTACCTCGTCGTGCGGGATCGGGCTTCAGCGCCCAGCGGCGTGAGGCCGCCGTAGGCCATCTCGAGCACGGCCGTGTCGCGGCCGAGAGCTCGAAGCGGGCGAACGGCGCGCGGGATCCACGCAGCCGCCGGGACGGCCGAGACGAGCGCCGTCGCGTGGACGAGCGCATCTTCCAAAGTCGCGGGGCCGAACGAGCGAATGTCGACGCGGGCGCGCTGCCCCTCCGGCAGGCGCGCCCGCACGGCCCGCGCGGCCGCCGGCCGCCGGGCCAGTAACGTCACTCTCGCTCCCCCACGCGTGAGGGCCTCGAGCGCGCCGGCCGCGGCGCCGCCAGCGCCCACCATGACGACGCGGGCGCCGCGCGGCGTGACGCCGAGGTCGGCGAGCGCCGCGAGGAGCCCGGCGCCGTCGGTGTTCTCGGCGCGCGTGCGGACGCGGGCGCGCCGCGCGCCCGTGCCCGCCTCGAAGAGCAGCGTGTTGGCCGCGCCCGAGGCGCGGACTTCGCGGCCGCGCGTGTCGGCGAGCGCGCCGGCGGCGCGCTTGTGCGGAATCGTGACGTTGAGGTAGCGGAACCCGCGCGCGCGGAGCTCGGCGACGAGAGCCTCGAAGCCGGCCGCGTCGACGCTCAGCGCCTCGTAGGTGCCAGGCAGGCCGAGCGCGCGGAAGGCCGCCCGGTGAATCGCGGGCGAGCGGCTCCTCGAGACGTCGGCGCCCAGGACGGCGGCACGGATCACGGCCCGCCCTTGCGGGGCGACGGCGCTTCGCCGTCGGGGGCGTCGCGGACCTCGGCGTGGATCTCACCCCGGCGCAGGCGCACGCGCAGCTGATCGCCGGGCCGCGCGTCCTCGGCGCGCGTGAGCAGCCGTCCGTCGGCCAGCTGCGCGAGGCTGAAGCCGCGCTCGAGCACGTTGAGCGGCGACAGCGCCTCGAGCTTGCCGCGCGCGGCGTCGATTGCGTGGCGGCGTCGGGCGAGCTCGCCGCGCGGCGCGGCCTCGAGACGGTGCCGGAGCGCGGCGAGGGCGTTGCGGCGCTCGGACACGCGCCGCTGCGGATGGGCGCGGTAAAGCCGCGTCTCGAGGGCGCGCAAGCCGGCCCGCGCCGCGGCGAGCTGGCGCCCGAGCTGGCGGCGCGCGCGCTCGACGACCTCGTCGACGGCCTGCCGGCGCTCGTCGAGGAGGCGCCGCGGATCGCCGAGGCGGGCGCGGGCGCGCTCGAGGGCGTGACGGCGCGCGCGGACGTGCTCGGCCGTCGCGCGGCCGGCGCGCCGACAGATGAGCGCCAGCTCGGCGCGCAGATCGGCGAGCACGGGAACGGCGCGCTCGGCGGCGGCCGACGGCGTCGGCGCGCGGACGTCAGCCACGAAATCCGCGATCGTGAAGTCCGTCTCGTGCCCGACGGCGGAGATCACGGGCACGCGGCAGGCGAAGATCGCGCGCGCCACCGGCTCCTCGTTGAACGCCCACAGGTCTTCGAGCGACCCGCCTCCCCGCGCGACGATGATGACGTCGACGTCGGCGACGCTCGCGAGCCGGCGGAGCGCCGCCGCGATCGCGAGCGACGCGCCCTCGCCCTGCACGGGCGTGGGCGCGAGCAAGATCGGCACGGGGCAGCGGCGGTGCGCGACGCGGACGATGTCGCGGATGACGGCGCCCGTGGCGGACGTCACGACGCCCACGCGCCGCGGGAAGAAGGGCAGGGCGCGCTTGCGGGCCGTGTCGAAGAGGCCGTCGGCGGCCAGCTTGGTCTTGAGCTGCTCGAACGCCAGCGCGAGCGCGCCCGCGCCCGTGGGCTCGACCTCGGTCACCGTCATCTGGAAGCGGCCGCGCGCCTCGTAGAGCGTGAGCCGGCCACGACACCGGACGGCCATCCCTTCCTGGACCTCGAAGCGCAGGCGCGCCGCCTCGCGCCCGTAGAGCACGCAGTCGAGCTGGCCCTGCGCGTCCTTGAGGCAGAAATAAAGATGTCCCCCACCCGAGCGCTTGAGGCCCGAGATCTCGCCCTCGACGCGCACGTCGGTGAAGCGGCTCTCGAGCGCCAGTCGCGCCGCGCGCAAGAGCTCGGACACGACCCAGATGCGGGGCGCCCCCTCCGAGGGCGCCGCCGAAGGCGGCGGGGGTGGCAGGGTGGCGAGGGTCGCCGCCGGAGGCGGCGAGGGCGTGTTGGTGGTGGTGGGCGTTCCGAAGGGTCCGCCCCGAAGCGCCGCCTCAGGCGTCGCGGCGGTGCGTGGCGCGACGGCTGCGGGCGGCACCGTGAGGCGCGACTCGAATGAGAGCTGCGCCTGCTCGCTCGAGGGATCTCCTTTGCCCTTCGGCGTCATCTCGCGTCGTTCATTTTCCGGCGCGCGTCGCGGCGCGCTCGTAGTCGGCCGCCGAGGCGCGCACGACCTCGAGGTCGTGATAGGAGCGCGACTTCAAATCTTCGGCGTCCTTGGCGAGGCCGGAGAAGCCCCACCCGCCGTCCTCGCCGCGCGCGAAGAGCACGCGCGCGCCCGAGGCGAGCACGGCCGCGGCGTGGCCGTCGGGGGACAGATTCTCGATCTTCGCGTCGGCCGCGACGAGCGGCGCGAGCATGGGCAGGACGCCCGGCGCGATCTCGGCGCGGAACAGCTCGCGCGCGCTCGTGGCCGTCGCGCCGCCCTGAAAGCGATGCGACTCCCTTTCCCGCTCGGGCCCCTCGGGATAGTTGCTGAGGACGATGTCGTAGGCCTCGCGGTGGAACTTCTGGATGCTCATCCACGCCCAGCGCGTCGGCTGGTCGAGCGCGTCGAACAGCGCGCCGCCGTCGCGGGCCGTCACGGCGGCCGAGAAGCGCTGGTACGCCTCGGCCGGCGTCTTGACGACGTGCCGGCAGCCGGCGAGAGCGCCGGTCGTTGCCAGCCATACGAGGAGCACGGACCGCCTCATCCCAGGCACTCCCCGCAGATAGCGGAAAGATCTCACGAGAGCAAGTCCGACACGGGCCCCGCCTCGTGGATCCGCGGCCCGTTCGGCGTGGTTCGAAACGGCGTTGTGGTAGGCTCTCCAGCCATTTCGCCGCCGCCATGACCGATCGGGCCAAGACGAACGCCGCCGCGCCGGCCCCGACGAGCGACCGGGGCCAGGGCGGAGGCCAAAACGCGACTGACGAGTTCGCGCACATCCGCGCGCGCACGCGCACGCCCCTCCTCGCCCTCGCGGCGGCGGCGCTTGCCTTCTTCCTCGTCTTTCACGTGCGCCACGAGCTGCGCTACGCGCTGTCTTCGAGCGAGCCGCTCGATCTGGGCGAGGCGCGCGTGACCTTCTCGCCACGCACGACGGTCACCGGGCTCGACAACCGCTACGTGCGCGTGCGCGGCGCGCCCGACCGCGCGAGCGGGCTCGAGGTGGACACGAAGGGCGCCTGGACGTTCAGCCAGTTTTTTCGCGTGCTCGGGACGGGCGATCACCTCTTCGTGCATCGGCTGCCGAGCCCGCTGCCCGCCGCCAGCGCCGAGGACGACGTCTTCGAGGGACGGCTCGTGCGCTTCGGCGAGCTGCCGTTCGAAGACGCCGTGCGCGCGTTCTTCTCGGCGCACGTCGCCGCCAGTCACGTCTTCGCGCTGGCCGATCTACGCGCCGCTCTCGCCGCCACGCACGCCGAGGGCGTGCTCACGCTGCACGATCGCGCGGGCGATCCCGTGGCGCTCGCGCCGGGCGACCTCGTCGTCATCGACGTGCGTCGCCCCGACGAGGTCCTCGTGGGCTTGCCGCGCGAGCGATTCGTCGACGGCGCGGCGGCGCGCGCCGAGATCGAGCGTCGCGGCGGGGCGATCGTCGCCGCCAAGGGCCTGGTCCGCGTCGACGCGGCGGGCGCGACCGCGGCCGGTCCGCTCTCGTTCGGCGGGGGGCCGCCGCCCGTCGAGCGCTGGACCTTCGTCGCGCGCTTCGAAGGCCCTACCCGCGAGGCGGCGTTGAGCGCGCTCGGCGAGCTCGACCGCCGCGTCGACATCCGTGACGCGCGCGAGACGCTCAAGGCACACGTGTCCGACCTGGCCGCCGCGAACGACGCACTCGTCGTCAAGACGACGCGCGCCGAGCGGCGCCTGCCCTGGGCGACGATCGCGGGCGCGCGCACGCTCGCGACCGTGCGCGTCGCCGAAGACGCCTATCTGGTCGTCGAGGCCGATCGGCCGCGCGACCACCTGCCGACGCTCTTCCTCGCGCTCGCGGTCGCCGTCTTCGGCGTCGTCAACCTGGGCGCGTTCGCGCGCCAAATACGGAGATGAGTACGTCGGTGACCCTGCGCCTCTACGACACGCGCCTCGGCCGCAAGGTCCCCTTCGAGCCCCTCGTCCCGGGGAAGGTCGGCATGTACGCGTGCGGCATCACCGTCTACGACCTCTGCCACGTCGGCCACGCCCGCATGCTCGTCGCCTGGGACGTCATCGCGCGCCACCTGCGCGCGAGCGGCTTCGCGGTGAAGTACGTCCGCAACGTCACCGACGTCGACGACAAGATCATCCGCAAGGCCAACGCCGAGGGCATTCGCCCGGCCGAGATCGCGGAGCGCTACACGAGGCTCATGGACGAGGACATGGGCGCGCTCGGGCTCGCGCCGGCCGACGAGGAGCCGCGCGCCACGGAGCACATCCCCGAGGTGATCGACATCGCGCGCCGCCTCGAGGACAAGGGCCTCGCCTACGCCGCGCACGGCGACGTCTACTACTCGGTCTCGGGCTTTCCGGCCTACGGGCGGCTCTCGGGCCAGAGCGTCGACGATCTCAAGTCGGGCACGCGCATCGAGGTCGACGAGCACAAGCGCAGCCCGCTCGACTTCGCGCTCTGGAAGGCAGCCAAGCCCGGTGAGCCGGCCTGGGAGAGCCCCTGGGGGCACGGCCGCCCCGGGTGGCACATCGAGTGCTCGGCCATGGCGCACCGTTACCTGGGCGAGCCGTTCGACATCCACGGCGGCGGCGCCGACCTCATCTTCCCGCACCACGAAAACGAGATCGCGCAGTCGGAGGGCGCCTTCGGCGACGGCCAGTTCGCGCGCCACTGGCTGCACTCGGGAATGGTGAACTTCGGCGGCGAGAAGATGTCGAAGTCGCTCGGCAACGTCGTCAACATCCGCCGGGTCCAGGCCACGAACGATCTCGAGGCGCTGCGCCTGCTGTTCGTGAGCGCCCACTACCGCAGCCCCGTGGGCTTCACGATCGGCAAGGACGGCGAGACCTTCCCCGACCTCGACGACGCGGAGGAGCGCCTCGAGTACTTTTACCGCGTGCTCGAGCGCCTCGACGAGGCGGGCGCGGACGCGGCCGGGCAGGACGATCTCTCGGGCCAGGTCGTGCCGCCTGCCGACCGCACGCTCGCGGCGTTCCGCGAGGCCATGGACGACGACTTCAACACGGCGGCGGCCGTGGGCCACCTCTACGATTCGTTCGTGCTCGCCAACAAGCTCCTCGACGAGCCCAAGTCGGCGCCCAGGGACGTGCGGCGGCGGACGCTCGCGCGCCTGCGCCGCGATCTCGCGGCATGCGGCGAGACCCTGGGCATCTTTCGCCGGCCCCCCCGGGAGTTCCTGCTCGCGCGGCGCGCGCGGCGGTGCGCCCGGCTCGGCATCGAGCCCGCGTCAGTCGAGGCTCAGATCGGCGCGCGCGCCGCCGCGCGCGCCGCCAAGGACTTCGCTCGCGCCGACGAGATCCGCAAGGCCCTCAAGGAGGCGCGCGTCGAGCTCATGGATACGTCCGCGGGCACGACCTGGCGCGTGGCCTAGGGCGAAGAACGAAATGCCGGCGCCCGGACCATCCCAGCGGCTCGCCTTGTTCTTGCCCACGCTGGACGACGGGGGAGCGGAGCGGGTCATGCTTCAGCTCGGCGCGTCGTTCTCGGCGCTCGGTCACCGCGTCGACCTCGTCCTGGCGATTCCGGGCGGTCCGCTCGAGTCCCAGGTTCCGCCTGGCGTGCGGGTCATTTCGCTCGGCGCTTCGCGGACCGCCGTGGCTCTTCCCGCATTCGTCCGCTACCTGCGCCGCGAGCGGCCGGAGGCGTTGCTCTCGACGCTCGAGCACGCGAACCTCCTCGCGCTTTGGGCCGCTGCCTTGGCCCGCACGGGCGTGCGCGTCGTGCTGCGCGAGGCCAACGTCCTCTTGCCGCGCGGCCAGCTCGACGGGCTACGGGGCGCGGCCCTGCGCGTCCTCATGCGGCGCTTCTACGGCAGCGCCAGCGCCGTCGTCGCCGTCTCCAAGAGCGTGGAAGAGAGCCTCGCCTCGGCCCTCGGTCTCCCGGCGCGGAAGCTTCGGACAATCTACAACCCCGTGGTCACGGCCGAGCTCCTCCAGAAGGCCTCGGCGCCCCTCGAGGATCCATGGTTCGCGCCCGGCGCGCCGCCCGTCGTGCTGGGCGTGGGACGGTTGGTGCCGCAGAAGGACTTCGCGACCTTGCTGCGTGCCTTCGCCGAGCTTCGTGCGCTCCGGCCAGCCCGACTGGTCATCCTCGGCGAGGGGAGCGAGCGCGCGGGTCTCGAAGCGCTGGCAAAGTCGTTGGGCGTCTCCGCCGACGTTCGCCTGCCTGGGTTCGATCACAATCCGTTCCGGTACATGAGCCGCGCCGCGCTGTTCGTGCTCTCGTCGATCTACGAAGGGCTCCCCGGCGCGCTCATCCAGGCCATGGCTTGCGGGTGCCGGGTCATCAGCACCGACTGTCCCGGCGGGTCTCGCGAGGTGCTCGGGGGGGGCAGCGGGATCCTGGTTCCCGCGCGCGACGCGCACGCCATCGCCGTGGCGTCCGCGACTTTGCTCGACGACGCCGCGAGGGGGCCGGCGCGCGCGCAGCATCGGCTGGACCGTTTCGAGGAGCGCGCCGCCGTGGAGCGGTATCTGGACGTCCTCGGCGTGGCGGCACCGTGAACCGCGCGCGAGCTTCGCGTCACTTGTTCATGTTACTTTGGCCCCCAGGATTTCAGGCGACGTGTCAGTTCTCATCGTAGGCGGCGCAGGGTTCATCGGCAGTCAAACGGCGAAACAGGTCGCGGCTGCCGGCCTCGCGCCCGTGGTGTTCGACAACCTGTCCTCGGGGCACAGGTGGGCGCTCCGGTGGGGAGCCTTCGAGGAAGGCGAGCTCGACGACTCGGCCGCGATTGCTCGAGTCCTGAAGGAGCACGCCGTCACCGCGGTCATCCACTTCGCGGCGCGCATCGAGGTCGGTGAATCGATGCGTGATCCGCGGAAGTTTTTCCGCAACAACCTCGTCTGCACGCTCAACCTGCTGGACGCCATGGTGGCGAACGGCGTTCGTGACCTGGTGTTCTCGTCGAGCGCCGCGGTCTACGGCGAGCCCGTCGCCGTCCCCATTCGGGAAGACCATCCCTTGATGCCGCTCAGTCCTTACGGGGATTCGAAGCTCTTCGTCGAACGGATCTTGCGCTGGTACGGCGATGCCTACGGCCTGCGCTGGGGGGCGTTGCGTTACTTCAACGCCGCGGGCGCCGATCCGGAAGGCGATCTCGGCGAGGATCACCCGGGCGAGAGCCACCTCATCCCGCTCGCGCTCGCGGCGGCGCTGGGAGGCAGGCCCCTCTCGGTCTTCGGCACGGACTACCCGACGCCCGACGGAACCGCAGTTCGTGACTACGTTCACGTCTCTGATCTGGCCGCCGCGCACGTCATGGCCTTGCGTCATCTCGCCGCTGGAGGGGAGAGCTTCGCCGCCAACGTGGGGACGGGCGAGGGACACTCCGTTCGGGAGGTGATCGACGCCGTCGAGCGCGTCAGCGGACAGAAGGTCGCGCGCAGCGAGGTCGCACGACGAGCCGGCGATCCCCCTTCGCTCGTCGCGGATCCGACGAAGGCCGCGAAGCTGCTCGGGTGGCGCCCCAGGTATCCCGAGCTCCAGACCATGGTCGAGCACGCGTTCAAATGGCACACGTCGGCCGCCGCGCGGCGGAGCCGGTAGGAGACGATCGTTGGCCGCGCGCCCTCCGCGGGTTCTTTACGTCGTGTCACTGTTTCCGTGCTGGTCGGAGACGTTCATCGTGCGCGAGATCGCGGCGCTGATCGGTTTCGGCGCCGACGTGCAGATCCTGTCTTTGAAGGCGCCGCACGAGAAGCTCGTGCAACCGGACGCGGAGCGGTTGTTGTCGCGCGCGCGACATCCTCTGCCCGCTGGGACGGCGGCCTGGGCCCGCCTGCGCGCGCTCTCCTCGCACCCGGCCAGGCTGACGTCGATCGTCGCTCAGGTGACCCGCCGCCTTTGGCGTCGCCCAGTCGATCTGGCCAAGACTTTGGAGGGTCTCGCGCGCGGGCTCGAACACCTGCCGTGGATTCGCGACTTCGATCCCGACATCATTCACGCTCACTGGGGCACGTTTCCGTCGACCGTCGCGTGGGCGCTGGCCCGCTTGCTCGACAAGCCGTTCGGCTTCACGTGCCACGCCCACGACATCTTCGTGAACGATCACCTGCTCAAGGAGAAGATAGAGTCAGCGAAGGTGCCGGTCACGATTTCGAGTTTCAACGTGGAGTGGTTGGCGGCGCGCGCGACGCCTCGGGCGCGCGAGCGGCTACACGTGATCCACTGCGGCGTGGACCTGGCGTCGCTGCCCTTCCGTCCCGCCGACCGCGAGCCGCTGACCGTCCTGTCGGTCGGCCGCCTCGACGCGATCAAGGGATTCGACGTCCTCATCGATGCCATGGGTGAGCTCGCCCGGCGAGGCCGTCGGTTGCGCTGCCGCATCGTGGGCGACGGTCCGCTCAGGCCCGACTTCGAAGCGCGCATCGCGCGGCTCGGGCTGAAGGAGACGGTGGAGCTGGCGGGCGCTCGTCCCCAGGCCGAGGTGCGCGCGGGCTTGTACGCCGCGTCGATCTTCGCGCTCCCGAGCGTGGTCACGACCAGCGGGGACCGAGACGGCATCCCGGTGTCGTTGATGGAGGCCATGGCGGCCGGAACGCCGGTCGTCAGCACCCGCGTCTCCGGGATCCCCGAGCTCATAGAGGACGGGCGCGATGGGCTGCTCGTGCCCGAGCGTGACGCGGTCGCGCTGGCCGCGGCCCTCGAGCGCCTGCTGGACGAGCCCGAGCTCGGCCCGCGGCTGGCCCTCGCGGCGCGCGCGCGGGTGGAGCGGGAGTTCGACTCCGTCCGCGAGGCTCAGAAGCTCATGGAGCTATTCGCGGGCGACCACGCCTGAGATCGAGACGGCGCTGGCGTGGCCGTCGGGGCGCAGCCTCCGCCGCCGGTCAGGGCGTGCCGGTGCCGGTCGCGGACACGGGGGCGGCCTGCCCGCCACGCGCGGCGTTGACGCGATCCCGGAGCTCCTTGCCGACCTTGAAGAAGGCGAGCCGCTTCGGCTTGACGTGCACCGCCTCGCCCGTGCGGGGATTGCGTCCCTGATACTCCCGGTACGAGCGGATCGAAAAGCTGCCGAAACCGCGGATCTCGATGCCCTCGCCCTTTTGGAGCGCATCGACCATGCAGTCGAACATCTGCCCCACGAGCAGCTCCGCGCGACCACGGGGCAGCTTCGTTCGTTCGGCGACGAAGTCGATGAGATCGGCCTTGGTCATCTCGGACGCGAATCACTGTACCTGCAAAGCCCTGGGAAGGCAACGTTTACGGCAGGTTACACGGGAGGACCGCGAAACCGCGCCGCGGAGGCCACAAATTCAGGGCGCGGAGGGCTCAGCCGAGGACAGCCGCGCCGCCCAGATACGGCCGAAGAGCGGTCGGGACGTCGATCTTCCCATCGGCGCGCTGATACGTCTCGAGGATCCCGATGAGCGTGCGCGGCAGCGCCAGCCCAGACCCGTTCAGCGTGTGGACGAAGCGGGTCTTCTCCTGACCGTCCTTGAACCTGATCTTCGCGCGGCGGGCCTGGAACTCGCCGAAGTTCGAGCACGAGCTGACCTCGAGCCATTCGTTGCAGCCGGGCGCCCACAGCTCGAGGTCGAACTTGGCCATGGCCGAAAATGAGAGGTCACCCGTGCACATCTGCACGACGCGGTAGGGGAGCTCGAGGCCGCGCAGCACGTCCTCCGCGTCCGAGAGCAGGGCCGTGAGCTCGTCCATCGACGTTTCGGGACGGACGAACTTCACGAGCTCGACCTTGTCGAACTGGTGGCCGCGCTTGATGCCGCGCGTGTCGCGCCCGGCCGCCATCTGTTCGCGGCGAAAGCAGGCGGTGAACGCGACGTGCCGGACGGGCAGGCTCGCGCCGTCGAGGATCTCCTCGCGGTAGAGGTTCGTGACCGGGACCTCGGCCGTGGGGATCCACCAGAAGTCCTCGTTGGCGTCGTGATACAGGTTGTCGCCGAACTTGGGCAGGTTGCCCGTGCCGACGAGGCACTCGCGGCGCACCATGTAGGGCGGATAGATCTCGACGTAGCCGTGCTTTTGCGTGTGCAGGTCGAGCATGTAGGTGATGAGCGCGCGCTGCAGCCGCGCGCCCCAGCCCTTGAGCACGTAGAAGCGCGAGCCCGAGATCTTCACGCCGCGCTCGAAGTCGATGATGTCGAGCTTCGTGCCGAGGTCCCAGTGCGGCTGCGGGGCGAAATCGAAGGCGCGCTTGTGCCCCTCCTCGCGCACGATCTCGTTGTCCGAGTCGTCCTTGCCCATGGGCACGGAGGGATGCGGCAAGTTTGGCAGCTCGAGCAGGAGCTCGTCGAGTCTCGCCTCGGCCGCGGCGAGCTCGCCCGCCAGCCGCTCGATCCTGACCTTGAGCGCGGTGCTGGCCGCCTTGGCCTGCTCGCGCGCCTCGCCAGGCGCGGCGCGGCCGATGTCCTTCGACAGGCGGTTCTGCTCCGCCTGCATCGTCTGCGACTCGTTCTTCAGGTCGCGCAGGCGCTCGTCCTGCGCGATCACGGGGTCGAGGTCGATGCCACCGCCGAGGCGCGCGTAACCGGCGCGCACCTCGGCGGGATTTTCGCGGAGCAGACGGATGTCGATCACGACCGCGCAGTGTACGACGGGCCGCGGGCGCCGTCACTTTCGCTGACGGGGCGGGCGGACGGCCACAGTCGACCGGCCGGCCGAGTCAGTCGACGGGATAGAAGAACTCCTCGCGGGTGATCTTGCCGTCCGCGACGGTGAACAGACCGACCTCATCAATCGCCCGTCGCTGCCCGCTCGGCTTGAAGGTCACTTCCATCACGAAGCGGACCGCGAATCGATCGTCGTTCGGATAGGGTCCGAAGACCTCGAGCTTGTGCACCTCGTTGTTGTCCAGAAAGAACTTGCTCTTGGCGCGCAGCCCATCGAGACCCTTGACGGTGCGCTCGCGTCCCGGGAAGTCCACGGCTTCCACGCTCACCGCATCAGGAGCGAACAGCGTCGAGAGACATTCCTCGCGCCGGCCTGCTTTGACCAGCGCGACGTATTTCTTTCCGAGCTCGGTGGTGGTCGTCATCTGCTCACCTTCTCATGTTTTGGCGATGCCCCGGTGCGGCACCTGCGCATCCAAGATACGTCGCACCATCTTCGTGAGGGCGAAGGGCGTGATGGGTTTTTGCAGGAACGCGACGCCCGGTCCGAGCACACCATTGTGGTCGATCGCGTTGTCCGTGTAGCCCGACATGAACAAGACCTCCATCTCGGGTCTTTCGGATCGCAGCCGCTCCGAGAGCAGGCGGCCATTCATCTGAGGCATGACGATGTCCGTAACCAGAAGATCGATGACCTCGCTCCGGTTCGCGCTGATGCGGAGGGCGTCGCTTGGGTCCTTCGCTTCGAGAACGTTATAACCGTGGCCGATCAAGATCTCGCGCGCCAAGATGCGGACTTGCTCCTCGTCTTCGACCAAAAGAATCGTCTCGGATCCCTGCAGGATTGAAGGGTTCGTGTCCGCGAGCGAGTCAATCGAGAACGGGTCGTCGGTTCGGGCGAAGTAGATCTCGAACTTCGTTCCCTCGTTGGGGCCGCTCGCGACGGAGATGTGTCCACCACTTTGCTTCACGATGCCGAACACGGTCGACAGTCCGAGGCCCGTACCCTTGCCTTGTTCTTTGGTCGTGAAGAATGGCTCGAAGATACGGCCGAGCGTGGCTCTGTCCATGCCGATGCCGGTGTCGCTGACGGCGAGCACGACGTAGGGCCCGGGGGCGGCGCCCAGGTGATCCCAGGCGCCCGTGTCGTCGATCTGCACGTCGCGCGTCTCGATGGTCAGGTTCCCGCCTTGCGGCATGGCGTCGCGCGCGTTGACGACGAGGTTCATGATGACCTGTTCGAGCTGGCCCGGATCGGCCTTGATCCTTCCGAGCACGGGAGCCTTCGTCGTCGCGAGCTGCAGGTCCTCGCCGATCACGCGACGAAGCATTTTATCCATCTTGTCGATGATGTCGTTGAGGTCGATGGTCCGGGGCGCGAGCACCTGCTGGCGGCTGAACGCGAGCAGCTGCCGCGTGAGATCGGCCGCGCGCTCACCGGCCTTCCTGACTTCGTCGAGCCCTTCGGCGATGTCACTCTTGGGGTCGACTGCCCTCGCGAGGATGGTCGAGTAACTGATGATGACCGATAGAAGGTTGTTGAAGTCGTGCGCGATCCCCCCCGCGAGCCTCCCCACCGCCTCCATCTTCTGCGAATGACGTAGCTGCTCCTCGGCGTGTGCGAGGGCCTCTTGCGTGCGCTGTCGGTCGTCAATCTCGCGCTTGAGCTGAGCGTTCGCATCGACCAAGTCCCTGGTGCGGTTCTCGACGCGGATCTCGAGATCCTCGTGGGCCTTTCGGAGGGCCTCGACGGCCATCTTCCGTTCGGTGATGTCGAGAGAGATGCCGAGCAGATGGCGAGGCGTTCCATCCGGCGCCAAAATGGGGATCTTCTTCGTGTGGAGCCACCGACGCCCCTGGGGGGTATCGATGGGTTCCTCGGGGATGTCGAGCATGCGCCCGTCTCGGAGCACATCGCGGTCTTTGGCTTGAAAGAACTCGGCCAGCTCTTTGGAGAAGAGTTGCCGATCGTCCTTGCCGTAGATGTCCTCTCGCGCGAAGCCGCTCAGGCTCTCGCCGGCTCGGTTGAACAGCTCGTAACGCAGGTGTTCCGCGTCTTTCACGAAGACCATCGCCGGGATGTTGTCGACGATGGAATCGAGAAAGGCGTTGAGCTTGAGGGTTTCATCCGCGGCGACCCTGTGGCCGGACGCGCCGTCGAAGACGACTCCGACGCAACCGTTCGGTAGGGGCACGATTCTTCCGAAGACGATGCCTTCTCCGAGCTCTGGGTACGCCGCCGACTCGAACGATCGCTCGATCCCCGAGAGCGCGACCTCGGCGTAGAGCTCGTGCCGCCCGACGGAAATCGCCGGTGGAAAGAGCTCGCCCATCGTCCTGCCGAGCATGGCGCGAAAGTCGAGCTTGGTTATCCTGGGCGCCGCGGGATTGGCGGCCACGAGCGTGATCCGCGCCGGATCGGAAGCGTCGTCCAGTCGCCAGACGACCAAGCCCAGTCCCATTCGCTGAACCAGCGCCTCCGCGAGGTTGCCCTCTTCCGGCGCGCCTCCCACACTGCCCACACCTCCGAAGGGCCCATGAGCTGTGACCGTTTCTCTCATGGAAGAGACCGCGCGAACGATGATAGCGGGATGACCTCTGTGACGCAAAAGGGGTGCCCGGCGTTACAGTCCGAAGCCGACCGACAGGGTCGTCGTGAAGGCGAAGTGGTCCCCGTCGTCGCTGTACAGCACCGCGGCGACCGTGGCGTCCGCCAGGAGGTATTCCCACCCGCAGTTGAGGCCCCGATCCCAGGTGAGCTGGCCGGCCGTTCCGAAATGGACCGCTCGATCGGGCCCAAACCTCGCGTGGTAAGCGCCAGTGAGGTCGACGGGTTGGCACCGACGGCGGGCCCAGCGCGCTGTGAGGTCCGCGTCGTCTCGCTGTATAGGTCGCGGAGCCGACCCTCCGCCTCCGACGGCGGACGGTCTCGTCATTTTGTTGCGGCGCCTTTTTGTTTCTCGAGCTCGCGCCGCTCGTAGAGCTGGGCGCGGTAGTCAGAGGCGATCTCGCGCGCTGGGTCGCGCTGGGCATCGGACAGTACCTGCTCGGCATCGAGGAAGGCCTTCGTGTCGTTCTCGTCCAATCGATCTTGCACGGTCGCCGCGTCGGGACCGGCGGCCGACGGATGGCTCGCGACCGGCGCTCCGCGCCGACCACCCATGCCCCCGCCTCGCATCCCACCGCCGCGCATGCCGCCTCCGTTCATGCCGCCTCCAGTCATGCCCCCGGTCGATGGGGCATTTCTGGCGCCGCCGCTTCCGGAGCTACCGGCCGCCGACGCTTTCTGCTTTTGAGCGACCTCCTCCAAGAGCGCGGCGTTCGCCTTCTCCCGATCCTGATCGAGCGCTTCGAGGTCTCGGACCTGATCGTCCGTCAACTTCAACGTGGCCCGCTGCTGAACGACCGCGGCGATTGACGACCGTGGCAGGGGCGGCAGGGAGGCTACGTTGGTGGGGGTCGGCGGCTCATCATGGGCGCACGACACAAGCGAGAGAAACAGAACCTCCCAACAGAAAATGGAGCGCAACACGGTGGTGCGCCCTCGATTCAAAGGTCGATTCGATTCACGCACGCTCCTCATCATACCGGGCCCTCGACGAGCATGACGGCGCGAATTCGGCTGACCCTAGGCCCTACCGAATCGCGCGAATCTCCCCGTACTCCCGGAGCGCGTAGCTCTTCTTGCCTTGGGCGATAAGGCCCGCGCCGATGCGGCGGATCTCCTCCTCCCCTCGGCGCAAGGCCCTTGCGCTCGTGTGGACGGAGTAGCTGCCGAGGGCGAGCTCGTGCCGATGCGGTGGCGCCGAGCCGAGCACGAACACGGTGTCTCGCTCGCCGAGAAACTCGATCGCCGCCCCAGAGGGCTCGAAGATCGCGATCTCCCCGCCGGGAATGGGTGTCGGGGTCAAAAGCGAGCCCTCGTGCACCGCGACCCAGGCGACCTCGTGCCCCTTGGGCGGCTCGTAGGACCACCGTTCGCCGGCCTTCAGGCTCACGACGAGGTAGTTCATGGGAGGCGCGTCGATCGGGCTCTTGAGCGTGCCGTGCGAGCCGAGGATGACGCGAACAGGACCGTCGATGGGCGACTCCTCGGGCATCACGTAGTGGCTCGCGTTCGGCGCGTTTTCGAGCTCGGGCGGCAGCGCGACCCACAGCTGGAAGCCCCGCACGCCGTCGGGCTCCGCTTCGCCCGTGTGCCAGACGCCGTTGCCCGCGCGCATCCACTCGACGCTTCCGGTCGACAGCAGGCCTGCCTTTCCTGTCGTCTCCGCGTAGCGAACGGCGCCCTCCAGGACAACCGTAACGGTGGCAATGCCCGAATGCGGGTGCCACCCGAGCTCCATGGGCATGCGCGGTCCGCGCCCGTCGAAGTGGAAGTGATCGAGGAACACGAAGGGCTTGATGAGCTGGCCGAGATCAGAGGGGCTCACGAGCCGCGTGATGGGGCCGCCGGTGTTTCCTCGCGTGCGATAGACGATCTTGCGCGCGTGGTTTCGTGGGATCTGAATCTGATTTACCAACATGACCTCGTTCTCCTTTGCCGATCGCCGACGTCGACATCGTCGTCGCTCGCTGCGATGAGCATGACCTCAGGCCGCCACGCGAACTGGCTTCGATGATGCCAAAGTCTCTGCGGCTTGCGGCAGAGAATGGCGTGCCCGCAGCATGGGCGCGAAGGCCGCGCGATACCTCCAGGACAGATAGACCTCCGTCGCCAGCATCGCAAGGGCCAGCGGGAGTCCCGACGGTGCCAGGAACAGGTGGAAGCCCACGATGTTGATGACGATGGGTGCCAGAACGGTGAGCGCGAGGGGCACGCAGAGGCCGCTGAGCAGGAGGAGGCCCGCTATGACCTCCGTGGTCTTGAGCAGCGGGAAGAGGTAGCCGCTGCTGAAGAGCGCCCCGGCGAAGGCGGCGGCGCGCGGCGCGGGCGCAGGTGTCGGGAGGAAATGGAAGAAGAAGTTCAGGCCGAAGACGGTGAAGATCAATCCGAGGAAGAGTCGCGCCGCCCTGGGCAGGTATTTGCTGATGTTCATGGTGAATGGCTCCTTTTGAGCTCTACTTTGCATCGTTGCCCCCGAGACAACTAGAGGTCTATGTGGCAACATATCGTTGCTATGACAGCAACAGATGGCCTCGATCTGAATCAGGTGAGCGTGTTCGTGCGGGTCATGGAGACCGGTAGCTTCACGGCCGCGGCCCGGACTCTCGGGTTGCCGAAGTCGTCCGTCAGCCGGCGCGTCAGCGCGCTCGAGAAGTCGCTGGGCGTTCGCCTGCTCCAGCGCGGCACGCGCAAGCTCGTGCTGACCGAGGCCGGGCGCCTCTACTTCGAACGAGCCCGGGCCGCGCTCGCGGGGCTCGCCGACGTGAACGCCGCCGTGACCGACATGAGCCGGGAGATCGGCGGACCGATCCGTTTCACTGCGGGCGCCGACAACACCGGTTTGATCGCGAACCTGATCAGCGAGTTTCTCCAGCGCTATCCCAAGGTCCAACTCGACGTCGTCCTGACACCGCGTCGGGTGGATCTCGTGGCCGAGGGGTTCGACCTCGCGTTACGCGCGGGGCCTCTCATCGACTCGTCGCTGGTCGTTCGGCGCGTGGGCCGCAGCGACCATGCTCTGTTCGCGTCGCGCGCGTACCTACGCAAGGCGGGTAAACCCCAGCGCGTGAGCGATCTGACGCACCACCGGTTCGTTCTGTTTGGCGAGCCGCACGAGCGAGAGAACCTTCGCCTCACCGGTCCAGATGGCGCCGAGACAGTGAAGATTCGGGGGCCCCTCGTCGTGCACGACATGTCATTCGCCGCCGATGCGATTGCCGCGGGCGTCGGCATCGGGCTCGTGCCTGAGGCATATTTCGGGTGGGCCAAAATGGGCGGCTCACGTTCGCGGCCGGACCTCGTGCGTGTGCTCCCCGATCACCGCGCCCCAGGTGCCGAGGTGAGCCTGGTATCGCCGCCCACCGCGTATGAGCCGGCGCGCGTGGGCCTCCTGCGGGACTTCCTCGCTGAGCGTCTGCGCCCTCTGATGCAAGCTTGCGCGGCGGCCGCGGAAGAGCAGAGAACCAGCCGGCGGCTGACGCCCCCTCGACGCGACCGGCAGCCGGGTGCGAACAGGAGGTCGCAGCCGGCGCCTTGAGCATCGGTGTCAGTGCTCCCTTCCTTGCTCCCTTCCTTGCTCCCTTCCTTGCTCTCTTCCTTGCGACGCCATGCAAGTCTTCGTGTAAAGGTCGCGAAAGATGTTGTTTGGATCGCCGATGGCCTTCGCTTCTTCGTAGGCAACCCTGTTCCAGGTCTTCCAGAAGTCGGCCTCCGAATAGTAATTGTGCGAGATGAGGGTCTTGAGGCCCCCAATCTCCAGCAACTTGTCCTCCATGAGTTTGTAATAGTTTGTGCTGCCCGGCGGCTGTTTCATGCCGTAGACCGCGAGGTCCAGAAACAGCTCGTCGTCGAGCCCTTCGTAGAAGCTCGGAGACAGCCACGCATAGTCGCGCACCCTGCGGTAAGGAACGCACCACAGCGGAAAGTGTCGGAACTCCGCCTCGTACCACGCAAGAAACGAGCTCACGCGCGAAAATGGAATAAAGACGTCCAGCGTGACGTCCGGACGCTCGCTGGGCAGCAGACCGTTCGCCTTCTCCGCGAGCCGCAATAGCTGCGACGAGTCCAGGAACTTCCCTAGGAAGAGGCGCCCCAGCCAGGACTTGGGGTGGACGTTCGTGACGCCACGATCGTATCGGAAGAGGTAGTCCTCGGTCCTCAAGTAATCCTCGCTGCGTTCTCGCGTGCTGAGGTAGTAAATCTTCATCCAGTCGTAGTGGTTTGCGTAGGGCGCCTCGGCGACGAAGGTGCCTACGCTCAAGACCAGCTCGTCGGGTCTGTGAACAATGCCATCCATGAAGTCGACGTCCTCGGCGTCGCAGTGCCGCCTGATGGCGGCCATGTAGTCGGACAGGCGTCGGTATTTTTCGTACACGACCTTCACGAAGGGTTTCGCGGGGATCAAACGGAAGGTGAGCTTCGAAAGGATGCCCAGCGTTCCGAACGTGCCGTGCATCATCTGGAACATCAGTTGGTTTTCATTTTCGGGAGTGCAGACCAGGACCTGGCCCGTCGCCGTGATGACCTCGTACTCGAGGCAAGTGTCATGAAATCCGCCGTACTTGAAGGACGTCGACTCGAGCGAGCATCCCGAGACGGCACCGCCGATCGTGATCGTCTTGAGCTCGGGGACGACGACAGGTACGAGGCCGTGCCTCATGGTCTCGCCGACAAGGTCGACGAAGGTCACGCCCGCTTCGGCAACGCAGGTGCGTGCCGCGGGATCTACGTGCAGGATCGCATTCAAGTCCCCGATATCGATCAGGTCATCCGAGTACTTGGCATCGCGCGCCTTGGGAACCTGATGGGACGTTGATTTCTTGCGAAGCGAAACGGGCCGCGTCTCGTCTCGTCGAGCCAGCTGGCGGCAGACGCGAACCACCTTTTCGTCGTGCGACGCGCCGTGCGACTCGCGCGAGGAAAACGGGCGTGCCGCACTGCTGTCGCCTCGCATCGGGTAAAAACGTAGTGGCAGGAACGCGTTTGGCAAGGAACGATGTCCGCGCGTTCCGGCCTCAACCATGGCGCCAACGTCCACGCCGACAGGCGAACGTCACTCCGTTGACAACCAAGGCACCGGTCCGTGACCGTGCGGCCTCGAGGCGTGCCGAGGTCAGGAACTGCGTCTATCGTCTGCAAGTCGCCGGCCTCAGCTCGTTTTCGCGATCTCGGAAGCACTGACGTCAGCGGCATCGGTCTTCGCGAGCCGTGCGCCGTGGAGGAGGATTTGCCGGATGAGATCGGCTTGATCGGTTTGGGTGTGCTCTTTCTCTGCGAATCTCCTCCGAAGGTCGCCGCCGTTCTCTCGGGAGGCCAATCGGTGACTGAGCGCGGCGCCCTCTTCGAGAGACCGAACGGCAGCCCAAAGTGCGCGCTCCATCTCCTCTCCTTGTTCGCGTACGAGACTATCTAGAGAGAAGGTATGACCCACATGGCAGCGAAAGTGGGCGAAGGCACTCGGCTCCGCCTCCGTGAGCACGCCCTGACAAAGAGGGCAAACGAGCTCCGCCCGGGCGCCACGCGCGGTCCCTTCGACCTGAGCGACAAAGTCATCCGGGACGGTCTTCGGTCCTGCAGGCGTCGCGGCGAGCCGAGACAGAAGTCCCGGCAGCTGACTCGGCTCCACGACGTGATCGACGGAGACGCGCGCCAACACGCTCCGGGGCATGTCCGGGGCGGACGCGGTCTCGGGCTCCTGGACGACGCTCACGCCTCCTCGCGCCTTGATCGACATCATGCCGGCGGTCCCGCAATCCTGGTTGCCCGACAGAACGACGCCGACGACGCGCGGGCCATATGCCCACGATGCGGACCGAAACAGCGGGTCGACCGCAGGACGGTGGCCGTTCTCCTTCGGACCTCGCACGACCTCCATCGATCCTTCGCGCACGAGAAGGTGAGCGTCGGACGGCGCGACGTAGATCCGTCCCGGCAGGATCTTCTCTGAATGCAGCGCATGGCTCGCTGGCAATGGCCCTCGTTGGGTCAGCAGCTCGGGCAGTAGGCTCGAGCGCGCGGGAGCGGTGTGAACCACGATGAACACGGATGCCGGGAAGGTCGGCGGCAGCTTGCTGACCAAGCCGAGGAGGACTTCCAAGCCGCCCTCAGACGCTCCGATCGCGACGATGTCGTGATTCATGCGAGAAAATGTAGGTACAGCGTCGCGGCTTCCAAGCGGACAGCGCGTGCTGGGCGTTCGGCAGCGCAGCGCGGTCAGTCGGCGAACGCCCACTTGACGCGCTCCGAGACGAACCTATTGACGAAGCGCATGGAGGAGAAGTCATGACCAACCAAGCCGCAGAGAAAGATCCACATCACCACTCGACGAACATCCGACAGATGCTCAGCGCGGCTGCAGACCACATCAAGAAAGACATCGGCGTCGTCACCGATCCACAGGCGAGAGCGCTCTTCGAGACGACTCGTGAGGTCCTGGGGGGGCTCGTCCGCGCCTTCGAGCACTACGAGAGCCGCGAGCCAGCTTGGCGCATGTCGCCTCCCGAGACGTGAGGGCGCAGATCGAAGCCCAGATCGAAGTCGATAGTCCCCGAGCCCCGCGGCGCTCGTCAGCGCGATCGCGCTCGTCGCTGCCGCTTGACCTTGTTCGCTTGCTTGCCGAGAGCGCTGCGAGTCCTCTTGGGCAGCTTCGAGATGGTCCTCTTTCGTCGCGCGGTCGCGGCGGCTTTCTTGACGTTTCGGCGCGCGGCTTGACGTTGCTTCGTGGTGCTTCTCATAGTTTCGTTTTGGGTCCTAATGTCGTCGAGTCAAGGCGTGCGAGCGGAGGCCGTGCGCGGAGCCCCTAAGGCCCCTCGCCCAGGGCGTGCTGCATTCGGACGCGTGCGGTCGCGAGATCGAGGCGGGCCTGGACGAGCTGGAAGCGCGCGTTCACATCCGTCAGGAGCGCGTCATAGAGCTCGATGACGTTGCCGACCCCGGTCTGGTAGCGGCCCTCCGCCAACCCGCGCTGTCGCGCGGCTGCCTCGGCCAGGACTCGGGCAAACGCAAGGGAGTCGCGCGCCGCTGCCAGCGAAGCGCGCGCCGTCAATGTCTCCGCGCGCGCGGCCTCCAATGCGGCACGCCGCTGCGCGCGCACACCGACCAGCGAGCCCTCGGCCTCGCGCGTCTGGCCGTGCACGAGGAGCGGGCTCATCCCGCCGGTCGGATACCCGAGGCCTACCATGAACGTGAGGTTCGGCGTCAGGGAGGACAGCGCGGGGCCGGCCCACTCCGGGCTCAGACTCAGGGTGAGCTGGGGCAGATAGGAGCCGCGCGTCGATTGCACCGAGGCGCCTTGTCCTCGCTCTTCGAGGCGAAGCTCCTCGAGGTCGGGACGCTGCTTCGACGCCGTCGCGACGAGCACGTCGACCGGGGCCTCCGCTCGCTGCTCATCGATCGATTGCAGCTCGAACGTCGCTGGGTCGATCACGAGCGTCCAGTCCCGCCACTCGTCGACACCCAGGGCGACCTGCAGCTGCGCGCGTGCTGTCTCGCGCGCCGCGCGCGTCCGCGCGAGGGAGATCTCTGCCGATGCCTCGGCCGACTCCGCGGTCGCGACGTCGATGCCGGTGCGCAAGCCCGAGGCGTGGAGAGTCTTCGTCTGTGCGAGGTGTGCCTGATAGGTCTTGACGGCGTCGTCGGCGACGGTCACCTGTTGATCGGCCGTCAAGACCGCAAAGAAGGCGAGCTCGACCTGCAACGTGACGTCCAGCTCCGCCGCGCGAACGCCGACATCGGCGGCGGCCGTGAGATCGCGCGCGCCGCGGTACCCATGGATGGACCGGCCCCAATCCCAGGCCGTCCATGTGAGGCCAACCTGGGCGAGCCAAAAACTCTGGGGCGTCCAGATCGTGGCCGACGGCGGGATCGGCGCACAGTTGCCGACGCTCGGGCTCCGGCAGGTCACGACCGTCGGCATCCCCCCCGCGTCGACGACGGTGTCTTGTCCGGTCGACCGGAGCAGAGCGCGCGCCTCCGGCGGCGTCGGCACGAGGTTAGGCGTCGTCGGCTGGTACGCGAATGTGCCCTCGACAAACGGCAGGAGTCGCGCGAGGGCCTGCTGCTCACGACCCAGGGCCGCCAGCCGTTGCCCACGCTGGGCTTCGATCGCCGGGTGGTGATCCCGCGCGAGGCGGATCGCGTCCTGCAAAGTCAAGGGCGCGGCAAGGGGCGAGACGACCTCGTAGAGGGCGACGGTCAGCAACGAGATCCAGGAAGCGACGGCGCGCATCCCTCAGTCTCTCGAGGCGTCATCGCCGCGCGCCGCGGCACCCGCGGCCGAAGCACCGCCGTCTTTCTTTGCATCCCTGCTGCCGGCGCCGCCGTCACCCTCTGCCCTCTGTTCGATCTCCTGAACGACGGCGCCCTCGATGAGCTCGAAGGGCGGCGACAGGACGACGCGCTCCCCGATCCGCAATCCCGCGAGGATCTGCACCGTCTTTCCATCGTCGAGGCCCGGGCGCACGTCCGCAAAGTGGATGCGCGACTGACGGACGACGGCCACGGTCGGCTTGTCGGCGCGAAGGAGCAACGCCGAAGAGTCGATCACGGGCACTCGCGGCGCCGCGAGATGAAATTTCACGTGCACGAACGTCCCTGGGAACAGGTGATGGTCGTTGTCGATCCAGATCTCGCAGAGCATCGCCCGCGTCCGTGGATCGAGCGCATCGGCGCAACGGCTGATGGGCGTATCGATGCGAAGATCGGGCTGCTGATCGACGCCAATCCGAACCACGTCGCCCACGTGAACGAACGGCGCCGCGTCCTGTTGAACGAAGACGAGGATCCGCAAGCGGTGCAGGTCGGCGACGTCGACGAGCGGCAGCGCGCTCTGGGTCGAGCCGGTCGCCGCGGGCACGAGCGCACCCCGATCGACATAGCGAGCCGTGACCACGCCCGTGAAGGGCGCGCGCAACGTCTCGTAGGCCTGCGTGGCCTTGACCTGCTTGACGGCCGCGCGTGAGACCCGAAACTGGGCGCCGGCCGTCTCGAAGTCCTGCTGAGACACGTAGTCCTTCTTCACGAGCTGCTGGTAGCGTTCGAACGTGCGTCGCTTGATGACGACGTCCGCCTCGGCTCCAGCGACCTGCTGATCGATCTCGGGCGACTCGAGGACACCGAGGACCTGTCCTTCGGTGACCTGGTCACCCTTGTCGACGGCGATCGACTTCACGTAGCCCGAGACCTTTGCGTAGACGGTCGCCTGCAGAAAGCCCCGAACGTCGCCGGGCAAGGTCAGCTCGCGCGCGGCGGGCGTCGCGCGCGCCTGAGTCACGAAGACCCGTGGACCACGATCGACCTCCTGCCGCCGCCGTTCGGCCTCCTTCGTGAGCCTGTGGTGATGAAGGAAGAAGAGAAGCGCCGCGAGGAGCGCCGCGAGCGCGAGCGCGATCGCTCCGCCCCACGCCAGTCGCCGCACGGTCTGCGGCGACGGAGCACTCGATGGTCCCGACTCGTCGCCGCCCCGTCGGTCAGCGCGGCGCGCGTGATGGCCGTCTGCATCGTCTCGTCGACGGTCGGCTTTCGGCTCGCCGTTCTTCGGGGCGTATGCCTCCCGAGGCGCGTCTTGTCGGTGCTCGGCACCGTGCTGTTTCGGCTCACCGTCCTGCTCGGCTCGCGCGTCGCGGTCGGAGTCCCCCGGCGCGCGATCGTACGAGCGCCGCCCGTACGCCTTCCGCCGGTCGTCCGCTTCTCCGTTCACCGCGCCCCCTCTGCGGCCCCACGCGACTCGCGCGCGAACCGCTCGTCGAGCGCGTGCGCAGTCGGCGGCGCGCGACGCAAGATCACGTAGACGGTCGGGACGACGAACAACGTCACGAGCGTCGCCAGCAAGAGGCCGCCGATGACCGCGCGTCCGAGCGGCGCGTTCTGCTCGCCCCCTTCGCCGAGCGCGAGCGCCATCGGCAACATGCCCAGGATCATGGCGAGCGCCGTCATGAGCACGGGGCGCAGCCGCGTCGAGGCGGCGCGAAGGGCCGCGTCGAGCGCAGACAGCTTGGAATCTTCGGCGCGGGCCTGGTTGGCGAAGCTCACGAGCAGGATCGAGTTCGAGACCGCGATCCCGATCGCCATGATCGAGCCCATGAACGACTCGACGTTGAGCGTCGTCCCCGTGATGGCCAGCATCCACGCGATGCCAACGAACGCGCCGACGACTGCAACCATGATGATGAGCGGGTCGAGCGCTGACTGAAAGAGCACCATGAGCAGCAAGTAGACGAGCGCGATGGCGACGATGAGCCCGAGCCCGAAGCTCTCGAACGACTCCCGCATGCTCTGGGCCTGGCCTCGGATCCTGATGCGCGTGGCGCTCCCGGCATTGACGCCGTGGAGGAGGTCCTGGATGTCGCTCGTTACGCCGCCGAGATCACGGCCATGCACCGACGCTTGTACGTCGACGATGGGCTGAACCGTGTAGTGACTGACGGAGGCGTGGTCTTGCGTTGGCACGAGGCGCGCGAATCCGCCGAGGTACGGCGCGTCGGCCGTCGCCGGCGCGAGTGTGTTCGTGCCCGCGACGAGGGGGCCGGGCGTGGGCGTCGTGAGGTTGGCCGCCGTGTTCTCCATGGACGCTCCGCCCGCGGGCGTGACGGACGTGCCCAGCAGCTGGTCGACGCTGGCCATCTCGAGGATCGGCGTCTGCACGGCGACGACATAGTTGACGCCATTGTTGGGGTTGACCCAGAAGTTCGGGCTCGTGAGTGACGACGAGCTCAGCGAAGTGAGCACGCTGCTCGCGACGTCGCGGAACCCGAGTCCCAGCTGCATCGCTTGTTGGCGATCGATTTCGAGCCGCAGCGCCGGATGATCGAAGACCTGCGAAATGCGCACGTCCTCGGCGCCCGGGACCTTGCGAACCTTCCCGATTAGGTCGCGCGCGATCGCCGACGATGCCTCGAGATCCTTGCCCTCGATTTGTACGTCGATCATCGACGACACGCCGAAATTCAACACCTGCGTCACGACGTCGGCCGGCAAGAAGTAGGTTTCGACGCCGGGGAGCTTTGCGGGCAGCTCGCGCCGAATGCGCGCCAGGTAGCCCTCCGTCGGATGGTGTTTCGGCTTGAGCTGCACGAGGACCTCGGCATCCTGATCGCCGACGTTGTCCGTCGACACGAACGCGAGGTTGTACGACGTCGGGACGCCAATCATGTCGTTGACCATGTCGATCTCGCCCGGCGGGACAATGCGGCGGATCTCCTCCTCGACGTTCGCGACGATCGCCTCTGTGTCCTCGATGCGCGTCCCGATGGGGGCGCGCACGTGCAGCCGCATCTGGCCCGTGTCGACCGAGGGGAAAAAGTCGAAGCCGATGACGGCGATGAGGAGGAGGCCGACGACGCTGAACGCCACGGCTCCTGCGAGGAACACACGTCGATGCGCGAGGCAGGCCACCAACGCGGCGCCGTGGGCGTCGCGCAGGCGATCAAATTGGTGATCACGCCACTGGTTGAAACGCTGCGCCCATCCACGCGACTTCGGCGCAGCCTCGCCCTTCGTCTCGTCTTGGGGCGGCAAGAGCCGGCGCGCCAGCGTCGGCACGAGGGTGCGCGACAACAAATACGACGCGATCATCGAGAACACGACGGCCACGGCGAGCGACACGAAGAGGTAGCGCGCCGGTCCTTCGAGCATCAGCACGGGGAAGAACACGACGCAGATGGTGAGCGTCGCCGCGAGCGCCGGCACTGCCACCTGGTGCGCGCCGTCTAGGATCGCGACCGTGAGGGCTTTCCCTTCGAGCCGGTTGCGGTGAATGTTCTCGATCTCGACGGTCGCGTCGTCGACGAGCATTCCGACGGCAAGGGCGAGGCCGCCGAGCGTCATGAGGTTCAGCGTCTGCCCCGTGACGAAGAGACCGATGATTCCGACGAGCAGCGCGATGGGGATCGACGTGCACACGATGACGACGAGGCGCCAGCTGCCCAGAAAGAACAGGATCATGAGCGACACGAGCACGGCCGCGATGGCGGCCTCGCGCAGCACGCTGCTGATCGCTGAGCGCACGAACACCGACTGATCGAAGTCGAGCGACATGTCCGTGCCCTTGGGCGCCCCGGCCTTGATCGAGGGCAGCAGCTTCTTGACGGCGTCGACGACGCTCAAGGTCGACGCGCCGGCCTTGCGCAGGATCGACAGGTAGGTCGCGCGGCGACCGTTGACGTGGACGATGTTGCTCTGGACGGCGTAGCCGTCGTGGACGTGCGCGACGTCGCCCATCAGCACCGTCATCCCGTTCTCCACCTTGAGCGGCATCTGGTCGAACCCGGCGACGGTCGTGGGCGACGAGTTCATGAGGATGTCGTACTCCGTGCGGCCGATGCGGGCCTGACCGGCGGGCAGGATGACGTTGTTGTTCGAAAGAGCCGTGACGACGTCCTGCGCTGACACGCCGTGCGCCTGCATCTTGCCCGGCTCGAGATCGACGGTGATCTCACGGGTGCGCCCGCCAAAGGGCGCTGGCGTCGAAAGACCCTGAATCGTGAACAACCGCAGTCGCAGAAAATTGAGCCCGTAGTCGAAGAGCTCCTGCTCGCTGACGCTGTCACTCTTGAGGGTGAGCTGCGCCACCTGAACGTTCGACGCGTTGAACTGCAGGATGTTGGGCGGCGTCATGCCCGGCGGCAGGATACGGACGATCGTGTTGCAGACGGCATTGATCTGCGCGATGGCGGCGCCGATGTCCGTTCCCTCCTCGAAGTAGACGCGCACGATGCCGATACTCGACTGGGACTGCGACTCGATGCGAGTGATGCCGCCCACCGTCGTCGAGATGGCGCGCTCGGTGATGAACACGACACGCTTCTCCATGTCGTCCGCGGGGAGACCGGGGTAGTTCCAGATGACATTGACGACCGGGATGTCGATGTTCGGCAGGACGTCGCGCTTGAGCTTCGTGAGCGCGAGGCCGCCGAAGAGAACGACGGCGAGCACGCTCACGAGGACGGTATAAGGTCGGCGCAGCGCGAGGCGGACGATCCACATCAGGCCACCTTTGTGCCGGCTCGGGCGGTCACGCGGCGGACCCTACGGTCAGTCGCGCGACCGGTCGTGTGTCGGTCAGCTTTGGCCCCATCGTTGATGCCCGTCAAAGGAGCACCGTAAGATCGTACTTTCGATGTTCAAGCCCCCGTCAGCTGGCTGACGTGGCCGCTCTACAAGAAGGCATTAGACGTCTCGCCGCAGTTCTGGATGAACACTGCCCGCGTGGGCTCACGCTGCCAAAGCCAAGCCGGCGGGCGGCCAGACGGCCGGGACGGGCTCGAGCCACCGGGTCATCCGCGCCGTGCTCCCAAATCTGGTCTGGGCGCCTCAAAACGACGCACGGCGTTCGACCGATACTCATCTCACCGCGGAATTGGCTGCGCTTAGAAAGCGGGAGTGCCCCCGCCCCCGTCTGAGAACACCAGCCGCGACGAGCGCGAAGCTCAACCACGTCGACCGTCGGCTAGGAGCGAGATGATCTAGCAAGCCGGAGGGTAGGTCGGGGATGGCCTGAACACCCGATCAAGATCGACGACGGATCTCGGATTGTGCAGGATGCGGACGTGGCCATGGAAAAGCGCGAGGGCGATGAAGGTGCCCAAGCTAACGGAAGAGGTGCGAAGCATGCAGATGGCGTATCGAGAGCGGTGGCAGGCGGAGATCGCCGAGATGCGGCGGGTGCTCGCCGACTTTGCGATGAAGGAGGAGTGTAAGTGGGGTAAGCCCACCTACACGGTGGATGGGAAAAACATCGTCATCATCCAGGGCTTCAAAGAGTACTTCGGGCTGGGCTTCTTTCAGGGCGCCCTGCTGAAGGACGCCAAGAAGGTGCTGGTGCAGCTCGGTCAGGTGCACGCCGGGCGAGTGATGAAGTTCACCAGGGTGAAGGACATCACGGCGAAGACGGCGATCATCAAGGCCTACGTGCGCGAGGCCATCGCAGTCGAGAAGGCTGGCCTGCGGATGGAGAAGAAGAAGACCTCGGATTTTCCCATCCCCGAGGAGCTGACGGCGCGGTTCCGGAGGGATGCGCGTTTCAAGCGCGCCTTCGAGGCGCTGACGCCGGGGCGACAGAGGAGTTATCTCTACCACTTTGCGGCGGCCAAGCAGTCGGCGACGCGGGTGGCGCGAATCGAAAAAGCGACGCCGGCGATATTCGAAGGCAGAGGGTTCCTGGAGAGGCCCTAGCCATTCATACCCCCTGGCCCGAAGGGGAATCTGGAACCGCGTTGCTCCGATGCTGATGCGGGAAGGTGCTCTATCGCGGCCTGCTGGTTTCCGCGGATAGCGCTTGCTCGATTGCGTTGACGACCTCGGTCGCGCCGTACGGCTTCGGCAGGAACGCCTGAAAGACCGGGTCGGGTGCCCTGGAGTCCTGGGACGCTTCCAGGAATCCCGAGGACAGCACGACCGGAACAGTCGCGCCGGCTTTGCGCATCCTGCGCAGTACCTCGGGGCCATCGAGGTCGGGCATCGAAACGTCCAGAATCACTACGTCGGGATGTTCGCTCTGAACGGCCGTGAGCCCTCCCACCCCGTTCGACGCCTCGATCACGGTGTACCCGCGCCCTTCGAGCAATCGCCGCAGCTGAGCGCGCACCATGCCCTCGTCATCGACGACGAGGACGCGACATGTCCGCGACTTCGCCGAAACGCTCTCCGATTGGAGTCTAGGCTGCGCGACGGTTCTTGGGAGCAGGACCGAGAAACGGCTTCCGCGCCCGGCCTCGCTGTCGACCAGGATGGCACCAGCGTGGTCCGAGACGATGCCGAACACCGCGGCCAACCCAAGGCCGTGCCCCCTCTCCTTCGTCGAGAAAAATGGCTCGAAGGCACGCACCCGCGTCGACTCGTCCATTCCGATGCCGGTGTCCTCGATCTCGAAGAGAACCCAGTCGCCTTCGCGGACCGGGGTGCCTTGTGCCATTCGCCAGCGTTCGTCGGTTCCGCGCTCGCGGCCCACTCGGATCCGAATGTCGCCGGGACGCCCGATGAGCGCGTCTGACGCATTGGTCAGCAGGTTCATGAAGACCTGGCTCAGCGAGGTGCGCTCACCCAAAACGACGCAGCCCTTTTCGATATCAAGCTGAATCCGCGCCTTCTTCGACAGGGTGGCATCCAAGAGGGAACGCAGCTCTCGAACCAGGTCGCCCAGATCGAGCGGAGCCCGCTCTGCCAGCTCGCGCTTTCCCGCGTACAAGAGCATTTGGCGGGTCAGCGCAGCCGCGCCTCGGGCAGCGTGAATGATAGCCTCTGTCGCCTCGCGTACCTGCGGATCCGTCAAGTTCTCTAGAATGAAGGCGGCGTTGCCGAGGACCCCGGTGAGGAGGTTGTTGAAGTCGTGCGCGATGCCGCCGGCGAGAATGCCCAGGCTCTCGAGGCGCTGCGCTTGTTGGACCTGTTGCGCGAGCTTGGCCCGCTCAGCCTCGGCTCGTAGTGCCGGCCGCAGGTCGCGAACGCCGGCGACGCGCACCGGCCGTCCGTCGAGCGTGGAGGCAACGACGAGTGCGTCCGTAGGCACCGACTCACCGGAGGCGTTCACGGCCGTGATGTTGATGAATCCAAGCCGGTTTTCGCGGATCATCTCTTGAGCAGCCGGCGCTGACGTCGGCGCCATGAACTCGTAGACTTGCCGCCCGATGACCTCCGCCGGGTCACGTCCGAGGACCCGCTGGACGGCACCACGCACGTCCACGATGACTCCGTCTCGGCTGAAAACGGTCAGGTCGAACGCCCCGTCCACGAGCTCGCGGAACCTCGTCTCGCTCTCGCGCAGCAACCTCGTCACGCGCTCGCGCTCGGTGACGTCGCGGACTGCGACGACACGCACGGCTTGATCACCGAGGCGAGCTGGTTTCGTCTGCGCCTCGACGATGAAGCGTGAGCCGTCCTTGCGGATGGCGGTCGCCGTGTACGTGCCCTCGAATTGATCGGCCATTCGTTGTCGGATCGACGGCAGGTCTTCCTCAGCGACACACCGACGGAGCGTGTGCGGCCCGAGCATCTCGTCGCGCTCGTAGCCGTGCATCTCGCACAGGCGCTGATTCACATCGATGACGACGCCGTCGACGTGTACGAACAGTCCCTCGAAGGACGCGGATGACAGCAGATCGAGTCGGTCCTGAATGCGGCGCTGCCCGGCCTGGATTTCGCCCATCAGTGTGACGATGGCCGGTTCCCTGTCACGCGGCGGTCGCGCGAGGGCCTCTCTTAGGCGCGCTGCCCATTCCGGAGGAAGTTCGTTATTCACTCGTCGAATCATACAGAATGCGCCGATGGTCCACGAAGCGTCTCGGCAAGGCCGGCCTTTTCCGGGAGGTATTCGAGCACAAGAATTCGGCGCGGGGGAGGCCGCGCCCTCCCCGCGGATCGCTGATCTCGCCTACCAGAGTCGCCAGCGGGAGGGACGCGGACCGGGGAGGGTCACGCCGCCGCCGCGCTCGGCTCGGCGTTCGACGCGGAGCCTGAGGCGGGCGCCGCGTTCTCGGCCTTACGCCGCTCGATGAGCAGCGTCCGGATCTCCTCGGCGGCCTTCGGGTTGTCCTGCATCCACTGGCAGGCGTTCTCGCGGCCCTGGGCGATGCGCTCTCCCTTCCAGGAGTAGTAGGCGCCGGACTTCTCGATGACGCCGGCCTCGCTGCCGAGGTCGACGATCTCGCCGGCCCAGTTCACCCCCATGCCGTAGAGGATCTCGAACTCCGCCTCGCGGAAGGGCGGGGCCATCTTGTTCTTCACCACCTTGACCCGCGTCTTCGTGCCCATGACGACGTCGCCGTTCTTGACCACGCCGATCTTGCGGATGTCGAGGCGGACGCTGGCGTAGAATTTGAGTGCGTTGCCGCCGGTGGTGGTTTCCGGGTTGCCGTAAACCACGCCGATTTTCATCCGAAGTTGGTTGATGAAGATCACCGCCGTGTTGTTGCGCGCCGTGGCCGCCGTGAGCTTGCGAAGCGCCTGGCTCATGAGGCGGGCTTGAAGCCCCATGTGCGCGTCGCCCATCTCGCCCTCGATCTCGGCCTTGGGGACGAGCGCGGCGACGGAGTCGACGACGATGAGATCGATCGCGCCCGTGCCCACGAGCTTGTCGGCGATCTCGAGCGCCTGCTCGCCGTAGTCGGGCTGCGAGACGAGCAGGTCCTCGGTGCGCACGCCGAGCTTGCGCGCGTAGCCGACGTCGAGCGCGTGCTCGGCGTCGATGAAAGCGCACACGCCGCCCGCCCGCTGCGCCTGGGCAATGGCCTGAAGCGTGAGCGTCGTCTTGCCCGAAGACTCGGGACCGTAGATCTCGATGACGCGCCCGCGAGGCAGGCCGCCCACTCCGAGGGCGAGGTCGAGCCCGACCGAGCCCGTGGGGACGACGGCGATCTCGGCGACGTCGCCGCCCGTGAGCGGCATGATGGCGCCCTTGCCGAACTGCTTCTCGATGGCCGCGATGGCGCTCGCGACTGCCTTCATCTTCTCTTTGATCGTAGACATGTGTGCTCCCTTTTCGTTTGGTGTCATTGAGTTCGGTCGAGCAAGCGGTATTGCAGCGCCTCGGCGAGGTGCGGCCCGCGCACGGCGTCGCTGGCGTCGAGGTCGGCGAGGGTGCGCGCGACGCGCCTCGTGCGCGTGAGCGCGCGCGCCGACAGCCCGAAGCGCGTCACGGCCGCCTCGAGGAGGCGGTGCCCGTCGGCGTCGAGGGGCGCAACCGCGCGCAGCTCCGCCGACGTGAGGCGCGCGTTCCAGCGCGGGCCGCGCGCCGCCTGCCGCGTCCGCGCGGCGACGACGCGCGCGCGCACGGCGGCGCTGGGCTCCCCGCCGGCGTCGTCCGCGAGCGAACGGTAGGGCAGCGCGGGGACGTCGACGTGCAGATCGATGCGATCGAGGAGCGGCCCCGAAAGACGCGCGCGGTAGGCCGCGATGCCCGCCAGCGAGCAGGTGCACGTGCGCAGCGCGCTGCCGAGGTGGCCGCACGGGCACGGATTGAGGGCCGTCACGAGCATGAAGTCGGCCGGATAGACGACGGCGCGGCGCGCGCGCACGAGCGAGATCGTGCGCTCCTCGAGCGGCTGGCGCAGCGCCTCGAGGGCTGGGCGCGCGAACTCGAGCAGCTCGTCGAGGAAGAGGACGCCGTTGTGCGCCAGCGTGATCTCGCCGGGGCGGACCGCGGGTCCGCCGCCCACGAGCCCTGCGGTCGTCACCGTGTGGTGAGGCGCGCGGAAGGGTCGGGCGCGCACGAGCGGCGCGCCGCCGAGCTGCCCGGCGATCGAGTACACCATCGTCGTCTCGAGCGCCTCCTCGAAGGTGAGCGGTGGCAGGATGCCGGGTAGGCGGCGCGCGAGCATGGTCTTGCCCGACCCGGGTGGGCCCACGAAGAGGAGGTTGTGGCCGCCCGCCGCCGCGACCTCGAGCGCGCGCCGGGGCACCTCTTGCCCGCGCACGTCGGCGAGGTCGCACGCGGAGTCGGCCGTCGCCGCGGCGACATCGCGGGCGAGGAGCGCGGATCGGGCGGCCTCGTCGGGCGGTCCTTCGGACTCGTCGCCACGCAAGAGCCCGACGAGCGCGGCCAGGTGGCGCGCCGAGCGCACCTCACAGCCGCCGGCGACGGCCGCCTCTCCCGCGTTCTGCGGCGGGACGACGAGCCGGCGCACGCCGTGCGCGCGCGCCCACGCGGCGATGGGCAAGACGCCGCGCACGGGCCGGAGGGAGCCGTCGAGGGCGAGCTCGCCCACGAAGAGTGTCCCCGCCGTGGCCGCCGTGTCCAGGACGCCCGCGGCGCAGAGCATCCCCACGGCGATGGGGACATCGAAGGCGGCGCCGTCCTTGCGCAGGTCCGCCGGCGCGAGGTTGACGGTGATCTTGCGCGGCGGCAGCTTGAAGCCGCTGTTCTCGAGCGCGCCGCGGATGCGCACGCGGCCCTCGCGCACGCCCGCGTCTGCGAGCCCGACGATGTGACACCCCGGCAGGCCCACGGCGACGTCGACCTCGACGTCGATGGGAGCGGCTTCGATGCCGATGACGGCGGCGGAGGCGACACGCGCGAGCATGCCGCCCCACAAAGCGAAGGCGATGCCAAGGGGATGGCCGCGAGACCGGCGCCCAAAAATGGAGCACGGCGGCCGGGAGCCGGCCGCCGTGTTCTTGTTTCGGTCAGATTTGGCGGCCCCCGGTCGGGCGCCGCCGGTGGGCGGAGGTTAGAACATGAGACGAAGGCCCAGGCGGCTGTAGAACGGAGCCTGGTACGAGATGGGACGCCCGAAGTTGGCGTTCTTGGCGACAGGCTGTCCGGACACGTTCTTTGCGAACTTGAGATCGTTCGCCGTGCCATTCTGGATCGGCGCGACCGCGTCGTAGGTGTAGTTGTCGTCCGTCATCTGAGTCGCGCGCTCGTCGAAGATGTTGAACAGATCGACGAAGGCTTCGAGCGTGACGCCCTTCTGGATCTTCTGGGCGTAGGAGATGTGGCTGTCGAGCTGCGTTGTCGTCGGCGTGCGGCCGGCCGAGCCGCGCGGCAGCAGAAACACGATCTGGTAGTTCGCACCGGGGATGAGGTTCGACATATCGTTACGGGGCATGCCGGAGCGCGCGAGGAATGACAGACCGAAGGTGAGCTTGCCCGGTCCGACAGGGTGTGAGTAGTAGCCGTCGATCTTGCCCTGGTGCGGGTGGTCGTTCGGCAAATATCCGCGCGCGTTGACGACCAGGTCCTGCGTGTCGTAGGCGTTCGTTCCGTTGGGGGCGACGTAGTTCTGCTCAGATTGATAGAGGCCCTCGTAGTTGCCGACGAGGCGCGAGTAGGTGTACGCGCCGCGCACGAACCAATTCCTCGAGAAGCGCTTGTTGAGCGTCAGCGAGAGCGAGTCATACGTTCGCTCGGGCTTCGGCTCGCTGGCGAATGCCTTGACCGTGTTCAGCAGGATCTTGGCGTTCGCGGCCTCCGCCGCCAATTTGGAGTCGTTCGGGTTGGCCGCCGCCATCGCCGAGGTGGTGTCGAACTGCTTCTGTGCGTCGGTGATGGCTTGCGCGGGGACGTTGCCGGGGTTGCCGAGGACGTCGACCACGTTGTCGTCCCCGTATCCGTCCTCGACGACTCTGCCGAGCCAGCGGTGCATGTAATCGACCCGCACCGTCATGTCTTCCATGAGCTCGCGCTCGAGCGTGGCAACGACCTCGTTCTGGTACTGCCCCTCGATGTGCGACTGGTGCAACCCGGTCCCGTTGTTCGTTTTGCTGTAGCTGCCGTCGGCAACAGGGTCGGGCGGCCCAAGGCTGCAGTTGTGCCACTCGCCGGCGCCGACGAAGCTGGCCTGGGTCGTTGTCGGGGCGCAGGAGCTGAGCGGGATCTCTTGGCGCTGGACGAAGTTCTCGCCGCCGAAGTAGCGGGCCGCCATGTCGAGCGGGATGGCCTCGTAGAACTGGCCGTAACCGACCGAGATCTTCGACCGGCCGTCGTTGAACGGGTCGTACACCGCGCCGACGCGCGGCGCCAGGTTGCGGGTGTCGATGAAGGAGGCGCCGTTCATGTCGTAGAGCGTCTGGAACTCGTAGCGGACGCCGGCGTTGACCGAGAGGTTGCGCAGGCCCTGGGGGCTGAACGTTTCCTGCAAGAAGAAGGCATCGGTGAGGCTCTTGACCGACGCGTTCAGCGCGTCCTGGTAGAGCCCCTTGGCCGGGTCCACGAGATCCGAATTCGGGAACAATACGCCTTCGTCCGCGGGTGATTGGCCGGGCTTCAGACGAAAGAAGCTCTGAGAGTTGAGGGTCCCGTCAGGGTTGAACCAATCGAGCGCGTGCTGGCCAGGGCCAGGGCCCGAGTAGCTGCGGGAGATGTCCAACGTCTGCAGCTCGAGGTGCCAGCCGTACTTGAGCTCGTGGTGTCCGCCCGCCTCGAAGAGGTGCATCGACTTGAGGTCCGCCGTCCAGCGGTTGCCCGTAGATTTCGTGATCTCGCCGAAGCCGCCCCGGAGGTAGAACGGGTTCACGGGGCAGGGAGCGAAGTTGTCTGCCGCGTTGACGTTGCAGCCGGGTAGGTTCTCTTGCGTGCCGAGGTTCGCGGACGGCCCCCCCCCGGCATACTGGAGCTGGTTCAAGCTATTGAGCGCGCTGCTGGGCGAACGGTCGTAGAAGTACTCGCTGTGAAGGCCAGCCAGCGCGTCGATCTGCCAGTGGCGATCGAAGAGCTTCGACGTCCAGTGCGCGGAGACGTCCGTGTTCGTCCTGGTGAGCGACTCCTGGGCATACGTCGTCGGTCCGTTGCCGGTGGGGCCGGGGTACAGGGCGTCGAACGGCGAGCCGCCATTGAGGCCCCCGCGGACGTCATTGTTGAAGCTCGGCGTGCCGAAGATCGTGAGCTCGAGCTTGTGGTCGGTTTTCGGGATGTAGTCGAGCGTCGCCGCGTAGCTGTACGTCCGATGCGTCTCGTTGGCGCGCTGGGTGTCATTCGGCAGGAACGTCGTCACCGCGTTGCCGGCAGCGTCTACCTTGGGCATGCCCATGCCGTTGTCTTGTAGGGCGTACGTGTAGCGGAGGACGTGGGTGTCCGTGATTTGGGGCGCCATGCCGGCCCAGAAGAAGAGTTTGTCCTTGATGAGCGGACCGCCCACCTCGAAGCCGAGCCGGTCGTCGAAGTCGCGTTTTTGCACGCCTGCAATCGAGCTGCCGAGCGTCGTGACCGTCGTCGGAGATGCCGAGAGCCAGTAGGGAGCCCACGAGCCGAAGACGCTGCCGTGGAATTCATTGGTGCCGCTCTTGAGCACCGTGTTGATGACGCCGCCCATGGCGCCACCGAACTCGGCCTGGTAGCCGCCGGCATTGACGCCGATCTGGGTCAGGAATTCGGTGGGCAGGTTGGTGCCGCCGCTGATAGAAGGCTGGCCCGCCTCGAGGTTTCCGTAGCGCATGCCCGTGACGTTCATTCCATTGACGATGTACATGTTTTCGAGGCCAGTCGCCCCTCCGATCGAGACATTGCCGCTGCCATCGACGAACGCGCCCGGCGCCTTCGAGATCACGGCGCCATAGTTGGGGTCCAGGGCAAGGTTCAACGTGAAATCCTGATCGAACGTCGTGCCGACGCGCGGGCTACCGACGTCGATCGTCGGCGCCTTTCCCGTGATGACATAGGTCTGTTGGGCGTTCGCTTGCGCCGTTGACGCGATCTTGGCGTTCACGCGGACGGTCTTTTCGGCGGAGACGATGATCCCCGGGCGCTCGACTTGGGTCGATGTGTTGGCGACGTAATAGCGAACGACGTAGGTCCCGACCGCCAGCGCAGTGAAGAGGTATTGGCCCTTCGCGTCGGTGATTGTCGCGTCCTCGCCCTGCGGGCCCTGGACGATGACCGTGACGCCCGGGAGGGGCGCTCCCGTGTCACTGTCGGTCACGGAGCCGATCACCCGGCCCGTCGTCTCTTGCGCCCACGCCGAATTGCCGACGGCGAAGGTCAGCAAGCCGAGAATGATTGCGCCACGAATGCGGTTCATCTGGCCTCTCTTTCGAGTCTGCAGGGACGAACGGGAGAAAATGAGAAGGTTGTTCACGATGGCATCCTCAGTTGGAGCTCATGGTGAAGTTGGCGGAGGCAGGAGTGCCCAACGTCTTCATCAGGACGTCCGCCGCGCTCATGTCGATGGTGATCGAGTACGTCTTGCCGGCGGCCCACGCGGTCGTCGGGTTGAGCGTCACGACGGCGTTCGGGAAGCTCTGCTTCGTCATGTCGATGCCGAAGGCGGTGAAGGGCGCACCGTTCTCGGTCATCGTGACGTGGCCGAGGATGTCCATCCCCACGGGATTGGTGAAGTTGAGGGTGATGGAAGCCGTGCTCATGTCGCTGGGCACGTCCGTCGATGCCACGGCGGCGTCGGCGTCGGCCGCTCCGCCGGTCTCGGTCGCCCCGCCCGCATCTGAGACGCCCGCTTCGGCGCCGGCCTCTCCTCCGCCGTCGTTGGAAACGCCCGCATCAGCGCCGGCCTCGGCGCCAGCTTCGGTTCCCCCGTCGGCGCCAGCTTCGACTCCCGCCTCAGCGTCGGCCTCGGTTGCGTCGGCGCCCCCGTCGGCGCCGGCAGCTCCGGCCATTCCTGCGTCCGGACAGCCCATGGCGGGCGGGGCCATCGGCGCGGGTGGCGCCGGCACAGTGATGCTCGCGGAGAAGGCTCCCGTCTTGAACGAAATGATGCCGTCCGCGAGGAGTCCCATGCCCGTGAACCGCGTCTTGCCGTCCTTGGCGAGGACGTTCGACGTGTCGAGGGCGAGCGTGACCGTCGAGCCCGTCGGAAGCGCCGGATTTCCTGTGACGGCGATGCTGGGACCTTTTTGGACGCCGAAGAAATCCGGGAAGAAGAGCCCGAGGGTCGCGCCCGAGGACGTGTAGTCGGTGGCAGCCGCTGCCGTGGTCGTCGGCGTGGCCGTGAGCTTGGCGACCTGCGTGTTTGCCTCGAACGGCGCCGTGTAGAGGAGCCGGTCGAACGTCGCCACGACGGTCGACATCGGCGCGAAGGTGCAGTTCAGCGTGCCGCTGGTGGTCGCGTCCCCTGCTTTGATCGTGGGATCGCACATGTCCTTCGCGCCGCAACTACAGATGACGTTGTCGAGCTGGCAGACGCTGGTACCGGGGTCGCAGTCCTTGCCCTCGGCGGCACCGCTCGGGCACGAGGCCGTGTCCGCAGTGACGGTGACCTTCGAGCCCGAGGGATCGCTAAGCGTCAACGACGTCAGGACCGGAGCCCCGGATTGGACGTTGCTGCTCGGCGCGCAGCTTCCCGCGATGGCCAGCAGACCCAAGAGCGCTTCCGGTATAGCCCGCGGAAACCGTTTCATTCGGAGCTCCTTTACCAGTGGTGTCGACGAGGCGAGGTCGCGACACCCCCGCCGGGGTGGCATCGTAACAGTGAAGTTGTGGCTTGTGAAATTTGGATTTTCCCCTCGGCTGTTCGGGACGCACCTTTAAGGCGCACGCCCACACGAGGTCAGCCGTCGGTCGTCTGGAGGGCTCGCGGACCGCTCGCGGAGGGCTGGCCATCGCCAAGCAGTTGACGGAACAATGCCGAGTTAACGGAATCGCGGGCGCGCGGCCCAAACCGGCGAGAATGGTCAAACGACGGTTCTTTGCCGCCGCCGAGGCTATTTGTCGTCTTTGGTTATGATTCCGAGGGTCGCCGCGCCCGCGCCCTTGCAGATGTCCATGACCCGCACGGCGCGGCCGTAGTTGGCGTCGTCGTCGATCTTGAAGAAGACGACCTTCTGCCGATCGTGGCGGAGGCGTTCGCTGACCTCGGCGGCGAGCGCCTCGGGAGCGAGCGCCTCGCCGTTGAGCGACAGCCGATCGCTCGCGTCGAGCTCGACGATGATGGGGTTGTCGCCGGGAGGTTGGGCCACGAGCTCGGTGTTCTTCTGCGGCACCTTGGCCACCAGCTCCTTGAGCATGACGGGCGTCATGACCATGAAGATGATGAGCAGCACGAGCACGATGTCGATGAGGGGCGTGACGTTGATGTCCCCCGAGGGACGTCCCTTGGCGCCGCCGACCGAGAAGGCCACTAGTTCGCCTGCCGTTTCTCGTCGGTGCCGATCTGAATGTCCTCGACGCCGGCGCGGTGGATCGCCTCCATCGTCGCGCGCGCGGCGCCGTAGCGCGCGCGCTGGTCGGCCTTGAGAAAGATGCCCTTGTCCGGGTTGCGGCGCCGCTCGTCCTGCACCGCGGTCGTGAGGCGCTCGAGCGCGACCTTGTCGGCGCCGAGGAAGACCTCGCCGCCGGCCGTCACGGACACGACGAGGTCCTTGTTGTCGTCGCTCTTCTTGTCGTGGTGGGCCGTGATGGGCAGCTCGACGGCCACGCCGCGCGCGATCATCGGCGTGATGACCATGAAGATGATGAGGAGCACCAGCACGACGTCGACCAGCGGGGTGACGTTGATCTCGGCGCGCACCTGCCCCTTCGGGTGGGCCTTGTTAGCGAGGTGCCGACGCCGGCGGGGACGGGCTTCGGTCACACCGCCCCGCCACGCAGGATGGTATCGACCAGCTCGGAGGCCGTCTCGTCGATGTC
>DASXOE010000051.1:0-35033 GCA_036494575.1 Polyangia bacterium | reverse complement strand
TTGATTGAGCAGTGATTCCCCTGGCGTCGCTGACGGGTCTCCGACATCTCGAGACAGAATCCGGATCAGTGCTCGATCAAGATCCTTGCTGGCACGGGTCTTACAGCACGGTCGCGTAGACCGGCGTCTGTGCGACGACCTCGAATCCGAGCCTGCGATACAGCGCGAGCGCGCCTTCGTTCGTAGCCGCGACCTCGAGTGTGACGGCGTCGACCTCGAGGTCGGCGAGCAGGCGCAAACCGTGGGCGAGGAGGAGCTCACCCAGCCCGCGGCCGCGGTACTCGGGGCGTCTTCCGAGGACGCGCACCTCGCCCTGCGTTCCTTGCACCGACAAGCGCACGAGCCCCGCGACTCTGTCGCCGTCGAGCAACACATGCCAGCCCGGTGGCGAAAGGAACGCGCCCCGCCGGAACTCGGCGAGCGGCGGCAGCGTCGTGGACGGCGAACCGCGAAACATCTCGAGGAGCGCGGCGTGGACCTGCGGCACGAGGGCGCCATCGAGCGGCGCCCAGCGCCAGCCGGGTGGCAGAGGTGGCTCGGGCGTGTCGGGGCGGCCTCGCCTACGCATGAGGATCACCTCGTGAGCGAGCACGTACCCGCACGCTCCAAGACCTCGTCGACGTCTTCGACGCAACTGGGACGCGAGAGGTGCAACGCTGGGCGACCCACGGAACGTGCGAACAGCTTGGCGGGCGTGAGCACCTCGTGCGTGAAGACGTTGCTCTCGACCCTTCGGGCACCGAGGATCACGAGCTCGGCGGGTGCATCGCTCTCGGCGATCACGTCGAGGACCGTCGCTACCAGCGCGAGCTCGCCTCGTGCGTCGGCGAGCACGATCGTTCCTTGGGGCGCGCTCGTGAGCTGCGTGAGCAGCCGCAGCCGAGTCGGTCCATCGAGCTGCCCAACGGGATGGAGAGCGGCGAACGCCAGCGCTTCGTCAAGCGATTGCCCCGTCATGGGCATCGGGGCGACGCGGGAGATGATTGGAGGCATGAGCGCCATGGTAGCTCGGCGACGTAGATCGAAACCCGTCGCGTTCTCACGTACACTGCCCCGCCCGATGTCGCTTCGTTCATGGGCCTTCTGCGCGCTCGTCACCTTGGCGGGTTGCGCCACGAGCGCGGACTCGACTGAGCCCGCGCACAAGACCAAGAGGCACCACGCACCACCGGTCGAGCAGACCGAAGACGCCGGCACGGCGGCGACGTCCGAGAGAGTGCCCGCGCCGCCGCTCCCAGACGCCTCCGTCGACGACGCCAAAGAGCCAGTGGTTGTCGCGGCGCCGCCCGAGCCTTTTGGCGACGTCGGCTTCAAGGAGGTCAACGAGAAGGACTGGCTCGCGGCCTTGCGCGAGAAGATCGCGCAGCAAGAGAAGGTGCCGCCCACGGATCTGCGCGTGTCGCCGGGTCTCTTGCGCGCGGCGTACGTGCGGTCTCCGCCCGTCGCCCCGACGAAGTCGCGCCGGCGGCCGCCGCCGCGGCGCCACACCATCGTCGTCGTCGACAACCAGGGCCGCCGCCTCGCCACGTTCCGCGCCCTCGCCGCGCGGCGCGGCGACGAGCCGCCCAAAGGCCTGCGGTTCCTGTCGGAGGAGCGCCTCGTCTACGAGGTCGTGGAACCTCCGCCCGAGGCGGCGCCCCTAGGCAAACCCGCGCCGCGTAAACCTCCGGCCCGGCCTGCCGCGCACGCCAAGAAGGCCAAGCCGGCGCCGGCGTCGGCGCCGGCGCGGGCCTTGCCGCCGTGGCCCCCCGCTCGCACGTTCGTCATCCAGCCCATCATGCCCCGCGCGCGTCCCACCAAGTGCGTGGGCGTTCACTTCACTTTCACGCGCGAGCACGATCACCTCGCGTTCCTCTCCGGCTCCCCGGAGTCCGGCTTCGTAGCCGTCGACGGCGCGCAGCTCTACCCGCGGCGCGGTCGAGCCGTCCTCGCGAGCGCGCCCGCCTGGTCGAAAGACGGACACAGCCTCGCGTTTCTGGAGTCGCCCGCCGACAAACCGGCGCGTCTCGTGCTCGTGGCCGAGATCGACAACGCCACGGGCGACACGACCTGGGACCTGCCGCCCACCGCCAGCACGGACGGCGTCAACGTGTTCTGGGCCGGCTCGGGCAAGCTCGTCGTCGGCAAGACGCAGATGCGGCCCATTTTCTCGGCGTCGTTCACGAAGGAGAGCCCGGGACGTTGACGCTCAGCGCGCCCAGAGGCGCGTGAGGTCGAGCGCCACGGCGTCGAAGGGCGCCGCCTCGATCACCGCGTCGCCCTCGTATGTCGCCACCAGCCGCCAGCCGACGCTTCCACCACCGTCGAGGCGGTAGACCTCGAGCGTCTTCGGCGTGGGGTCCGCCAGCCACACGTGTCCGACTCCGGCTCGCGCGTAGTGCGGCATCTTCTTCGCGCGATCGAGCGCGCCGGTGGACGGCGAGATGACCTCGCACAGCCAATCGGGCGCCAAATCGAAAAACGGCGCATTCGCGATCTCCGGCATACGTTCTCGGCGCCAGCCGGCGAGGTCCGGGACCATGACCTGACCCACGATGTGCAGCTCCGGCTCGATCAGGATGACCCAGCCGCCGGGACCGCCTTCGCGTCCAAAACCGAAGCGCCCGGCGAGCTCGACGACCAAGTTCGTTGCCGCGAGCGCATGCGGAGCCGCGGGCCGCGGCGACGTGTAGAGCTCGTCGTCCACGATCTCCGCGACGAGGTGCTCGGGCACAGCGAGCAGATCCTCGTAGGTCGCGGGCTTCTTGCTCGGGAGCGCCACGCCCCTAAGCATGCGCCGATCCCAGGGGCTGACAAGCGGCTCGACGTTGTACGGGCATGAACCTGTATCGCGCTCGGTTCAGCGAGGTTGCGTGGTTCGAAGCCTCCCTCGGGCGCTTGATTTCCGGCGCGGGCTGGCGTAAGCCCAGGCACCCCAAGATGCCGGAAATGAACATTATCCAGGCGGTGAACGACGCCTTGCGCCTCGAGATGCGGCGCGACCCGCGCGTCGTCGTGCTGGGCGAGGACGTGGGCCGGTTCGGGGGTGTCTTTCGCGCCACGACGGGGCTGCAGGAAGAGTTCGGCGCCGAGCGCTGCATCGACACGCCGCTCGCCGAGTCCGGCATCATCGGTGCCGCCATCGGCATGGCGATGTACGGGATGCGGCCCGTGCCCGAGATTCAGTTCGCCGACTTCATCTACCCGGCTTACGACCAGATCGTCAGCGAGCTGGCGAAGATGCGCTACCGTTCGGGCGGCGAATACCCGGCGCCCGTCGTCATCCGCACGCCCGTGGGTGGCGGCATCCGAGGCGGGCACTATCACTCACAGTCGCCCGAGGCGCTCTTCACGCACGTGCCAGGCCTGCAAGTGGTCTGCCCATCGAATCCCATCGACGCCAAGGGGCTGCTCGCGAGCGCCATCCGCGGCGAAGACCCCGTGATCTTCATGGAGCCCAAGCGCGTCTACCGCGCCTCGAAGGCGGACGTGCCCGAGGGTGAGTACACGATCCCCATCGGACAGGCGAAGGTCGTGCGCGAGGGCAGCCAGGTAACCGTGCTCGCGTGGAGCGCCATGGTACACACGGCCCTCGACGCCGCCACCAAGGGCGCCGAGAAGGGCTACGACCTCGAGGTGATCGATCTGCGCACGCTCGCGCCGTTCGACATCGACACCATCCTCGCGTCGGTGCACAAGACGGGGCGCGTCGTCGTCGCGCACGAGGCGCCGCGCACGTCGGGCTTCGGCGGCGAGCTGGCCGCGACGATCCAGGAGAAGGCCATGCTGCACCTCGAGGCGCCCATCCTCCGCGTCACGGGCTTCGACACGCCCTTCCCTTACACGCTCGAGCACGAGTACCTGCCCGACGCCGTCCGCATCCTCGACGCCGTCGAGCGCGTCATGACCTTCTGAGGCCGCGACGATGATCTACGAGTTCAGGCTGCCGGACATCGGTGAGGGCGTCGTCGAGGGCGAGGTCGTGCGCTGGCTCGTCAAAGAGGGCGATTCCCTGCGCATGGACCAGCCCATGGTCGAGATCATGACCGACAAGGCTACGGTCGAGATCCCGGCGCCGCGCGCGGGCCGCGTCGGCAAGCGCATGTTCGCCGAGGGCCAGCTCTGCCCCGTGGGCAAGGTGCTCATCACGATCGAGCTCGCTGATGAGGGCGCCAATGAGGGGGGCGAGAAGGCAGCAGCCAAGGCGTCGCCGTCCGAGCCCGCGGCGGGGACGGGAACGCGGGCCGCCGCCCGCCCCGCGACGTCGGTCGCGCCGCTCGCCTCGCGCGGGACGGCTCCGCTGTCGCCGGCCGCGCGCGCGCGCGCCCTCGGTCCCGTGCTGGCGACGCCCGCGACGCGCAAGCTCGCGCGCGAGCTCGGCGTCGATCTGCGCGGCGTCTTCGGAACGGGGGCGGCCGCGCGCATCACCTCCGACGACGTGCGCAACCACGCCGGCGGCGGGCGCGGCGCCGCGGCCGCGCCGCCGCCGATCTCGATCGCGCGCGAGCCTGGCGACCTCGCGATCCCGTTCCGCGGGCTGCGCCGGCGCATCGCCGAGAACATGGCGCGTTCCAAGCACGCGGCGGCGCACTTCCTCTACGTCGAGGAGGTCGACTGCACGGAGCTCGTGGCGCTGCGCGCGCAGGTGAACGCGCGCCTCGCGAAAGAAGCGCCCGCGACGGGCATCCGCAAGGTCACGTTCCTGCCCTTCATCGTCAAGGCGACGGCCCAGGCGTTGCGCGCGTTCCCGCAGCTCAACGCCGCGCTCGACGAGGCGGCCGGTGAGATCGTGCAGCGCAAGCACGTGCACATGGGCCTCGCGACAGCGACGCCCGCCGGGCTCGTCGTGCCCGTCGTGCACGACGCGGACGCGCTCGGCGTGGCCGATCTCGGCACGGAGATCGATCGCCTCGCCGAGGCCACGCGCTCGGGCAAGGCCACGCGCGAGGATCTATCGGGCTCGACCTTCACGATAACGAGCCTCGGTCAGCTCGGCGGCGTGCTGGCCGCTCCCATCATCAATCACCCCGAGGTCGCGATCCTCGGCGTGCACAAGATCGCCAAGAGGCCCGCCGTGCGTGACGGCGCCATCGTCGTTCGCGATCTCATGAACCTCTCGATCTCCGTCGACCACCGCGTCGTCGATGGCTACGACGCCGCGCGCTTCGTGGCGGCCATCAAGGAGGCCCTCGAGGCGCCGGCCGGCCTCTGGCAAGAACAAGCGCCGAGGAAGGCCTAGCCGTGGCGCTCGCCAAGATCCGCGCCGGCATGGGCGACGTCGACTCCGAGTCCGTCGAGGTCTGGAGCGACGAGGACGAGGCACGCGCCACCGGGTTGCTGCAGCTCCTCGGGCCCGACGGCCGTTTGCTGGGTGCGCCGCCCGAGCTCGAGCCCGCGCTGCTGCGCGAGCTCCACCGCGGCATGCTGCGCGCGCGCGTCCTCGACGAGAAGATGTTGCTCTTGCAGCGTCAGGGCCGCATCGGCTTTTACGCCGAGGCGCGCGGCCAGGAGGCCGCGGTCATCGGCGCCGTCGCCGCGCTCGAGCCGAGCGACTACGTCGTGCCCGCGCACCGCGAGCTCGGCGCGGCGCTGTACCGCGGGCTGCCCATCGCGAACGTCGTCGCGCAGCTCTACGGCAACGCGCACGACGTCGCGCGTGGCCGGCAGATGCCCGTGCACCTGGCCACCCCGCGCGCGCTGCGCTTCATCCCACCCTCGTCGTGCGTCGCGACCCAGCTTCCGCACGCCGCGGGCCTGGCGTGGGCCGCCAAGATGCGGCGCGACCCCGTCGTCGTGCTCGCCTACCTGGGCGAGGGCGCGACGAGCGCCGAGGACTTCCACGCGGGCGTGAACTTCGCGGCCGTCTACCGCGCGCCCTGCGTGTTCCTCTGTGAGAACAATCAGTGGGCCATCTCGACGCCGGCCTCGCGCCAGACGGCCTCCCGGACCTTCGCCATCAAGGCGCTCGCCTACGGGATGCCGGGCGTGCGCGTCGACGGCAACGACGTGCTCGCCGTGCACGCGACCGTGCGCGAAGCGGCGGCGCGCGCGCGCGGCGGCGGCGGCCCGACGCTCATCGAGGCGGTGACCTACCGCCTGGGCGCGCACAGCAGCTCGGACGATCCACACCGTTACCGCAGCGAGGCCGACGAGGCCGCCTGGAAGGGGAAGGATCCGCTGGAGCGCTTCTCGATCTGGCTCGCCGCGACGGGCGTGCTCGCCGCCGCGGGCGCCGCCGCCCAGCGCACCGCCGTCGAGGCCGAGATCGCCGCGGCCGTCGCGGCCGAGGAGGGCATCGGCCCGCCCCCGCTGCGGAGCCTCATCGAGAACGTCTTCGCGCAACCTCCGGCCGCGCTCGAGGAGCAGCTCGCCGAGCTCGAGCGCGTGCGCGCAACGGCGTCCGCCAGCCCGGACGCGGACCGGTAGTTCGGCGCGGGCCGTTGCGGTATAAGCGCTCACAATGACGTCACGCGCCCGATCGCCGCTGGCCACAGGCCCTGTGAAAGCTCTTGGTGTCCTTTCGAAGCTCGCGACGCTCGTCGCGACGGTCGCCACGGGTCTCGCGGGCTGCGGCGACGACCCCATCGCCACGGACGACTTCGTCGGCACCTGGCACTACGAAGAAGTGAGGAGCTCCATCCAGTGCCCGGACGGCGATCCGTTCGACCAGCCGCCCCCGCCCAACAAGACCTTCGCGCGGGGCGTCGACGCATCGCTCGTCGACCTGTCGCTGTCCGCCCTCGACGACCTCGTCTTCTGCAACTTCGGGTACGACGTCGCCGGTCCCGTCGCGACGGCCAAGCGTGGCCAGACCTGCGTGCTCACGGGCGGTGACACCTTCACCATCGACAATCCCGCGGACGATGGTCCCCCGCTCTGGTCGTTCACCCTGAACTCCGCGACGACGGCCGAGGAGCTCGGCGCGGCGACCATCCACCTGTCCGTCGTGACGCCGATGGACACTGCGTGCTCCTGGTCGCTGGTTGGTCATCTCAAGCGAGTCTCGAAGGACTAGCCGCCCGATGGCCGACACCATTCGCACCGAAGCGCTCGTCATCGGCGCGGGGCCGGGCGGGTATGTCGCCGGCATCCGTCTCGGACAATTGAAGAAAAAGGCCATCGTCGTCGAGCGCGACAAGCCGGGCGGCATCTGCCTCAACGTCGGCTGCATCCCGTCGAAGGCCCTCATCACGGCCTCGAAGTACTACGACAAGATCAAGAACCACGGCGCCGAGATGGGCCTGCTCGCCGACAACGTGCGCGTCGACATGGCCAAGATGCAAGGCTGGAAGGGCGACGTCGTCTCGAAGCTCACCGGCGGCGTTCGCACGCTGCTCAAGGCCAACGGCTGCGATTACCGCACGGGAACGGCGACGCTCGTCGCGCGCAACGCTGTCGAGGTCACGGACGCCGCGGGCGCCGTCACGACGATCCAGGCCGACCACATCGTCATCGCGACCGGCTCGCGGCCCATCGAGATCCCGGGCTTCAAGTTCGACGGCCAGCGCATCGTCGACTCGACGGGCGCGCTCGATTTTTCGGCTGTGCCCGAGCGCTTCGTCGTCGTGGGTGGCGGCTACATCGGCATCGAGATCGGCACGCTCTACGCCAAGCTCGGCTCGAAGGTCACCGTCGTCGAGGCGCTGCCGACGATCCTCGCGGGCAACGACCCGGAGATCGTCCAGGTCGTCGCGCGCAAGCTCAAGAAGCTGGGCGTCGAGGTCATGACGGGGGCGAAGGCCAAGTCCTGGACCGAGGCCGGCGGGCGTGCCGCCGTGACCCTGGCCGTCGAGAACGGCGGCCGCGACGTCACGCTCGAGGCCGACAAGGTCCTCGTCGCCGTGGGCCGCCGCCCGAACTCCGAGGGCCTGGGCCTCGCCGAGGTGGGCGTGAAGATCGAAAAGGGCTTCGTGCCCGTCGACAAGACGCAGCGCACGAACGTGCCGGGCATCTACGCCATCGGCGACGTCGCGGGCCAACCCATGCTCGCCCACAAGGCCTCGAAGGAGGCCGAGGTCGTCGCCGAGGTCATCGCCGGTCACCGCGCCGAGTTCGACGTGCGCTGCATCCCGGCCGTGATCTTCAGCGACCCGGAGGTCGCGAGCGCCGGCATCACGGCCGACGAGGCCGAGAAGCGCGGGCGCAAGATCAAGGTCGGCAAGTTCCCCTTCGTCGCGCTCGGCCGCGCCATCGCGAACGCCGACACCGACGGCTTCGTCAAGGTCGTCATCGACGCGCAGACCAAGGAGGTGCTGGGCATCCACGTCGTGGGCAACGGCGCCTCCGACATCATCGCCGAGGCGGCGCTCGCCATCGAAATGGGCGCGCTCGCCGAGGACATCGCCCTCACGATTCACGCCCACCCGACGCTGCCCGAGGCCATCATGGAGGCCGCCAAGGCGTCGCTGGGCGAAGCGATCCATATTCAGAACCGGTGAACGCGCCCCACGAGCCCAACCAGCCCACGCTGGAGCAGAAACAGGCCCCCTTCGTCGCCCAATTCCTCGACCTCGGAACGCGCGAGTTCGGCGAGGTGTGGGCGCTGCAAAAGGAGCTCGTCGGCAAGCGGCAGCGCGACGAGATCCCCGATACGCTCGTGCTCGTCGAGCACCCCCACGTCATCACGCTCGGCCGCGGCACGCACAAGGAGAACGTGCTAGCGCCCGGCGACATGCCGCTCTTCGAGATCGAGCGCGGCGGCGACGTCACCTATCACGGCCCCGGACAGCTCGTGGGCTATCCGATCTTTCTCCTGCGGCAATCGGAGCGCGACCTGCACCTCTACCTGCGCAACCTCGAGGAGGCCCTCATCCGCGCCGTTGGTCGCTTCGGGATCAGCGGCGAGCGCAAGGAGGGCTGGACGGGGGTGTGGACCGCGGGCGGGGCGCGCAAGCTCGCCTCGATCGGCGTGGCCGTCAAGCGCTGGGTCACGCTGCACGGTTTCGCCCTCAACGTCTCGACCGACCTCGCGCGCTTCGCCGCCATCAACCCGTGCGGCCTCGAGGCGACCACCATGGGCTCGATGGAGAGCGTCCTCGGGCGCTCGATCTCGCTCGAGGAGGTCAAGCGGGTTGCGCGCGACGAGCTCGGCGCCGTGTTCGCGCGCCAGCTCGCGTGACTGGCCCAGGTCGAAAGAGCCCGTCAGTCCGAGTGCGCCGAATCGGCTACAGACCCGTCGCCCGCGTCGTCGGCCTCGCCGTTCGCGCCGAGGTCGCCGGCGCCCGCATCGGCCGCGCCCGCGTCGGCGCCCGCATCGGCCGCGCCCGCGTCGGCGCCTGAATCGGGCGGCCCCGCGTCGGCGCCTGAATCGGGCGGCCCCGCGTCGGGAATCGAGCAGGAAGCGTCCGGCGCGCTCGCGCCCCCGGCCGTCGTGAAGGTCGCCGTGGCGGCTTGGGCGAGCTTCCCCCCGAACGCGTCTGGAAGGCCCGCGTCGATCGTCACCGTGAAGATCGTGCTCGCGGGCCAGCCGCCGAGGCAGTCGGCGGCCCCGAGGAACCAACGCGATGCCTGACCTGCGTCCGCCAAGAGCTTGTACGGCACGGTCGCGCCGTTCGCCATGACGTGAATGAACGGGCTCGTGGCGGGCACAGCCGGCAGCCGGTTCGAGAACGCGAGCGGGAGCTGGTAGCTCGACGCGACGGGAGCGCCTCCGCTGACGAGCGACACCGCGAAGGCCTTGGTCTTGACCGGGATCGTCGCTGGGACGTTTGCCGGGTCTCCGTACGCGCTCGTGAGGAGCGTCGTGTCGAGCGCGAAGGTCACGGTGGTATCCGACGGGAACCCCGGCACGACGGGACGCGCGAAGACGTACGCCGACACACCGCCGAACGTCGCGAGGCTGTTGTAGTCGACGACCAGCGCGAACGGCGGCTCGCTCATCGCCGCCGCCATGTCGGGCCAGCTCGCGTGAACGGCCGGCGTGGCCTTGGGGCGCGCCGTCGTGAGGCCACCGACGGTGACGATGTCCTCGAGGCGCGAGCCGTCGAGGCGGCGATCGAAGACGAAGTCGATCTCCGACGCGAACGCCGGCACCGGGCTCACCTGCGCCGGATCGGGATCGTCGGGGCGGGACCACGCCAGAAGCTGCGCGCCGTCCGCTACCCAGTAGACCTGCGTGAGGATGGGCGAGCCGTGCGGCTCGGAAGGGCTGCTGCACGCGGCGCCGAGCGCGCACGCCACCGCCCAGGCGAGCATCTGGGGGCGGGGGCGCGAGAACGTCATCGCTGCGCACTTTTATCACGGCCGAACGCGCTATGGTCGCGCCGTGAGCCCGCCGCGCATCGAGGTCGACGCCGCCGACCCGCGCCTCGCCGACTACCGCGCGCTCAAGGAGCGGCACCTCAACGCCGAGAGCGGCCGCTTCGTCGCCGAGAGCGAGCGAGTCGTCCGCCGCCTGCTCGCGAGCGGACTCCACGTCCACTCGGTCCTCGCGACGCCGCCGCGCCTGCGCGCGCTCGAGGACGCGCTCGCCGCGCGCGAGGCGGCGGTCGCGCCGCCGCTCGTCTACGTCGCGGCCCAGCCCGTGCTCGACGCCGTCGCCGGCTTCCACGTACACCGCGGCTGCCTCGCGATCGGCGAGCGCCCCACGTCGCGCGCGCTGCCCCCGGGCGCACGCGGCGTCGTCGTCCTCGAGGATCTCGTCGACGTCGACAACCTGGGCGCGGTCGCGCGCAACGCGGCCGCCTTCGGCGCCGACGCGCTCGTGCTCTCGCCCCGATGTGCCGATCCCTTCTACCGCAAGGCCATCCGGGTCTCGCTCGGCGCCGTGTTCGATCTCCCCGTCGTGCGCCTGGCCAGCTGGCCCGAGGACCTGGACGTCCTGCGCAAGCTGGGCTTCTCGCTCGTGGCCGCCGTGCTCTCGCCCGGCGCGACGCCGCTGCCTCGCTTCGCGGCGCCCGATCGCTGGGCGCTGCTCCTCGGCGCCGAGGGCCCGGGACTGTCGCCCGGCGCCGTCATGCGCTGCCACGCGAGCGTCACGATCCCCATGTCGACCTCGACGGGCGCCGACTCCCTCAACGTCGCGACCGCCGCCGCCGTCATGCTCTACGCCCTCACGCGCTCCGCCCGCTAGGGCCCCCCTGAGGGCCCCCTATCCTCGAGGCAGCTTGCTCCAGTCGACGAAGAGCTTGCGCGCGGCCGGCTGGCACGAGGGGCAGAAGCAGGCATCGCCGTCGCCGACGCGAACGGCGCGGATCGTCGTGCTGCAGACGCGGCACGGCTTGCCGTCGCGCCCGCGCACGGCGAGGAAGTCTCGCACCTTGACGTCGATGGGCTCGGCGCGGCGCCGAATCTCGGCGATGGCGCCCGTGAGCACCCGCGGGATCGCGTCGTGGAGCGCATCGATCTGGGCGGGCGCGAGCTTGTGGCAAAAGGTCTTGGGGTGGAGGCCCGCCGCGAACAGGATCTCGTCGGCGTAGGCATTGCCGACCGACGCGATGGCGGCCTTGTCCATTAGGAACATGCGCACCTGGTCGCGCCGTTTCGCGATGAGCGCCCCGAAGGCCTCGCGCGTGAAGGCCGGCGACAGGAGATCGACGCCCAGCTTGCCGTACACGGGGATCTTCGCCTCGTCCGCCGCGGTCGCGACGTAGACCTTGCCCATGCGCTTGTCGTCGACGTATTGCAGCTCGGGCCCGCCCTCGAAGACGAGCGCGAGGCCGAGCGAGACCGGATCCTTCTTCGACTTGGCCTTGGGTTTGGAGCTGCCTGCGCCCGGCTCCGCCACCAGCTTGTAGCGCCCCGCGAGCATGGCGTTGATGACGAGCACGAGGCCGCCCTCGAGCGAGAAGCGCATGAAGTGCCCGCGCCGGCGCACCTCTTCGAGCCGACGTCCCACGAGCACGCCGGGGAAGGGCTCGGTCACCATGACGCGCAAGACGAGCGGATCGCCCGTGCGCGCCGCGTCCACGCGCTTGCCGACGATGGTCTTCTGGAGCTCGTCTTCGATGCGAACGAGGTCGGGGAGCTCGGGCACGGCCAGAGTCTGGCATTCGCGCCGAGCGCGGTCCAAACTGGATGGATGCCATTGCCCGCCATCGTCGCGGTCTCACTCACCGTCATTGGCTCGGCCGTCTTCCTCGGAAACGGGATCCGCCAGCTGCGTCGGCGCAAGCGGAACCTCGAGCACTGGGAGAAGGGCGAGCCGCTCGAGGGTGTAGGCGACTGGGACTGAGAGCTCAGGCCGTCTGGCCCGAGGCGCGCAGGTAGTCGACGTAGTAGCCGGCTTCGCGGCGCTCTTCGAGTTCGCCGCGTTCGACGGCGTCCTCGCAGAGCTTGCGCAGGTCGCCGATGCGCTTCGACGGCGGCAGCGCGAACGCCTCCATGATGGCGTTGCCGAGGCCGGGCGGCAGCGGCGGCACGCGCGCGTCGAGCTCGCGGATCGCGAGGATGCGCTCCTTGAGCGCGTGGATGTTGCTCACGGCCTCTTGCCGCCGCCCGGGCCGCCGCGACGTGACATCGGCGCGCGACAGGTCGAGCAGCTCGTCGAGCGTCTCGCCCATCTCGTGATCGAAGCGGCGCACGGCCGCGTCGGTCCACGTCGGCTCGTAGGCGTTGGCGCGCAGGTGATGGAGGATGAGGAACCGGATCTTCTGTCGGTCCGGCTTGTCGAACGCCAGTCGCCGCCCGATCGGATCCCACATGCGGGCGCCCACCTCTGCATGCCGGTGGAAGGTCACGCGCCCGTCGGGCAGCAGCACGCGCGTCGGCACCTTGCCGATGTCGTGCAGGAGCGCCGCCCAACGCACGGCCGGCTTCGGCACCGCCTGGCGCACGACCTGCTTCGTGTGGTCCCAGACGTCCTTGTGCCGTCGCCCCGCCTCCTGCGAAAAATCCACGGTGGCCTCGAGCTCCGGCAGGAGCACGGCCAGCAGGCCCGCGTCGTGCATCCATTGCAGACCGACCTCGAGCGCCTTGCTCATGATGACGGCCTCGATGCCGGCGCGCGCGCGCGCGGGCGCGATCTGCGCCGCCATCGGCGCCGCGACGCGCGCCGCCTCCGTGAGCTCGGCCGGCGGCGGCGTGCCCGCGAGGGAGATCTCGGCCGCGACGTCGAGCAACGCTTCTGGCGACCCGAACGACCCGCCGCCCTTTCCAACAGACACGGAGGACAACGTACGACCCAGCTAGGACGTGATCTTCTTCTTGTCCTGATCGCGCTTGCGCGCCAGGTGGTCGATGAAGGGCTGGACCTGCTTGACGCGGCCCGCGAGCGACTTCTCCGTGATGGGGTAGTTCGTGGCGAACTGCAGCCCCTCGTCGTAGAGGAAGGTGCCGACCTCCTCGTCGTCGACGAAGACGGGGATCTTCTTCTTGGCGTAAACGGCCTTGCCCAGCGTCGCCCAGCGGCTGTCGAGCCACTCGACGACGTCCGCGCCGAAGACCTGCCGGAAGAGCTCGAGCTCCTCGTCGAGGCGACCGTAGTCTTCCGCGAAGCGCTCCTTGAATGCCGGCGCGCCCTCGCCGCCCTCTGCCGCGATCTTCACGAGCGCGAGACGAAGCAGCACGACGTCCTCCGCGAAGCGCACCGGCGGATCGATGTTGCCCTCCTTGGGCGTGATGACGTGGACGACGGTGGCCGCCGCGAGCACGCGCGTCTCGTGCTCGAGATCGGAGTCGGCCACGGCCTCGAGGAGGATCTTGACGTCGAACGGCAGGGAGACCAGTGTCCGAGAAATCGTCTCCAGAAACCTGCGCTCGAGTTCCTTGTCCATGGGTCGGTGAGGGGGGCCGGAAACAAAACCAGGGGCGGCCGGGGAGAACCTTTACCCCGGACTTCCCCTAGATACTACCTGAATCGCGCGCGCGTCACAGCGATTCACTCAGGGATTCGCGGGGACGGACGGCCTCGTCGAGAGCCGCCGCCGCCTGCTGGCCGAACGCGGCATGCGGGCCGGGCGGCAGCTCCAGCGTCAGGACCGGCAGGCCGCGGTCGACACCCAGCCAGCTGCCGAGGGAGCCGGGCGTGGGGTAGCCGAGGTCCTCGCGCGCGGGCCAGCCGCAGGCGGCGGCCACCGCTGCCGCCCACGCCGCCGCGGGGCCGTCGTAGTTCACGCAGGCGAACGGCGCGTGGACGGCGACGACTCCGCGTGCCGCGTGCGCGTCGATCAAGTCGGCGAGGAGGCGCGTCTCGGGCTCGGAGAGCGGCGCGGCGCCCGGGGCGTAGCCCGGCGGATGCGCGGCCTGCCAGTTGCGGGCGGGGAAGTTCCGGTTGAGATCGACGTCGCGCGCCGAGTTCTTCGCGCCGCGCACGAGCCCGTCGGGGTTGAGCGCCGGCACGAGCACGAGCCGCGCAGTGGGAGCCGCGCCCGCGAAGACCCTGCGCGCGAGTGCGGCGACGGCCTCGACACTCGCCGGCTCGTCGCCGTGCACGCCGCCCACGACGAGGAGCGGAGCGGCGGCGACGGCTGCGCCGAACCGGGCGGCCGCCCGGCGGGCCCCGCAGATGGCGCCCAAGATTGGCCGCCCCTCGGCCGAACGGCCGAGCTCGACGAGCGGCAGCGCGCGAACGGCGGCGAGGAGCGGGTGATCGGCGAGCACGCTGGATCCCATTTCACGCTCCAGCTAACGTCTACGCAATGGGCATCAAGCTCGGGGAGCTCAAAGCGGAGGCGCGGACGCTCTTGCGAGCGGGCGAGGTGGGCGCGGCTCTCACCGCCTACGACCACATCCTCGCGTCGAACCCGCTCGACTACGACAGCCGCCTCAAGGTCGCGGACTTGCTCGCGGGCACCGGCGATCGCGACGGCGCGGTGGCGCTCTACCGCGCGCTCGCGCTGCACGACATCCGCTCGGGCCACGCGCTTCCCGGCCTCGTGGCGTTCAAGCGGCTCGAGGCGCTCGGCGAGCGCGCCGACGAGGTCGTCGAGGCGCTCTCGGGGCTGTACGCCCACGGCGCGCCCTCGCTCGCGAAGTTCGCGGCGCGGCAGGCGCCGGTCGACATGGACTCCGAGGTTCCGCGCCTCGACCTCACGAAGGCGCCGGACGTGGCCGCCGCCGCGAGCCGCGCGCGGGCGCGCGCCCTGGATTTCTCAGTCTTCGTGCAATACCCCGAGCAGTTCCTGCCGCTGCCGTTCTTCTCCGAGCTGCCGCGCGAGGTCTTCCGCCCCGTCGTCAATGCCCTGCGCCTGCGCCGCCTCGTCGACGGCGACTTCGTCATCCGCGAGGGAGAGCCTGGCGTGGCCTTCTACCTGGTGGCGACGGGCCAGGTGCGCGTCTTCGCGACACAAGGCGGGCGTCAGGTGGAGCGCGGGCGGCTGCACGAGGGCGCGCTCTTCGGCGAGATGTCGCTGCTCACGCAGCAGCCACGCACGGCGTCGGTCCAGGTGGTCGACGAGGCCGACATCCTCGAGCTCGCGCGCGAGAGCATGGCGTCCCTCACGGCGGAGGTGCCGTCGCTGGCCGTCGCGCTCGACAAGTTCGCCCGCGAGCGACTGCTCAAGAATCTGCTCGCGACCTCGCCCCTGTTCCGTCCGTTCAACCACCAGCAGCAGCTCGACCTCATCCGGCGCTTCGACGGCCACGAGATCGCGGCCGGCACCGTCGTCATCCGCGAGGGCGACGCCGGCCAGGGCCTCTTCGTCGTGCTCTCGGGCGAGGTCGAGGTCTCGAAGCGCCAGGCCGGCGGCGGCGAGCTCGCCCTCGCGCGCCTGCGCGCGGGCGACGTCTTCGGCGAGATGTCGCTCCTCACGAATCAGCCGACGAGCGCCACGGTGACGGCCGCGCTGCCGTCGACGATCCTCTTCCTCGCGCGCGACTACTTCCAGCGTCTCATCCAGGCCCTGCCCGCCATCCGCAAGTATTTCGAGGAGCTGGCTCAGCGCCGCCACATCGAGACCCGCATCGCCGTCGACAAAGAGGTCGAGCGCCACACGTCGCCGGACGCGCGCGTGATCGTCTAGCGTCGGGTCTGAGGGCAGGTCTGGGGCGCATCGCTAGTTTCGGGACATCTGAGAAGGCTTTCGAAGCACTGCGTCCGCACCTTCCCGGCAGGCGCCAAGGGTCATAGATTCTGGGTCCCATGACGCGCGCGCGATCGGTGGTGACGATCTCGATCCTCGGCCTCGCCGCGGGTTGCTCGGGCTCCGGCGGCTTCGCCGGCTCGTCCGGCGCTGGCGGTAGCGGCGGCGGCTCGGGCGACGATGCCTCGGACGACACGGCCACGAGCGACGGCGGCGGCCAGACCGTCGTCCTGACGCTCGGCTCGGCGGACGATACGCCCATCACGGGCATCACGAGTCTCGACGTCACCATCACGGAGGACGGAAGCACGCGCATGATGCCGTTCGCCCACGATCCGCAGGTGCCCATCGACGGCCGCGGCCTCGTGACGCTCTCGTTGGGCATCCCGGCGTCCGCGTCGGGCATGATCATCTTCGTCGTCGACGCGCGAAACGCGGCGGGCTGCAAGGTGGCGACCCGCCTCATCACCGTCACCCTCTCCCCCGCGCCGACGGTGCGCGCCGACGTCTCGCTGCTCCGGCTCGGGGACTGCCCCGCAGCGGCCGACGGTGGCACCCCAGACTCCGCCGGGCCAGGCCCGGGCGCCTTCGCGGGCTGCGATCCCGCGAGCCCTGACTGCCCCGATCAGATGCTGTGCGAGGTCCGCTGCGCCACGCGCGAGGCCACCTGCACCGCGAGCGGCGATGCCCCCCACGGGTCTGTCTGCGCGAGCGACGCCGACTGCGCGCCCGGCACGCAGTGCATCGACTACGGCGCGAGCGGGTGCGCGGTGAAGGTCTGCCGCCACTTCTGCGCGGAGGACGTCAATTGCCCGCAGCCGCTCCAGGCGAACATCGGGAAGAACACGTGCACCCTCCCCTTCTCCTGCTCCGACGTCTCGACGCCGTACCACACGTGCACGTTGGCCTGCGACCCGACCTCGAGCGCGCAAGCCAACGGCACCACCACGTGCCCAGCGGGTCTCGCGTGCCTCCTGCTCGCCTCCGACAACGCCGACTGCGCCTGTCCGCCAAAGACGCAGACCAAGGCCGAGGGCGCGACGTGCGCGAGCGCCGGCGACTGCGCGCCGGGCCTGACGTGCCACCTCGAGGGAGCGTCCCAGGTGTGCCGCCCGCTTTGCCGGTGCTACGCCGACGGGACGACGTGCGGGGCGCCCGCCGACGATTGCCCGATGAAGACGCACTGCGTGCCCTTCGGCGACGGGATCGTGTACGGGGTGTGCGTGGCGAACTGAGATTCGTGCGCCCGCGGAGCATGTACTCGCGGAGCCCGTCTACCTCGCGGAGCGCGTGGACGACGAGAGCGGCCGGCCGGCGCGGCGTTGCCGCGGGGGTCGGCGCGGAATAGACTTCGAAACGTGATGAAGAAACCCCGCCGGGCGCGCTGGATCGTGGTGGCGCTCGCGTTGCTCGCGATCGCGTTCCTCCCGGCGCTGGCCTTCGCGGGGCCGCGCTCGGGCGGCAGCTTCGGGGGACGCCTCGGATTTCGCTCGGGCGGCGGCTACTCGTCGGGCGGCGGCTACTCGTCGGGCGGCTACGGGCGCAGCTACTACGGCGGGGGAGGTTCCCATTTCTTCTTCCTGCCGGGCTGGGGCTACGGCGGTTACGGCGGCGGCATCGGGCTCTTCGGAACGCTGTTCGTCATGGCCATCGCCGGCATCGCCGTCGTCTCGGTGATGCGGGCCGTGCGGCGCGCCGGCGCCCGCGCCGAAGGGTGGTCCCAGGACGACGACTACGGCGCGCCCCAAGCTGGACCGGCGCCGGGTCGCGCCTATCTCTATCGGCTGCAGCTCGCCCTTGGCCGCTCGGGCCGCGGCGTGCAGGAGCGCCTCGCCGAGTACGCCGCGCGCGGCGACACGAGCACGGAGGCCGGCCTGGCGTCGCTGCTGCAGCAGACGGCCCTCGAGCTCCTGCGCGAAAAAGACGCCGCTCGTTACGTGAGCGCCGACGGCCGCGGCCCCATGAGCCTCACGAACGCCGAGACGGCCATGAACAGCCTCGCGCTCGCCGAACGCTCGCGCTTTCAGGTCGAGCGCGTCCGCGCCACCGAGGGGCGCGTCAACGCGTCTACGGTGGCGGCCGAGGAGGGCAAGGAGGCGCTCGAGCTCGTCGTGGTCACGCTCGTCGTCGCGTCGCGCATGCCGCTCTCCAACTTCAAGGCCGCCCGGTCGCCGCAGGATCTGGAGGCGCTGCTCACGGAGCTCGGCTCGCTGTCGCCCGACGGTCTGCTCGGACTCGAGGTCGTCTGGACGCCCGCGGACGCCAATGACTCGATGACCGAGACCGACGTCATGACGACGTACCCCGAGCTGCGCGGAATCTGAGGAGAGCCATGCCCGCCTTGCCGCTTCCGCTTTCGGTGCCCGCCGTCCCTGCGCCCGAGCCGCTCTGGCGTCTCCTGCTCGACGCCACGCTGTTCGGCATCACCGGCATCGTGCTGCTCATCATCGGCTACTACGTCTGGGAGTTCATCACGCCCTACAACCTGCGGCGCGAGATCCACGAGAACAAGAACGTCGCGGTCGCCATCGTCGTCGCGGCGTTCATCCTGGGCATGGCCATCGTGATCGCCGCGTCACTCATCCTCATAAAATAACGTCATCGAGGCGCGCGCCACGAAGTTGACGCGCGGAGCCAATTGACCGTCCGCAACGCCCCGGATAGAGTCGAAGGGCCCCGGGATTGAGATCGCCGTGTTCAAGCTGACCATCGAGGACGACGAGGGGAAGACCACGGTCATCCCGCTCATCCGCGATGAGATGACCATCGGCCGGCAGGATGGAAACACCATCCGGCTCACCGAACGGAACATCTCGCGCAAACACGCCCGTCTGCTCCGGCAGAACGGGACGATGTACATCGAGGATCTGGCAAGTTACACGGGCGTGCGCGTCAACGGCGCGCGCATCGTAGCCGTCACGCCCGTCGCGGAGGGCGACGAGGTGCAGATCGGCGACTACAAGCTCATCGTGCGCATCGACCGGCCCCCGGTGGAGGCCAACCCCGAGCGCGCCACGATCCCGGCCATGCCCGCGTCCCTCGGGCCGATGATGAACTCGGTGGGCGGCTCGGTCGCGATCCCGACGCGCGGGACGCCCGCCATGGCGGCGCAAGCGGCGCGCATCAGCCCGCCGCGCGCGCAGGAGGTCGCGCGGGTGTCGTCGCCCGTGCCGATCGTGCGCCCGAGCGCGCCCGTCCCGCACAGCGTGAGCGCCGTGCCTGATCCCCTCGAGGCGCAGCCGACAATTCCCGTGCGCACGTTCAGCGAGGCGCCGTCGCCGTCCGGCAGCCGCCCGGCGACCGAGACGGCCGCGCGCCTCGTCGTCCTCACGAGCGAGCTCGCGGGGCAGGAGTTCTCGCTCGCGCGCGCCTCGGTCGTGATCGGCCGCACCGACGAGAACGACATCGTCGTCAATCACCGGTCGATCTCGCGGCACCACGCCAAGATCGTGCGCGAGGGCGATCGTTACACGATCGTCGATCTGCAGAGCGCCAACGGCGTCCGCGTCAACAACGAGGACTACGAGCGCATCGAGCTGCACGCGGGCGACGTCGTCGAGCTCGGGCACGTCAAGCTCCGCTTCGTGGGTCCGCTCGAGCACTACGTCTTCGATCCGAACGTCAGGCACGGCGGCCGACCCTTCCCCGTCAAGATCGCGGCCGGCATCGGCGTGGCCGCCATCGTCGCTGTCGTGGCCTTCGCGCTCCGCGGGTCGCACGCGCCCGCGCCGCCCGCGCAGGTCGTGGCCGCCGCGCCGCCCGAGCCGGTGCCCGCGGCCGCGCCCGCCGCGCCCACGCCCGAGGCGATCCTGACCGACGCGACGCGCGCTGCGACGGCCGAGGATTGGGCCGGCGCGCGCGCGGCCCTCGACAAGCTGGGCGCTGTGATGGGTGACGCAGGCCTCGACCGCCAGGCCAGCGAGCTCGGAAAGCACGTCGACGCCGAGCGCCAAGCCGCTGCAGTCTTCGCGCAGCTCGGCGAGGCCGCCGGTGCGAAGAAGTACGCGGACGCCCTCGAGCGATGGGACGAGATCCCCGACGGGAGCCTCTACAAGGCGCGCGGACGCGCGCGGGCCGACGAGGCGCGCGCGTTGCTCGTGGCCGAGCGGCTCGCCGACGCCGAGAAGGCGCGCGCCGCGGGGCGCTGCGCCGACGTGCGCGAAGCCGCCGCCGACGTCGAGCGCCTCGACCCGCGCAACCAGCTCCCCAAGCAGCTCGTGCGCCTGTGCCGCAAGCCCGAGCCGGTCGTGCGCCCCGTTCGCGCGCGGACCGTGGCGACGGCCGTGGTCCGTCCGGAGCGGCAACCAGACAAACCCGTGGAGCACGTCGAAGCGGCGCCGCCCGAGCCCGAGCTCGACGCCGACGCGCTCATGAAGCAGGCGCGCGAGGCTTGGTTGCGTCAGCAGTGTGGCTCGGCCATCGAGCTGTCGCGCAAGGCGCTCAAGGCGAAGCCCGGCATGAGCGACGCGTATCAGATCATCGCCGTGTGCTCCTGCTCGCTCAAGGACGTCGAGGGCGCGACCCGCGCCTACGCGAAGCTCGACGAGAAGAACCGCAACCTCGTCCACTCCCTCTGCCAGAAGAACGGCATCATCGTCGGCGCCGAAGCGCCGTAGCGCGGCGGCGTTACCTCTTCTGCGCGAGCGTCTCGTAAGTCTTTTCGGGCGCGGCTGTCGTCTCGACGGGCAGGCCTTCGGCGGCCCAGCCGGCGACGCCCACGCGGCCGAACCCGTCGCGCTCGCCGTGGTATCCGCCGCGCATGTCGACGACGTTCGTGTATCCGGCCGACTCCATGAGCGTCGCCGCCTGCAGGGAACGCCCGCCCGATTTGCAGCCGACGACGATCTTGGCGTCCTTCGCGAAGCTCGCCTCGACGACGCGCTGGAAGTCGGGGTTCGGCGCCATGCGGCCGTTGTGCAAGTGCAGGAGTGGGATGTTGGCGGATCCCACGGGGTGCCCGTCGTCGAACTCGGGAATCGAGCGGACGTCGAGATACGCCCACCCTTCCGCGAGAAGCGCGGCGGCCTCCTTGGGGACCACTCGTTTCGGCATGGCGCAGGTTTACCACACAGCCTCCCGCGGGGCGGGGAGAAGGGTTATCATTGGCGTCCATGGCCGGTGTCAGGCACGTCAGGGTGGTCGCGGCGGTGATCTCGCGGAGCGATTGCTACCTCATCACGCAGAGGCGGCCGTCGGCGGTCTTGCCGGGCTTGTGGGAGTTCCCGGGCGGCAAGGTCGAAGAGGGCGAGACCGATCTGCAGGCCCTCAAGCGCGAGGTGCGCGAGCGGGTGGGCGTCGAGATCGAGGGAGGCGCCTGCATCGGCCGCCGCACGCACGACTACGACGGGTACTCCGTGGACCTCGCCCTCTACCAGGCCACGATCCCGGGCGATGCCGAGCCGCGCGCCGTGCGCGTCGCGGATTGCATCTGGGTCACGTCGAGCGAGTTCGAGAAGTACCGCTTTCCGGCCGCCGACCAGGCGACCATGGATCTCTTGCTCGGCTTCAAGCGCGGGTGAGGCACTCCCGCGTGCGCCCCCCCGCGGCCCGGCCTGCGCGCCGCGCGCCGGCCGGCGGCCCGGCGTCGGCCCTCGGCGCCATGCATCCCGCGGCGGCGCGCTGGATCGGCGCGCTCATCCGCATGACGGCCTCCCACCCGGAGCTCACGGCGATCCTCGACGTCGTCGAGCACATGCAGGAGGCGCCTTACCGCACGAGCTTCGTGCTCCTCGGCGAGCCGGGCACGGGCAAGGAAGGCCTGGCGCGCGCGCTTCATCGGCTGTCCTGCGCGGCAGGTCCCCTCGTGCGCCTGGACGTCACGGGGTTCTCGGACGACGACGCGCTGGCGGCGCTGCGGGGAGCGGGCAAGGAAGAAGGCGCCGCGCAACGGGCGCGAGGCGGCACTCTGCTCATCGAGGAGGCGGCCGGGCTCGGACCGCGCACGCAGGCGGCGCTGCTGCGGCTGCTCAAGAGCGGGCGCATCGATGACGCCGCGGGAGACGAGGCGCGCTCCGATGCGCCGCGACGGAAGCTCGACGTCCACGCCATCGCGATGTCGGACCGCGACCTGCCCGCAGAGGTGGCCGCGGGTCGCTTTCGGCACGACCTCTACTGGCGCCTCGCGCGCATCGTGCTCACGCTGCCGCCCCTGCGCGAGCGCCTAGACGATCTGGGCCCGTCGGCCATCTGGATGGGCAACCGCATCCTGCGCGCGGCCGGCCAATCCCTCGAGCTCGTCATGACCCAGAACCTCGCGCGCCTCGACGCCGACGAGCGCGCGCGCGCCATCGAGCTGCCGGCGGCCGCCATCGCCGCGCTCGCCCGGCACAGCTGGCCCGGCAACTTCCGCGAGCTCGAGGCCGTGCTCGAACGCGCGCTGCTCCTCCAGCGCGCTGGACGCATCCTCGACGCCGGCGCCATCGAACGCGCGCTCGGCGCGTGAGTCCATCGAACGCGCGCTCGGCGCGTGAGCCTACTTCGCCATTTGAAGAAGCTTCGACAGCTTCGTCGCGAGCGTCGGGTCGCCCGAGACCTTGAGCTTGCCGCTGAAGAACAGCGACATGGCGACCTGCATGCCGCCGTCGATCATCGTGCGGAAGTCGTCGTCGGTCGCCTCGACGGTGCACTGGGGCGTGCCGACCTCGCCGACCTTGGCCGTGGGTGGCGTCGACACGAGATCGACGGTCCACGTGCCGCCGTCGGGGCCCGACACCTTGAATAGATAGATGGCCGCGACGTCCTTGGCCTTCTCTGGGTTGGTGGCCAGCGCGGCCGGCACCTTTTGATCGAAGAACGCCTTCACGGACGTGGGCATCGAGAACCTCCGGTCGTCATCTTATTATCAACTCTTCTTCTTCTTCTCGTTCTTCTCGGACTTCTTTTGGGACTTCTTGGCGGTGGGCTTCTGCTGGGACTTCGCGGGGCTGGGCTTCGCCAGGCCGGGCCGCGCGTAGCGCTCGGCGACGGCGTCGGCGTAGCCGGGCTTGGAGTGCTGCTCGGGACGTCCGATGGCGAGCGCGCCGTCGGGCACGTCGCGCGTCACCGTCGTGCCGGCGGCGACGACGGCGCGCCGTCCGACGCGCACGGGCGCCACGAGCTGGCTGTCCGAGCCGATGAAGGCGCCGTCCTCGATGATCGTCTGGCGCTTTTCATAGCCGTTGTAGTTGCAGGTGATTGTCCCCGCGCCCACGTTGACCTTCTCGCCGATGATGGTGTCGCCGAGATACGCGAGGTGATTGGCCTTGCTGCCGCGGCCGAGCACGGTCTTCTTGAGCTCGACGAAGTTGCCGACGTGCGCCTCGGGCCCGACCTGCGTGCCGGGCCGCAGGCGCGCGAACGGCCCGATGACGGCGCCCGCGCCGATGACGGCCTCGTTCGAGAGCGTGTAGGGCAGCACGTGCGCGCCCGCGCCCACCTCGGTGTCCACGAGGATCGACCCCTCCTCGACGCGCGCCCCGTGTCCCACGCGCGTGCGGCCTCGCAACGTCACGTTGCGGCCGATCTCGGCGTCGACGTCGATCGTGACGTCGGGCTCGACGACGATGGTCGCCGGCTCCCGCAAGGTCGCGTGTGTCTGCCAGTGACGGTTGATGCGCGCGCGCATGGTCGCTTCGGCGTCGGCGAGCTGCTCGCGGTCATTGATGCCCGCGACGTCGCGCGCGTCCGCATCGACGCCCGTGACGCCGATCGAGCGCGCCGCCGTGGCGACGATGTCGGTCAGGTAGTACTCGCCCTGCGCGTTCTTGGGGACGAGATCGGCCGTCGCCGTGCGTAGGAACCGCGCGGGCGCCGCGTAGATGCCGGCGTTGACCTCGGTGATGGCGCGCTCCTCGGAGGTCGCGTCCTTCTCCTCGACGACGCCCGTGACGTGGCCGCGCGAGTCGCGCACGACGCGCCCGTATCCCGTGGCATCGGCGGGCGTCGCCGTCACGATGGCGAGGCAGTGATAGCGCCCCGCGATGCCCACGAGCTCTTGCAGCGTCTCGCGGCGCAGGAGCGGCACGTCGCCGTAGAGCACGAGCACGATCCCGTCGAAGCCGGCGAGCGCGGGCATCGCGAGGCGCACGGCGTGGCCCGTCCCGCGTTGCTCGACCTGTTCGACGACCGTGATGGCATCGGCGCCGAAGCGCGCCGCGAGCGCGCCCTCGACGAGCTCGCGCTGGTGCCCGAGCACGGCGACGACCGGTGACGCGCCGAGCTCGCGCGCGAGGCCCACGGGATAGGCCACGAGCGGGCGCCCGAGCAGCTCGTGCAGCACCTTGGCGCGCGCCGAACGCATGCGTGTGCCCTTGCCTGCCGCGAGGACGATCGCCGCGAGACCGCCGGGCGTCTTTTCGTTTTCGCCGGGGCCCTCGCTGGCGCTCATCTTTTTCGAGACTGCCATTTGTGGTCCCCGCGAGCTTAATCATCTTGGGCACGCTTATCCAAGCGCGCATCCGGTCCATTCGCCGTACTGGCGCGCGCCGTTCTGGGTTAGGCTTCGCCCCGTGGCGGGTTACGTGCTCATCGTCGAGAGCGATCCCGAGCTGCAGCGACGCATCGGCGACGCCTTGCGGGAGGGGCGCTACGAGCTGGCTTCGGAGGCGGAGGCGAAGTGGGCCCAGCGCAGCATCGCCGTGCGCGCCCCCGACGCCCTCATCGTCGATACGCGGCTCAGCGACGGCGACGGTTTTCGCCTCGCCGACGAGCTGCGGAGCGATCCCGACACGCGCGCGGCGCCAATCTTCTTCATCGCGAGCTCGCACCGGGGCGCGAGCCACCGCGCCGAGGCGCGCCGCCGCTACGCCCCGGCCGAGTACCTCGAGACGCCGCTCGACACGACCGGCCTCCTCGCGGCGCTGCTGCAGACGCTGCCGCCGGGAACGGGCACGGGCGACGTCGCGGCCAATCCGCCCGTCTCCCAGCAGGGTACCGACGTCGCGCACCTCGTAGCGGCGCTCGACGGCGTGCTCACCGATCCGGTTCAGCAGCGCGAGCGCCGCAAGGTCGAGCGCGCCGCCAAATCGATCGCCGGTGAGGACCTCGAGCTGCAGGGCACGCTCAAGCGCGTCCCCTTCGCGCGCCTGCTGCGCCGGCTGTACGCGCAGAAGGTCAGCGGCTCGCTGCTGCTGCTGCACGACGCCGCCAAGAAGAACGCCACGAAGAAGATCGTCGCGTTCGAAGGCGGCTACCCGGTCTCCGTGAAGTCGAACGTCCTCGCCGAGTGCCTGGGGCAGATCCTCGTCAGCCGCAAGCTCATCACGGAGAAGGCCCTCGCCGAGTCGGTCGCGCGCATGAAGACGGAGAAGCGGCAGCAAGGGCAGATCCTCGTCGAGATGGGCGCGCTGTCGCCTTACAACCTGCAGCGCGCGCTCGTCGAGCAAGTCGAGACGAAGCTGCTCGAGGTCTTCGCGTGGCCCGACGGCAAGTTCATGTTCAAGGAGAGCGAGCTGTCGCTCGAGGACACGAGCCCGGGCCAGGCGCTGCGTCTCGAGCGACCGCCGGCCGCGCTCGTCTTCGAGGGCATCCGGCGCCACTACGACGAGCGCCGCCAGCGCGCCGTCCTCGACGCCTACGTGCGCCAGGCCGTCGAGCTCAACCCCGATCCCGTGCTGCGCCTGCAAGACGTCACGACCGATCCGACGGCGCTCGGCTACATCAACAGCATCGACGGCACCGAGAGCATCGCCGAGATCCTCGCGCGCGCCCCCATCGCGCAGGACGAGGCGCGGCTGCTCCTCGTCGCGCTCTCCGAGGCGGGCATGATCACGCACGCCGAGGGCCCGAGCGCGCGCCGCCGCCGCGCCACCGCCGTGCCGGCCGCGATCGCGCCGGCCCCCTCCGGCGTCGTGGCGGCCCTCGCGCCCGCGCAGGCGTCCGGCGCGCTGTCGGGCGGCCAGCTCTCGATGGTGGCCGAGACAGTGCGCACGCAGGACTACTTCTGGACGCTCGGGGTCGAGCGCGACGCGACGCCGGCGGACATCGATCGCGCCTACGACGCGCACGCGCGCAGCTTCCACCCCGATCGTTACCGCCGAAGCTCCGACGAGGATCGCAAGCTCGCGCGCGAGATCTTCGAGCGGCTCGGCGAGGCCCACCGCACGCTCGGCGACCCGAGCCGGCGCCGCGCGTACGTCGCCAAGCTCGAAAAGTCCGAGAAGCCCGAGAAATCAGGAAAGCCCGACAGGCGGGACGACGGTGACCGCCCCGGGGACGACCCCGACACGCTTTTCGACATCTCGGGCGTGATCGAGGCGCCCAGCCTGCCCGCGGTGAGCTCGGCCTCGAATGCGGCGGCGCGCGCCCTGTACGATGCCGGCCTCGAGCACCTGCGCGGCAGACGGCACCACGAGGCTGTCGAAGCGTTCCGCCAAGCCGCGCGCCTCGTCCCCAACGAGGCCGAGTATCGCGCCTCGCTCGGTTGGGCACTCTTCCGCGAGGCCCCCGCCGACGCGCGGGCGGGGCGCGCCGCGCTCGCCGAGCTCCGCCGCGCCGTCCAGCTCGACGCCCGCAACCGCCGCGCCGCCGAGTACCTCGCTCAGATCTACGCCCAGACCGGCCAACCCGAGCTCGCCATCGAGGAGCTCGAACGCCTGCTCGCGCTCGATCCGACGGCCGCCGAGGCCGCCGAGGAGCTGCGCCGCCTGCGCGCGACGCTCTGAGCGCGCCCGTTCAGGCCGCCGAAACGAGCCGGCCGAGCTCGCCAGAGACGTCCGCCTGGAGCAGGGCCTGCCACCCGCCCACGGGCGCGCCCGCGACGAACACGAGCGGCAGCTCGTCGCTCTTGGCGGTCGTCGTTGCCCACGAGCGCTCGGCCTCGTCGGCGCTGACGTCGAGGACCTGATAGGCGAAGCCGCGGCCGCGCAGGAGATCCTCCACGCGCGCGAGCGTTCGGTGATCCTTGCCGTCGAAGTAAACCAGCACGGGGGCCCGTCGCGTGCTGGGCGCCTTGGCGGCGGCGGCCGCGGACTTGCGCTCGACCGTCGCCGGCGGCGGGCCGGCGGCGGTCCCCGCTTCTCCGACGGATGGCCGCAGCGGCCGCCCGAGGAGCTCGTTGGCGATGCTCGCGAGGTTGCGCAGGTGACGCGCCACGGGCCGCACGTCACGACGTGGCGCGACCAGCTTCTCGTACGCAAAACCACCCGCGCGACGGCTCAGCTCTTTCAACACGACATGCGACGGAAACACTCCGAGGCCTCGCCTGTCAACGCCCACGTCGCGCGACATTCCTGTCGCGGTGGTCCCTCGATTTTCCAGGCGCCACCCGCCCGGCGCGCCTCCAACGGGCCGTGCGGGCGAGGAACGGGGCTTGCTTCGTCAGTCCGTTATGAAGTCACGCGCCCTCGATCGAGCCCGCTATTCCACTGACCTCCTGCGACGGGTAACGGCGGGTTGGCAGCGGCTCGCCGACCGGGAGCGGCACGGCGCGCTACAAGCCGCGCGCATCACGGCCGAGCTGACGGCCCTGGGCGCGCCGCCGTCGATCCTCACGCTGGCCGCCCACGTCGTTCAGGAAAAGGTCCGCCACCTCGACGTCTGCGCCCGGGTGCTCGAGGGGCTGAGCGGCGCCGAGGCGCGCCCGTCGCGGCCCTTCGAGCTGGCGCTCGGACAGCCGCGCGCCTCACTGACGACCGAGACGGGCCTCGCTCGCACGCTGGTCTTCGATTTCGCCCTCGGCAAGCCCATGGCGGCGGCCTCCTTCGCCGCGGCGCGGGCCGTCGTGCGCGAGCCGCTCATCGCCTGGGCCTACACCGAGCTGCTCCACGACGAGACCCGCCACGCGACCTTTGGCGCCAAGGCAGCGGCGTGGGTCGTCCGGCACTGGGGGATTCGCCAGCGCGAAGCGCTCTGGGCCTCTTGCCTGGCCCTGACCGTGACCGACCTCACGCCTCTCTATCGAGACCGCGAGGCCGAGGCCCTCGGCCTCCTGCCCGCCGACGCCGACGACACCCTCCCCCGCTGGATCCTCCCCCACCTCGCCCCTCTCAGAATGACCGGCCACCCGTCGAACGACCAAGCCCTCGTCCACTGATTCGTAGCCGCGGATCTTCCAGCGCGGAACTGACACGGGGCGTTGTCAAGATCAGCGCGACTATCCTATTGTCGGACCGCGATGCGACGGTGGAGCGTCTCGGATCCCTGGGGACGACGGCTTACCTTCGTCGTGCGCTCGAGCGCCAGCATCGATGACCGGCGGGCCTCGCTGTCCGCACCGGCCGCAGAGCGCGCGATCGAATCGATGTTCCGTCGGACGTGGAGCTCTGGGAGGCCGCCGTCCGAGTTGCTCGTCCTCGCCGACCTCTCTTCGTCCAACGCCCATCGATCTCCGTCGGGGATGATGGACGAGCTCAAGCGGTGCGTCGGGCCGCTGGGGCGGCTCTTGCTCACCTCGTCGGGCTCCGACGCGGACGGCAAAGTGACACCGGAGCCTCCTCGGTCCCCCGAGCACACGGCCGTTCGGGTCCTCATGGCGGGGCGTTCGACGATCGACTTCGAGGGCGCGCAATACCTGCTTTGCGCGGCGACCTCTGCCTCGCACGTGCCGAATCGGGATCAGTTCCAGGTCGTCTCGCTCGCCGAGTCGCGCGGAATCAACTCGCGCCTGGCGGCGCGCGAGGGCGGATCACAGCAGCAGCGCGACGCGTTCGCGCAGGCGGCGAGCTTGCTGCGCGACAGCGTGCCTCACGGCGGCGAGGGCGGCCTATTCCTGCTGCGCAGGTTGCCGGCCGCGAATCACGGAGCCTCAGATGACGGCACTGCGGTTACACCCTCGCAGTTGAAGCCTCCCGCGCCCAAGAAGGTCGACATCGAGATCAAGTTCGTCGTCGCGGGATCGGGCCGCGCCCTCAAGGACACGGCATTCCTCGTCACGAAACCGGACGGCAGCGAGATCCGAATGATGACGACGTCCGTGGGCAGCCTCGAGCTCACCGATCTCGATCCGGGGCAGTGTGTCGTCACGAGCCTCATCGACGACGCGATCATGCCGATGTCGTTCGATCCGGGCGGCGCCGGCGCGGATGACGAGGACTCGGACGACGATGCCGACGCCGACAACGACGCAGCCGGCGACGACTCGAGCGACGACTCGGCAGGGGGCGAGCTCGCCGCGGGCGGCGGCGGGAGCGGAGCATCTGGAGCGGCGGCGGCATCCGGAGCGGCGGCGGCGAGCGCGTCCGGCGGCTTCGGCCTCAGCCTGTCTGTGGATGCCCTCGCGAAGGGAGACCTCGCGGGCGCCATCAAGGTGACCGGCGGGCTCAACGCGCGCGGCGCTGCATCGGCGGCGGCATCGGCCGCCGCGTCCGTCGGCGGCTCGCTCTCGGGATCGCTGGGGGGCGGCGCGAGCCTAGGCGGCGGTGCGAGCCTGGGCGGCGGACTCGGTGGCACGGCCGCGCTCGGTGGCGGCGCGACGGGCGGCTCGAAGAAGGACAAGTCTCCCATCGGGCCGGCGTCGGTGGTCGAGATCACCCGACACAAGGTCGCGACGGGTGAGACACCCGATTCGATCGCGGCCGACGCCGGCCTGTCGTGGGACGCGATCACGCAGTTCAACTTCGGGACCACCGATCCCGACGAGGTGCAGGACGCCTTGCGCGACCGCGTCGGGTGCACGCAAACGTCGCCTGACGGCCAGAGCTACGTCTTCGACGACGACGACGAGCCCGGCATCCTGCTGATCCCAAGCCCGTGGACGGCCTCCTTCCCGACCGACGATGTTCACAGGGTGCGCGTGGCGCCGGTGGGGGGACTGCACATCTCGCTCGAGAACGAAGACGGCCTCGCGCTGCCGGGCGCCACCTACCAGATCACCTTCGCCGACAAGAGCCAGCGCGAGGGGACGCTCGGCAGCTCCGGCGTGGCCCGGCTCGAAGGCGTCCCAGACGGTCCTTTCTCCGTTGCCTATCCGGATTCCGTGGACCTGCTCGCGCGCTCGCTCGCCGCCTCGACGCGAAAGGCGTTCGACGAGCAAGCGACGGGCCCCCTCTTCTACTTGCTCGGCCAGGAGAAGGACGTGGTCGACCGGGCAGTCGCCGTGTACGAGGAGTATTTCGACGACTTGACCGGGGAAGGATTCGCGGCCGACATCGACCAGGTGGTCACGGACCCAGACGCGCGGGTGCCACTCCTATTTCTCTGCAAGCTTGCCGGAATCGACATCGAGGGAGCGGAGGGCGCGATCATCCAAGCAGGGTTCGACGACGTGCTTCAAGGCGAATCGAACGACACGACGGCGGCCGATGATTCCGCAGCGGACGATTCGGCGGACGACGACTCGGACGATTCGGCCGACGACGATCCGGCGGAGGCAGCGGACAGGGGGTGAGATCCGGCACGCTCCGGCGCCGCCGCATTGACGGTCAGGCCAAGCTCGCGGGGGCGGCGACGACCAACTGGGGGTGACGGACGCCTGCGAGGTCGACGAAGGGGCAGGAGGTTGTCGCGAGCTGGGAGCAATCGGAGCCGGGGGCGCACCAGCGGAGCTGGCCGCGAGCGATCCAGGGGGCGAGGTCGAAGTCGCGGGTGTCGGCCGGGAGGCCCGCGGGAGGCTCGTCGGCACGGCGCCAAGCTTGGACGCCGAGCTGGGTTTTGTAGACGAACCTCGTGCGCGGCCACGGCGCCGCGAGCAGCTGAACGGGCGGCCTTCGCGGCGCGAAGTAGGCGACGGGGTAGGCCCGGGCGCCGCCGGAGATCGCGATCTCGGACACGACGGCCACCATCTCGGGCATCGCGAGGATCCGTGGCACGACGAACGGCGCACCGGGGCCCGGGTGGACGTCGAAGTCGGGCGCCGGCGTCGTGCCCGCGAGGTCGACGGCGCCGAGGAGCAGGCAGAAGTGCGGGCATGGTTGCGGCTCGTCCGGGTGCGCGTCCGAGCGCCACCAAAGACCGTCGAGGCCGAACGGATCGAAGCTGCGGTGCAGGGGCTTCGCGCAAAGCGGGCAGCAGGACACGGCAGGGCGCGGCAGCCGTCGCAGGTACTCCGCCTCGATCGCTGCCATGTCCGTGACCGCGGCGCGCGCGCGGCGATAGGCGTCGGTGTCGACGAAGGCGCTGTTGCTCGCGTCGATGCCGATCTCGAGCGGCAGCGCGAGTTGCGACGCGTGCTCGTCCATAGCCGCCTCGTAGAGCGCGCGTACTGCGCGGTGCCGCTGCACGAGCGCCTGCTGCTCGGAGCGATCGACGAGGGAAAGCGCTCCCGCCGCGGGCGTCACGAGCGCCTCCCGACGGGGTGGTCGGGGAAGAGCTCGTCCCACCGGATCTTGTACGGGTACAGGCCCGAAAGCTTCTTGGTCGTGAGGAACTCGTAGATGTACTGGTCTGCGTCGAACTGAAGCGCGGGCACCAGAGGGCCGACGAATGGCCCGGCGACCCTTCGATCGTTGTGATGCTCCCATGCATCGTGCGGTCCCGAGAGGACGAGCTCGCGGCCGAGGTGGCGGTTCAGCGTCGCCCGCAGCCGTTCTCCGTCGGCAGGTGTATAGGCTGGCTCGTCCGTCTTGGCGTCGTAGACGCCGAGCAACCGATACGCTTCGTGGAGTCGACGCCCCGCGGAATCCTTGACGACGAATCCCTCGTCGGGGCCCGCGACGCGAAGGCCGTGCGCTGCAAGCCTCTCGACGTAATCCGCGTACTCCAACGGGGGCGTGAAGCCGGCCAGGAAGTCGGCGAGCCGCGGGTCGCTCGGGTCGGCGGCGAGCAGGCCGGCGTTCGGCGGCGCCACGCGAGAGAGGACGGGGACGGCCCCGTCGTAGCAGCCCACGCCGGGCGCGCCGATCCACGAGCCGGCTGCCGGGTTCGCCCCCACGACGACCACGACGACCTTTTCCTGCTGGCAGAACTGCATGAACGAGAAGTAGTCGCGCAGGCGCATGAGCTCGGGCACGGGCTCGCGCTGCCACTGCTCGCGCCGCTCCTCGATGAGCTTCGACCACGCCGCGTTGGTCTGCGCGACGTCGGTGGTGCGCTGGTACATGAACATGTTGCGCTGGTGAAACACCATCCCGAGAAAGCGGGTCGGCGTCCAAAAGTCGTCGCCGGCGCGCATGCGGAGGAACGCTTCGAGCTCGTCGGGCGCCGCGCCCGCGAGCGCCATGCGCCGCAGGTGACGTACCACGGCCCCGAGATACTGACTCCTGTGCATGGCGCGCTACTCCGGTTTGTCGAGGATATAGTCGAAGAGCGGGTTGTCTAGCTCGGGGTGGTCTTGCGCCTGCGTCACCTGCGTGAAGCCCTGATCGGCGTGGTAGGGGTAGGTCTTCGACGCCCGGACGGCCTCCTTCGCGGCAGCGTCTGCGGCCATGTTTTTCTTGAGAAGCTCGACGTATTTGTCCTTCGTCGCGCGGTAGTTGTCCCAGGCGAACTCTCCGGTGACGCGGGTCGCGGGGTTGCCGACCTGTTCGAAGTGCTTGTAGGCCAGTGGATAGAGCTCTTTGGCGTACAGGACCTCCGACGCCTTGGGTTCGGTCGGGGGGGGATCGAACTGGGCGAGGAGGTGGGGGCTCGTCGTGTTCGGATCGACCTTCGTGACGATGATATCGACGTGGAGCGTGCCCTCGTCGCAAGTGACATTGAAGGTGAACCCATCCTTGTCCACGAGCCGGATCTCCATGTCTGAGATCTCCCGCCGCCGCCAAGGGTGACCGTCGGCCGAGTACTTCTTCGCGAGATCGGTCTCCGTCGGCGCCCACTTGCGCGGTGGCGTGCGGATCGGCGTCCGGGCCTTGGTCTTCTGATTGCCCTCGCTCGTGTGACCCTCGGCGATAACGGGCTTCGTGCCGTCGATCGTCTGGGTGGGGTCGACGAGCTCGGAGAGTCTCTCCTCGGGGACCGTCGCGCGGCTGTCGCCCTTGAGGTACGTGGGCTGCTGCCTGAGGACGTCCGCGTCCTTGGCGGCGGCCCGGACGCTCAGCGCCGTGAGCAGGCCCGTCGTCGCGAGCTGGCCCACGAGGGCGAGCAACCGCCGCGAACGCTCCTCGGGCGAGAGGCTCGGGTCCTTGCTAACGGCGTCGATCTGGTCGAGCGAGGTCGACGCGACGAGGATGCCCTGCGCGGCGTCGGTGCCGACCCGCGCGCCGATGAAGACGTAGTCGACGGTCTTGCCGCTGTTCGTGAGAGTCTTGACGAGCGCGCCACGGGCCCACGCGCCGGCGCCGATGAGGTTGGAGGCGATCGTGAGGCCGTCGATCGCGTCAGCCGACCAGTCGAAGATGCCCTCGCGCCAGCGTTGGCCGATGCTCAGCGTCGAGGCGCCCGTGCTCGCGAGCATCGAAGCCGCGACCGCCGCCTCCGTCATCGCCGGCACGGCGACGAAGATGAAGCAGAACCCGGCGACGAGCAGGCCGCCGATGGCGATCCACTCGAGCACGGAGATGACGCGATCGGTGACGTTCTTGCCGCTCGTGTCCATCTGGCGGCGCGTGTCGCCGCCGACGAGGGGGACGAGCTCCGGCGGGAGGTCGTAGGTGACGTGCCCGGCGGGGTAGCGGTTCTCGAGGTTCCAGCTCGAGAAGCAAGCATTGACGGCCTCGAGGACGTTGCGGCCCTCGCCCTCGTACGAGCCGCGAAAGCGCGGGTTCCCCGGGTCCGTCCAGTCGACGAGCGCCCACCGGCGGCTCTGGCGCGACCCGAAACGGCCGTGGATCTCCGTCGTCTCGAGCTCCGTGAGGAAGAGCATGAGGACGTGCTGCGCCTGCGTGGCCGCGTCGAGGTGGACCGCTCGCATGCGGAAGCGCCGCTTGCCGGTGCTCGGCGCGAGGAGCCCGCGCAGCCGACCCGAGATCTCATCCCACCGGTCGACAGCCTCCCTGTGCTTCGCGGGATCGGGCGGCGGCGTCTTCTGCGCGACCTCGCCGAGGAGCTTGCGGAACCGGTCGATCTCTTGCTGCGCGTCGTCGGGCGACGGCCCTCCGCCCTTCTTGACGAGCGCGTCGAGCGGCGCCCTCAGGATCGCGCCGGCGTCGCCGACTGTCTGGGGGCGATAACAATAGGTGGGCGGGGTTCCGTGCTCGTCGAGAGCGCTCCGGATCTCGGCGATCACCGTGTACTGACCGGCGTCATCGTCGTACGTGATCGTCCAAGCGTTCTCTATCGGCCCGTTCTTGACTTGCCGACCGAGCCAGTCGGAGGCCGCGCTGTAGAGGTACCAGCGGATGCCGTCGCGCGGCCCCCAGTACTTGTCGCCTGCGATCTCTGGCGGGCGCCCGGGCGCCTTCCACTCGCAGATGTAGCGGACCTGCGCGCCCTTGCTGACCGTCTGCAAGTCGGGGATGCGCCGGATCCTGTACTCGGTATTCTCGGCGCCACCGACGGGCGGGAAGTCGTCACTCATCGACGTCCTCGCCCTTGCCGTCCACGACGCGGCGAACTTAGAACAACCACCGCGACCGGGCAACGGCGGTGTTGGAGACGGCCCAGAGCGCGATCGAAGCGGACTGCACCGCCCGAAGGCCCATCCGGATCGTCGTCCACCCGGGACGCCTCGGCGCGGAGTGGATCTCGACGCCGCGATGACGGCTATTGGTGCGTCGGGCGGCGGTCGTGGATCGGGCACGCCGGCACCCGGTCCTACGGAGGAATTTCCTACACCGACCATGTCGCGCGCCCGTTGGCCGAAGGCTATGGTGTGCTTGGCTCCGAGGCGGGACACCTACTGGTCGATCGGGACGATCGCGGTCTGCACGAGGGCTACCCGTCTGAACGGGGCATACGACGCCAAGACCTCCGAACCGGCGTGGACCGGGCGCCGAATCTTTTGCCTGTCGCCCTTTGCGCGTGCGTCTATGTCCGCGTGGGAATACACAAATTCGTGTTGCTCACGGTCCTCGCCGCTGCCGCCTGCACGGGGACAAGGGCGGCCTCGATCGACGATGGTGGACCTGGGGATGATCGCGTCGCGCCTCCGTCGGGGTCGGGTGGGGCCGGAAGCGGCGGGACTACGGCAAGTGGTGGGAGTGCTGGCGCCGTCATTGACGCCGGCGGGAGTGGCGGCGCCGTCGCCGACGGTGCAGCGCCGAGCGACGCCCCCCGGAGCGCCAAGATCCTGATCTACGGCGTCACTGGGGCCGGCTTTCGTCACGCCTCGATCCCGGCCGCCGCCAATGCCATTGCTCAGGCGGC
>DASXOE010000050.1:0-14262 GCA_036494575.1 Polyangia bacterium | reverse complement strand
GGCGGCCAGCGCCGGCGCGGCGGCCGGCGCGTGCGCGTGGTGGCGGCGCGCGCGAGCCGCCGGCCCGACGCGCGCAGGCTCATCGGTGGCGGGTGGGGCGTCAGCCGGCTCGACCACCGCCGGGACCTCGGCGGGCGCTGGGGCCGGGGAAGGGACGGCCACGGGCAACGCCAGCGCCGCGGCGGCGATGGGCGCCGGCACGGGGGCGGAGATCGGCGCTGCGGAGACGGCGGGCGGAGACGGCTGCGGCCCACGCGCCACGATGACCGCCGCGGCGGTCGCGCCGACGAGCAAGGCCGCGACGAGCACGCCGAGGCCAATGCGCGCGCCAGGCCTGGCGGACCGCTTCGACGTCAGATCTGCCGTCGAACCAAACTTATCCGCGACCGGGATGGGAGGGATCACGGCGGTCGCGCCCGGCGCGGCGCCCGCCATGGCGTTCGTCGTCGGGATCGAGGCCTGGATGCCGGGCGGCAGAGGAGTGAGCTGGCCGGCGGCGGCGCCCGCGAGGCCCTCGAGGGCCTCGCGAAACTCGACGGCCGTCGCAAACCGCCTCTGTCGATCCTTTTCCATCCCTCGCAGGATGAGCTCGTCGACGGCCCTCGGAATGGGCAGGTCGGGACGGCGCACGCTCGGGCGCGTCGGCGGCTCGGCGAGGTGGCGGCTCACGATGCCCATCGGGGATTCGGACTTGAACGGAATGTCGCCCGTGACGAGCTGGTAGAGGATGATGGCGGCGGAGTAGAGATCGGCGCGTCCGTCGAGCACCTCGGCGCGCGCCTGCTCGGGTGACATGTACTCGGGCGTTCCGCACACGAGGCCCTGAATCGTGAGCATTTGCTGCCGGTCTTCCTCGAGATCTTTCCCGTCGGCCGCGGTGGCCTTGGCGATGCCGAAGTCGCAGACCTTGACGAAGTCCTTCTCGCCGCGGCGCTCGATGAGCATGATGTTGCTCGGCTTGAGATCGCGGTGGATGACGCCCTGGGCGTGCGCCTCGTCGAGCGCGGACATGACCTGCGTCATGATGCGGACGACACGCGGCAAGGGCAGCGGAAAGTCGTCGCGGATCACCTGGGCGAGGTCCCGCCCGGCGAGGAGCTCCATGGCGATGTAGAGGGTGCCGTCTTTGTCCTGGCCCGAGTCGATGATCTGGATCGAGTTCGGGTGGTTCAGCTTCGAAGCGCTCTTGGCCTCGCGCTTGAAGCGGCCGACGAGCTTCTCATCGTCCATGAGGTGTGCGTGCAGCACCTTCACGGCGACGGCCTTGCCGAGCGAGAGCTGTTCCGCCTTGTAGACGTTGCCCATCGCGCCCTGCCCGATGAGCCGCTCGATCCGAAAATTCCCGGCGATCAGCCGTCCCGGGAACGGATCCAGGCCATTGACCGTGGGGTCTTGTTCCTCAGGAGGGCTCATAGGCCGCGACGCCGGGCGGCATGATAACCCGGATTGCGAATATGCGCGCGTCGGCCAAAGGCCCTGCCGTCCCCCCACGTCCAGAAAACGTTCGCCGCGTGACTTATTCCTGCGCTCAATCTCCGAGGCAGATGCCGAGGTCGCGCGCCGTCTGAACGGTGTCCGAGTCGAGCGGGACGGTCTTCATGACGGAGATGGCGTCGTCGATGCTGACGGGCACCATGTGCGGCGGCTGGTAAGCGACGATGTACCCGAACTTGCCCTGCTCGACCATGCGTACGGCGGCGGCGCCGAAGCGCAGCGCGAGGAGACGGTCGCGGTGGGTGGGGCTCCCGCCGCGCTGGAGGTGGCCGAGCACGAGCGAGCGCATCTCGAAGCCCGTGCGCGCCTCGAGCGCAGCGCCGACCTTCTCGGCGAGGCCGCCGAGGCGGATCTCGCGGCCGAGCTCCACGCCGAGCGTGCTCAGCGCGCCGTCCTTCGGGATGGCGCCCTCGGCGACGACGACGACGCAGTAGCGGCGGCCGCCCGCGTATCGCGCCTTGATGCGCGCGACCACCTTGTCGATGTCGAAGGGGATCTCGGGCATGAGGATGACGTGGGCGTTGCCGGCCACGCCCGCGTGCAAGGCGATCCAGCCCGCGTAGCGCCCCATGACCTCGACGACCATGATGCGCTCGTGCGACTCGGCCGTGCTGTGCAGGCGATCGATGGCCTCGGTGGCCACCGTGACTGCCGTATCGAAGCCGAAGGTGGCCTGCGTGTGCGACAGATCGTTGTCGATCGTCTTGGGCACGCCCACGATGGGCATGCCCTTGGCGATGAAGCGGCTCGCGATGCGGAAGGCGCCGTCACCGCCGATGGCGATGAGGGCGTCGGCCTTGATCTCGCGGAAGCGCTGCATGATCTGATCGGAGATGTCGATCGTCATCTGCTTGCCGTCACGCGTGACGAGGAACTCGAAGGGATGGCCCTTGTTGACGGTGCCTAGGATCGTGCCGCCCAGGTGGGCGATGCCGCGGACCTTGTCGCGCGTCAGGTCGACGAGGCCCGTGCCAGACGGCTCGAGCAGGCCGTGATACCCGCGCTTGATCCCCGTGACCTTCCAGCCGCGGCGCAGAGCGGACAGCGTCACCGCCCGGATGACGGCGTTGAGCCCCGGCGCGTCACCGCCACCTGTATTGACGAGGATATGCATGGCTCAGCGATATCGTGGCTGCTCCGTTCCTGCAACTCCGTTCGCGCGGCCCGCTCTCTTGTTGACAAGCCGGAAACCTTGCCTGGCCCGTCTTTCCGAAGGCGCGTGCCTACAAATTCCAAAGCCGGGCGAGACGGAGGGTGCGCGCGTTGTCGAGCAGGCGCGTCAGGAATCCGCTGCGCCAGTCGGGGTTGGCGATCTGCGCGGCGCGCGCCATCAGGCGGTCGTGCGCCGCGCGCAGGGCGGCGCGGGCCGGCTCGATCTCGCCCGCGGCGTCCAGGGCCTCGGCGAGGATGAGCCGCACGAGCGACTCGTAGTCCTCGACGTGACCGATCTTCGCCAGCAGCTCGTTCGCGAGACGGGCGTGCTGGAGCGCCTCGTCGACGCGGCCCGCCGCGAGCTCGGCGCGCGCGAGGGCGGCCAGCCCGGCGGGCTGCAGCGGCGTCGGCAGGATCTCCGTCGCCATGCGCGCGCGGTGCTCGGAGTCGCGGAGCTCGCCGCCGAGGAACGCGATCGTCGACAGATAGAGGAGGGCGGCGCCCTCGAGGCGCTGGTCGCCTTGCTTGCGGCCGAACTCGAGGGCCGCCGTCGCGGCGCGGCGCGCCTCGTCGAGGCGGCCGCTCGCCGTGAGGACGTTGCCGAGGTTGAGGAGGACCCACACGCGGATGTACTGAAGCTCGAGGCGCTCCGCGTCCGCGAGGCCCTGGCGCAGCCCCGACTCGGCCTCGTCGAGCTGGCCGAGGTCGGCCCAGGTGGCGGCGAGGTTGCCGTGCATCTCGCTGACCATACGCGCGTCGCCCGCGGCCGTCGCCGCGTCGATGGCTCGCTCGTAAAGCGCGATGGCCGCCGCCTGGTCGCCGCTGTGTAACGTGCGCGCCGCGCGCACGGCGTGGACCTTGGCGGCGGCCGCCGCCTCTAGGGTCGCAAAGTCTCCAGTCTCGGCGCTCACGCGCGCGAGGATGGCATCGGCGGCGTCGTACCGTCCGCCGGGCAGCAAGTAGCCGGCCGCGCGGATGAGGCACCCGCGCTGGGCGTGGCGGGCGTCGTCGGCGGCGATCGTCGCGCTCGCGACGTCGGCCCAGCGGCTCACCTCGGGGTACTCGCTCTGTTGGCCGAGCGCCGTCACGAGCTCGCCCAGGGCCTCGAACCAGGACGCCGAGCCGGCTGCGAAGAGCCGTGCCGCCGCCGTGGCGGCCGTCTCCGCCAGGGAATACTCGCCGCGCCAGAACTGCGCCTGAGCCTCGATGAGGTGGAGCCGCCCGAGCGGCGCGCCCGTGGCGCCCAGCGCGGCGCCGCGGCGGGCGCGCGCGATGGCGCCCCCGAGGTCGTTGGCTTCGAGCGCCTCGGCGGCGGCGGCGCGGCAAAACCCCGCGGCGCGCGCCAGATCGCCGCCGCGCTCGAAGTGCTCGACGAGCACGATGGCGTCGCGTTCGCCTGAGCGCTCGATGAACTCGCCGGCCAGCAGGTGACCGAGCGCGCGATCGCCCTCGGTGAGCATGGCGTAGGCGGCGTCGCGCAGCAGCGCGTGCCGGAAGACGAAGTCCTCGCCGGCGCCGCCGCTCGCGTCGCGCGGGAAGACCACCTCGCGCGTCACGAGCATGTCGAGGCACATGGGCAGGATCTGCCGATCGCGCTCCGAGAGCAGGGAGCCCACGCCGGACTTCGTGAAGGTCTGCCCGAACACGCTCGCGGCGCGCAGCACGCGGCGCGGGTCCTCGCCGAGGGCGTCGAGGCGCGCCTGAACCATGCCGACGACCGTCTCGGGCAACGAGGCGCGCGCGTCGGACGCGACGGCGCGCATGAGCTCCTCGAGATAGAACGGGTTGCCGTCGGCGCGCTCCAGCACCCATTCGAGCGTGTCGGCGTCGAGGGTGGCCCCGAGCACTTGCTGCACGAGCTGCAGCGAGGCGCGGCGCGTGAGCCCGCGCAGCGTGACGCGCTGGACGTCGCGCTCGCGCCAGAGGTCAGGGAAGACGTCGTCGACGTCGGGGCGCGCGAAGGCCAGCACCATGAAGGGCCGGTCGCGCAGCGCGCGCAGGGCGGCCTCGACGAACTGAAGGCTGGGCCGATCGCCCCAGTGGACGTCGTCGAGGACGAGGAGGACGGGGCCGACCTGGCACTCGGCCGCCAGCCAGGCGAGCCAGGCGGTGCGCAGCTGGTCGCTCATGAGGCGGGGATCCGCGCGCGCGGCGGCGAGGGCGGGGCTGTCGTCGGCGGGGAAGGGCACGCCCGTGAGCTCGCCGAGGAACTCGGTGGCGCGCCGCCCGGCCTCGCCCGGGAGGTGACGGGTCACGCGCTCGAGCAGCTTGTCGCGGCGGCGCTCGTCGGTCTCGCCGCTCGCGAGGCCGGCGGCCGCGCGGATCGCGGGGCCGAGCAGGCCGAAGGGAGAGCCAGAGGCAATCGCGTCGGCGCGCCCCCCGAGCAGCTCGAACCGTCTTTCGCCGGCGCGCAGCCGCTCGAGCAGCTCGTGGCGCAGCCGCGACTTGCCGCCGCCCGCGGGGGCCGTCACGATGACGGCGCGCGCGACCGGCTCGACGGCGCACTCCTCGAACGTCCCCGCGAGCAGCGCGAGCTCGCGCTCGCGGCCCACGCACTCGGTCGCCTTGCCGAGGACGGTGCGCGGCCGCTCGCCGAGCTGCCGCTCACCGAGGAGCATCCGGCGTCCCTCGTGGCCGGCGATCTCGAAGCGTTCGCCGAGCAGATCGGCCGTGACCTCGTCGAGACGCACGGTGCCGCGCGGCTGGCCGCGCAGGAGCTCGGCGCCGCGATCGATGACGTCGCCCACCGGCAACCTCCCGAAGAGGACGGCGCGGCCCGTGCTGATCGACATGGCGACGTCGGGCAGCGCGGCGCGCAGCATGAGGGCGCAGTGCGCGGCGGCCGTCGCCTGGTCGGTGGGCGCCCCGCGGCCCGAGAGCGTGAGGACCATCGAGCCGTCGAGCAGGCGTTCGAGCCGCGCCCCGTACGGTTGAACCGCCGCTCGCAGCGCGTCGACGTCACCCGGATCGAAGGGAGACTGGAGCACGAGCACGAGCGTATCGGTCGGGTGGTCGTGTCGCGCGGGCGGCAAAGGGAGCTCGACGGCGGCGCCCTCGACGACGCGCTCGAGCTCCAGCGTGCTCTTCAGATCCTCGGCGGCGGCCTTCGGCCGGGTCACGAGCACGACACAGACGACGCGCTGCTCGCCCGCCGTGAGGGCACCGCGCTCGATGCGCGTCGTGATGCCGCCCGGAGGCGTGGCGGGCCTGCCCTCGGCGTGGGCCAGCCGGTCCCCGATGCGCGTCAGCTCGACGGCGACGGCGGTCGCGTCGGGTGGACGACCGCCGCGCTCCTTCGCGAGCATGCGCGACAGGACCTGCTCTAGGTCCTGGGGCAGCCCGGGGCAGAGCTCGCGCACGGGCAGGGACTCGTCGAGGCAGATCTTGGCCAGCACGGCCATGGCCGTCGGTCCCGTGAACGGCGGTTGCCCCGTGAGACATTGGAAGAGCACGCAGCCGAGCGCGAAGATGTCGGCGCGGGCGTCGATGTAGGGCTCGCCGCGCGCTTGCTCGGGCGCCATGTACATCGGTGTTCCCATGATGCCGCCCGACTGCGTGATGCGGCGCTGGTCGAGGACGCGGCGCGCGAGCCCGAAATCGAGGACGCGCACGCCGGGCAGCGCGCCTCCCGGCAGGAGCAGGTTGCCGGGCTTGATGTCGCGGTGGACGATGCCGCGCCGGTGGGCGCTCGCGAGGGCCTCGGCGACGCGCCGACCGAGCTCGACGCTCTGTTCGATCGTGAGGGGCCCGTGCCCGAGCGCGTCCTCGAGTGTCTCGCCGTCGAGCCACTCCATGGCGAGGTAGTGCTCGCCCAATGGCGTCGTGCCGTGCCCGACATAGCGCACGATGGCCGGGTGCGAGAGCTCCGCGAGCAGCTCGGCCTCCTGCTCGAAGCGCTCGGTTTGCTCGACGGAGCGGCCGTGGAGGACCTTGAGCGCCACCGGCTGCTCGGTCTGGCGATCGACGGCGCGATAGACCGTGGCCATGCCGCCCGATCCGACGAGCCGCTCGATGTCGAAACGATCGAATGTCGCTTTGAGCGTCACGGGACGACGACCCAGCCTTTTTCTTCAGCGCCGCAGGGGGCGCGGAGGCTCATCGCGAGCTTCGGATTCGGCCGGCGGCGCGGCGCCGCCGTTCGCGCGCCCGTCTACCGAGCCGTCGCGATCGGAGAGCCGCGCGGCGTCGCGCACCGCCTCGACGGCCTCCGTGAGCCGGCGCAGCTGGTGGTGAGCCGCCTCGAGGCGCTCCGGGACCGCGGTCTCGTCCAGCGCGGCGCCGAGGGCGTGCACCTCGCGTTTGAGCGCGAACAGCGGATCGGCCAGCTCGTCCGCGAGCGTCGAGAGGAGGCGATCGGCGGAGCGGCGCTCGAGGCGCCTGCGCGCGCGGTGCATGGACCGCAGTTGGTGGAGCTGCCAATCGAGGCGCGCGTGGGCGTCGTCGCTGAGCACTATCTCGGGGCGCTCGTAGAACGGATTCGCGCACACCTCTCCGCGCAGCAGGGCGTGCGGGTGCATGCGCAGCAGGTCCTGGGCCCGGCCTGGGCGGTCATGCCACGCCGGGAGACGACACATGCCCAGAAACGGACTGCGGCCAAGGCGCTCGTTGACCAGGGACTCGTAACGAAGCACGAGCGGCCACAGCTCGTCAGACACGGGGGCCGACGCCTCCCCCGTGCCGCGCAGGCCGGCGTAGCCGTCCGCGAGGGCGGTCTCGACGAGCTCCTCCAGGACACGAACGGCGTCATCCGGATCGAATCGACCCGAGCGCAGATAGGTTTCGGCTTGCGTTTTGAGGACGAGGGCGCCTCGTTCGAGGGCCCGCGCCACACGCACCCCTGCGGCCTCGAGGCTCCGCAAGAGCTCCGACTGATCGGCGAGCGTACCGATATAAACGCAACGCTCGCGGCGAGCGAGGCCGTCACGAACGAACGCCACGAGCGTGGTGCGCTTTTCGTCCTCGGATTCGTAGGGGAAACAGAGGTGGCCGCTCGCGCGCAGGGCGCCGAGCTTCGCTGTCGATAGATCCATCCGTCGTCGCCAGCTTAGCATCAGACTGGACGCAGCGGTCGCTCGTGAAGGCCGGCGCGGCGATTGTCGGAGGTCGGAGGTCGGAGGTCGGATGTCGGATGTCGGGAAGTCTCATGAAAGCCTTGCAACGCGGGTCGCGCCGGAGACAGATAGGGGCGGATGTCATCCCCGAGCCCACTCCAGCTGCGCATCGCCCTCGCGCACGTCGACCGAGGCCTCGAGCTCGTCGGCAAGCTCATCGTCGATCGCGATCCCGAGACGCCCCCTGAGCACGTCATCCTGCGCGCGCTCGCCTGGTGCCTCTTTCACGAGGACGGGCTGCGCCTCGCAGACGGACCGCCCCGGCGTGACGTGCCCGATCTCTCTATCGTGAGCCCCGAGCTCAAGGCCGTGACCTGGATCGCGTGCGCCGCCGCGGACGCCGAGGAGATCCGGCGCGTCATCGCCCACAACCGCGGCGTGCGCGTCCAAACGCTGTTCGACGAAGCCGCGGCGCGTGACCGGTTCCTTGGTCAGCTCGCCGGCATCAAGAAGCGTCCGCCCGGCCTCGAGGAGATCGGGATTTGGTCGATCGAGCGCGCGGCAGTGTCCCGCCTCACGACGCGCGACGAGCTGCGCCAGCGCTGGGCCGTGACGATCGTCGCCGACCACGTCTACGTCGACAGCGACGGCCTCAAGACCGACAGCGCCATCACGCGCGTTCCCGTGCCGCCCTTCTCGGCGTGAGCGCGCCCGGCGCGGGCCGTTCGCGGCTCACAGATAGTCGATGTCGGCGATCGTGAGCTCGCGCATGCCGGCGTGCCACGTGACGCTCACCGTGTCGCCGAGCGCCTTGCCGAGGAGGGCGCGGCCCACGGGCGAGCGCCAGGAGATATCGCCGGCGGTCACGGTCTCGTCGGCGCCGACGATGCGATAGATCGACGTCTTGCCCTCGTCGTCCTCGATCGTGACGGTGGCGCCGAAGAAGACGCGGTCCCGGCGCTTCTGCTCGGTGGGGTCGACGATGACGGCGATGTCGAGGCGCTTGGCGAGAAAGCGCAGCCGCCGATCGATCTCGCGCAGCTGCTTCTTTCTATAGATGTACTCGGCGTTCTCCGAGCGGTCGCCCTCGGCGGCGGCGTCGGCGAGCGCGCTCACGACCTCGGGCCGCTTCTTGCTGCGCAGGAAGTCGAACTCCTCGGTGAGCCGGCGGTGCCCGACGCGCGTGATGTAGTTCTTCTCGGCGGGTCGTGGCCCTGGCTCGCCGTCGTCGGGGTCGGGGTCGTCGTCGGGGTCGGCGGGCGCGGGCGCGGCGACGCGCGGCGACGCGCGGGCGGCGGCGCGGACACGGGGCTTTGGCGCGGGCCGCCTCATGCGGGACAGAGTAGCCGAATCGAAGGTTGTGCTATAGGTTCCCGTCGTCCATGGCGACCAAGCGTATTGCGGTCCTCACGAGCGGAGGCGACGCCCCGGGCATGAACGCGGCCATTCGGGCCGTGGTGCGCGTCGCGCTTGGAAACGGGTGGGAGACCTTCGGCGTCCGCAACGGATACCTGGGCCTCGTCGATGGCGGGCAGAACATCGCGCCCCTCGGCCCTCGCGACGTGGGCGGCATCCTCGGCCTTGGCGGCACCTTCCTCGGCAGCGCGCGCCTCGAGGCGTTCAAGGAGGAGGCGACGCGCAAGAAGGGCCTCGCCAACCTCTCGGCGCACGGCATCGACGGCCTCGTCGTCATCGGCGGCAACGGCAGCCAGGCCGGCGCGCTCGCGCTCTCGATGATGGGCCTGCCCGTCGTGGGCGTCGCGTCGACGATCGACAACGATCTCACGGGGTCGGAGATCACCATCGGCGTCGACACGGCGCTCAACATCGCGCTCGAGGCCATCGACCGGCTGCGCGTCACCGCCGCCTCGCACCGGCGCGCGTTCTTGCTCGAGGTCATGGGCCGCAAGTGCGGGTACCTCGCGCTCATGGCGGGCATCGCCGGCGGCGCGGACGCTGTCGTCGTGCCCGAGGCCGAGATCGATCCCGAGGCCGTCGCCGACGATCTCGAGGGCGCGTACCGCCGCGGCAAGGCGCACGCGCTCGTCGTCGTCGCCGAGGGCGCGAAGTACAACGCCTCGGGCCTCGCGAAGTACTTCGAGCAGAACCGCGGCCGCCTCGGGTTCGACCTGCGCGTGACCCAGCTCGGCCACGTTCAGCGCGGCGGCACGCCCGGCGCGTTCGATCGGCTGCTCGCGACGCGCCTCGCGGTGGGCGCCGTCGAGCAGCTCGCGCGCGGCGAGCACGGCTGCCTCGTGGGCCTGCTCAAGGGCGACGTCCGCTCGACGCCGCTCGGCGAGGTCGTCGGCGTCAGCAAGTCGATCGATCTCGACCTTCTGAACATCCAGAAGGTCCTCGCCAAGTGAGCGCCAGCGCGAGCCCGGAGCCCGCGGTCATCCGCGAGCCGTCGTCCGCGCCGGCGTGGTCGGACGTGAGCTTCTTCGATCGCTTCACTGAACGACAGATGGCGATCGGCGTCATCCTGTTCGGCTTGCTCCTGTACTTGCCCTTCGCGGGAACGTACGGCCTGTGGGACCCGTGGGAGACGCACTACTCCGAGGTCGCCCGCCAGATGACGAAGCGGGGCGACTTCATCAGCTTGTGGTGGCCGGGCTCGCCGCGCGACGTCGACGTCTTCTGGTCGAAGCCCGTGCTCTCGTTCTGGATCATGAGCATCGGCATGCACATCGCGCGCGTGGGCCTGCCTGGCGGCGATCCGGGCGAGATGGCGCTCACGCACCGGGCCGAGTGGGCCGTGCGCACGCCGTTCTGCCTCATGGGCGTGCTCGGGATCTACGCCGTCTATCTCGTGACGGCGCGCTTCGTGAGCCGGCGCGCGGGCGTGCTCGCCGCGGTTGTGGTCGCGACGGCGCCCATGTACAGCCTCGTCGCGCGCCAGGCCATGACCGACATGGCCTTCGTGGGCCCCATGGCAATGGCACTCGCGCTGGGCGCGCTCGCGCTCTTTGACGACCGCGACGAAAAGCTACCCCGGCGGGGCGCGGGCTGGTGGAGCTGGCCCGACCACGGCCTCTTCTACGGCGGCCTCGCGCTCTTCGCGCTCGTCACGCTCCCGCAGCTCGTCATCGATTCGTACCAGTTGAAGATCGAGGTGCCGTGGCACGGCGGCACCTTGAAGATGTACGGCGCTGTCGCCATGATCCCGTACTACCTCGGCTTCGCGGCCTTCGTCTTTCTCGCGGCGCGCACGCGCTACAAGGCGCCGCTCTACCTCTACATCTCCGCCATGCTGTGCGGTCTGGCCGTGCTCGCCAAGGGCCTCGCGGGCCTGGGCCTCCCGCTCATTGTTTTCTTGGCCTACCTCGCCTTCACCTGGAACTGGCGCCGCCTGCGACGCGCGCAGCTCCTCTACGGCATCCTCGTGTCGTTGCTCGCGCTGGCCGTCGTCGCCGTGCCGTGGCACCACGCCATGCTCATCCGTCACGGCCTTCCGTTCTGGAACGAGCTCTTCGGCGACAACCACTGGCGCCGGATGGTCATCGGCCGGCACGGCGACCGCGGCAGCTTCGAGTACTTCTTGCGCGAGCTCGGGTACGGCATGCTGCCGTGGGTGGCCGTCGCGCCCGCGGCGCTCGGCTGGGCCGTCATGCGCGGGCGCGCCACGCCCGTGGGCGGCGCGGCGCCGCCGCCAGAGGAGGTCCGTCGCCAGGGCATCATCTGGCTGGGCGCCATCTGGTTCGTGTCGTCGTACGCCGTCGTCTCGGTCTCGATGACGAAGTTCCATCACTACGTTCTGCCGGCGATCCCGGGCCTCGCCATCGTCGTGGGTTGCTTCCTCGACGACCTCGTCCGCCGTCGCGCCACGCGCGCGGCCGCGGCCGCCGTCCTCGTGGGGGTGCCGCTCCTCCTGCTCGTCTCGGTCGATCTCGTGGGCACGAAGAACGCCTCGCAACACTTCTTATGGCTGTTCTCGTACGACTACGTTCACAGCCCGCACGGCCGTCCCTGGCCCGAGAGCCTCGACTTCAGCGGCGCGCTCATCGCGTTCACCGCGGCCTTCGGCGTGCTCACCGTCGCGCTCGTCTGGGCGCGCGCGCGGCGCCTCGCGCTCGTGGGGCTGTGCGGCGCCGCCGTCCTCTTCACGTACTTCCTTCTCGACGGCTACATGCGGGCCGTCGCCCCGTTCTGGTCGCAGAAGGACCTGATCGCGACCTACTACCGAACGAGGCGGTCGCCCGAGGAGCGGCTCATCGCGTATCAGATGTACTGGCGCGGCGAGACCTTTTACACGAAGAACGAGATCTACGAGGGCCCGCAGGAGGACCGCACGGTCTTCGACCAAGAGGGCGCCGACGACAAGCTCAAGGAATGGCTCGGACGCAACCGGGGCCATCGCCACTTCTTTCTGTTCGAGCGCGGGCAGCAGGGACACCTGCAGCAGCTCTTGCCAATCGACGCGCAGAAGACGTTCCGGGTCCTCGACGAGCGGAACAACAAGTTCTCGGTGGCCCAAGCGGATCTGTAGATGAACGCGCCGGCCGAGCCCCGCCGACGTTCGTCCGCCGCCATCGATGCGCGCCGCGCCCGCTTCGTCGAGCGCGGCGGCGTCGTCCCGCCCGAGGGCACCGTCGCGCGCGCTCTCCTCGAGGCCTTCGTCACGAGCGGAGAGCTCCTGCCTGACCTGCTGGGCGCGGACGTCACGGCGCTGGCGGCGTTGGCCACAGATCCCTGGCTCGGCGCGCCCAAGCCGGCGGCGCTCATCGCCCACGACGTCGAGCGCGAGACGGCGGGCGCCACGGACTTCCCAGACTTCAAGCGGCGGCTGCGCGTCGCGCGCCGCCGCGAGGTGCTGCGCATGGGCGCGCGCGAGCTCGGGTGGGGCACGACCGCCGAGGTCGCGCGCGAGCTGGCCGCCTTCGCAGACGCTTGCCTCGAGGCCTCCGTGCGCTTCTGCGAGGCCGAGCTCGGCCGCGAGCTCGGGCGGCCCGTCGCCGACGACCAGGACGCGCCCGGCGGGGCCCGGCCTCGCTTCGTTGTCATGGCCATGGGCAAGCTCGGCGGCGAGGAGCTGAACTTCTCGTCGGACGTCGACGTCTGCTACTTCTACTCGACGGACGCCGGCCACGCGGGCGAGGCCACGCTCCACCGCTATTACTCCGAGCTGTCGCGACGGGTCACGGCGGCGCTCGAGGAGCCGACGGGGGAGGGGATCGTCTTCCGCGTCGACCTGCGGCTGCGACCCGAGAGCCGCAACGGACCGCTGTGCAACTCGTTCGTCGCGGCCGAACGGTACTACGAGACGTTCGGGCGCACCTGGGAGCGCCAGGCGTGGATCCGCGCGCGGCCTTGCGCGGGCGATCTCGCGCTCGGCGCCGAGCTGCTCGCGATGCTCGAGCCGTTCGTCTATCCGCGCCACGCCGAGCCGGCCATGCTCGACGAGGTGCGCGCCCTGCGCGCGCAGTTCCGCGACCCGGCCGACGCGGGCGGCCCGCTCGGGCCGGACGACGCCGGCTTCGACGTCAAGCTGGGCGCCGGCGGCATCCGCGACGTCGAGCTCGTCGTCCAGACGCTGCAGCTCCTGCACGGCGGCAAGCGGCCGGACATCCGCGAGCGCAACACGCCGCGCGCGCTGCCCCGCCTCGTCGTCGCGGGCCTGCTCTCCGACCGCGAGGCGCGCACGCTCGCCGACGCCTACCGCCTCTGGCGCCAGCTCGAGCACCGGGTGATGGTCGCCACGGGCGCGCAGCGGCATCGCCTGCCGGGCGACGACGACGAGCGCGCGGACTTGGCGCGCGGGCTGGGCTTCGCCGAGCTCGCCACCTTCGACGCGACGGTCGCCCGCGAGCGCCAGGCCGTCGAGGCCATCGCGGCCACCTTCGCCGACGGCGCGCAGGGCCCGCTCGAGGAGGCGACGCGCCTGCTCAACCCGCTCGTCGAGCGCGCGACGCTCGAGCGCCTGCTCGCCGAGCATGGCTTCCGCGAGCCGGACGTCGCCGCCGACACGCTCGATCTGGCGCGCGCGCGGATGCCCGCGTCGTTCGTCGCCGACGCCCTGACGTCACCTGATCCCGATCGGGCGCTCGGCCACTTCCGCGACGTCGCGCTCAACGGCTCGCCGGCGCTGCTGGCCATGCTGCGGGCCGAGCCGCAGCTCCTGCGGGTCCTCGGCATGCTCTTCGGCACGAGCGATCGCCTCTCGGACCTGCTCGTCCGCCATCCCGCGATGTGGGAGCCGCTGCTCACCGGTCTCGGCTCTCGTCGCCGCACCGCCGAGGAGCTGCGCGGGCTCCTCGCGGCCGAGCTCGAGGGCTCCGCAGGCGCCTCCGGCGACGAGGCGCCCGCCGGGGCCGGTGAAGAAGGTCCGCTGCGCGCCGTCCGCCGCTTCCAGGCGCAGGAGATCCTGCGCGTCGGTTTGCACGACGTCGCCGGCGGCCTCGAGGCGGGCGAGGTCACGGACCAGCTGTCGCTCATCGCGGAGACGTGTCTCGGGGCCACGATCCACCTCGTCATGCCGGCACTCGTCGCGCGCCTCGGCGCGCCGCGCACGGGCCTGACGGTCCTCGCGCTCGGCAGCCTGGGCGCGCGCGAGATGCGCTACGGCTCC
>DASXOE010000049.1:0-18757 GCA_036494575.1 Polyangia bacterium | reverse complement strand
GTTGGGATCGATCTCGACGTCCACTCGAGTCGCGCCCACGAAGCTCAAGTCCTCGCCGATGCAATTTTCTGCCTCGGCGCCTAGAACCGTGACCTTCTGGTTGATGATCGTGAGGCGCGTGAACTCATGTGTGCGTCCACCCTCATCGGCGCGTGAAATATTTTCTTGAAGAGCGGACATCGCCTGCTGGGCGATCGTCATGTTGACCTTCGCCTGAACCAGCTTGTCGGTCACGCAGTTCAAGCGAATGATGTCTTTCTGGCGCTTCGACTGTTCCTGCAGACCGGAGATGCGCTTCGAGATCTCGGTCATGCTCTTGAAGTATTCGTTTCCCTGTTTGGTCATCTCTTCGGGCGTGAGCGTGGAGCGCTGCTTGACGGCGATGTCCGCCTGACTGGGCACCGCTGAGCCACCGGTGGCGGCCCCCGCTCCAGCACCTTGGGCCGAGAGCGCACTCGCCACGAACGCGGTCGTGAGAATCAGCTTTGTTTTTGTCGCCACGACGCCAAGTCCTTTCCTCTAAGCCCCCTGCAGGAATACTAAGGATATCCCGTACTTATGCGAACGCCAGGAATTATATGCAGCTCTTCGGGGTGTGTCAACCAAGCATCAGACGATCGCGTCAACATTCCGACGTTGCCGACGCGGCTTGCCGAGTTGCCGACGCGACGCCCGCCGGACGACTGTGTATCACACCCGACGCGGTACGCGCCACGCGCGGCGAAACGCCTGAGGCGATTTCGCCACGCGCGCGCGAAGGCAGGCGTTTTACTGCGACGACTGGAAGACGAACGGGAACGAGACGTCGACCGAGCCGCCCGCCGGCGCGGGGAAGCGCCAGCGCGCCACGAGCGCCTTGATGCAGCTCGCGACCTCGGCGTCGCCGAGGGTGTCTTGCTCGACGTCGACGCCCGAGACGGTGCCCGCTTGCGTGATCGTCCAGTGAATGACGACCTTACCGCTCAGGGTCGGGTTCCGCTTGAGGGCGCGCTCGTAGCACGCCTTGATGGCGCCGAGGCGCGTGCGCACCTCCTTCGCGACCATGGCGGGATCGAGCTCGCCGTCGACGGCCGGGGCCTCGCTCTTGACCGAGCCCGACACCTTCTTCTCTGACGCGGCTTCGCCCGTGCCGCCGCCCGCGATCGAGCCGCCGCCGCGCAAGCCGCCGACATTGGCGACGCGACCCGAGCCGCTGCCGCCGCTCTTGATGCCGCGCAACTGATCGTTGCCGCTCGCGACCCCGACGCCGCCGACGCCCTGGAAGGCCTTCTCCTGATCGCGATCGACGTCACCCTTGCCGAGCACGTCGGCGATCGAGCCGCCCTCGCCCGTGTTGGCGCCGAGGAGCTTGAGAAGACCCGTGGACTTGACCTGCTCGGCGAGACGCGCGCGACGCTCGGCGTCCTGACGCGCCTTCTCCTCGGCGCGCTTGGCCGCCTCCTCGGGAGTGAGCTCCTTCTTCTCTTCCTTCTTGGCGACCTCTTCCTTCTTCTTCTCGGGCTTCTTCTCTTCTTCCTTCTTTTCGACCTTCTCGACCTTCTTCTCCTCGGGCTTCTTCTCCTCGGGCTTCTTCACCATCTGGACGAACCGGTCGGGGACGTCTTCGATGTCGGGCTTGCGCGGCCAATCGACGCTGCGCAGGTAGATGACGAGCGAGAGGTGCACCAAGAACGAGATCGCGGCGATGGTCGTGAAGAACCAGTCGAGATCCGAGGTCACGGACCCGCGCACCGACGCCGGCAGCTGCGGCCGCGGCTGCGGGATGGGCGGCGTGACGAACTGGAACAGGATCGTCATGTCGGCGAGCGTGATCTTGCCGCGCGACCGGTCATCGAGCGGCAGCTCGTAGCTCTGGCCCTTCTTCTGGATCTTGCCCGTCTGCTTGAGCTGCGCGAGCGAGATGATCTCGTTGCCGACGGCGATGCGCGCGTCCATGCCCTCCGAGAAGTGCGCGACGTATTGATTTCCGCTCACCTGGAAGAGCAGCCAGTTGCGCGGCAGCGCCTCGGACGGAACGACGAACATGTTCCTCGCCGACTGCCCGATCGTGATGTTCTCGCGCTTGCGGACGAGGCGTTCCTCGACGATTCGTCCGCCCTGGATGATCCCGATGCGCAGGATCTTGGGCTTCGAGACCGCTCCTGTTTGCTGCCGGGCCGCTGCTGCAGTCGCCATGCGTGGATCCTTCGTTCGCTGTTTTCGGTTGGCGGTCGGATTTTCTAAAATGCCGGCTGACTAAAAAGGAGCGTGAGAGACGCTCTCCAGAATCCGGGGGATGAAGTCCTGCTTGAGCTCCTGCCAGTCGTAGTTGATGCTCGACTTTTGATAGAAGAAGAAGGCCTCGGGCTTTTGGATCTTGCCCTCGATCCGGATCTCGTCGGTGATGCGGTAGATCTTCTTGCCGCCGGCACCCTTCTCGATCTTGACCTTGGGGGCGGCGTCGGCCGCGGGAGGAACGGGCGCGTCGCCCGCCGGAGCCGCCGCCGCGGGCGCGGCGCCAGGCGCTTGCGCGAGGACTCGAGACGCCGTCAACGAGAGCGGCAGCGCGACGGCGACGAGAAGAAGAAATGATTTCGATGTCTTCATGTTGGGTATCCCCGTGCTGAGCTACTTCGCGGGCGGAGCCGCCGGTGCGGCTGGCGGAGCCGCGCGATCGGCGCCCGGAGCCGCGGGTGCGGCGCCTGGAGCTGCAGGAGCAGCGCCCGGAGCTGCAGGAGCAGCGCCCGGAGCTGCGGCCGCGCCTTCGGCTCCGGCAGCGCTACCCGTGGCGGCGGCCGCGGCCGCCTTCTTGGCGTCGTCGCCGGCCTTCTTGGCGGCGCGGGCCGCGTCGCGCTCGGCTTGCTTCTTGATGCGATCGAGGCGCTTCTCTTCCTTCTTGATGGCCTCTTGCGCTTCGGTGATGTACACGTCCGTCGGATCGCCAGGCGGGAGGCTTCCGGTCATCATCGTCTTGTACTTCTCGAAGTACTGGATGGCGGTGTTCTCTTTGGCGAAGAGATCCATGTTGGGGACCTTGTCGGCGTCCAGGTAGAGAATGCCGAGGTTGAAAACCGCGTCGGCATAATTGGGAAAGAGCTGTAGCGCCTTGTCGTACTCGGCGTGCGCCTTTTCGTATTGCTTGTCACCCCGGTAGGCATCGCCCAAGTTCAGGTGAGCCTTGGCGAATCCCGGTTGCAGCTGGACCGACTTCTCGAGGACGGGCGTCGCCTCGGTGTAGTTCTTCGCCGTCAGATATTCGGCGCCGAGGTTGTTCCACAGAATCGCGTTCTCGGGCCGCGCCTCGGCCGCTTGCTTGAAGAGCGCGATCGCGCCGGGCACGTTCTTGGCATCGACCTCGAGGAAGCCGAGCAACTGGTAGATGTCCGACTTCTCCGGGTTGGATGCGCCGTTGGCCTGCATCATCTCCCACAGCTTCTTCATCCACTCGTACTTGTGGAGCTTGTAGTAGCTCTTGGCCATGACGAGCATGGCGGGCGTGTATCGCTCGTTCTTGTTGAGCGCGGCTTTGGCCGCCGCCACGGCATCCTGGTAGCGCCCCGCTCGAAAGAGCTGGTCGGCCTGGGCCGTCTCTGCCGTGGGAATCACGACCGGGGGAGGCTCTCGTTTGGCGAAGGCGGTGCCCCCGGCCAGCCAAGGGAGCGCGGCGACGACGAGCCCCAAGCTCGCGGCGCGCGACGGCCTCGACCGCCGCGACGTCCCCATCGTCGTCGACGTCCTCGTCGACTTCCTCGTCGACTGCCTCGTCATCATGGGTACTCCAGCCCGATGCGCTCATCCTTGATGAACGGGAACTCGTCGGGGAGATACTTCGACAGGTTCTCGCGCGCCTTCTTGACGTAGTCGTTGGTGACGCCGAGCTGCGACGCGCGCGAGAGAGTATCCTTCCAGCGCTTCTTCGCCTCGTCCTCGACGGGCGTCACGAACTGGTAGACCGCGTCCTTGTATTGTCCCTCGACGATGCCGCAGTCATCGGGGTTGGCCTTGCAAGCCTGCTTGGCGAGCTTCTTGAGGTCGTCGGGCGGGCTGTCGGCCGCCTTGACGAGCTTCTGCGCGAACTCGTAGTAGACGTCACCCGTGCGCAGGAACGAGGCGAGCGTCCAGGTCGCGTCCTTGTAGCTCCAGATCTTCTGATAGTCCTCGTTGAGCGCCTTCGCCTCGTTGGTGAAGTTCTCGAAGACCTTCTTGATCTGCTCGGGCTTCGTGGGGAACTTCAGCTCTTTCTTCTGAAAGGCCTTGAACTTCTCTTCCATGATGAGGAAGTCGGCCTTGGCGGCGAAGCCCGCCGCTGGGGTCGCGCCCGGCAGCTTGCGGCTGATGAACTCGTCACGCACGCGCTTGTAAGCCTTGAGCACGTCGTCCTTGTTCTTCGTCGTGGACTCGGTGATGACGGCCAGCTTCATGAAGGCCTGCACGACGTACTCGCCCGCCGCCTGCTGCTTGTCGTACTTCTTGATGAAGTCCTTGAGGCAGCTCGTCTGCTTGGGCTGGTCGTGCGCCTTCTCGTAGGCGCTGCAGCCAAAGAAGTACGCCTGCGCGCTGTCCTGCGGCTTGTCCGAGATCGCCTCGGAGTACTTCTTGTACATCTCGGCGGCGCGCGTGTACTGCTGGTCGTTGTCGAGCAGCGAGGCCGTGAGGCCGAGCGCCTCCTTGCGGTGGTCCGACGTCGCGAACTTCGGGTCCTGCGCCACCGTCATGTAGCCCTTGACGGCCTGATCGAACTCGAAGAAGCGGTAGTGGTTGCGCGACGCGTTCCAGAGCGCCTCCTTGCCCCACTCCGAGTCTGGGTAGTCGGCGTACAGGCGCTCGTAGCACTGCGTGGCCTGGCCGAACTGGAAGAGCTTCTCGTAGATCACGCAGGCGTTGTTGAGCGCCGTGGGCGCGCCCGGGTCCTTGGGGTTCGCGTTGACGATGTCGATGAGATCGAGCGCGAGGCCGACGTCGAGCGTGGTCGAGATCTTGCTGGGCGTCCCAGCCGGTGGCGCCGGCGAGCCAGGCTTCGTGGGCGTCGCGATGCCGGTCACGATGGCGATGCCGCCCGTCCCGTCGTGGCACATCGTGAGCTCTTTGTTCGTGCCCTTCTCTTCATTTTCCATCGACAGCTGGAGGCGCTTCGTGATGACGGTCGTCTTGACCGAGGCCTTGATCTGCGCGAAGCGGTCGAGGTACGGCTTGGCCGACGCCGCCTTGCCGCACGGCGACTCGCCGAACTGCTCGGCGACGGCGAGCAGCTTCCCGAGCGCGCAGTCCTTGGCCTCTTCGTCCTCGACGCTGTAGTCGATGAAGTAGGTCTGGAGGATCGCGTCATACGCCTTGAAGCCCACCTCCGGCTTGGACGCACAATAGAGCTCGGAGATCTGCGTGAGGCGCTGGCGCGCGTTCGGCCACTCCCGATAGCGCAGCGCGATGACGGCGGCCGCGTACTTGAGCTCGGAGGTACGCTCGTTCTTGATGTGCTCGACGTACCAGTCGATGGCGTCGACGTACTTGCGGTACACGTCCGGCATCGGGATCGCGACGACGGGCGGCTTGGTGTTCTTCTCGTCCGGGATGGGCGGATCCTCGAGCTTCTTCGCCTTCTTCATCTGATCGATGATCTCTTCGTAGGCCTTGATCATCCGGAAGGACGCGTCTTCCTGGTACTTGTTGTCGAGCTGCGAGTCGCGCACGTTCTGGTACGCGGCGATGGCCTTCTCGAGCTGGCCCGAGTAGTAGAGCGTGTCCGCGTAGAACGCCGAGAACTCGTAGCTCTTCTTCGAGTTGGGGTAGACCGCCAAGTACTTCTCGTAGAGATCGGCCGCGGCGGCGTACATCGCCTTGCAGTCCTCGAGCTTCTTGAGGTCCTTCTGGTTCTCCTGCCACTTGGTCTTGCAGGCCTGCGCGCCGGCGTGGACGTTGGTGGCCGCCGTGAGCAGCGCGTCCTCGGCGAGCTGCTGCGCGATCGCGAGCGCCTCGGGGTTCTCCTTGTTGTGCTGGTACCAGTCGCCGCCCTTGCTGTACTGGCGGCCCAGCAGCTCGCGCTCTTTGGCGGCCTGCACGAGGTTGCGGTCCTTTTCGTAGGCGCGCACGATCTTGTCCTGCACGCGCGGCGCGTCGGCGTAGTAAGGCCAGCGCTCGAGCAGCGCCTTGTACACGGCGACGGCGTCGGAGTACTTCGTCTGGTCGAAGTAGATGTCGCCCAGGCGCTGGAAGACCTCGCGCACGTGCGGCTCGCCCTCGCGGCCGCGGTAGAACTCCATCATGCGCTGCAGGCCGTTGATGGGATCGGGGATGGTGTCGCCGTCCCAGTCGGGCTCGCCGAAGCTGACGCCGAGGTACTGAATGGCCTCGGGGCGCAGGTCCGACCCGACTTTCTGCCCGGCCGCCGTGCGGGCGTCCGCGTACTTCACGAGGTTGTCGAACTGCCGCACGGCCTCCGGGAAGCGGTTGTCGCGGTAATACGACCAGGCGAGCTTGTAGAGCGCGCGGTCGTAATAAGGCGAGTCCTTGTAGGTCAGGACCTTCTTGAAGGCGGCGATCGCGTACTTGAGCTCGCTGGCGCTGTCGAAGTGGAACTCGCCGATGCGCGTCCACGATTCGGGCAGGAACTTCGAGTCCTTGCGCACGGGAACGCAGCCGTCGTAGACGTCCTCGCTCCCGCCGTTTTTGGGCGCGGGCGGAGGCGCATCGAGGGGCTTGTACTTGTTGGCGCAGACGAGCGCGAGCAGCGCCTGCTTGGCCTGCTGGTCCTCGCCCATCTCGCCGAGACAGAAGCCGAGGAGATAGTAGGCGGCGTCGAGGAAGCGGTAGTTCGGGAACTCGGTCAGCAGGCTCTTGTAGAGGGTGATCGTCGGCGTGTAGTCGACCTTGGGCGGCGGCGTGTCGGGCGGGCTCGGGCCCTCGATGGCCTTCTTGTAGGCTTCGTCGGCGTCGAGGTAGTCCTCTGCCGACTTCTCGTAATAGAGCTCGGCGAGGCGGAACATCGCGTCCGGGGTCCAGCGCTTGTCGTTCGGATACTTCTGGAGAAAGGCCTCGAAGATCGCGATGGCGTCGCGGCGCCGGTCGCGCGCGTCGCGGTCATTGGAGTCGATCTGCGCGTCGTACTTCGCGCTCACGGTCTTCATCTTTTCCTTGAAGGCGCGCTTCAGGACGTCCCGGGCCGTGCTGCGATACTCGGTGACCATGTCGGAGAAGTGCTTGACGTCGGCCGCGAGCTCGTCGAGCGGCTTGCCGCCCGGATTGGACGCGAGGGCCGGTCCGGCGGCCGCCGCGACGCCCGCGCCGGCGCCACCCGGCAAGAAGCTCGACGACGCCAGCAGCGTCGCCACCGCCAGGAGCTTGCCGCGCGCCGCGCTCACTTGTCGTCCTCCAGCACCTTGCGAAAGTCCTCGTCGAGGGCCTTCATCTCTGCGTTCTTTTGATTTGTCAGCTTGTTGACCGCGCCCGTCTTCTGGTCCTTGAGGCCCCAGGCGACGTCGATGATGCCGACGTCCGAGCGAACGACGAGATCGTAGAACTTGTCGGCCACCTTGGCGAACATCGCCTGCGCGAGGCCGCCCCCGAGGCCCTTCGAGGTGTCGACGATCGTGCCGAGCTTGCCGCCTGCGCTCGCGAGCTCGTCCTTCTCGGCGTCGAGGTACTTGCGAACGGCCACCAGCCGCACGTCGACCTGCGCGTCCACCTTCTTGTCGAACTCGTTGAGCTTGCCCTGGACGGAGTCGCAGCGGCTCATGAGGCCGCCGATCCGATCGGCCTGGACGCGATCGTTCGACGACAGCCGCATCTTGGCGGCGTCCTCCACCTGTGCCTCCTGTCGAAGCAGATCGTCGAGCCGCCGTGCCATCTCGCGCTCGGCGTCACCCGCTGCACCCGCCGCCGTTGCCTCGCGGCTCGCGTCGACGATCGCTTCGCGGATCTGGTCGTGCGTGGCGTGCAGCTCGTCGACGGCGGCGCGCAGGTCGTGAATGGGTCCCTGAATGTCCTCGGGCCGAATCTTCTGCTCGGTCCGCGACGAGCGGTAATAGCTCTCGATGGCGACGAGCTGCGCGTCGAGCGACTGGATCTCGACGTTCGCCTCCGAGGCCTGCCGGTCGAGGTCGCCGTAGCCCGCCTTCATGGCGGCCTCGTGGCTCTTGACGCCGGCGTCGGTCGTGGGCGCGTTCGTGAGCTGGCGCTGCAGGCCGTCGCGCTGGAACGCGATGACATCGAGCTGCTTGCGCTCCTCGGCGGAGAGCGTGGGATCGATGATGGCGCGCAGCTTGCCGGCCAGCTTCTGGCGAAGGTCGACCGCGGCGTTGAGCATCTCGACCGACTTCGTGCGCGCGCTCGCGAGGTCAGGGAAGATTCCGGCGCGCCCGCTGCCCTTCATGGCCTTGTCGATGCGCTCGACGAGCTTCTGGCTGTCGCCGAGATCTCGCTGCATCTCGCCCATGCTGTTGGCGAGGATCGTCATTTTCATGACGTCGGGCTCGGCGCGCACCCAGCGCGCGGCCTCCGGCGGCACGAAGGCCGCGATGTCGAACTTGTCGAGGTTCTTGCCGACGAGCGAATCGAAGTAGGTGGGGTCCGCCTGCGACCTGACGATGATCTGCTGCAGCTGGCGGTGCACGGGCTCGAACTCGTCGCGCACCTTCCCGAAGGCGTCGCTCGCGAGGAAGAAGTTGCTCATGCGCAGGTTCAGGTTGCCCATGAGCAGGCGCAGGTGCGGAGCGTCGGGCGTGTCGGGATTGGCCAGCAGCAGGAGGTCGAGCGCGCGGTACGCCTTCTGCCACTCCTTGGCCTTGATGAACGTCCAGGCCTGCTCCTGCAGCGCGTCCGCGAAATACTTCGACTGGCGCGGTACGGACGCGTAGGCCTCGATGGCCTTGTCGAACTGCGAGCGCTCGTAGAGGAGGCGCGCGATCGCCATGCGCGACAGATCCTGAATGTCCTTGCCGGACTCGTCCGGGGCCTGCAGCTTGATGATCGAGTCGAAGGTGATTGAGGCGCCGGCGAGATCGCCGCGCTTGACCTGGATCGTCGCCTGAAAGTAGCGCGCCTGCAGGTAGTAAGGATTGCTCGGCCCGATGACGTTGAGCGCGTTCATCGCCTCGTCGAGCTTGCCGTTGAAGTAGTAATACTTCGCGCGCACGTACGGGACCGACGGCTCCATGTTGGCGAGCGGGACGTTTTGCAGGCGCGCGAGGTATTCGTCGATGTGCTCGTAATCGCCCGTGCGCAGCGAGATCTCGATGAGGCGCTGGAGCGCGTGCGTCTCGGCCTTCGTGCCGGTCTTCTTCGCGACCGCCTTCTCGAGGTAGGGACGCGCCGAGTAGAAGTCCTGCGCCTGATAGAGCGACTCGCCGAGGAGGGCGATGGCGTCGTCGTACGCGCGCGTACCTGGATACTTGTCGACGACGTCGAGGAGAATCGTCGCGGCCTCTTCGTAGTTCTTGAGGCTGAAGAGGACCTGCGCGTCGATGACGCGCCGGTCGGCCACGTCGGGGGAGGCCGGTTGGGCGTCCTTGAGCTCGTAGATCATCGAGCCCGCGCGGTTGTCCATGTCGATGAGCTTGGCGGCCCACTGGTCGATGTCGTCAGCGCGGGCGTTGCCCGACGACAACCCGACGAGCCCCATCATGAGGACGGAGGACCCCGCGAACACCCAGGTGTTGCCGAGCGACAGCCCGACGACTTTCACCGTCCCCTGTTTCATCCCGCCCGCTCTGTCACTTTGAGGGCGCGACGGCCGTCGCACTGCCCTCGCCGGACCCCGTGACGTTGATCCGGAAGTCGACGGCCGGTTTGTCCGACAATTGGGTCGTGAGGTTGCCCTTTTCGTACCCGACGACGGTGATCGCCGTCGTCTTGGACTCCGCCGCGACGAACGACTGGCTCGACTTGGCCGTGAACTTGTACCCCTTGAGGTAGCTGAACACGCCGAAACCGTTGCCCTGGTACAGCAGCACGACGGTCAGCGTGTGTGAGCCGGGCTGGATGGCGCCGTTGTAGATCTCGAAGTCGCTCATCTCGGCGAGACGACCGGTATCGTCGCTCTTCGAATAGATCTGAACTCCATCGAGAGCGTAGGCCGCTTTGACGAGACGGAACGAGCTGCCCATCTCGTTCTTGTGTTTGATGTATGCGCGGGAGGCCCCGATGATGCCGCCGAGCACGGTCTCCTTGAGCAGGTTGAGGCGCGCCTTCGTACGGAAGATCTGCTCCTTGAGCTCGTTGACGTTCTTCTCGAGCGTCCGCAGCTTCACCGTATAAGCGCCCGAATCACCGCCGTTGTCGGTCGCCCCGGGCGCGGCGGCCTCGGCCGGCGCGCTCGCCGGAGCCTGCACGGGGGCCGACGTCGACGCGGCGGCCGGTGTGCCGGACGCGGGCGCGGCGGCCGTGGGAGCCGCGACCTTGCTAGCCGAAGCCGCCGACGCAGTTGACGGAGCCGGCGCGGCTTCGGCGTGAGCCGAGCTCACGAATAGGAAGACGGACAAGCCGAACACCCCCAGCGCGCCCGAGATCCCGCGCGCGAACAAGAACCGCTGCGATGTCATGTGTGAACTCCGTCCTGCGATCTACGTTGGAGGACCCTGGCGAGGGAGAAACCTAGGGAGTGGAGCGGTGTTGAGGCGCCTTTCTATATCAGGATCGCGCAACTTGGTCAATGTTCGCGCGGGCGTCCGGGACTTCGGGAAGACCGGCTTGACGCGCCGCGAGTCCCTCGCGCGCGGGGCGTCAACTCTCTCGGCCGATTGTGGGTCTCGTCTGAGGCGGCGGCGCGAAATTCGACCGGCTCATCCCCTGTGGACAACTTCGCGCGCTCCTCGTCGAGGGCCCTCCGCCGCTCGGCGACGAGCACCTTCCACACTTCCTCGAGCAGAGCCGGCACGCCCTCGCCCGTCGCGGCGCTGATGGCGAGGAGTCGGATCTTTCGGCGCGCGAAGGAGGCCACCAGCTTGCGCCGGGCCGCCGCGACGTCGGGCAGGTCGGTCTTGTTGAGGACGACGAGCTGCGGGCGTTTGGCGAGGGCCGGATCGAAGAGGGCGAGCTCTCGGTTGATGGCGTCGAAGTCGCGCAGCGGCGCGCGCTCGGGACCCGCCGTGGTGTCGAGCAAGTGGACGAGGACGCGCGTGCGCTCGACGTGCCGGAGAAACCTGTCGCCGAGACCCGCGCCGGCGTGCGCGCCCTCGATGAGGCCGGGAATGTCGGCGACGACGAACGAGCGCTCTCCCGATAGGCGCACCATGCCGAGGTTGGGCACGAGGGTCGTGAACGGATAGTCGGCGATCTTGGGGCGGGCGGCGGAGATGCGAGCGATGAGCGACGATTTGCCGACGTTCGGAAACCCGAGCAGGCCGACGTCCGCGAGCAGCTTGAGGTCGAGCCGCACGGCGCGCTCCTCGCCGGGGAGACCGGGCTCGAACCGGCGAGGGGCGCGATCGGTCGACGTCGCGAAGTGGATGTTGCCGCGTCCCCCCTGGCCACCCTTCGCGAGGACGAAGCGCTCGCCGTGGACGTGCAGGTCGGCGATGGGCTCGCCCGTCACCTCGTCGTTGACCTGCGTGCCCGGCGGGACGCGCAGCACGAGATCCTCGCCGCCGCGCCCATACTTGTCCTTGTTCGAGCCGGCCTGACCCGAAGGCGCCTGGTATTCCTTCTTGTAGCGAAAGTCGAGCAGCGTCGAGAGGCCCTCGTCGACGACGAGCACGACGCTGCCGCCGTCGCCGCCGTCGCCGCCCGACGGGCCGCCCTTGGGCACGAACTTCTCGCGCCGGAACGCGACCGCTCCCTTGCCGCCGTCGCCGGCGCGCACCCGAATGAAGGCCTGGTCGACGAACTGCATATCGCCCGTCGACCGAGCGCCGCGGCTAGGCGGCCACGGTGACGGCGCCGGGGACGATGCTGACGATGGTGCGCGGGCCGGACTTGGCGTACTTCACGGTGCCGTCCTTGAGCGCGAACAGCGTGAAGTCACGGCCGATGCCGACGTTGGGTCCCGGGTGAATGGAGGTGCCCACCTGGCGCACGAGAATGTTGCCCGCGAGAACGACCTGGCCCGCGTGGCGCTTGACGCCGCGGCGCTGCCCGTTCGAATCGCGTCCGTTGCGAGAGCTGCCCTGACCTTTTTTGTGTGCCATGTCTTGCTCTCCGTTAGGCCGGGCGAATCGCCGTGATCTTCAGCGACGTAAAGGGCTGGCGATGGCCTTGCTTGCGCCGGTAGCTCTTGCGGCGCTTGTACTTGAAGATGATGATCTTCTTGCCCAGGCCCTGCTCGAGGATCTCCGCCTCGACGGTCACGCCGGAGACGGTGGGGCGGCCCACCTCGACCTTGCCAGCGTCGTCGGCGAAGAGCAGCGGACCGAAGGTGACCTTCGTGCCGGCCGGACCGGCGAGCTTCTCCACGCGGAGGGTCTCTCCCTCTGCGACTCGATATTGTTTACCACCCGACGCGATGACGGCGTACATGAAACGAAAGCCCTCCAGGCGAGCGCGGTAGTCTAGAGAGGACGCCGGGGTTGTCAAGGCATTCCAAGGCACTCAACGGGTGTTGGTGTTGGTGGTGGCGGCGAACGCGAACGGGGGGCGGTGAATGCCGTCTTCCGTCACGACGGCCGTCACGAGGCGCGCGGGCGTGACGTCGAACACCGGATTGCGGACCTTGACCCCTGGGGGCACGACGCGTCGCCCGCCGCTGGCCACGACGGCCACCTCGTCGGGGGCGCGCTCCTCGATGGGGATGCGCGCGCCCGAATCCATCGCGAGGTCGAGCGTCGTCGTGGGCGCCGCCACGACGAAGGGTACGCCGAAGACCTGGCAGGCGGCGGCCACGCCGGCCGTGCCGATCTTGTTGGCGACGTCGCCGTTGCGCGTGATGCGGTCGGCGCCGACGATGGCGAGCTGGATCTCGCCGCGCGAGAGAAAATGCGCCGCCGCGCTGTCGACGATCACCTCGCAGGCGATGCCCTCCTGCGCGAGCTCCCAGGCCGTGAGGCGGGCGCCCTGCAGGAACGGGCGCGTCTCGTCGGCGAGGACGCGCACGCGCTTGCCGGCGGCCACGGCCGCGCGCACGACGCCGAGGGCCGTGCCGTAGCCGGCCGTCGCGAGCGCGCCCGCGTTGCAGTGGGTCAGCACGACGGCGTCGTCGGGGACGAGCGCGGCGCCGTGCGCGCCGATGGCGCGGCAGGCGGCGAGATCCTCGGTCCACAGCGCTTGCGCCTCGGCGAGCGGATCGCGCTCGCTCGCGACGGCGTTCGCGAGCCGGTGCAGCGCCGCGCCCAGGTTGACGGCCGTGGGGCGCGTCGCGCCGATGGCGCGCAGCGCCGCGCGCAGGACCGTCGGCGACGCTTGCGCGCGCCAGGCGAGCGCCGCCGCGAACGCCGCGGCGCACCCGATGGCGGGCGCGCCGCGCACCTCCATCTCGGCGATGGCGCGCGCGACGTCTTCCCAGTCGTCGTACGCCGTCCAGCGCTCCTCGTCGGGTAGCCTCCGCTGATCGAGCAGCACGACGGCGCCGTCGCGCCAGAAGACCGGGGACAGGACCTCGGGATGCTCGTCGGGACGCTGGCCTCGTGGCAGCGCGATAGCCGCCATCACACCCCGAGGAGGCGCTTCAGGATCTCGTTGACGGCCTTCGGATTGGCCTTGCCGCCCGTCTCCTTCATGACGGCGCCCACGAAGAAGCCCATGAGCTTGGGGTTGTCCTTGAAACGCGCCGCCTCGTCGGGGTGTGCGGCCACGACGCGCTTGCAGGCGTCCTCGAGCGCGCCGACGTCCGAGACCTGGTTCAGGCCTTCGGCCTTCACGATGTCTGCGGCCGTGCGGCGCTCGGACCACATGCGCGCGAAGACGTCCTTGGCGAGCTTGCCCGAGAGCGTGCCGGCCTCGATGAGCGCGACGAGCGCCGCGAGGGCGGCCGCGGGGACCGGCAGGGTGGCGCCGCCGAGGTCGCGCGGGTCGGCGACGCGCGCCAGCACCTCGTTGATGACCCAGTTGGCGGCGCGCTTGGCGGGGGCGCCCGCGGCCACGACGGCGTCGAAATAACCGGCCGTCTCGCGATCGGCGACGAGCACGCCTGCGTCCTGCGGCGAGAGGCCCTCGGCCGTCGTGTAGCGCGCGAAGCGGTCCTCGGGCAGCTCGGGCTGAGTGGCGCGCACGCTCTCGAGGAAGGCCTCGTCGACGACGAGCGGCGGGAGATCCGGCTCGGGGAAGTAGCGGTAGTCGTGCGCCTGCTCCTTCGAGCGCATCGACTGCGTCACGCCGCGCGCCGCGTCCCAAAGCCGCGTCTCTTGGACGACCCGCTCGCCGCGGTCGAGCAGCGTGGCTTGGCGCTTGATCTCGTGCTCGACGGCGTCGCGAACGTTCTTGAAGGAGTTCATGTTCTTGATCTCGGCCTTCGTGCCGTACTCCTTGGCGCCGCGCAGCCGCAGCGAGACGTTGGCGTCGCAGCGCAGCGACCCCTCCTCCATGTTGCCGTCGCCGATGCCGAGGTAGCGCACGAGGGCGCGGATGGCGCGCACGTACTCGGCGGCCTCTTCGGCGGAGCGCACGTCCGGCTCGCTCACGATCTCGCACAGCGGGACACCCGCGCGGTTGTAGTCGACGAAGCTGACGCCCGCTGCGGCGTGCAAGTTCTTGCCGGCGTCCTCCTCCATGTGGATGCGCGTGAGGCGCACGCTGTGGGCCTCGCCGCGCAGGCGGAACTTGATCGTGCCGCCCTCGCAGATGGGCTCGTCGAACTGCGAGATCTGATAGCCCTTGGGCAGGTCCGGATAGAAGTAGTGCTTGCGCGAGAAGCGGCAGCGCCGGCGGATCGTGCAACCCGCCGCGAGACCGAGGCGCACGGCTGCCTCGACGGCCGCCCCGTTGAGCACGGGCAGCGTACCCGGCATGCCGAGGCACACCGGATCCGTCTGCGTGTTGGGCTCGGCGCCGAAGGCCGCCGACGACCACGAGAACACCTTCGATTTCGTCGCGAGCTGCACGTGCACCTCGAGCCCGATCACAACCTCGTACTTGCCGACGCCTGGGTCGCTCACGCCGACGGCTTGGTTGCTCATGCCAACCGATGGGTCGCTCACGCCAACCGATGGGTCGCTCATGCCAACTGATGGGCCGCTCATGCCAACTGATGGGCCGCTCATGACGGGCCTCCAACGTCCGATGGACGTCGAAGATGCCATTCGGTGCGGGCCTCATACGCGCCCCCGACGCGAAAGCAAGCTTCCTCGCCGAGCGGCGGCCCCATGATCTGAAGCCCAATCGGCAGGCCGCTGCGCGTGAAACCGCACGGCTGGGCGAGCGCCGGAATGCCGGCCAGGTTGGGCGCCACCGTGAGCACGTCGGCCAGGTACATCTGCATCGGATCGCCCATGCGCTCGCCGAAGCGGAAGGCCGGCACGGGGGAGGTCGCCGTGACGAGCACGTCGCACTTCGTGAACGCCGCCGAGAAATCGTCGGCGATCTTGCGGCGCGCGCGCAGCGCCTTGCCGTAGTACGCCTCGTAGTAGCCGGCGCGCAGGACGTAGGTTCCGAGCATGATGCGCCGCTTGGGCTCGCGGCCGAAGCCTTCGCCGCGCGTGCGCCCGTACATGTCCTCGAGCGACCGGACGTCCACATTGGCGGCGCGCTGCCCGTACTTGACGCCGTCGTAGCGCGCGAGGTTCGACGAGGCCTCGGCCGTGCAGACGAGGTAATAGGTCGCGATGGCGAACTTCGTGTGCGGCAGCGAGACCGGCACGAGCTTCGCGCCCGCGCGCGCGAGCTCGTCGAGCGCCGCCCGCACGGCCGCCTCGACCTCGGCGTCCATCCCGGCGGCGAAGTACTCGTCGGGCACGCCCACGCGCACGCCCCCGAGACCCTCGCGCCCCGCGCGCGCGGCCTGGGCATAAGCGCCCACGGGCTGCGGCACGCTCGTCGCGTCGAGCGGGTCGGCGCCCGCCATGACCTCGAGCAACACGGCGGCATCCTCGACGGTGCGCGCGAACGGACCCGGGTGGTCGAGCGACGACGCGAAGGCGATGACGCCGTAGCGCGAGACGCGGCCGTACGTCGGCTTGATGCCGACGACGCCGCAGAGCGCGGCCGGCTGGCGAATCGAGCCGCCCGTGTCGGTGCCCGTGGCACCCACGCACAACGACGCCGCGACGGCCGCCGCCGAGCCGCCCGACGAGCCGCCCGGCACGTGGGCGAGCGACCAGGGGTTCTTGACGGGCCCCACGGCGCTGTTCTCGTTCGACGAGCCCATGGCGAACTCATCCATGTTGAGCTTGCCGAGCGAGACGGCGCCCGCGCCCGCGAGCCGCGACGTCACGGTCGACTCGTAGGGCGGAATGAAGCCGCGCAGGATCTTCGAGGCGCACGTCGTCTCGACGCCCTTCGTGCAGAAGATGTCCTTGATGCCGAGGGGCACGCCCGCGAGCGGCCCGGGATCGCGCCCCGCCTTTACGGCCGCGTCGACGGCATCGGCCGCGCGGCGCGCCCCCTCGGCGTCGGCGCGCACGTAGCATCCGAGCGCGGCGTCCTCGCGCGCGATGCGCTCGACGTAAGCCTCGACGACGGCCCGGGCGCGCAGCGTGCCGCCGCGCACGCCCGTCGCGATGGCCGCGATCGACGCGCCCTTGGGGTCGAAGACGGGGTCGCTCACGGCTCGTCCTCGGCCGCGGCACCGGCGGGGCCCGGTACTATCCGGGGGACCTGGAAGAAGCTCGCCTCGCGGCGCGGCGCGTTCGCCAGCGCCTCCTCGAGCGACAGCGACGGGCGGACCTCGTCGGGGCGCAGCGGACAATCGAAGGGCACGGCGTGCGTCATGGGCTCGACGGACGCCGTGTCGAGCGCCGCCAGCTCGGCGACGTAGCCCAGGATCGAGTCGAGATCCTGGGTCAGGTTCGCGACCTCCTCGTCGCTGAGCCGGAGGCGCGAAAGCGTTGCGATCTCGCGCACCTCTTCGGGGCGGATTCGGGAGCCGGGTGGCGCCCCGGGCGGCGATCCGTGTGACATGAAGGCCTTGTTTCATATCACAGCCCAAGCCGAGAAAGCGCAGGGCCGCCGCGGCGGCCATCGACCCGGAAGCCGCAGCGGCCCTCGACCCAGAATCTGGCTAGAAACGTCGGACCCGGCTATAGTGTGGGGTCTTTCGACACGGGTCCGGATGTCGTCTTTCAGCTTTTCCAATCCACGCCGTCTTCGACGCTTCGCGCGTGCCGCGGGCGTTTGCGCGTGCGGCGTGGCGCTCGCGTCGTGCGGCGAAGTCCCGCGCACGGTCGACGCGCAGGCGGCCCCGAGCACGCAGTCGGCCGAGGTCTCGATCCGCTTCGATGTGAGCGGCGGCCGCGCCCCCACCGTTCAGGTGCTGGCGTTCCGCGCAACGACGACGGCCACCCTCTCGGGCGGCGCCGCGGCGGGCGAGTGGCGACCCGACGTGCTCGGCATCGTCGATCCGCTGGCGGCGGCCGCGCCCGAGCAGGGGTGCGCGCTGCGCGACATCGATCTCGCGACGACGGCGCTCATGATCCGCGGCGGCTCGATCGAGCTTCAGGAGCTGACAGGGATCGGCGTCGGCCTGGGCGGCGAAGGTCTCCCAGCCGCCGCGACGTTGCTGCGTCCCTTCCCGCGCCTCTACCCTGATGTCGCGACGGTCGTCGGCGGGGTCGTCGCCGAGACCGGGCCGCACGCGCTGGCGTCGCTCCCCGACCACGTCACGCTCTTCACGGCGGACTCGGAGCTGCCGGTCGCGAACCTGGCCGTGCCTGCGGCGCCCCGCCTCATCGCGTTCAACGGCGCCCCGGTCGACACGAGCGCGCCCACGCCCCGCCTCGACGCGCAGGACGGGCTGGCCGTGACCGTCGCGGGAGGCGCCGGCGGCCGCATCGAGCTGCGGCCCTTCGGCGCGACGATCGCGGCGGCCTGCGCCATTCCTGCGAACGCGCCCGCCGAGGCGGTCGTCACGATCCCGCGCGCGTTCATCGCGCAGCTCGCGCGCGCCATGGGCGGCCCGAGCGGCGCGCCCTTCTCGGCCTCGATCGAGCTCGCGCACCGCGCCAGCCTACGGCCGTCCCTCAGCGCCGCCGGGGCGCGCGTCTCCGTCGAGGTCCGCTCCGCCGCCACGGTGGAGCTGCGGCCGTGAGCCGCAGCCCCATCCGGCGCGACACACGCAGACACACGCGAAGCTCGCTGGTCCTCCCCGTGCTCGTGAGTGACGCCGCCAGCAAGGCGCGCACGGGCATCCGCTTCGACTCGGCAGACGTCTCGGGCGGCGGCGCCTTCCTGCGCTCCGACATCCTCTTCGAGGTGGGCGAGCTCTTGCTGCTTCAGTTCTCGCTGCCGGACGGTCGCCCCATCCGCGCGCGCGGCCGCGTCGTGCGCACGACGCGCGAGATCGACGAGGCGCGAGAGCGCGTCGCGGGCATGGGCGTCGAGTTCGTCGACCTCGCGCCCGAGGACCGCGACGCCATCGACGGCCAGCTCGGCTGAGCCATGTCGTCCAAAGCCCTCCACGAAGCTCTCGACGACCTGACGTACGACTACGAGGACGACGGCGTGCTCGTGCGCAAGCAGCTCGATCGGGTCATCCTCGCGCGCGGCGGGTGGGCGACCGTCATGTTCCTTTATCAGGAGCTCGACCGCGACGCCGGCACCTATCGGGCGCCCAAGATGGCGATCGTGCGCTTCAAGAAATGGAAGGGCGCCTATCGCAAGCAGTCCTCGTTCAACATCTCGAACGAGAAGCAGGCCCGCCAGATGGTCGACGTCTTCGAGGGCTGGTATCCCAAGATGAGGGCGGCGGACGCGCCGGGCGCGGCTG
>DASXOE010000048.1:0-68456 GCA_036494575.1 Polyangia bacterium | reverse complement strand
CCGGCGCCTCGGCGAGGCGGCGCAGGTGGACCGGCGTGTCGTGGACGTTGTGGCGCAGCCCGACGAACTCGTGGCGCAGCCCGTCGAGCGCTCGGTGAAAACGGGCGATGAGCACGCTGGCCGAGCGCGCCTGCCGGGCGTCCTCGACGGCATCGAATCCGACGCCGCTCATGTGCGTGAGCATGCGCCACACGCCGAGGCCCTCGCCTTCGATGAACAATCCCTCCGCGCGCGTCGGCACGAGGCGCGGCGTCGCGACGCCAGCCTCCACGAGCCTCGCGGTGACGGCCGCGATGTTCTCGTGGATGCGCGGCGAGAAGATCGGGTTGACCTGCTGGAGAACGGCGCGCGCCTCTCCGCGCTCGAGCAGCAACGTCCGATTGATGAGCCCGCCCAGCAGCGGCGAGATGGCCGCCTCCTCCCATCCCGGGTATTGCGGCAACACGCGCTCGCGGATCAGCTCCTCGTCCTCGACTGGGGGCACCCCCCAAGACTTCCCCGAAGGGGTGCGCCGGGGCAAGTTAGTATGCGCAAATGAGCGAGACGGGCGGCAGCCTGGGTGGCAAGCGATTCGAGGGACCCGGCGGCACGCCGGGCGGCCTCGGGGAGGCGCTTGGGGGCCTCGCCATGATCGCCTCGGGCGTCTACCTCGTGTTCAGCCACGTCACCGTTCACACCTCGTTCTGGCGCTTCCTCGGCACGCCCGGCCAGAGCTTCGGGCTCACGCTGCTGCCCCTGCTCGTCGGCATCGGCGCGCTCTTCTTCAACGGGAGCTTGCGGCTCGGCTGGGTCCTCCTCGTCGGCGGCGTGCTGCTGATCCTCGCGGGCATCCTCATGAACCTCGACATCTACTTTCAGCCGACGAGCCTGTGGAACACGATCTTCATGTTCGGGCTCATCGGAGGCGGCGTCGGCCTCTTCGCGAGGGGCCTGCGAGCCCACTGATATGGGTCCGTCCAGGCCTCGGCCTCATCCCAGGCGCATGTCATAGGACCATCGACGCTGTTTTTTGGTGCTGATTTTGAAGATGTCAGCATGAGACGGATTGACGAGGATGTTGGCCTCCTCGGGCACGATGACCGACGGAACCTCCGCCAAAAGGCTCACCTTCGAACGCGCCCATTCATCTCCCCATTCTAGGGAGATCTTCCCAGCGGGCTCGGCGTCCCAACCTACATGCGTCGCGGAGTCGAGGATCGTTCGTTTCTTCCAAATCTCCTCTGAAAACGCCAGCTCGACGAGGTACCGATTCAGCGGCAAGGGATCGCTACCGGCGAGATGTACCAAGGTCTCAAGACAGGCGAGCGCTCGCGTAGACGACGCGTAGAGCATTGGCGTTCCTTTCTGATTCCAACGCCCTCCTGTCGTCTCGGCGCCACGCCCGGACAGGTCGTCGGCGAGATACATCGGGGTGTCAGTGGCGATGCGCCAGACAGCCACCATGAGCTACGTATACGCGCTCGACTGCATCCGAGCCAAGAGGTCAGAGACCAAAGCGCGCCCGTCAGCCGTGTCCATCAAGTCGCCCGGACGGCGTCCTCCAAGGCCTGGCTGCGGACTGTCCAGCCAATTGGCCGTCCAAGTCGCAGCATCAAAATCCTGGGCCGCACCAGACTCGGCAATCATCGACTCGACTTGACCGAGCAACACCATTATGGCCATGGCACGCTCGCTCTCGTTTAGGTCGAGCCTTCTATTGTCGTGAGACTTTCGCGTGATGGTCGCCTTCGCAACGCCAATGGTCTTGTAGAGCTTGTCCTTTGGCATTGCCACTCGACCAGAGACCTTGACGAACCACCTCGCCGAAACACCGGCCTTCACCAATTGAACCCGTTGCAGAAGCGTCAAGGCGAAGAGCTTTCGAAATAGAAAAACATCGTTGGCGGCCGGCAGACCTTCGTTCGGAGAGTGACCAGCCTTCCGGCCTGAGGGCTCGTTGACCGCTGCCGTCGATTGGCTCATTTGAGCCTATGATACGACTCGAAGTATCCAGTGTCGAGAACTTCTCGCTGGCCACCCATCGTCGGTCCAGAAAATGAGCCATAAGTAATGGAGTTTGCGGCTGGTTTACCGGGGTTGCTCGGGGACGAAGTACGTGGCCGAGAGCGGCGGAAGCGTGAGACGCACGGACGCCTCGCGGCCGTGGCAGCGCAGCATCTCCGCCTCGACGGCGCCCAGGTTGCCGAGGCCGCTGCCGCCGAACATCTCGGAGTCGCTGTTGAGCAGCTCCCTCCAGCGGCCGGCGAAGGGGACGCCGATGCGGTAGTCGCGCCTGGGGATGGGCGTGCAGTTGAACACCGCGAGCAGCACCTCGCGTTCGCCCCGGCCGTGGCGCAGGAAGGAGTACACGCTGTTCTCGGCGTCGTTGGCGTCGATCCATTCGAAGCCCTCGACGCCCACGTCGCGCGCGTGCAGCGCCGCGTGGGTCCGGTAGAGCCGGTTCAGCTCGCCGACGTACGCCATGAGCTGCGTGTGGAACGCCGTCTCGCCGAGCAGGTTCCAGTCGAGGCTGCTGTCGTGGGCCCACTCCCTGAACTGACCGAACTCGCAGCCCTGGAAGAGCAGCTTCTTCCCCGGCTGCGCCCACATCATGCCGTAGAGCAGGCGTAGGTTTGCGAAGCGCTGCCACAGGTCGCCCGGCATCTTCTCGACGAGCGAGCGCTTGCCGTGCACGACCTCGTCGTGCGAAAGCGGCAGCACGAAGTTCTCGCTCCAGAAGTACACGCTGCGGAACGTGAGCTTGTGGTGGTGATAGCGCCGCCCGATGGGATCTTGCTCGAAGTACTCGAGCGCGTCGTGCATCCAGCCCATGTCCCACTTCATGCCGAAGCCGAGCCCGCCCGTGTACGTGGGCCGCGAGACCATGGGCCAGGACGTCGACTCCTCGGCGATCGTCTGCGTGTCGGGGTGGTCGCGGTAGGTCGACTCGTTGAACGTGCGCAGGAACTGGATGGCCTCGAGGTTCTCGCGCCCGCCGTATTGATTCGGCACCCAGTCGCCGCCCTGCCGCCCGTAGTCGAGGTACAGCATCGACGCGACGGCGTCGACGCGCAGCCCGTCGACGTGATAGTGGTCGAGCCAGAAGTTCGCGTTCGAGATGAGGAAGCTGCGCACCTCGTTGCGGCCGTAGTTGAAGATCGCGCTGCCCCACTCGGCGTGGATGCCCTTGCGCGGGTCGGCGTGCTCGTAGAGGTGCGTGCCGTCGAAGTAGATGAGCCCGTGCTCGTCCGTGGGGAAGTGCGCCGGCGTCCAGTCGAGGATGACGCCGATGTCCCGCCCGTGCAGGTAGTCGACGAACCACATGAAGTCCTCGGGCGTGCCGTAGCGCGACGTCGGCGCGAAGAAGCCGGTCACCTGATAGCCCCACGACGGGTAGAAGGGGTGCTCGGCGACCGGCAGCAGCTCGACGTGCGAGAAGCCACAGGCCGTGACGTGCGCCGCGAGCTTGGGCGCGAGCTCCCGATAGGTGAGCCAGCGGTTGCCCTGCTCAGGCACGCGCATCCACGAGCCGAGGTGCACCTCGTAGATCGAAACGGGCGCTTGGAAGGCGTTGCGCGCGCGCCGCGTCTCCATCCAGGCGGCGTCCTGCCAGGCGTGACGATCGAGGCTGCAGACGATCGAGGCCGTTGCGGGGGGCAGCTCGCAGCGGAAACCATAAGGGTCCGCCTTGTCGACGCGGTAGTCGCCGGTTTGCGCCGTGATGCGGTACTTGTAGTGCGCGCCGTCGAGGACGCCGGGCAGGAAGCCCTCCCAGATGCCTGCGCCCGGACGCAGCGCGAGCGCGACGGGCGCCTGGCCCCAGCCTTCGAAGTCGCCGATGACGGCGACGCGCGCGGCGTTGGGCGCCCACACGGCGAAGCGGGTGCCCGCCTTTCCGCCCTCGTTCCCGACGTGCGCGCCGAGCTTTTGGTAAATCCGGCCGTGCGTCCCCTCGGCGAAGAGGTGGATGTCGACGTCACCGAGGCGCGAAGCCATATCGAGCGACGCCACACCGCGCGAAGCCATATCTGACGACACGTCGTCTCGAGGCGAAGGCATGGGCGCCGCAGTGTACAACGGCGGACTTTGACTCGCCCCCCACCCAGGCCTTACTGTTTTCGACCTAAATGTCGTGCTTAACGAAGAAGGTCGCTGGTAGCGCTGGGCGTGCCGTCTTCCTGGGGACGTTGCTGGTGACGCTCGCGGCGGCACATCCGGCGCGGGCCGCCGACCATCAGGTCAACGAGCTCGAAATGAAGGCGCGCGAGTCGTTCGCCGCCGGGCGCTACGACGAGGCGCTGCAGACCTTCGCGAAGCTCTACGCCGAGACGCTGCATCCCGTCTACCTGCGCAACATCGGGCGCTGTCACCAAAAGATGCGCGAGCCGCAGAAGGCCATCGACGCGTTCCAGGATTACCTCGCGAAGACGAAGTCGGGCAAAGACAAGATCTCGGCCGACGAGCGCGCGGAGATCGACGGATACATCAAAGACATGCGGGCCCTGCGGGAGCAGGATGCGCGCGCCGCGGCGCCCCCCGTGACGCCACTCCCGGCCATGCCCGTGGCGCCTGCGCCGCCGCCCGCGGCTCCCCTGCCCGTCGCCGTCGAGAGTCCGCCGGCTGCGGCGCTGGCTGCGGCGCCGCCGCCGCAGCCGCCCGAGGAGAGCCACCCGTTTTACACGCGCTGGTGGTTCTGGACCGCTGTGGGCGTCGTCGCGCTGGGTGGGATCGCGACGGCGGTCGCGCTCTCGAGCGGGACGTCCCAGCCGCCGTGCACGGCCCCCGGGGGTTGCCAGTGAGCTCGGCCCGCGAGAACCCCGCGCGCGCCCGCGGACCGTCAGGGCGCGGCGGGGCCGGCGCCTTCGCGGCCCTGGCGCTGGCGGCGCTGTGCGTGCAGAGCTGCGGCGACAAGAAGTCCCTCGTGCGCGTCTCGCTCACGGCGAGCCCTGCGGACGCGAACCTCACGACGCTCGTCCTCACGGTCGGGAGCGTGGCCCCGAAGACGTTCACGCTCATGAGCGGGCTCACCGGCACGCCGCTCGTCTTGGGCGTCTACGTTCCATCGAGCGTCACGGGCGACGTCTCCGTCGAGGCGACGGCGCGGGCGGGGGCGTCAGCGGGATGTTACGAGGGCTCCGGGCACGTCACGATCGCGTCAGCGGGCGTCACGACAGACGCCGCACCGATCGAGCTGACGGTCTCGAAGTCCTGCTCTGGCTCGACGGGCGCCGCCGGCAGCGGCTCCTCGGGAATGGGCACCGCGGGCACCATGGGCGCGGCGGGCACCGCGGACGCGCAAGGCGCCGCCGGAACTCAGGGCACCGCGGGCGCGCAAGGCACGGCCGGCACCATGGGCACGGCCGGCAACGACGGCGGTGCCAGCGGCGCGCAAGGCACCGCGGGCACGACGGGGACGGCCGGCCAAGACAGCGGCGCCGACGCACCGCCCGTGCTCGTCGATCCGCCGTCGCTCACGAAGTGCACCGAATACGATCACATCGTGGGCATGTGCACCGAGGGCGGCGCCGGAGACTGGCGCGTATTTTCGATCGCCTTCTCGCCAGACGGCAAGCTCCTGCTCAGCGCGGGCGAAGACAGCCGGATCAAGGTCTGGAAGATGACTGGCGCCGTACCCACGGCCGAAGGGCACGAGCTCTCGACGATGGGTCAGGGTTACATGGCCTTCTCCGCGGACGGCAAGTTCTTCGCCGTCGGGTCCGGCAACGGGCAGATCACCGTGCACAACACGACGACCTGGGCGGTCGTGAGCTCACCCACGGGACAGACGGGCCACGTCGAAGGCGTTGGGTTCTCGCCCGACGGCAAGCAGCTCTTCGCTGCGGACACCGACGGCATCTTGACCGTGCACAACGTCGGCACGGACGCGCCCACGAAGACGGTCATGCTCCCGAACGGGGCCTATGCGCTGACGGTCTCGCCCGTGCAAACGCCGACGGCCTTGTGGGTCGGCGTCGGCTACAGCAACGGCTTCGCCGACCTCTTGAACTTCGCGGGCGCCACGGTGACGCCCACGATGGCGCTCACGATCACGAGCGACGCCGGCACGGATCTCGCGTACGCGACGCTCGCGGGCGCGTTCTCGCCCGACGGCAAGACCTTCGCCGCCGGCGGCGAGGACGGCGTCACGAGCTTCTGGACCGTGCCGCCCCCTGCGTCCCCACGACCGGTCGGGGCGATGATCACGACGATGGACTCGCGAGGCAATCCCCTGGCCGCCAACGGGATGACATTCTCACCCGACGGCCGCTTCCTCGCGCAGGCGATCGGTACGAACTTCGACGGTGGACACGTCGGCATTTGGGACGCGGCGAGCCGTGGAGCGCGTGGCTCGAAGGTGCCGACGTATTACCCGCTCTCCGTCGCCTTCTCCCCGGACGGGAAGATCATCGCGGCGGGTGAGGTCGCCTGCGGCAAGATCGTCATCTGCGCCGATTGAGCGGGAGGCCCCGCGAGCGACAGTCGAGGACGGCCGCTGCCGGCGGGTGCGTCACATCGCCGCGGCGCCTTTGACTCGTGCTTCGCCTGAGGCTTTACTGGTTTTCGTGGCATGTCGGGCTTGCTGAAGAGAACGGGGCGGACGGGCGTTGTGGGCATGGTCCTCCTCTGGGTGACGGTGTCGGCGGTGGCCATGACGCGTCCGGCGTACGCCGAGCACCACCGCAACGAGCTCGAAATGAAGGCGCGCGAGTCGTTCGCCGCGGGCCGCTACGACGAAGCGCTGGAGGCCTTCGCGAAGCTGTACGCCGAGACGCTGCACCCGGCCTACCTGCGCAACATCGGGCGCTGTCGCCAGAAGATGCGCGAGCCCCGGCAAGCCATCGACGCATTCCAGGATTACCTGGCGAAGACGAAGTCCGGCAAGGACAAGATCTCGCCCGACGAGCGCGCCGAGATCGAAGGTTACATCGCGGAGATGGAGGCCCTGAGCGTCGAGCAAGAGCACGCGGCGGCGCCCGCCCCCGTCGCGCCGCTGACGCCTCCGCCGAGGGCGCTGCCGGCGGCGCCGCCACCAACGGTGAATCAGCCCGCGGTCGCGCTCGCGCGAACGTCGCCGCCCCCGCTGGACGCGGCCGACCACCCCTTCTACACGCGGTGGTGGTTCTGGGGCATCGTTGGCGTCGTCGCGGCCGGTGCCGTCGTCGGCGCGGTGATCGCGACGGGGGGGGCGACAAGGCCGTCCTGCCCCATGGGAGTGGTGTGCGAATGACGGCGCTCGCGGTGCGTGGAAAGCGAACCTTGCTCGGCCTGGCCGTCCTCGCATTGGCGGCCCTCGGCGCGCAGAGCTGCGGCAAGAAGGAGTCGCTCATCTTGGTCTCCGTCACGGCGACCCCGGACGATCCCACGCTGGAGACCTTGACGATCGAGGCCGCGACGGACGGCGCCAAGGTGTTCGCGCTCACGAGCGGCCTTTCGAGCCAGTCCGTCGTCTTCGGTGTCTACGTGTCGTCGGACCTCACGGGAATGGTCGTGCTCCACGCGGCGGCCACCAACGCGGCGGCGTCGACGTGCGTTCGCGGAACGGGCCAGGCGATGATCGGCGCGGCGGGGGCAACCGCGAACGCCTCGATCGGGCTCAAGCCCGCGAAGGATTGCGCGAGCGCGACGGGGACCGCGGGGGCAAATGGCGCCGCAGGCGCGGCGGGGACGGCAGGCGCGACAGGCGCCGCGGGCATCTCGGGCGCCGCGGGCGCGTCGGGCACCGCCGGCACGTCGGGCGCCACCGGGATGACTGGCGCTGCGGGCATGACCGGCGCCGCCGGCATGACCGGAGCCGCCGGCATGACCGGAGCCGCCGGCGCCGCCGGCATGTCGGGCGCTGCCGGCGTGACCGGAGCCGGGGGCGCGATCCAGATCGTCTCGCCGCCGAGCCTCGCGAAGTGCACCGAGTACAGCCACATCGAGGCGGCCCCGTGCGGAGACTCCACCGTCCACGTTTGGGACGTCGTTTTCTCGGCGAACGGCAGTCTGCTGACCACGGCCGGCGACGACGGCCGCGTCAAGATCTGGAAGATGACCGGGAACGTGCCCGCGCCCGAGGGGCACGTCGTGCAATCCGCCGGTCAGGGGTACGTCGCCTTCTCCCCCGACGGCAAGCTCCTCGCGGTCGGCTCCAACGGGGGCCAGCTCCAGCTGCTCGACGCGACGACGTTCGAGCGCATCACGAACCTCGCCGGCCACGGCGACGACATCGAGGCCTTGGCGTTCACCTCCGACAGCCTGCACCTGTGGTCCGTCGACTACAGCGGCCTCTTGAGCCGCCACGACATCGGCGCGGGCCCCGCGGCGGCGTCGTCGGTCCAGACGGGCTCGGCCGGCTTCACGCTCGCGCTCTCGCCCGTCATGTCGGCCAACGAGCAGTGGCTGGCCGTCGGCTTCGACGATGGCATGGGCAACATCGCGAACGTCGTACCAGGCCATACGACGCCCACGATCATCACGGTCTCGGCCGACATGTTGGGCGTCTACGGCATGTCGTTCTCGCCCGACGGAAAGAACCTGGTCGCCGGCGGCATCGACGGCGTCGTGAGCTTCTGGACCATCCCCCCGCCCGCGAACGGCGCGCCGTCGGGGACGCCGATCACCGTGCCCGACACGGCGGGCGCGGCCGAGAGCATCAAGGCGGTCAAGTTCTCGCCCGACGGGAAATACCTGGCGATCTCGGCGGGCGATCCGATGGACGAATGGAAGGTCGGCATCTGGGACGCGGCGACGCGCAAGAACCGAGTGTCCAAGGTGCCCATGTTCACGCCCGTGTCGGTCGCCTGGTCGCCCTCGGGCGGCATCGTCGCGGCGGGCGAGAGCTCCTGCGGCCAGGTCATCGTCTGCGCCGATTGAGCTGAGGAGCCCGCTCGGGCGCGCGGGCCTGGTACCATCGGCGCATGGTCCGCAAGAACGATGCGCTCGAGTACCACCGCGCGGGGCGCCCCGGGAAGCTCGAGGTCGTCCCCACGAAGCCGCTCGTCACGCAACGCGATCTCTCGCTCGCTTACTCGCCCGGCGTGGCCGAGCCGTGCCTCGCGATCGCCGAGAACCCGGAGATGGCCTGGGAGTACACGGCGCGCGGCAACCTGGTGGCCGTCGTCACGAACGGCACGGCGGTCCTCGGCCTCGGCAACATCGGCCCGCTCGCGGGCAAGCCCGTCATGGAGGGCAAGGCCTGCCTGTTCAAGAAGTTCGCCGACATCGACGTGTTCGACCTCGAGGTGGACGCGCGCGACTCGAACACCTTCATCGACGCCATCGCGGCGCTCGAGCCCACCTTCGGCGGCATCAACCTCGAGGACCTCAAGGCGCCCGAGTGCTTCGAGATCGAGGCCGGCCTCAAGAAGCGCATGAACATCCCCGTCTTCCACGACGACCAGCACGGGACCGCGATCATCTCGGGCGCGGCGCTGCTCAACGGCGCTGAGCTGTGCGGCAAGCGGCTCGCCGACCTCAAGGTCGTCGTGTCGGGCGCGGGCGCCTCGGCCATCGCCTGCGCCGAGTTCTACGTCTCGTTGGGCGTGCCCGTGGGCAACATCACGATGGTCGATTCGGTGGGCGTCATCTACGCGGGCCGCAAGGAAGGGATGAACATCTACAAGGCCAAGTTCGCGCGCCCCGACGACGGCGCGCGCACGCGCGCGGACGCTCTCCGCGGCGCCGACGTGTTCCTGGGGCTCTCGAAGGCCGGCCTGTGCACCGGCGAGATGCTCAAGACGATGGCGAAGAGCCCGATGGTCTTCGCGCTCGCAAACCCCGACCCCGAGATCAGCTACCCCGACGCCAAGGCGGCGCGGCCCGACGCCATCGTCGCGACGGGCCGCTCCGACTTCCCGAACCAGGTGAACAACGTGCTCGGCTTTCCGTCCGTCTTCCGCGGCGCGCTCGACGTGCGCGCCAAGGAGATCAACGAGGCCATGAAGGTCGCGGTGGCGCGCTCGCTGGCGGCGCTCGCGCACGAGCCCGTGCCCGACAGCGTGAGCGAGGCCTACGGCGACCAGTCGTTCCGGTTCGGCCCCGACTACGTCATCCCGAAGGCCTTCGACACGCGCGTCCTGTGGTGGTGCGCGCCCGCCGTCGCCAAGGCCGCCATGGAGTCGGGCGCGGCGCGCCTGCAGATCGACCTCGACGAGTACCGAGACCGCCTGCAGCGGCGCATCGGCGGCGCGCAGCACACGATCATGAGCCGCATCGTCGCGCGCGCGAAAAATGACCCCAAGCGCATCGTCTTCCCCGAGGGCGACAACATCAAGGTCCTGCGTGCCTGCCAGATCGTCCTCGACGAGGGCATCGCGCGGCCCATCCTCCTCGGACAGGAGCGGCGCATCCGGCAGCGCGCCGCCGAGCTCGATCTCGATCTCGAGGGCGTCGAGATCGTTCACCCGGCCGAGTCGCCGAGGCACGCCGCCTACGCGCGCGACTTCCTCGAGCTGCGCTGCCGCAAGGGCGTGACGCACGCCAACGCCGGCCGCCTCGTCAACCGCCGCATCTACTTCGGCATGATGATGGTGCGGCAGGGCGACGCCGACGGCATCGTCGCGGGCCTGACGGCGCCCTACCCCGACACGATCCGCCCGGCGCTCCAGGTGCTGGGCACGCGGCCCGACGTGCGACGCGCGAGCGGCATGTACATGATGCTGCTCAAGAACGACGTGAAGTTCTTCGCCGACGCGACGGTCAACATCGATCCCGACGCCGAGACGCTGGCGGACATCGCCATCCAGGTCGCGGACGCCGTGCGCGCCTTCGAGATCACGCCCCGCATCGCCATGATCTCTTTTTCGAACTTCGGCTCGGCGCCGCACCCCGAGTCGCTCAAGGTCGCCGCCGCCGTGGAGATCGTGCGCCGCCGCCGCCCCGATCTCGAGATCGACGGCGAGGTGCAGGCCGACATCGCCGTGGAGCCCGAGAAGATGCGCGAGCTGTTCCCGTTCTCGCGCCTCTCCGACGAGGCCAACGTGCTCGTCTTTCCGTCGCTGGCTGCCGGCAACGCCGCCTACAAGGTGCTCGCCGCGCTGGGCGGCGCCACCGCCATCGGCCCCATCCTCCTCGGCGTCAACAAGCCCGTGACGGTGCTCCCGCGCGACGCCAACGTCGACACGATCGTCAGCATGACGGCGTACACGGTCGCGCGCTGAGCCAACGATCTCGCTGAAGGTCGACGGTCCTACTTGAGTAGCTTGTCGGTGTCGACGGGGCCGGCGCCGGGGCCCTTGCGCGTCGTCGAGCTCGAGAAGGAGATCGTCGAGCTGTCGAGCGCGAAGTAGGCGCGCCGCGCGTCGGCGGGAGGCACATCCGGCAGCGTGACCTCGAAGGGCTGCGCGACGGCGGGCGGCACGCGCGGGAGCGTGAAGGTTGCCTTGTGCGCGCCGATCTTGATGGAGAGCTGCGCGCCTTCGTGGGTCACGGACGTCGGGTTGATGACCTTACCGAGGACGTTGACGCCCTTGCCGTGCGGCGTGACCGCGAGATCGATGACGTAGAACCCGCCCGCGATGGGCTGCCAACCCGCGCCCGGCAGGTCGATCTCCTGGAAGACGACCGACGACAGGTGACGATCGATGTCGCGCACGGCGTTCTTGAACGCGTCGAACTTCGGGTCCCAGTCGGCGATCTTCTTCTCGAGCAGCGCGCGCTCGTTCCTTTCCTGCTGGAGCTGCAAGAAGGTGTAGGCGGCCAGCCCCGCGGCGCCGAAGGCCAGCAGGAACATGATGAAGCCCCAGAAGCGCCGGATGATCGACCGGCGCCGCGGCGCGGGTGAGCTCGGGGACGCGGTGGTCGCCATGGTGGGTTGTCTTACCGCGAGCCCTGCCGAGGTTCCAGTTGGCGCGTATCATCGACGCGTTCATGGGCCGACATCCAGGGAGGAGCGACCGCGGGCTCGCGGGCAGCCTCGCGGCCGCCCTGCTCGCGGCATTGGCGGCGGCGTGCGACGGGCCGCTCGCGTTTTCGCCCGCCGAGATTGCGGCGCACCGCATGCTCGAGGGCGCGCCGCGCGGCTTCTTCCTGGGCGTCGCGACGTCGGCGTACCAGATTGAAGGGGGCGCGCGCACCGACTGGACGACGTGGGAGCCGGGCCATTACCCCGACGGGACGCCCCACGTCGCGGGCCGAGCGAGCGCGGCGCGCGCCGCCGACTCGTGGAACCTCTGGCGTGACGACGTCGCGGCGCTCGGGCAGCTCGGCGCGAACATGTACCGCCTCGGCGTCGAGTGGAGCAGGCTCGAGCCGACGGAGGGCGCGTGGGACGCCGCGGCCGCCGCCCGCTACCGCGAGATGTTCGTCGCATTGCGCGCCGCGCACGTCGAGCCGATGGTCACGCTCTACCACTTCACGCTGCCGCCCTGGGTCGCGGCGCGCGGCGGCTGGGACTGGCCGGGCGCGCCGGCGGCGCTCGCCGCGTTCGCGGGGCGCGCGGGCGCGGCCTTCGGCGATCTCGTCGACTGGTGGATCACGCTCAACGAGCCCAACGTCTACGTCGCGAAGGGCTACCTCGCGGGCCAGTGGCCGCCGGGCGCGAAAGACCCGGCGCGCGCCGTGCGCGCCCTCGCGGCGTTCGAGCGGGCGCACGGCTTGATGGCCGAGGCGCTGCGCGCGAATGATCGCCTCGACGCCGACGGCGACGGCCACGCGACCCGCATCGGCATCGCCCACAACGTGCGCGTCTTCGACCCGCGCTCGTGGAACCCGATCGATCACCTCGCCGCGAACGTCGCCGACGACTTCTACAACCAGCAATTCCTCGACGCCGTCGCGCGCGGGCGCGTGCACGCCAAGCTGCCGCGCGTGCTCGAGATCGACGAGCCCTTTCCGGCGCTCGCCGGGAGCTTCGATTTTCTGGGCATCAACTACTACACGCACGAGCTCACCGTGGGCCACCTCTTCGGCGCCAAGCGCTACGAGCCCACGACGGCGCCGGACCGCCCCACGAGCGACATGGGTTGGGAGATCTATCCCGAGGGCCTCTACCGCGTGCTCAAACGCTACGGGGCGTCACCCTGGCCCCTCTTCGTGACCGAGAACGGCGTCGCCGACGCGCGGGGTGACCGCCGCCCCGACTTCCTGCGCGCCCACATCTACGCCATGGATCGCGCGCGCCGCGAGGGCGTGAACGTCATCGGCTACCTTCATTGGTCGCTCATCGACAACTTCGAGTGGTCGCACGGGTACGAGGGCCGCTTCGGACTCTTCACGATCGACTTCGCGCACGACCCCGCGCTGACGCGCCGCCCGACGCCCGCCGTCGAGACGTTCCGCGAAGCGGCGCGCGCGCTCGGAACGCCGCGCTGATCAGCTCGCTTCGAGGGCGCCGTCGAGGAACTCGACGACGCCGGTCTCTAGCGAGTACTCGGCGCCCACGATCGTGAGGCTGCCGTCCTGGACGAGCTGCTCGAGGATCTCAGAGCCCTTGCGCAGGTTCCGTACCGACGCGCGGATGTTGGCGCGCACGGCCTCCTTGACGACGGCGTCGAGGTCAGGCCGCGGGTCGGCGGCGAGCAGGCCCTCGACCGACGGCCGCACGCGATCGACGATCGAGCGCAGGTTGCGCGACTGGTTCTCCGTGGGGCGGCGCAGCTCCTCGAGCGTCGCGAGGATGGCGCCGCAGCGCGAGTGCCCGAGCACGACGACGAGGCGGGTGCCGAAGCGCGACGCCGCGAACTCGACGCTGCCGATGCCGGAGGGCGCCACGATGTTCCCGGCGATGCGGATGACGAACAGATCGCCCAACCCCTGGTCGAAGACGATCTCCGCGGGGACGCGCGAGTCGGCGCAGCCGAGGATGATCGCGAAGGGCTCCTGGTTGTTCTTGAGCTCCTCGCGCCGGCTCTGGTTCAGGAAGGCATCCGGCCCACGCACGTCGAGCGTGAAGCGGATGTTCCCTTCCTGGAGACGTTGCAGTGCTTCCTGCGCGGAGATCATGCGAGCCGTCATCAAAACGGCCGCCGACGTTACCATACGCGCCCGATCTCCGAGGATGAAGACCGCACCCCCGAAACCCGGTGCGGCCGCGGGTTTGCCCCATGAAAATCAGGCACTCACGCGACGGCGGGCCGCGTGCGCGAGGCGCGGCGCCGTGCTAGATGAAGCTCATGGCGTGGATCGCGAGAGATAGCGAACGGGTGAACGTCGGGAGCGGCTTCGGCGCCTTCGGGGGCACCACGGCCGGCGGCGCGAATGTCTCGGCGGAGGTCGCGAACGGCTTTCTGAGGCGCGTCTATCAAATCATGGCGCTGGGTTTGGCCGTCACCGGCGTCGTGGCCCTGCTCGTCGCCTCTAGCCCGGCCGCGCTCGAGCTTTTCGTGATGAACCGCGGCGTGATGATGCTGCTGGTCATCGCGCAGCTCGTCATGGTGATCGCCTTCACGGGGCTGCTCTCGCGCGTGAGCGCCGGCACGGCGGCTTTCATGTTCTTCGCCTACGCGGCGCTGTCCGGCGTGACGTTCTCGACGATCTTCCTCGTCTACACGCGCGCCTCGATCGCGGGCACGTTCTTCGTGACGGCTGGCGCCTTCGCGGGCCTGTCCGCCTACGGGTACCTCACGAAGCGCAACCTCGACGGGATGGGCAGCTTCCTCTTCATGGGCCTCATCGGCCTCGTGCTGGCGTCGATCGTGAACCTCTTCCTGGGCAGCCCCGCCATTTACTGGCTGACGACCTTCATGGGCGTGATCGTCTTCACGGGCCTCGCCGCCTACGACACGGCCAAGCTCAAGCAGCTCGCCGCCATGACGGACGTCTCGGGTGACCAGGGCCGCAAGGCCGCGCTCCGGGGCGCCCTCATGCTGTACCTCGATTTCATCAACCTCTTCCTCATGCTGCTTCGGATCTTCGGCGGTCGCCGGCGCGACTGAGGGCCGGGGCTGTCACGGCTACGGCCGCGCCATGCGCGCGATGCGCGCGGCGTGAGCCGGAAAGCGCGCCGCGAGCTCGGGCCCGCGGGCGAGCTCGAAGTCGGCGAAGTCGAAGCCCGGCGCGACCGTGCAGCCGAAGAGACAGTGCGGCGCCTCCGCTGCGAGCTCCACGGCGAACCACGTGCCCGCCGGGATGACGAGCTGCGGCCGCTCGCCCGCCGCGACGTCCCGTCCGAGGCGGGCCACCTCACCAGCGCTGCCGTCGCGTAGGAGCAGCACGTCGAGCGGGCCACCCTCGTACAGGTGAAAGACCTCGTCGGAGCGCAGCCGGTGGAGGAACGTCGTCGGCTCCGTCCGCGTCACCAGGAAATAGATCGCCGTGCTCGCGGCTCGCGGCGCGCCGTGTGGCAAGCCTGCGAGCACGAGCGGCGAACGGTAGGTCTCGACGTAGTAGCCGCGCTCCGGATGGGGCGCGAGGCCGAGCCGTGCGATGAGCTCGCGCGCCCGCGCCGGCTCCGTGGAAGGCCCTTCGGTCATTTCGCCGATGGATGCGCCGCCAGCGGCGGCGCGTCGAGGATTTCGCGCACGCGCCGCTCGAGCTCGGCGGGCGTGAACGGCTTGCCGATGAACGGCACGCCCGTGACGGCCGGACGATCCGTGTAGCCCGACATGATGGCGAGCTTCATCTGGGGGCGCAGCGCGATGGCGCGCCGGAGCAGCTCGGGTCCGCTCAACACGGGCATGACCGCGTCGGTGAGGAGGAGCTGGATCGGCAGGTCGACCTGGTGGATGAGCTCGAGGGCCTCGCCGCCGTGGCGCGCGAGCAGCACCTTGTAGCCGTGGCTCTCGAGGATACGGCGCACGAGCTGCCGCACCGCCTCCTCGTCCTCGACGAGCAAGATCGTGGTCGATGATGCCGAGGCCGCCGCGGCCACGCGCTCACGCGGCTCTTCGACGGCGGGCAGCAACACCTGCACGATCGTGCCCCGCCCGGGCGCCGACTGGACGCGGACGAAGCCGCCGCTCTGAGCGATGATCCCGTACACCGTCGACAGGCCGAGCCCCGACGCCCCGGTCGACTCCTTGGTCGTGAAGAAGGGCTCGAAGGCCCGAGACGCGACGTCACGGCTCATGCCCAGGCCATTGTCCTCCACGGTGATGCGGACGTACGGACCGGCGTTGGCCTCCACGCCCGAAGGCAGATTTGCCGCCTCGAGGTCGACGTTGCTCGTCGTGAGGCGCAGCCTGCCCTTCGCCGGCATGGCTTCCCGCGCGTTGACGACGAGGTTGACGAGGGCTTGCTGTAGCTGCGTCGGATCGGCCTTGACGCGCGCGACGCGGTCGTCGAGCGCGAGCTGGAGCGAAACGTCGTCGCGCATGAGGCCACGCACGACGAGCTCGAGCTCGCGGATGAGGGCGTTGACGTCGGTGACCCGTGGCGCGAGCGACTGGCGGCGGCCGAAGGCGAGCAGCCGATCGACGAGGCTAACGGCGCGCTCCGAGGCCCTCTTCATCTTCTCGAGCCGCTCCCGCGCGAGCCCGCCCGCGGGCGCGGCGGAGCCGGCGACGTCCGCGAAGCCGGCAATCGCTCCCAGGAGCTCATTGATGTCCCGCGCGACGCCGCCCGCGAGACGCCCGACGGCCTCCATCTTCTGCGCCTGGCGGACTTGATCCTCGAGGCTGCGCCGTTCTTCCTCGCCGCGCTTGGCGTCGGTGACATCGCGGATGAACGCCATGTAGACCGACGGGCCGCCCTCGAGCCGCGTCACGGTCAGCTCGAAGGGGAAGCGCGAACCGTCCGCGCGCAAGCCGACCTGCTCGACGCGGAACTCGACGATGCGCCCCTCGGCCTTGCCGAAGCGGACGAGGTCCGCCCCGAAGGCCGCGCGCCGGTCGGGCGGGACGGCGAACTCGGCGAAGGAGGTCCCCACGACCTGCCCAGCGCTGTAGCCGTACGCGCGCTCGGCCGCCGCGTTGAAGTCCAGCACGCGCCCCTGGCCGTCGAGCGCCACGATCGGATCCGTCGAAGCCTCGTGTACGGCCATCTTGTACGCCTCGCTCGCGCGCAGGCGCTCCTGCTCGGCGCGCCGCTCGGTGACGTCGCGCGCGACCGCGTAGTACCCGCGATCGTCGGGGACCTGGATGGCGCTCCACTCGAGCCAACGATAAGAGCCGTCGCGGTGGCGATAGCGGTTCTCGAAGAACATCGTGCCCGACTTGTCGGCGCGCCCGAAGTCCGACAACGTACGGGCCCGATCGTCGGGGTGAACGAGCTCCAGCCAGCTCATGGCGTAGATCTCGGCCAGCGGGTAGCCGAGCACGCGCTCCCACGCCGGATTCAGGCGCCGGAAATATCCGTCCAGCGCGGCGATGCAGAGCAGGTCGGGCGACAAATCGAAGAACAGCTCGAGTCGATTGGCGACGCCCCCGACCGCCGGCCCCCCCTTGGCCCCCTCTGACTCGTCCACCATGACCGAACGAGGATACCCGATCTCACTCGAAACGAATCTGCAGCCCCACGCCCACGCCGAAGGTACGCGCCGCCTCGTCGTGGTTCAGATCGGGGAAGAGGACCCAGGCGCGAAGGTCGACCTGCCGGCTCAGCGCCGAGCCGAGGCCGAAGCCGAACGGATAGGCGTTGTGGCTCCCCGGGCTGTCGATCTGAATGCCGAGCAGCGGTCCGAGCCAGAACGTCGGCGAGGCTTGGATCCAGACGTGGATCGGGATGCTGACGATGCTTGTCGTCGTAGGGTCGCTGAAGATGATCGGCACGTAGAGGCCGGTGTCGATGCGCACGCTGCCGAGGCGGAGCGCGAGAGGGACGCCGAACATGACGCCGAAGTACGTGCCAGTCGCGACGGGCAGGTAGGCGCGCGCCTCGAGGCCGAGGTGGACCAGAGCGCCGCGCGCGACCGTCCAGCGCATGCGCAGCTCGGGGTTGGCCATGCGATCGCCGCCGACGTCATAGGTCTCGGTGTCGAACGTCCGGCCGTAGACGTCGGCGTGCGTCGCCTGTCCGTCGTCGTCGAAGCGCACGCCCGTGCGAAAGCCGAGCTCGAGGTCGTGGGTCACGCCGGCCGCTATCTCGAGGTTCATGCCGAAGCCGCCGATCGAGCGGTTGGCGCCGGCGGGCTCTTGGCCATAGCCGAGGCCGAGATCGAGCGCGATGTCCCCGCGCGGCAGCGTGAGGCCGCGGTAGATCCACTCGGGCGCGGCTTGGGCGCGGGCGGCGAAGAGCATGAGGGCCAGCGCCGTCCCGGCGAGACTGGAGCATCGCATCGGCGCGATGATGTTCCGATCGCCGCACGCGAGCAACCGCCAAAACCACCGCATTTCGCGCTATAGATCGCTGGTTCATGAGCGAGCTCGTTCAATTGCGCGCACGCGGCGGCGCCGCGTCCGTCCCGGTCGAGCGCGACGCGCCCGACGAGGCGCGCGGACGGCTGCTCGCCTACGTCGAGACCTACGGGTGCCAGATGAACGTCGCCGACACGGAGATGGTGCTGGGGCTGCTGCACGCCGCGGGTTACGGGCGCACCGAGGATCCGACGCGCGCCGACCTGATCCTGCTCAACACCTGCGCCGTGCGCGAGAAGGCGGAGGAGCGTGTGTTCGCGCGCGTGAGCGAGCTCGCGCAGCACAAGACGCAGGCCGAGCTGGCGCGTCGCGACCGGCCGATCGTGGGCATCACGGGCTGCATGGCCGAGCATCTCAAGGGCGCGATCCGCGAGCGCGCGCCTTACGTCGACCTCGTGATCGGGCCCGACGGGTACCGACGTCTCGTCGAGCACGTCGAGGCGGCGCGCGCCGGTCGCGCCGTCGACGACACGCGGCTCGACCGCTACGAAACCTACGACGGGCTCGACCCGGCGCGCGAGATGACGGGCGGCGTGACCGGCCACGTCACGATCCAGCGCGGCTGCGACAAGTTCTGCGCGTTCTGCGTCGTCCCCTACACGCGAGGCCGCGAGCGCGGGACGCCGCCGCGCGAGATCCTGCGCCAGGTGCGCGCCATGGCGGCCGCGGGGTACAAGGAGGTGCAGCTCCTCGGACAGACCGTGAGCTCGTACCGCTACGAGGACGTCGGCTTCGGCGACCTGCTACGCGCGGTCGCGACCGTCGACGGCATCGAGCGCATCCGCTTCACCTCGCCCTATCCGCTCGACTTCTCCGACGACGTCATCGCCGCCATGGCCGAAACGCCCAAGGTCTGCCAGCACGTTCATCTTCCCCTTCAGACCGCGTCCGACGACGTCCTCGCGCGCATGAAGCGCGGCTACGACTTCGCGACCTACCGCCGGCTCGTCGCATCGCTGCGCGCGGCCATGCCCCGCGTCGCCGTCACGACCGATCTCATGGTCGGCTTCTGCGACGAGACCGAGGCCGAGTTCGCCGAGATCCTGCGCGCGCAGGAAGAGCTGCGCTTCGACGCCGCCTTCATGTTTGCCTACTCCGAGCGCGAGGGCACGACGGCCGCGCGCAAGATGCCCGACACGGTGCCGGAGGCCGCGAAGTCGCGACGCCTCGCCGAAGTGATCGCGCTGCAGCAGCGCATCACGGCCGAGATCCTCGGCGCGCAGGTCGGGCGGCGCGAGCGCGTCCTCGTCGACCACGTCTCGAAGCGCTCGGCGTCGGAGTACCTCGCGCGCACCGACGAATTCCGCCCCGTCATCGTCCCCGCCGGGCCCGGCGTGACGCCGGGCGCCTTCCTCGACGTCACGATCGCGCGGGCCACGCGGGCAATGCTGTTCGGGGCCGTCGCGCGGGCCTAGCTCGGCCGGCGTTTGCCGCGGAGGCATCTTTCTGCTATCTATCAATCAGGATACGCGGATATGGAAACGCTCCACTCGACGGCCGACCTGCTCGGCTTGCTGGCCGAGCCTTCGCGCGTGCGCCTGCTCGCGCTGCTCGCGGAGCACGAGCTGACGGTCAACGAGCTGACGAGCATCACCGAGCTCGGGCAGTCGCGCGTGTCGACGCACCTCGGGAAGCTGCGCGAGGCGGGGCTCGTGCGCGACAAGCGCGTGGGCGGGTCGACGTTCTACAGCCTCTCGAACGGCGAGATGCCGGGACAGGCGCGCAAGCTCTGGCAGCTCGTGTCGGGCGCGCTCGACGACGAGCAGCTCGCCGCCGACAAGCAGCGCTGCGCGGCGCAACTGCGCGCGCGGCGGGCGGCCGCGCGCTGGCCCGAGTCCGTGGCAGGCGAGATGGAGCGGCACTACTCTCCGGGGCGGACCTGGGAGGCCCTCGCGGGGAGCATGATCGGGCTCTTGCGCCTCGGCGACGTGCTCGACGCCGGCGCGGGCGACGGCGCGACGGCGCAGCTCGTGGCGCCGCGCGCGCGCACCATCACCTGCGTCGACGTCAGCGAGACGCTCGTCGACGCCGCGCGCGTGCGCCTCGCGGGGCACGCCAACGCGCGCTGCCGCGTGGCCGACCTGCAGGACCTGCCCTTCGACGACGCGTCGTTCGACCAGGTTCTGCTCCTCAACGTCCTGCCCTTCCTCAAGCAGGCGGGCGGCGCCCTCGCCGAGACGGCGCGCGTGCTGCGGCCGGGCGGCACCCTCGCCCTCGTCACGCTGGGCGAGCACGAGCACCTCGACGTGACGTCGGCTTACGGCCACGTGCACGCCGGCTTCTCGCCCGCGGCCGTCGGGCGCCTGTTAGGAAAGACAGGGCTCGAGGTCGAGACCTGCGACGTGACCTCGCGCGAACGGCGCGCGCCTTATTTTCAGGTCGTCACCGCTTTCGCGACCAAGCCGAAACAGACCCATAAGAAGAAATAGGACCCGAAGCATGCCGACCGACACGACCGAACAGACCCTGCGGCGCTTGCTGGCCGAGCGCATCCTCATCCTCGATGGCGCGATGGGCACGATGATCCAGCGCCACAAGCTCGGCGAAGCCGACTATCGGGGCGCGCGCTTCGCCGATCATCCCGTCGACCTCAAGGGTGACAACGACCTGCTCGTGCTCACGAAGCCCGAGATCATCGCCGGCATCCACGACGCCTACCTCGCGGCGGGCTGCGACATCATCGAGACCAACAGCTTCAACGCGAACTCGGTCGCGCAGGCCGACTACAAGCTCGAAGCGCTCGCGTACGAGCTCAACCTCGAGGCAGCGCGCCTCGCGAAGACGGCCGCGACGGCCTGGACCGCCAAGACGCCCGACAAGCCCCGCTTCGTCGCGGGCGCCATGGGCCCCTCCAATCGCATGCTGTCGATGTCCCCCGACGTCAGCGACGCCTCTGCGCGCGCCATCACGTTCGACGCGCTCAAGGACGCCTATGTCGAGCAGGTGCGGGGCCTCATCGACGGCGGCGCCGACATCCTCTTGCCCGAGACGAGCACCGACACGCTCAACGTCAAGGCCGCCCTCGTCGCGGCCGAGGAGGTCTTCGCCGAGAAGGGCGTGCGGCTGCCCATCATGGTGTCGGTCACGATCTTCGACAGCAGTGGGCGCACGGTTTCGGGCCAGACCATCGACGCGTTCTGGACGTCCATCGAGCACGCCAAGCCGCTCTCGGTCGGCATCAACTGCTCTCTCGGCGCGACGCAGATGCGGTCGTTCCTCGCCGACCTCGCGAGCACGGCGACCTGCCTCATCAGCTGCTACCCGAACGCCGGGTTGCCGAATCCCCTCGCGCCCACGGGCTACGATGAGGAGCCACCCACGACGGCGGCGTTGCTGCATGAGTTCGCGACGGCCGGCCTCGTGAACCTCGTGGGCGGCTGCTGCGGCACGACGCCCGACCACCTCGCCGCCATCGGGCGCGCGCTCAAGGACGTCAAGCCGCGCCGGCCGCCCCCCGCGCCGGGCGCCGAGGGCGGTGGCCTGCCCTACGCGCGCTTCTCCGGCCTCGAGACGCTCACGGTCCGCCCCGACACGAACTTCCTGATGATAGGCGAGCGCACGAACATCACCGGCTCGGCGAAGTTCGCCGACCTCATCCGGCGCGGCGACTACGCGGCGGCGACGTCGGTGGCCGTCGATCAGGTCAACGGCGGCGCCAACATCCTCGACGTCAACATGGACGAGGGGATGATCGACGGCGAGGCCGCCATGACGAAGTTCTTGAACCTCATCGCGACCGAGCCCGACATCGCGCGCATCCCCATCATGATCGACAGCAGCAAGTGGTCGGTCATCGAGGCGGGCCTCAAGTGCGTGCAGGGCAAGGCCATCGTCAACTCGATCAGCCTCAAGGAGGGCGAGGCCGACTTCCTCAAGAAGGCGCGCACCATCAAGCGCTACGGCGCGGGCGTCGTCGTCATGGCCTTCGACGAGACGGGCCAGGCCGACACGGTCGAGCGCAAGGTCTCGATCTGCCAGCGCGCCTACAAGCTGCTCGTGGAGGAGGCGAAGTTCAACCCCGTCGACATCATCTTCGACCCCAACATCCTCGCCATCGCGACGGGCATCGAGGAGCACAGCGAGTACGGCAAGAACTTCATCGAGGCGACGCGCCTCATCAAGGCCACCTGCCCCGGCGTGAAGATCTCGGGCGGCGTCTCCAACTTGTCGTTCTCGTTCCGCGGCAACAACGCCGTACGCGAGGCCATGCACACGGCCTTCCTCTTCCACGCCATCAAGGCCGGCATGGACATGGGCATCGTCAACGCCGGTCAGCTGGGCGTCTACGAGGATCTCGAGCCCGTGCTGCGCGAGCACGTCGAGGACGTCATCTTCAACAGGCGCCCTGACGCGACCGAGCGCCTCGTCGAGCTCGCCGAGCGCGTCAAGGGCGGCGGCAAGAAGAAGGAGCTCGACCTCCGCTGGCGCGACGACCCCGTCGAGAAGCGCCTCGCGCACGCGCTCGTCGCGGGCATCGTCGAGTTCATCGAGAGGGACGTCGAGGAGGCCCGCCAGAAATACGCCAAGCCCCTCTCGATCATCGAGGGCCCGCTCATGGACGGCATGAAGATCGTTGGCGACCTCTTCGGCGCCGGGAAGATGTTCCTGCCCCAGGTCGTCAAGAGCGCGCGCGTCATGAAGAGCGCCGTGGCCTACCTGCTGCCGTTCATGGAGAAAGAGAAAGCCGGCGGCGCAAAGGCGCACGGGCGCGTCGTCATGGCCACCGTCAAGGGCGACGTCCACGACATCGGCAAGAACATCGTGGGCGTCGTGCTCGGCTGCAACAACTACGAGGTCATCGATCTCGGCGTCATGGTCTCGTGCGAAAAGATCCTCGAGACGGCGCGCCAGCAAAAGGCCGACATGATCGGCCTGTCCGGGCTCATCACGCCATCGCTCGACGAGATGGTGCACGTCGCGCAGGAGATGGAGCGCCAGGGCTTCACCCTTCCGTTGCTCATCGGCGGCGCGACGACGAGCCGCCAGCACACCGCCGTGAAGATCGCGCCCGCGTTCTCGCAGCCCATCGTCCACGTGCTCGACGCCTCGCGCGCCGTGGGCGTCGTCGCCGGCCTGCTCGACCCCAAAGGCAAGCCCGAGCTCGATCGCAAGAACCGCCAGGAGCAGGCGGAGCTGCGCGAGCTGCACGCGCGCAAGCGCGACAAGCCGCTGCTGCCGCTGCCCATGGCCTACACCAACCGCCTCAAGATCGACTGGCGCCCCGACGACGTCCCGCAGCCGAGCTTCCTCGGCGTGCGCGCCGTCGACGACGTCACCCTCGAAGAGCTCACGCGCTACATCGACTGGACGTTCTTCTTCACGGCCTGGGAGCTCAAGGGGCGCTTTCCCGCGATCCTCGATCACCCCGAGCAGGGCCAGGCCGCGCGCGACCTCTTCGCGAACGCCAAGGAGATCCTCCAGAGCATCATCGACGGGCGCCAGCTCACGCCGCGCGGCGTGTACGGCTTTTGGCCCGCCAACAGCGACGGCAACGACATCGTGCTCTACACCGACGAGTCACGCGCGAAGGAGAAGCTGCGCTTCAACATGCTCCGCCAGCAGCAGGTGAAGACCGAGGACAAGCCGTACCTGTCGCTCGCGGACTTCGTGGCGCCCGTGGGCTCGGGCTTGGCCGATCACGTCGGCGCCTTCGCCGTGACGGCCGGCATCGGCTGCGCCGAGCTCGCCGCATCCTACGAGAAGAAGCATGACGACTACAACGCCATCATCGTCAAGGCGCTCGCCGATCGCCTCGCCGAAGCCTTCGCGGAGTGCTTGCACGCCCGCGCGCGCCGCGACTGGGGCTACGGCGCGCACGAAGATCTGTCGAACGAGGACCTCGTCGACGAAAAATACCGCGGCATCCGGCCCGCCTTCGGCTACCCGGCCTGCCCCGAGCACACCGAGAAGGGCAAGCTCTTCGACCTTTTGGGCGCGCGGTCCGCCGGCCTCGAGCTCACCGACAGCTTCGCGATGACGCCCGCCGCGTCCGTGAGCGGCATCTACCTCGCGCACCCCGAGGCGCGTTACTTCAACCTCGGCCGCGTCGGCCGCGACCAGGTGCAGGACTACGCACGCCGGAAGGGCATGACGATCGCCGGCGTCGAGAAGTGGCTCGGCCCCAGCCTGGCCTACGACCCCACGAAGGCCGACGCCGCCGCCTGACGCGACCCCTAGCGAATCAGTCCTTTGCTCGTGGCGTCCTTGAGGCCGTCGAGCACGGCGTCGCCCGCGGCGAGCAGCGGTGCGAGCGGATCGCGCCCGCCGTCCGTCGCGCGGGGCAAGATGTCGTCCTCGGCGACGCGCACGCCGTCCGTCGTGAGGACGTAGAAACGGACGCGTCCCTTCGCGGGCGGCGGAAAGTCCTGCGCCGCGACGGTTTCTGTCGAGGATTCGGCCGCCTGCTCGCAGAGCTTCAGCGCGGCGGCGTGCGCCGGCGGATAGGCCCTGCCGCCCGCGACGGCGCCGCCCGTGCTGAGGTACATGCTCGCCGTCCCGTCGGCGAGCGCGATGATCGTCGCCGTTCCCTTGGCGTAGCCGCGTTCCATGAGCACGCCCCACACGCCGCGCACGGGCGTGATTCCGAGCTGCTGCGGCGTCGAGTGGAGCAACTGATTGCGCAGAGAGCCCGCGTCGGGCGGCGTGGGAATCTGACCGGTGCTCTCTGCGGGCGCGCCGACAGGCTGCTCGTCGGTCGCGTTCAGCACGTAGACGCCGGCGACGACGAGCGCCGCGGTCGCGGCGGCGATGAGGAGCCCCTTCATCGCGAAAAACCGTAACTCAGATTGGCTCTCAGCAGTCGGAGTTTCGCCGGCGGCCGGTCTGCACGCCGCGAAGCGCGACGGGCCCACTGGAAGCGCGCGGGTCACCGCGCGTATGCGATGAGCACGAGGCCGAGGTTGTAGCTCGCATGGAGCGCGATCGCCGGCAGCAAGGAGCCCGTCGCGAGGCGCGCGCGCAGAGCGAAGGCGCCGAGCAGCGCGATCGCGATCCACGCCGGCCAGTAGGCGCCGATCTCCGTGGCGTGGAGGGCCACGAAGACCGTCGTCGTCACGAGCGCTGCCCACGCGGGCCGCCAGGAACGCGCGAGGCCCGCGTAAAGGGCGCCTCGAAAGACCAGCTCCTCGACCGGCGGCGCGACGCCGACGGCCAGCGCGGCCCACGCCAGGCGCGCCCAGCCGCCCGCGCCCACGGCGCGCGCCAGGGGTCCCAAGGCGTGTGGACGCACAGGGAGCGCGGCCCCCACGACGGCGAACGCCACCATGAGCGCGAAGCCAGTCAGCGCGGCGCCCGCGCAATCGCGGCCCGAGGCCGGCGTCCAGCCCACTTCGACCCGCACGGCGTCGCCGCCCGCTTCACCGAAAGACCGCCGGAGCATGCGCAGCACCGCCACCCCCGCGAGCAGCGTGCCGACCAAGGCCGCGGCCAGCAAGACGCCGAGGTCGATCTGGATGCCTGACGGCTGGATGCCCCCGGGCGCCGCGCGGCCACCCTCCGTGAGGACGTGAGCCGCCGCGAAGACGCCGACGACGACCGCGACGGCCAGCTGGACGCCGAGAAATGCCATCAAGATCCGCAGCGCCCGCTTCGCGCCAAACACGGGTGGCTCCCGCGGCTCTGGCACGGCCGTAGATTCGTCCTGGTGTCCGTCGGTCATTTTGGGTTTTCCGGGCCCCTTGCTACCCAGGTGACATCGCGATCGACCACCATTATGCTGGCCGATCTCTTGGATCCGCAGAACGAAACGTCCCCGGCGGCGGGAGGAGACGCTGCGATCCCGCCCGAGGCGGAGGAGGCGGCGCCCATCGTGGTCGAGGAGCAGCAGCTCCTGTCGGTCGTCCTGCGTAAGCTCGACGGGGCGGCGCCGCGCAAGAGCCGCGCGCCCGTCGACGACGCGGGCTCGCTCATCGAGCTGCGCGACGCGCTCGCCGAGGCCAAGCCCGAGGACCAGGGCTCGATCCTCGAGCAGATGCACCGCATCGAAGCGCTCTCCCGTCAGCGCGGCAAGGGCGACAGCCCCCCCGTCGATCGCAAATCGCCCTACTTCGGCCACCTGCGCCTCGAGGAATCGGGCAAGCGGCGGGACGTGCTCATCGGCGCGCGCAGCTACGTCGAGCCGGGCGGCGGCGTCCAGATCGTCGACTGGCGCAACGCGCCCGTCTCGCGCCTGTTCTATCGCTACGAGGAGGGCGACCTTTACGAGGAGCGCCTCGGCGATCGGCTCGTCGAGGGCGAGGTCCTCGCGCGCCGCACGGTGGCGATCGTCGATTCGGAGCTGCGGCGCGTGGCCTCGCCTCAGGGCACGTTCAGCCGCGACTTCAAGACGGGCGCGTGGCGGCAGGTCGCCGCCCAGCAGGCCAAGCTCCAGATCGCGCGCGACGGCAGCACGGCGACGATGTTGCCGACGCGGCCGCTGCCGCCCAAGCCCGCGGCGCCCGCCGTGCGCGGCCGCTTGGGGCTCGACGACGAAGGTCAGCGCCGCCCCGACCGCCACCTGCCCGCCATCGCGGCGCTCATCGACCCGCGCCAGTTCGAGCTCATCACGCAGCCGGCGTCGGGCCTCATCGCCGTGCAGGGCTCCGCGGGGAGCGGCAAGACGACGATCGGCCTGCACCGGATCGCCTACCTGGCCTTCGCCGAGCCGCGCCGCTTCCGCGCCGACAAGATGCTCATCATCGTGTACCAGCGCGCGCTCGCCGCGTACGTGTCGCGCGTGCTGCCGGCGCTCGACGTCGAGGGCGTCCCGGTCCTGACCTTCTCCGCCTGGGCCCACGAGAAGCGCAAGCTGGCGCTTCCGCTGCTCGACGTGCCCGTCACCGACGAGACGCCGTCCGTCGTCATGCGCGCCAAGTCGCACGGGGCAATGCTGCGCATCCTCGTCGACCGCCAGACAGCCCTCACGGCGTGGTGTCGCGCCGAGCTCGCGCGTCTCGCCGCCGAGCCCGCGGCGCGCGTGGCCGTCACCGACGCGCTCGCGGCCTGGGACGCGGCCGCGGCGGGCGGCCCCGTCGACGCGCGCGTCACGGCCTTCGCGACGTGGGTGCGCGACGCAGCGCTCGATCCTCCGGTCAGGACGGCGCTCGAGCACGTCGGGCGCGCGCTGCGCTCCCGCACGCGCGACGTCACGGGCGAGTGGGCCGCGCTCCTCACCGATCGCGAGGCCCTGCGCGCCGGCTTCGCGACGCACGCGTCGGGCGTCTTCTCCGACGGCCAGCTCGACGACCTGCACCGTTGGTGCGTCGCGCGCGAGCGCCTGCGCACGGGCGGCAAGCTCGAGGACGACGGTGAGGGCTTCGCCTTCGACGCCGAGGACGACGCCCTGCTCTTGAGGATCTACCAGCTCCAGCGCGGGCCGCTCCCGGGCCCCAAAGGGATGGCGCCGCTCGCCTACGAGCACCTCATGGTCGACGAGGTGCAGGACTTCTCACCGCTCGAGCTCGCCGTGCTCCTCGACACGACGAGCAGGCAACGCTCGGTGACCCTCGCGGGCGACACGGCGCAGGCCATCGCGCCCGAGCACGGCTTCTCGAACTGGGCCGCGCTCCTCGACGATCTCGGCATCGCGCACGAGCGCATCGAGCCGCTGCGCGTGAGCTACCGCTCGACGCGCGAGATCGTCGAGCTGGCCGAGCACGTCCTCGGCCCGCTCCAGGGCGACGTGCGCCCGGTCGCGCCGCGCGCCGGCGCGCCCGTCGAAGCCTTTGGTTTCGGCTCGGCCGGTGAATGCACGGAGTTCCTCTCGCACGCGCTCAAGGAGCTCGTGCGCGCCGAGCCCGAGGCGTCGGTGGCCCTGCTCGCGCGCCACCCGGAGCAGGCCCTGCTGTATTACGACGCCCTTGCGCGCGCCGAGGTCCCGGCCCTGAGGCTCGTCGCCGACCAGGACTTCTCCTTCACGCCCGGCATCGACGTCACCGACGTGCGTCAGACGAAGGGGCTCGAGTTCGACATCGTCATCCTGCTCGACGTCAACGCGTCGTCTTACGGCACGGGCGACGACGCGCGCCGCCTCTTGCACGTCGCGATGACGCGCGCCGCCCACCAGCTCTGGGTCACGTACACGAGCGCGCCCTCCCCGCTTCTCCCGGACAGCCTTCGCTAACCGCGGCGAACACCGCAGCCGCGGCGAGGACGAGCTTCGCTCGTTCGAGCCGCCGCCGGGGGCGCGGCGAGGCCGAGCGTGGCGAGTGGTGGGATGGAGGGTGGGCAGGAGCAGGGGGCGCGGGACCCTCTCAGGGGCCCGAACTAGACTGAAAGAACTGGTTCAGGGCCCAGACGTCGCGCGCGCGCAGGCCCTGGAAGCGGATGCCGATGCCCGAGTGGTTGCCGTCCTTCTTGACGACCCAACGGACGTCGCCGGCCACCTCGACGGGCTCCGGCTGCGTGGGAAGCTGAAATCGGAGCTGGACCGTCACGCCGAGCTCGAGCGGCGTCGACGAGTCCAAAAAGAGCCCGCCGAGCGAGATGTTCACGGTGCGGGAGGTGTGTTTCTTCCCATCCGCCACGACCTCGACATCGAGCTGGCGCTCATATCGAGGGTCGATTCGTCGAAAGTGCTCGGCCAAAGGGTGGGGTCCTTCTCCGCGGGGGCGGCTATCGGGTGGTGAGACAACATCATACCCTGGAACCAGCCCCCGAATCCATCCTGGGATTCCATCGTTCCTGCCGACGCTTGCCCTAACGACGCACCGCCGACGCCGCCCGAGCAGAATGGCCCAAGCGGCGCGTCGGTCACCTAAAGGGTGGGAATCACGGGGCATGCCACCGTCGGGTCGCCCGGCACGTCCTCTCCGGTCGACCATGGCTTGGCGTTGAATGTCGCCCGAAATGACCTGTCCCAGCACTCCATCTGCTGCGAGCCCATGCCATCCCCCGCTACGACCGTGAGCGTGGCCCGACCGGCGCCCGTGCTCAGCCACTGGCTCACGACTCTCACGTCTTCGCTGGCCGGACCCGGCACGATCTGCCCGAAGAGGTCGAAGGTCATCTCACCCTGGCCCTCCGCGTTGGCGCGATACGTGTAAATCACCTTGCCGGCCGGATCGGGGGTGCTCGGGTCAGGCAAATTGGCGACGTTCATGGTGATTGTGATCGGATCGTCCAGCGTGTCGTAGTCGATCTCGAGGTGGTCGAGCATTCCCAGATCCGAGACGTCCAGGCCCTCGGCCCGCACGGCGGCCGTGACGAGCTCGACGTGGCCCACGCCCCGGCGCGCCGTGTGCCCGGCCTGGAACCAACCGCTCACGAAGAGAGGCCAATCCGTGTCCGCGCCTGGGGCGTGGTGCACGGAGATCTCATAGTCGAATTGATCGGCCGCTCCTGGGTGACGGCTCACGATCATGCGCGTTTGCCAGTCGAGGTTCTTCATCTTCGCGCGATCGGCGGGGAACGGCCCCCAGATGCGCCCGTCGGGCGTTCGCGTCGTGGGCGGATAGCTGCGAACCGTGTCGACGATCCCGACGAGCGCCATGAGCAGGCCGTTGAACCCCGTCGTCACCGTGTGGGTCTCGCGCGCGAGCTCCGCCTCGTCGGCCGGCTCGAGGGCGCTCGAGCGCGGCGGGATGTTGGCGCGCAGGTCGCTGCTCTCCGGCAGCGCGTTCATGAACTCGAGATCCTCGTTCGAGTAATTGCCGCACCCGGCGGCGACGAGCGCCGCGCAAGCCAACGCCACCGAGAGCGAGAGCAGCCGCCGTTCAGAGATCATATGACACCGCCGTGGCGAGCTCCCAGAATCCCAGGGAGCGGTTTTCATCTACGTTGTAGAGGAGGTAGTGCACGCGCGCGCGCAGCACGACGCCCCAGCTGCGCGCGACGCGCCAGGTGGTGCCGCCCACGAGCCCGGGCGACAGCGTCGAGAAGTACTGCGCGGGAAACGCGTCCGCGTCGAACCGGCGTGTCATGAGCAGGAGCGCCAGGCGGCCGCCCACGAACGGCGTCAGCAGACGGTGTGGCCACTCGACGACGAGCGAGGACGCGAACGACAGCTCGCTGAACCGGAAGGGTGCCGCCGTCCCTGACGGTGGAAGGGTCACGACGCCGTTGGCACCCCCGCCCGCGGCGTCGAGGCCCCAGACCCAGTCGCGCCGGAAGAAGCTCCGGAGCTGCAGGTCGACGCCCACGAGCCCCGTGGCGGGAAAAAGGCTCTGCCGCGTGGGCGCGTCGAAGACCGCCTGGAACCCACCGCCGACGCCCACGGACCAGCGCGAGACGTCGACGCGCATCGCGCCCTTGACCGGATCGTCGGTGAACGGCGCGTCGCGCAGACGGCTCTCGTCGAGAGTGCTCATCTGGCCCGCGGCCACCTCGAGCTCGCCCACGCGCAGTCGATCGGCGAGGCGGCGCTTGACGCGATAGCGGCCGGGCGGCAGCGCGATGCGCCGGTCGCTCGCCTCCTTGACGATCTCGGCGGCGACGAAGCCCTGTCGGTCCACGAGGTAATAGACCCCGCCGGGCGCCTCGCGGGGAAGGTAGATGCCCTCGCGCCGCGCGGCGACGTCGGTGAGGACGAGATCGCCGTTGCCCGCGAGGTCGTAGCTGAACGTCGGGTGCTGCGGGCCCGCGGCCGTCTCGGCCGTGTCCGCCACCGTGCGATCGTAGGCATAGGCGTAAGCCTCGAAGAGCGTGACGCGGCCGTCGCCAGACTTGTCGGCGCCGCCGAGCAGCCCGCTCGCGAGGTGGTGCGAGAAGTAGCTGCCGCCCACGAGGTCCGACTCCTGCGAGTCCTCGTCGGACGAGCTCGACGTGAGGATGACGAGGCCCTTGGCGTCGCGCGGGCCTTCGGCCTGGATTTGAAACGCGGGCGCGCGCCGCGCTCCCTTCGTGCGCGTGAGCTCGCCCGAACGGCACGAGTCGAGGATGGCGATGCGCACGTCGACGGGCGAGGCGGAGACGCGCGCCTTGAGCGAGTCGAGCGGCAGCCGCGTGTCGCCGAGCCGAAGCGCGCCGTCCTTGGCGTGGCCCGAGTAGTAGAGGATGAGCGCAGTGCGCTCGCCGCGCGCGTGCGCGTCGGCGGCCCGGCGCTCGGTTCCGGCCAGCGCCGCCAGTAGATCCTGCGCGCTGCCGTCGAGGACGAGCTGCGCGTCGTCGACGCGCACGCCGCCGAGGCGCGTGAGGATGTCGTAGACCTTGCGCGCGTCGGCGCGCGCATACACGAGCGGCCGCGTGTCGCTCCCACCCGTGTCGTTGCCCACGATCACGGCGAACCGGTGCAGGCCATCGGCGCGCGCCGCGGAGGCCGTCAGCCCCACGGCGACGGCGACGGCGACGGCGAGGCTTGTCCGCTTCATGTTCATGCGACGCCGGCCGAGCTTCCGTTCATCATCGAAAGTCAGGGTTTGATGAAGGTCCGCTGGAACTGCTCTCCGGGCAGCTCGAGCGCCGGCATGTGCAGGATATCGCCCTTGGCGCGCGCGAACGAGGTGCGCGCGGCGCGGCGGGCCGCGTCGACGTCGATGGGCTGATCGCTCAGGATCACGAACAGCCGTTCCGCGCCCGCGTCGGTGAACTCGATGCTGTCGGGCAGGTAGCGCAGACCCGCGCCCACGGCCTTGCCCACCGGCACGCTCCGGCCCACCTCGGGGTAGAGCGGCGTCACCTCACCCGCCTCGTCGATCGAGAGCGAGAGCAGATAGCGGCGCGCCCCCGGCTGGTAGCCGATGCGCACGCGCTCACCGGGCGCGAGGGCCTCGGGCGCGCTCTCGGCGGCGAAGCGCTGGGGTCCGGTGTCGCCCGCCGAGACGCGCACAGTGATCGCGGCGCCGCCCTTGACGGAGTTGTGCGAGCTCGGAAGATGCTCGCGCCTCGCGGTGACGCCGACGAACAGCGCGATGCCCGCGGCCAGGCTCAAGGTGGGGAGCATGAAGCGCACGGTGCGAAGCGGCGCGCCGCGGCGGGGCGCCGCCGTGCGCGCCGCGCGCGTCACGCCCGCCGCGAACCGGTCGAACGAGATCTCTTGCTCGAACCGGCGTTGCTCGTCGTCGAACGACTTGAGTCGCGCGCGGCAATCCGCGCACGTCTCGGCGTGCGCGGCGCTCTCCGGCGACGCCCCGTCTCGAACCGCTTCGTTTCGAACCGCTTCGTTTCGAACCGCTTCGCCGGCGCGAAGCCGGCGCAGCGCGAGCTCTCCCACGTGCCTGTCTTGCATCTGCGCGCTCATGGCTCGATCTCCTTCATGCTCCGTCCGGCCAGGGCCGACACGCTCTCCAGTCGTTTGCGAACCGTCGGCACCGACCGACCCAGCGCCTTCGCGACCTCTTCGAGCGTCATCTCGTCGACGAAGTAGTGAATGGCCGCCTGCTGTGTCTCGAGGTCGAGCCCCGCGAGCAGGTTGCGCACGGTGTCGCGATCCTCGAGCAGCTGGGGGCCGCCGTGACCCTCGGCGCGGGCGCGCTCCTGCCGCGCGAAGAGCTTGTGCCAGGGCGCGCGCTCGGCGCGCTGCACGTTGAGGCAGTGATGCGTCGCGATTCTGATGAGCCACGTCAGCGGCGACGACTCGCTCCGGAACTCGCCCCAGTGCGAGAGAGCCTTCGCGAACACGTCCTGCATGGCGTCCTCGGCCTTGACCCGGTCGCGTAACAGATACTGGCAGCGCCCGTAGACGCTGCCGCCATACGCCGCGTAAAGCTCGCGCAGCGCCGCCCGCGTGTCGTCGGCCTTCCCGCCGGCGACGAGCTTCAAAATGGGTCGGCTACCAGTTTCGCTCATATGATCAACGTGAGCGCCTCAACACAACGTGAGCACCTCAACACGAAGGCGCAGGCGGGCTTCGCCCGCCGGAGCCGGTTACTTGGAGGGTATGGGAACCCTCTCAGGGTTCCCATTTTAGAGCCGCAGGCGGGCTTCGCCCGCCGGAGCCGGTTACTTGGAGGGTATGGGAACCCTCTCAGGGTTCCCATTTTAAAGGTTTGGGTATTCAGCCGTTGGGAAGCCGGTACAAGCGCTCTCGGCGCCCCAGTTGCCCGCGGGGTCGGGGTACTCGAGATCTCGGTAGACGCTGTCGAAATTGGAATCCCAGCACTCGGAGGCGTGCGCGATCGTGCTCATGAGGTCGCCGCCCGAGTCCTGGAGGTCGCAGCGGCCCACGCCCTGCTCGGTCCAGCGGCTCTCGATCGTGAAGTGCTCCTTAGCCGTCCCCGTATTGCCTGGCGCCGGCACGTTGTCTTTGTCCTCGGCGTAGCGGAGCTTACCGCCCTGCCCGGGCGTCGACGTGTAGCGGTACTTGGCGTCGAAGATCTCCGAGGTCTTGTCGTCGCGGATGCCCGTGAAGTCGACGTCCACCGTCACGACGGCGTCGGTCGTGAGGCGCGAGTAGGTGAAGGCCGCGCGGCCGACGTTCGTGTCGTGCTCGGGCAGCATCGCCGCCTTGTCCCAGTCAATCGTGAAGCTGCCACTGCCGAAGCCCTCGATGGGATCGTCCTGCGCGTCGACCGCCGCCGTGTGCGTGCCCGTGATGATCGCGAGGAACGCGTCGTCGCCTTTGGTCTTGTCGCGCCCCTCGAAGAGCCACTGGAACTCGTGCGGCCCGAGGCGGGTCACCGTGAGGCGCCAGGTGTTGGGCGAGAGCGGGTCGGTGTGCGGGCCCCAGACCGCCACGTCGTGAGAGGCGGTGGTCGCCGGGAAGGACACCACAGTCTTGACGAGCGTCAGCACGGCCCACGTCCCCCCATTCACGACGGCCGTCACGACGCGCGTGAGCGTGTACGTATCGGCCTTCTGCCCAACGAGAGCGCTCGTCACGGCGCCGCTCGCGCCGCCGCCGTCGTCGGGCACGCCCGCCACGTGGAGCGTCACCGCCTCGCGCGTCGGCACGCCGGCGCGAAAGGCCTCGTCGTCCGTCTTGCGGCAGCCCGTCCCCGCGAAGACGGCCATCAATCCCACCAGCGCGCACATCGAAGTCAGCCGTTTCATCCGCTCTCCTTTGGTCGCTCTTGCGAGCGCACAAACAGACACGGCTCGGGCCCAGAACGAAAAACCCAGCGCCGGTTCGTCCGTCTCGCCGGACCTGCGACCCGCGAGGTCGACCGCGTCATCCGAAAGAAATCTTGCGATCTCTCCGGTTTCGGCCCAAGAAAGAGGATGTATTGCGTGTCCCAGCGGGGTCGGAGCGTCCGGCGAGTCGTCTCCCGGCCGCTCGGGGCCCGCTCTTGAAGAGCGCCTCCGTGACCGGGCCCCTCACGCTCGCGACCGCGCGCGCCTCCCTCGAGGCCGCCTGCGACGACCTGGACGAGGCCGTGGGAGGCCTCTCGGACGATGGCGACGCCGTCATGGCCAGCCCGGCCCTCGTGGCGCTCTTGCTTCGCGTCGTCGGCGCGAGACGCGACCTCCGAGGCGTCGAAGGCTTCGACGAAGGCTTCGACGCAGCGCGAGCCCTGGACCGTCCACGGAACGAGACGCGTCAGTAGCCGGCTACCCGTCGATTGGGAACGTACGGAATGTCGTCCAAGGATCGCGTGACCGTCGCGAGCGAGAAGGCGGACTTCATCGCCGATCGCATCGCGACCGGCACACCGGCGCCCGAGGCCGAGGTGCGTGAGCTCGCGCGTCTGCTGCGCGAGATCGCGGCGGAGATCGGCCTCGGGCCGCGGAAACCAGGCGTCGTCCGCCCTTTCAGCAACAAGCGCTGAGAGGCCTCTAGGGATTCGCAGGAGCCGGCGCGGGCGGCGGCTCGCTCGGCGTGGGTATCGGGTCGAGCGACGGATCGGGGGCCATCATGCTCTTGAGCTCGTCGATGCGCCGGAGGTGCTCGGGCTTCTCGGAGGGACCCCGCGGATGGCGCGGCGGCTCGCGCGCGGGCTCGGCCGCCTCGGCCTTGCGCGCCGCGAGGTGGGTCGTGGCCGCCGCTCCGCCGTCGTGCCCCGTCCCGGTCGACGACGCCGCCGCCGCGACGGCGTGTTTCTCCGAAGCGGGCCGCGGCTTGTCGGCCTTGCTCGCCTCGGCCTCAGCCGTCTTGGCGGGGCTGACGGTCGCGGGCGGCGGCTCGTCGGCGCCCTGCTTCTCTCGCAGCAGCCCGAAGTAACGGCCCGCGAACGCCGCGCCGCCGATGAGCAACAACCCGAAGAGAATCGTAGAGAAGCCGCCGCCGCTACGCACGCGCCGCCGGCCGGGGCGCTCCTCGGTGTCCGACAGCGGCAGCGGAAACTCGAGCGGGCTCATGCGGCCCGACAGCGCCGACTCGTCGTCGTGCGGCACCGGCAGCGCGAGCTCTTCGGCGGCGCGCGGGCGCGTCATGCGCTGGCGCATCTCGCCGCCGGGCCCGTCGATGCTCGCGAGCGACGTGGCCTCCTCGCCGTCGACCTCCTCCAGGACGACGTCCTTGCCCTCCATCTCGCCCGTGCCCGGGAGGCGCCCGGGCGGAGGCGTCTGCGCGCCCTTGGCCATGGGCAATTGACCGTCACGCGCGCCCAGCGCCGCGAGCCAGCGCTTGAGCTCGGTCTGACCCACGGGATTGAACACCGTGCGCAGGACCTGCTCGATGTCGTTGAGCATCTCCTCGGCGCTCTGGTAACGCATGTCGGGATCGAGCTGCATGGCGCGCCCGATGATCGCGCTCACGTGCGTGGGCAGATCCGGCGCCGCGACCTCGGCGGGACGGAAGTCGGCGCGCTGCACGCGCAGCAGCACCTCGAGATCCGTGGGCGCCTCGAACGGGCGCACGCCAACCATGAGCTGGTAGAGCACCGTTCCGAGCGCGAAGAGATCAGAGCGCGCGTCGATGGTCTTTCCGAGCGCCTGCTCGGGCGCCATGAACGCCACCTTTCCTTTCACGACGCCCGTCCCCGTCTGTTCGCGCTTGCCCATGGCCTTGGCGATGCCGAAGTCCGTGAGCTTCACCTCGCCCTGCTCCGAGAGGAGAATGTTCTGGGGGCTGACGTCGCGGTGAACGATGCCGAGCGGCCGCTCGCCCGCGGCGTCCATCTTGCCGTGCGCGTAGGCGAGCGCGCGGCAGACCTCGGCCGTGACGTGCAGGCCGAGCTCGCGCGGCAACGGCGTCCCCGCCATCGCGGCGCGCTGGAGCACCCTCCCGAGGTCCCAGCCGTCGACGACCTCCATGACGAGGAAATAGCGGCCGCTGCCGACGCCGAGGTCGAGGATCTGCACGATGTTGCTGTGCGACAGGCCCATCGAGATGTGGGCCTCGTCGATGAACATGTTACGGAACTGCGGATCCGCGTAGATCGTGCTGTGGATCCGCTTCAGGATCACGGGCTTCTGGAAGCCCTCGCGGCCGAGCTGCATCGCGAGGAAGATCTCGGCCATGCCGCCGTCCGCAACCTTCCGGACGATCTTGTAGCGGCCGTGCTTCGCCATCGGTCGATGAAGTTACCATCAGTCGGGCGGCCGGGCTCGCTCTAGGAGTGCGCTCAGGAGTGCACTAGCGGCGGCGACGGCGGCGCGGGCGAACGGTCATGACGAGCCCCAGGCCCGTCAGGCCGAGCGCGATCCCCGAGAGGTCGACGGGCTCCCCGCCGAGCGCGCAGCCGCACCCGCCGCCCTTCTGGCCGGTCGTCACCCGGACGAGCACGCATTGCGGGTGCTGGGCGTCGTCGAGGAACTTGCAGGTCGCCTGGCCCGCGCTCGTGACATCGCAGGCGTAGCACGGCGCGGGGCACTGAACGAAGGCGCACGGATCGGGGGCGCACTGACCCGTGCTCTGGATGCAGCGCTGCGCGGCCGGACACTGCAACGCCTGACACGTGTCGGTCTTGCACGCGCCCGTGTCGAGGTCGCAGAACTGGTCCTGGGCGCAGGCCTTCTTCGCGCACGGGTCGGCGACGCACTTGCCGGCGACGCAGCGCTCGGTCGCGTTGCAGTCGATGTGCGTGCAGAGATCGAGGCATTTTCCATTGGAGCAATATTGCCCGTTGCCGCAGGTCACTCCCACGCACGGATCGCTCTCGCACATGCCTCCGACGCACAGCTGTCCGTCGGCGCATCCCTCGCCCGGCGTGTTGCAGTCGACGCAGATGCCGCCCTTGCAATAGCTCGGCGCCCCGCACTGGACCTTGTCGCAGATGTCGACGCAGCGGCCCGAATCGTTGTCACACTTCTGGCCCGCCGCGCAGGTCACGCCGATGCAGCGCTGCGGGAGGCAGAAAGTCTCGACGCACATGTACCCCGCGGGACAAGGAAACTCGCCCGGCTTGCAGACGAGCGTGCACGAGCCCTCGCGGCACGCGAGGCCGCCCGGGCAGGTCGCCATCGTGTCGATCTGGCCGTCGCAGTCGTTGTCCTTACCGTCGCAGATCTCGGCGCTCGGGCCCACGCAGCCGTCGCAGACGATCTTGCCGGCGCGGCAGACGTGCGTGCCCGCCTTGCAAACGCCCACGCCGACCTGGGCCTCGGTCTCGTTCGGACAAAGGCACCGGTCGCCCGTGCCCGGCAGCACGCCATTGTCGATGACGCCGTCGCAGTCGTCGTCGAGGCCGTTGCACGTCTCGGGCATGGGCGCGCTCGTCTGCTGGCAGACGAGGTGCCCGTCGACGCAGGCCGTGATGCCGGCCATGCAGACCCCCAGCGCCGCGCCGCACTTTTCGCCCACACCTGGCAGCACGCCGTCGTCCTTCTGGCCGTTGCAGTCGTCGTCGATGCCGTTGCAGACCTCGGGCGAGGGCGTGACCATGGGTGCGTCGCAGAACGTGCCCATGCCGTTCACGGTGCACGCCAGGATGCCGCCGCGCCGGCAGGCGCCGACCTGGCCGTTCGTGCAGGCGGCGCCCACGAGGAAGCCTTCGTCGATGTCACCGTTGCAGTTGTTGTCGAGACCGTCGCAGATCTCGGGGGGAACGGCGCAGCCACACGCGCCGCCGCAGGCGTTCGTGGGCAGGCCCTCGTCGACGACGCCGTTGCAGTTGTCGTCCTTGCAGTTGCAGGTCTCGACTGCGCAGTGCTGCGCGGCCGAGCCCTTGAGGTTGTCGGCGTTGTTTGGATCGTTCGAGACGGGGCACATGTTGCTGACGCCCTCGTCGATGACGCCGTTGCAGTTATCGTCCTTGCCGTTGCAGATCTCGGCGGGCGGGACGGTCGCGGCGATGATGCCCACGAGGGCCGCCTTCACGGCGGCCGTGTCGGTGAGCGAGACCTTGATGGCGCCGCCCGTGCCGCCCGCGATCGCGATGTTGCTGTTCAGGTTGCCCGAGACCGTCGTGTCGGTGATGACGTACGTCTTGACGCTCGAGCCACCGCGCAGCAGCTTGCAGGCCTGCACCTCCGGGTGAAACGTCGCGAACCCCGTCTGCGCGCACGTCTGGTAGCTCAGCGCCGAGCCCGAGGTGTAGTCGCAGGTGTCGTTGCCGTCGGTGACGACGATAACGACGTTCTGGCGGCAGGCGCGGCGCGGATCGGCCGACGTGTTGATGAAGTTGTCGAAGTAGAGGCGCGCGTAGAACAGCGAGCGGCCGAGCGGCGTGGCGCCGTTGGCGTGCAGCTCCGGATCGGTGAGCGCGGCGGCGTTGGCCACCGGGCCGACGTTCTCGGTGTTGTCGATGAACCGATAAATGCGCGCGATGTTGGCGTCGGGCGGATCGAAGTCGGCCGTCACGGGCTTCGCGCCGGCGGCGGCCTTCGTCAGATCGACGCGCAGCGCCTGGCTGATCGCCGAATCGAACCACGGGCCGTACGCGGGCTCGGCACCCGACGCGTTGAGCGTGTTCGACGGATCGGTGGAGATGCGGCAGCCGAGGCCCACCGTCGGATCGAGATAGTAGTGCCCCACGGGGCCCACGCCGCATCCGTCGGTGGTGCAATCGAAGCAGCCGAATCCATTGAGACCTCGCGTTGGATCGTTCGCGGGGGGTGGCTGCGTGAGCGTAGGATCGAGGAGCTGGGGAAACGTCATGAGCCCGAAGTTCGCCTCGTCGGTGCCGACCTGCGCGAGCGCGTCGCGGATCGCCGCCTTGAGCGCGAAGAGGCGGCTGACCTTGCCCGCGGGGACCACCGGGCAGCTCCCCGCGGCTTCGTTGACGCGCTCACCCGCCCACGTCTCGCTCGCGTCGAGCTGCATCGAGCCGGACGTGTCGAAGACGATGAGGATGTTGGGCCGCAGAGACTGCGCCGCCGCGGGCGCGGCCGTGGCCCCCATGAGCGCGACCGTGATGGTGAAGGTCAGCCCGAATGCGGAACGCTTCGACGACGAGGTTAAGAAAATGGACATGAACGTCTCCCTGACGCGCGGGCCCGGCGACGCGAGGCTGAGGTGTCACTTTACCCGAGGTGGCGCCGTCTCAGCCACAACCGTGTGAGGGAGGGGCGCGGAAACGGCGGCTTTTTTGACCCGACCGTTGTCCGGAGTGAGGCTGTTGTCCAAGATGAGCAACGCTGCCCCCAGTGACAACGTGGTCTTGCGCCAGGCCGTCGAGCAGATTCAGCGCTGCCTCCCCGGCCACTGGACGACGACGGTCTCCGTCAAGACCAACGACCTTTCGGCCGCCCGGCTGATCATCCGGACGCCCGCCGGGACCTGCGCCGCGCTGGCCATCGGCGCGCGCCGGCAGCTCGATCCGCGCCTCGTGCCCCAGGTCGCGGCGGCGCTCAAGTCGGCGGCCGCCGACGCCTTCGTGCTCATCGCGCCCTTCCTGGGCGCCCGAACCCGTGAGCGGCTCGCCGAGGAGGGGCTCGGGTACGTGGACCTGTGCGGCAACATGCGCCTCGTGCTCGAGCGGCCCACGGTCCTCATCCAGATGCGCGGCGAGGACCGCAGCCCCTGGGCGGCGCCGCGCTCGACACGCTCGCTGCACGCCGCCAAAGCCAGCCGGCTCGTGCGGGCGCTCGTCGACGGCGTCCCGCCGTTCGGCGTCCGGAGGCTCGCTGCCCAGGCGGCGACCGACCCCGGGTACGTCTCGCGGCTCCTCGACCTGTTCGACCGCGAGGAGCTCCTCGAACGCGAGCCGCACGGGCCCGTCGTGGCCGTCCACCGTGCGCGCCTCGTGCGGCGCTGGGCCGAGGACTACGACTTCGCCGAGGCCCACCGGGCCCTCGGCTTCGCCCACCCGCACGGCGTGCCTGGCGCGCTGGCGGCCTTGCGCGGCTGCGGCGCACCGTTCGCCCTGACCGGCCGAGCGGGGGCAGCGGCGCTCCTCGACGCGGCCCTGCCGCCCGTCGTGACCGCCTACGTCGACAATGCCGAACGCGTCGCGGCGCTGCTCGGCCTCGAGGCGGCGCCCGCGGGCGGGAATCTGATGCTCGTCGAGCCCTTCGATCCGTTCCCGCTCGAGGGCACCTGGGAGCGCTCCGGCTTCACCTACGCCGCCGCGAGCCAGATCGTGGCTGACCTGCTGGGAAGTCCCGCCCCTGCGCCTGACCAAGCGGCCGTGCTGCTCGGCCGCATGGTAGAAACGCCGGCAGGAGGGACGCATGATTCTCTTTCAGCTGCTCTTTGAAGTCGCCGACGACAAGCGCGCCGCGTTCGAGAAGACCTACGCCGAGGTCTTCGAGCCCGCGTTGCGCAAGCAGAAGGGCTTTCAGAACGTCAAGCTCCTCCGGTTCTACGCGCCCGCGCAGGCCGCCGAGATCGAGGCCTCTCCGACCGAGCTGAACTACCAGATCAACTTCGTCTTCGATTCGGAGGCGAACCGCCGGCTCTGGTCCAAGAGCGCCGACCACGACGTGGCCTGGCCCAAGCTCTCGGGCCTCACGAAGAAGGCCCTCTGGCGCGGCTACGACCTCCTCGCCAGCGCGCCCTGACGGGGGTGGGGCGGGACGCCCCGACGGCCGTCACGCCAGCGCGAGCGTCTCGACGAGCGCGACGGCGTCGCGGGCCAGCTTTTCGACGTCGCCGAAGCGGCGGTCGTTGATGGCGTCGGCGGGGACCATCCAGGAGCCGCCGCACGCCAGGACGATGGGGAGCTTGAGGTAGTCCCCCAGATTTTGCAGATTGACGCCGCCCGTGGGCACGAAGCTGAAGTCCTTGTAGACGTCGCCGAGCGCCTTGAGCGTGCGCACGCCACCGTAGGCCTCGGCGGGGAAGAACTTCAGCGTCTTGAGGCCGAGGTTGCGCGCCGTCTCGATCTCCGTGGGCGTGCAGACGCCGGGCACGACCGGCAGATCGTGCGCGAGACAATACTCGACGACGCGCGTGTTGAGCCCGGGGCTCACGATCATCTTGGCGCCACAGTCGACAGCCAGCTTGACATGATCCGGTGTCGTAACGGTCCCCGCGACGACGACGAGGTTCTTCACGGTGGACGCGCGCCGGAGAGCCTCCGGGGCTGCCTCCGTGCGCAGCGTGATCTCGATGAGGGGCAGGCCACCCGCCACGAGCGCCTCTGCGAGCCCCAGGACCGCGTCGGCGTCGCGGATCGCGACGACAGGGACGAGGCGGTGGGCGCGTAAGGACGCGAGAGGACCGGGTTCGGGACCTGCGGGAGAAGCCACCGCCGTAGGTTACTTCAACGGCCGAGCGTTGATCCAGGCGTCGAGCTGCCGGGCGCGCGCTTATTAATGCGGAGACCACGAGCAAAGGCGGCCGTCGCCGCCCAAGACGATGTGCCCCTTGACCGCGATCGGAGTCGTCCACTGGCGAATGCCCGGGCAATTGCCGCCCATGTAGAGGACCTTGCCGGTCTCCCCGTCGACGCCGTAGAGGAAATTCGCCGTCGTACCGGCCGCGGTTTGCGACGAGCTCCCTGCGACCCACACGATCGGTTGGCTCATGCCGTCCGTGGTCGTGACGAGGGGAGAGGCGCTCCGGTTCCTGATCGTGCCATCGTCGAACATCGTCGGGCCCCCGATGGTGAGGCACCAGTTCTGGGTCACGGTGATGGGATTGCCCGGGGTCACCGTGAAGCCCATGAGGACGGCCATGGCGGGGTCCGGGTTCGAGCCGGCTGGGCATCCCATGTACGGGCCTCGGTCGACGGTGAGGGCGAAGTGGATTCCGGTGGCGGTCGTGTAGGCCACGGGGGAGACGCGCGCGGAGTGGTTGCTCGCCGAGAGCGTCAGGTCGACGTCTTCGCCGCCCCCGCCGTCCATGCCGAGCATCGCGCTGCCGACGATGTAGAGGTGCGCGTCCTTCGTCGCGCTCACCGCATAGCTGCCATGGGTCGAGCCAGGGACGTTCAGGAGCATGACGCTGGACGCGCCGAAGTCTTGGTCGTCGGTGTCTATCTGCTTCCAGCGCACGGGGTAGTACGCACCGCTCCGAACCGGCGCGTTCGGCATTCCGGTGATCCGAATGATCGATTCGGTGTCTCCGTAAGTCATGGGCGCCGTGAAACGGCCGGGCCAGTAGTTGCCCGTCGTGATGAGCACGCCGTTGCCATCGGAAGCGAAGCCGCCCGGCGACCAAATGGCGCCGCCCATGAGACGCGTAGACCACGCGGCGACGGTCGCCGGGTTCTTCGTGTCGACCGCGATGACCCAGCCGTAGTAGGTCCCGATGTCACCGAAGGGGCCTCCGAATCCGACGTACACGACGCCGTTGACCAGTGACAGCGCTGGACGCTGCGCGTGGTTGCCTGGGACGAAAGGACGGTTCAATCCGTCGTTCTTCGCCATGATCGTGCCGTCGAGCTTCGCCGGCCAACCGGTCCGCTCGGTTCCGTCTTTTGCGGAGATCGCGTGGACCTCGTAGTGATCCATCTTGCCACCGGGCGCCGCGGCGGCAGGGGCGCAGGCGTAGATCGTCGCGAATCCGTCGGCGCCAGCCGCGGGGTCGATGACCGGCGTGCCCATGACGCCTTTGGGCATGAAGACCCCGCTCGACGAATACGTGCCGAAGTTACGCGTCCAGACCGGCTTGCCCGTATCGTCGAATGCCTTCACGTCATTGTTCGTCGTGGCGGCGATGAAGATCCCCATCCCCCCAGGGCCCTTCGCCAGATAAAGGGGCGAGGCGTATATCTGTCCGTTGAAGGTCGCGGCCGCGTTGAACGTCGTGTCCGGCATCACCTTCGCCGCCGCTGCCGTGGTCAGCATGGGCTGAACGTAGTTGCCGTCTCGCGACGGACGCTTTCCCTTTTCGAGCACCGACTCGTCGGCCGGCCCCGTGCCCGCCACGCCCGTCCCGGCCGCTCCCCCGGTCCCCGCGGCGCCGGTCCCGGCCGCGCCAGCCGCACCGGCCGCGCCCGTGGTCCCCGCGGCGCCCGCCGTTCCCGCGCCGGCCTCGCCCATCGTCCCCGCGCCGCCGCCGCCCGCCGTCGTGCCCGCGGCGCCAGCCGCGCCCGTCCCAGCGCCAGCTGTCCCCACGCCAGTGCCTGGGTTCCCGCTCCCCGACGGCGAGCACGCGAACAGTGCGAGGATCCCCGCGAGCCCTACGGACGCCTTGGTGAGCTTCATGGTCATTTTCGCCTCGTGCTGAAGAAAGAGAGCGGATTTTGCTACATCGGGCAAGCCGGGATCGAGGTGATCCACTGGCTCATGAGATCCGTGCCCTGGGTGTCGACCACGGAGCTAGCGATCTCCGGCATGCGTCCGGTGCCTCCGTTCGTCGCGGTGCCGACGGGAGCGTGCATCCGCAGCCACACGAGAGAGCTCATCGGGTTCTTGGGCGTGAGGAGCGTCGCTCCCGTCACGCCCAGGTCGCCTTTCCCCGGCGCCGCGTTGCAAAGGGCCGTGCTCTTGAACGGCACGTCGTAGCGAACGTCGAACCCGTTCCACTTGCCGTCCGGGCGATGGCAGAAGGCACAGTTCGCGTGCAAGTACGAGCGCGCCCGCTGTTCCAGCGTCGCCGTCTGCGGGGGCGAGCCCGACTGTCCGGGGTAGGGCGCCACCAGGGGCGCCTTGTAGGGTTTGACGGGCGCCGCCTCGAACACGCCCAGCGCGGCGAGCTTGTCGATCTGGTTCATCGTGTCGCCCGTGGCGACTCGGTTCATCTGAATCGTCTCGGGCCCCAGGGTGTAGCCACTGACGGGCGTCGTCGCGGGCGTGATCGGCGTGTGGCAAGTGATGCAATCGAGCCGGCTCGGGTAATCCCAGGTGATCGGCTGCGGGGCGGCGCTCGCCGTCGGCGCGACGTGAAACGTGACGCTCACGCCCGTGTCGCTGCCGTCGACCAGGCCGCCGATGACGGTTGCGTCCGTCTGGGCGTCGTCCCACTGATAGCCGTAGCCCACCCACTCGGTCTTTACCCCTTCCACCTGGACGACATGGTCCATGTGGACGAAGAGCCGCGTCTCGACGAGCTTGTATCCGGAGGGCCGGCTCGCGTCCGGAAACATGAAGTTCTTGACCATCACGGTGCCGGCGGGGAAAACCCACTTGCCGTCGTCTGCCGGAGGTAGACAGCACTTGAAGGTGGCCGGATCGAGCACGCCGCACTCCGTTGGGTTCTGGACGCAGTCCTTGACGTGGATCTTGCCCCCCGTTGGCAACCTCATGCCGCGGCTCTTGAGCGCGCCGTCGGACCAGAGAGGACTGTTGACCTCGTAGGGAACGACGACGCTCGCCATCTTGATGGGGAGCTTGGGATCGCTGAAGGGGCTCGGATCGATGCAGCCCGTTTGGCTCAGCTTCGGGTAGGGGCACCGGATGTCGACCGGGGGCGCGCAGCTACCCGGGGCGGGCAGGGTGGGGCACGCGAAGGGCCCGCTGTCCTGCCCGCTGTCTTGTCCGCCATCTTGCCCCCCGCCGGCGGTCCCACCACCGCCGGTGCCGGCGTCCTTGAGCCCGCCGCCCGCCCCACCGGCACCTGCCGATCCCGAGCTGCCGCTGCTTCCACTTCCAGGCGCCGTGCCGCTCGATCCGCTGGTCCCGCTGGTGCCCCCCGGGGATGGGCTGCTGCAACCCATGAAAAATAGGATGGAGATTGTAACTCCGAGCAGTCGTTCCCGGTACGCGCCAAGCTTGTCCGTCATAGTTGGTGCTCCTGCCAATAGGCGTCTCCTTCGAGACCCTATCCTCCTGTCGGCGCGACCGCGACGAACGGTGCGAGTCGGGTCAAAGAACGGCGCAACGACATGATGTGACCTCCTGAACGGGACGAAACGAGAAACGGAAGCGGTAAATATAGCTTCCTTTACCCCGAAAGCGCCGCACGGGTCCAGAGAACCCGTGGTGCACGAAGGGTACGACGAACGCATCGCCGCCCCAAGGCAGCCGAAAGACCACGGTGGCGACGCGCTCGGCTACTTTCCGTAGAAGACGTAGAGACCCAGCTTCGATGAAATGCAGATGTCCGGGATGCCGTCGGTGTTGATCTGCCCGACCGCGAGCTGACGACCGACGCCAACGCCGCCATTCATCCCCGTGGCGCCCACGGCCGCGGTGGGCGAGCCGTCGACCAAATGAGGCTCGAAGTGCGCCTTTCCGGACACGCCCGGGTGCATCTCCTGGACGGTCTTGAAGACGTAGAGATAGGGCTCGCCGTCCGGATCGGGATCGTTTTGGTCATAGGGGTGGGCGAAGCGCATCTTGCCCGTCACGATGTCGGGAACGCCGTCGCCGTCCATGTCGACGGCCTGCGCCGCGTGAGGCTCGGTGAAAAAGAGGCCGTAGGCGGCCAGGTCGGCCGCGCTGTTGCTCTTCATGAAGTAGTGCTTCACGAAGGACGTTGGGGTCTTGGGGTCCGGCGAGGTGTTCTCGTACCAAGCCAGATTCTGGCCGTGGGCCCAGTCGGCGCTGAAGATGTCGATGTCACCGTCACCGTCGATGTCGTAGGCGTACATGTGCGCGCCGCCCTGGTTTCCGCCCGGGTCTCCGTTCCACAGAGGAGTGTTGACCCACCCGCACGACCCGGGATTCGACGTGCACGAGGAGATGCTCGAGGTCGTCGCGCCGCCGGGGAACGAAGGACTGGCCTGTTGCTTCCAGACTCCGCCACGCTCCAGGAGGTCGGGTTTTCCGTCCATGTTGACGTCGCCGAAGCCGATCCCGTGCAGCCAGCCGGTCCCGCCGAACGGGAACGGGTACATGTCCTTGGGCGTGACGGCCTGGTACTTCCAAGGCCCCGTCGGGTTCGTCCAATCGGGCTGGTAGTAGTAGCCCTTGGTCTGGGTGGGCACGCAGTCCCGGCACGCCCCGAAGATCTCGGGCTTGCCGTCACCGTCGACGTCGACCATGCCGTGCTGCTCCTGGCGAACGTCGGTGTGCATGATGTGCGACGCCCAGTTCTGGCCGGCGACACCGGCCGGGTCGGCAGACAACATCGCAGCGACGCCGGGGTTCTTGTACCAGAACGCCGTCGCGTGCGTCTGCGGCCTCGGCAGGAGCGAGACCGTCTCCTCGGCGTCCGAGGACGCGATGTTGATGATGTCGGGCCAGCCGTCCCCGTCCATGTCCCACGGATAGTCCGCCCAGTCGTCCGAGACGCCGTCGACGAGCTCGGCGGAAGCTCCCGCCCTCGGCAACGCGTCGTGGCCGCCGCGATAGATATGCACCTTCTTGAAATCGGGGCCCTCGTACCATCTTCGGCCCGCCGAGAGGTCCGCGATGCCGTCGTGGTTGTAGTCCGCGATCGAGCAGCTCTCGGCCCAGAACTGCTCGTTGATGACCGTCTTCGTATAGCTGAGCGTTCCGTGAGTCGTGGGAATGACCGCCTTCAGCTTGGGCATGCTGCCCGTGAGCTCATAGTTCATGAAGGTCGCGCCGGGGTTGAGGTTGCCGCCGGCCGCACCCGTCACGCCCCCGGTGCCGGGTCCGCCCACGCCCCCGGTGCCGGGTCCGCCCGCGCCCGCTGCGCCAGGTCCGCCCGCGCCCGCTGCGCCGGGTCCGCCCGCGCCTGCCGCGCCGGGTCCGCCCGCGCCCGCCGCGCCGGGTCCACCCGCGCCTGCGGCGCCGGGTCCGCCCGTGCCCGCCGCGCCCGTCGAGCCGGCAGAGCCGCTCCCGCTGGTCCCCGCAGCACCTTGCGGCGACGCCGTCGTGTTGCCGAAGCCGCAGTTGAGAGAGGTCGCTCCCGCGCCGAAGCAGAGCAGGGACGACAAGAATAGGAAACGGGTCTTCGAGTGACGGGGAGAGAACATAAAACCTCCTGGGGGACGCGGTGAGGAGCTGTCTGTGCGTGCCTAAGCTCCGAACACCTACTTGAGGAATCTATCGTACTGGGTGGAGTAGCACTAGTGTTGCGTCTCGCGGCGGCCTTTTGCACGGCCCCGGCCTGGGCTTCAGGTACGAAGACCCCGCCGCCCCAATTTGGGGTCACTTTTCCGGGCGGCGGTGTTATAAGACGCGCGCTTCTGTACGCAATTGTGCGTCTATGTGTCCGGAGACCTTGTATTTCCCGAAGATCAGACAACGTCAGACAAGGTCAGAAAGGGTGAGAAGCACGATGAGACGACTCCGCGCATCGACCCTCAGGCTCGCCTCTGCGATGGCGCTCGCCGCCGTCTTCCTCAGCTCCGGTCGCGCCGCCGCCAACGTGACGTTCTTCGACGACAACGGCTGGAGCATCTATACGACCGGGCTCATCGCCGCGCATTATCAGCTGACGACGGGCGACGGAGATCCGTCCTCGCTGAATCCACAGGGAGGCGTGTTGCTCGGGGGGAAGTTCCTGACTTCGCAAGTGCAGACGTCAGGCAGCGGGGCGCCGACCGTCACGCTCTCCCGCCTGCGCAGCGGCTTCGTGGGAACCCAGATTGGCTTTGGCGTCAATCGCAGGATCAGCGACCAGGTGCACGTGGAATCGCTCATGGCCGTCAACCTCGAGGACATCAGCAGCGACCGCGGCCAGTCTCCGTCCAAGGGGGTCGACTTCCGCGAGGCCTGGGCGTCGCTCGTGACCCCGTACGGCTCTCTGAAGTTCGGACGCATGTTCTCCATCTTCGGATCGGCTTCGGCCGAGGTCGTCCTCATCGCCTACCGCTTTGGTGTGGGCAACCCCTGCACGTTGAGCTCGTCCGTCATCGGATGCGGGTCCGTCGGCGCCGGTCCGCTGTACGCGGGCTTCGACGCGCAGATGCGCTACATCTCGCCGCGCATCGGCGGCTTCCAGCTTCAGGTCGCCGTCGTGGACCCGACCCGTTCGCAGACCAACTACCTCCTGACGCCGGTCCCGCGTATCGACGCCGAGCTCAGCTACGACCATACGTTCGGAGCGACCCGCCTGCGCCTCATCGGCCAGGGCATGTCCGACCAGCCCGAGAAGCAAGACGCCACCATGCAGAAGCTCAACGTCTGGGGTGTCATGGGCGCGGGGATCGTCGACGTCGCTGGCTTGACGGTGGCTGGCGGCGGCTGGACCGGCGCTGGCATCGGCACGCACGTGCCTCTGGAGACCGAAGACCCGACCTACCCGATCGCCTTCGACGGGACGGGGGAGACGCGCCTCTTCCGGGGCTTCTTCGGAAACGTGGCCTACGATTACCAGGGGACGGCGCTGGCCGTCGGTGGCGGGGCCCTCTTCGTCCGCCCCACGGCCGACGACAAGATCACGAGCGCCTACAGCATCCTTGCCCAGAACCAGGAGTTCCACGCCGTCCTGTCGCACAAGATGGACACGATCGTCTTCACCGCCGAGTACATGCGCTGGACGTCGAAGTGGCACTACGGCGAGCTCCAGAACATGAATTTCGGGGGCGTGGGCGTCAACTACTTCTGGTAGGTCTCCGCGCGCCGCTCTGGAGCGTTCTTGCGCATCGAAAAGCTCGACGTCCCGCCTTGCGTTCTCGGCGAGGGCCCCGTCTGGTCTGAGCGCGAGCAGCGCCTTTACTTCGTCGACATCGTCTCGCGCCGCGTCCACGGGTACCGACCGCGGCGCGGCGGCGCCTCTCGCGAGACGTCTTTCGAGTCTTGGCAGCTCGAGCGCTTCACGGGCTCGCTCGCGGAGTGCCGCTCGGGCGGCCTCATCGCCACGCACCAGGATCGGATCATCTGGTTCGACCCGGCGCGCGGGCTCGCGTCGCTCGAGGAGGTCGCGGTCCTCGAGGGCGATCGGCCCGCGAACCGGCTCAACGACGGCAAGGTCGACGGCGCGGGTCGCTTCTGGGTGGGCTCGATGCAGCATGACGAGGAGGCCAGGAACGGCCGGCTCTGGTGCGTCACGGGCGACGGCAAGGCGCGCGCCGTGCGCGACGGCATCGGCGTGAGCAACTCGATCTGCTTCGATCAGGCTCGCAACCGCATGTACTTCGCCGACTCCATGACGAAGGTCATCGAGTGGACGACGCTCGACGGCGGCGGCCTGCCCACGACGTGGCAGCCGCTCGCGCGCACCGACAAGGGCGTGCCCGACGGCAGCTGCACGGACAGCGAAGGCTACCTGTGGAACGCCGAGTGGGGAGGGCACCGCGTCGTGCGCTACGCCCCGACGGGCGAGATCGAGCGCGTGCTCGAGCTGCCCGTGAGCCGGCCGAGCTGCCCGACCTTCGGTGGGCCCGACCTGCGGACCTTGTTCGTGACCTCGGCGCGGTATCTCATGTCGTCTCCCGACGAAGACCGGCAAGACGTCTGCGCGGGGTCGCTTTACGCGATCGAGCTCGACGATGTACAAGGCGTTCCAGCGAACCTGTTCGCGCTCTAAGCCGAAAGGGGACAGCGACATGCCGAACCGCAAGCTCCGCGCAGGCGAGGGTGTTCGAAGCGCACTGGGCCTCCTCATCGCGATCGGGCTTCCGAGCGCGAGCGGGTGCGACAAGGTCATGGAGCTCCTCGGCGTCGGGGACGCGTCCGCGCCCGCCCCGGGCGCGGCGCCGAGCTCGACGCCCGTCGTCGACGGCACCGGGCCCAAGGTCGTGCCCGGCCCGGGGACGCTGCCCGAGTGCTTCGCGCCCTGGTCGAAGGACACGAAATTTCTCAAGTGGCCAGCGCGCCAGCCGCCTTTTCGCATCGCGCTCGTCAACGGCTTCGTCGGCAACGCCTGGCGCATCCAGATGGTGAAGACCGCCAAGGCCTTCGCGAAGGATCCGAGCGTCGCGCCGCTCATCAAGGAGTTCAAGGTCGTCTCCACGGGCACGAACCTCGACGCGCAGCTCGCGGCCATCGAGGACTTCATCCGCCAGGGCTTCGACGGCATCGTGACGCTCGCGGTGAGCCCGCGCGGGTTCGATCACGTCATCGAGCTCGCCAACAAGCGCAACGTCCTCATCGTGCCCTTCGACGGCATCCTCGACACCGACAAGGTCCTCGAGGTGAACGAGGATCAGGGATCGATGGGCCGCCAATGGGGCGAGTTCATCGACAAGCAGCTGGGCGGCAAGGGCAAGGTGCTCGAGGTGCGCGGCCTCGAGGGCAACTCGACGGAGCGCGATCGCCATCAGGCCTTCCGCGCGGTCCTCGGGGCCAAAGGAAAGCGGTACGAGATCTTCGAGGTCGTGGGCAGCTGGGACGACGCCAAAGCGCAGCGCGCCGTCGCGCAAGCCGTCGCCGCCCATCACAAGTTCGACGCCATGATGGTGCAGGGCGGTTCGACGGGCGCCATCCGCGCGCTCATCGAGGCGGGCCACAAGCCCATCCCCGTTGCCACCGAGGCCGAGAACGGCGCGCGCAAGCTCATCGCGAAGTGGGCGAGCCAGGGCGGCAAGGGCCTGTCGCTCGGCGACTCGCCCGGGTTGTCGGCCATCGCCATCAAGGCCACCATCGAAGGCCTGCGCGGCGAGGTGTTGCCGCAAAAGATCTCCGTGCCCATCCCGGCCGCCGACGACACGACGCTCAAGGACGGCGAGAACTACTACTCGAGGCTCTCGGACAACTTCTTCACGCCCAACGAGTTTCCGCCCTGCGGCGTGAACGTCTCGAGCATCAAGATCATGAACGAGTCCGAGACGGATCTAAAGTAGACGTCGAAGCGTCGCGAATCAGGCCCAAAAATCCGCGGTTCGCAGAAGTTCGGACGACGCCCGAGGGGACCTTCACGTAGCGGTTGCCTCCCGGCCCGAATGGGGTAATGTCGGCCCCGAAGTCGCCGAAACCGCGGGAAAAGGGCCATCCGTCAACGATGGCGTCCTGACTTGCGCTGGACCTTCGGAACCAGTCCGTTTTGCCGTTCTGTTGCCCTGAATTCATCCAACAGCGAAGAGGGGAGACTCATGGAGTCGACAAACGCAATTCCAACGTCCGCCGTGGCGCCTAGCCACGCCGGAATCAACGTCCGCAAGCTTTTCGTCCTGTGTTGTCTGTGCCTCGCGACGACCAGTATGAGCTTCGCGCTGCGCACGAGCATCGCCAGCGACCTCAAGACGGAGCTCTTCGACCCGATCAACCCGCTGACGTCGGCGACGATGGTGGGCAACGTGCTGAGCTACGCCTTCCTGGGGTTCGCGTTCTGGGTGTTCCTCGGCAGCGCCATGGTCGACGCGATCGGCATGCGCAACATGACCGGGATGTGCGGCCTCAGCTACATCGTCGGACCGCTGCTGGTCATCGGGGCCGACCGGCTGGCCTCCGGCCCGGGCGCGGCCACGATCGTCGGCATTGGCATGTTCATCAACGGCTTCGGGTGGGGCTGCTCGGAGACTGTCATCAACCCGCTCACGACCGCCATCTACCCCGAGGACAAGGTGCACCGGCTCAACGTGCTGCACGCCTGGTGGCCGTTCGGGATGATCGTCGGCGGTCTGCTCGGCTATGGCGCCAGCAAGATCGGCCTCGGATGGCGCGTCGAGTTCGGTCTGCTCCTCATCCCGGCGGTCGGGATCCTCGTGCTGCTCATGGGGACGACGTTCCCCAAGACGGAGCGCGTCGCCGCGGGCGTCACGACGACGGACATGTACAAGGAGGCGCTGCGCCCCGGCTTCATCCTGTGGTTCCTCGCGATGTTCCTCACCTCGGCGGCCGAGCTCGCGCCGGGGCAGTGGGTCGACCTGTCTCTCTCGAACACCGTCGGTATGCGCGGCATCCTCCTGCAGGTCTACGTCGCCGGCCTCATGTTCGTGATGCGACATTTCGCGGGCACCATGGTCCACAAGCTCTCGTCGGTGGGCCTGCTGTTCTTCTCGTGCCTGCTCGCCTCCGTGGGCTTGTTCGCGCTGTCGAACGCGAACTCGCCCGTCACGGGCTTCCTCACGGCGACGATCTGGGGCACGGGCGTATGCTACATGTGGCCGACGATGCTCGCCTCCGTGTCGGAGCGCTATCCGAAGGGAGGCGCCTTCCTCATGGGCCTCGTCGGCTCGGCGGGATCGCTGTCGATCTATTTCGTGCTGCCGCAGATGGGGAAGATCTTCGACGACGCGAAGATCAAGGCCGCGGGCAGCCCCGAGGCCTACAAGGCCCTCACGGACGCAGCGCGGACGGCCATCGACAACGCCGCCGCCGCCCAGTCGTTCCGCGTCGTCGCGATCCTTCCGGCCATCCTGCTCATCGTCTTCGGCGGTATCTGGCTGCGTGACAAGTCCAAGGGCGGCTTCAAGCCCGAACGGCTCGTCTAGCCCGCGACCCATGAATCGAACCAACCTCGATCATGGGGTCAAGCCGACGCGCAGCGACGTCAGCTGCGTGCTCTCGGCGAAAGCGCTGATCGGCGAGGGACCCGTGTGGTCCGTCGCCGATCAGCGGCTCTACTGGGCGGACATCGTCGGAAAGCAGCTCAACGTCTTCAATCCGGCGGACGGCTCGAACCAGAGCTTCGACCTGCCGGAGCTCGTGACGTCGATAGCGCCGCGCGCACGCGCGGGCGCGGGGCTCATCCTCACGCTGCGCAACAGCTTCGCGTTCTTCGATCCCCGGACCGGCAAGCTCGAGAAGCTCGCCGAGCCCGAGCCCGACAAGCCGGGCAATCGCTTCAACGACGGCAAGACGGATCGCCAGGGGCGGATGTGGGGCGGCACGATGGGCGACGTCGAGTGGGATCACCCCATCGGCAGCCTCTACCGCCTCGGCCCCGATCTGAATCCCGTGCGCGTCGAGGAGGGCATCTGCTGCTCGAACGGCCTCGGCTGGAGCCCAGACAGCAAGACGATGTACTTCACGGAGAGCTTCCGGCACCGCATCTTCGCCTACGACTTCGACGCGGCGACGGGCAACGTCTCGAACCGGCGCGTCTTCGTGTCGCTCGAGCCGCACGACAGCGCGTTCCCCGACGGCCTCACGGTCGACGCCGATGGGCACGTGTGGAGCGCGCAGCCGATGTTCGGCCGGCTCGCGCGCTACGCGCCCGACGGCAAGCTCGAGCGCGTCATCGAGCTGCCCGTCTCGCGAGGCACGAGCGTCATGTTCGGGGGCCCGGGCCTCGACGTCCTCTACGTCACGACGATGCGCGCGACGCTCTCGGAGGCCCAGCTCGCCGAGGAGCCGCTCGCGGGCAGCCTGCTCGCGCTGCGCCCGGGCGTAAAGGGCGTGGCGGAGACGCCTTTCGCGGGGTAAAGGTTGGGCGAGCGGGTTCGCCCGAGCGGAACAAGATCGTGACTTCGCTGGAGACAATCCTCACGTCGCGACTCCCCGAGGAGGGCGCGAGCTGGTTTCGCCAGGCGCTGCACAAGGTGCGCGCCAAGGGTGAGGCGACCGACGCGTTCCTCATCATGTGGAGCGGCGCGGGGCGGCGTCTCGGGCAGGCGCGGCTCGGGTCGCCCACGGAAGAGGAGCGACGTCTGCCGTTTTTCCCCGAGGGCTGGGGCGCCGACGAGTTTGGGCGCACGCTGCTGCTGCAGGGCGCCCTCGCGGCGCGCCTGCCGGAGGCGCACGCCGCGCTCATCAACGAGCTCTACTCGACGGGCGATCTGCGCGAGCGTCAGGCCGTCATGCGCGCGCTGTCTCACCTGCCCGCGCCCGAGCGTTTCGTCTCGGTGGCCGTCGAGGCCGTGCGCAGCAACGCCGTCTCGGTCGTCGAGGCCATCGCGTGCGAGAACCCGTTCCCGGCGCGCCAGTTCTCCGAGGAGGCCTTCAACCAGATGGTCCTCAAGTGTCTGTTCTCCGAGGTGTCGCTTCGGCGCATTCAAGATCTCCCGCGCCGCGTGACGCCCGAGCTGCGCCGCATGGTCGAGTCCTACGCGACCGAGCGCCGCGCGGCGGCCCGCCCCGTGCCCGACGACGCGGCGTTGATCCTGAGCACCGCCGGATGATGACTACCAGGCCATGGCCGCCGCGGGCATCGCCGCGGGCGTCGAGCCGACCTTCTGGGTGGGTGAGCCGCGCACGCACGTCGGGACCCGCGCCAGGTCAAGGACGCGGTCCTCTCGCACGTCTTCTCGTCTTAGCTTAGCTACGTTCCCGCGACGCGCTTCTGCAGGGCGAGCGTGAGGACGAAGGCGCCCACACAGGCGAGGGCGGGCCACGTATGGCCGATGACGAGGAGCTGTGCGCCGTCGACGAGGGAGATGCCGGCGATGAGCCGCGCGACCAAGCGGGGCAGCTTCGGGTTCGTCGTCTCCTCACGCGCGACCATCGACAGCATCACGAGATAAAAGAACAAGAACGTCGCGCCCACGTAGACGGGCGGCGCCACACGGGGCGCGGCCGCGCAGGCGGCGACGACGTAGACGGCCACGCGGCACAGTCCCATGACGAGCGGGGCGAGCCGGGTCTTCTTGTGCGTGACGTCGTAGAGGAGAATCAAACCGGCGAGCCCGAGCCCCGCGACGAACGCCCGCGCGCTCATCGCGAAGAGGAGGAGCACGAGCGCGGCCGCCATCAGGGCGAAGCCCGCGAGAAACACCGTGCGCGCGTCGACCTCGCCAGCGGGGATGGGCCGCTCGGGCCGGTGCTGGGCGTCCCAGCCGCGATCGAAGGCGTCGTTCAGGTACATACCCGCGACATAGAGCAAAGAAACCGCGACGGCCACGGGAACGACCGCGCGCCACGTCGGCTCGAGGGCCGCCAGCGCCACGCCCGCGAGCACGTTCGTCCACACCGTCGGCAGGTTGGAGACGCGCCCCAGCTTGAGCGCGGTACGGACCTGCATCATGCGCTCCCAGTGTACATCGAGCGCGACGCCCCATAGAGCGACGTCATGCTGAGGGCCGGCGGCGGGGGACTGCGCGCGTGCCGTCGGCGCGCGGGGCCTCGTCGCCTTGCCGGTCCATGACGCGAGCGGGAAGGTGCGGGCCGTCGTCGGCGTGGCCTTCACGGACGAAAAGGCGCTCCGCGAATCCGACCTCGCCGACCTCGAGCCCGGCGCGCGAACGCTGCCCTGACGCGCCAAAGCGCGCGCCTGCGCCGGCGAGCCGTTCGTGCCGGCGCGCGTCGTTTGCCGCCCGGCGTCGTTCGCGGCGAGCCGTTTCTCGGCGACCGGCATCGGGAATGTCGATGGGGATGAAGAGCTTCGTTCGCTCGTGCTCAGTCTTGTTGGTGGCGCTCTTCGGCCTGCTCCCGGTCGCGGGGACGGCCCATGGCGCGGTGGTCTGGACGGCGACCTTCGAGAAAGGCGATCTGTCCGAGTGGAGTCCCGGCATCAACGCCACGAAGGGCACCCGCAAGAACGTCGAGGTGCTGGGCGAGCAGGTCCACTCGGGGACGCTCGCCTGCAAGATCACCGTACACCCCGACGACACCTTCAGCGGAGGCCAGAATCGCGTCGACATCCAGCACCAGAGCACGCTCACGGGCGCGAACAAGGACACGTGGCTGTCCGGGTATTACATGATGCCCGCCGACGCCGGCGTGAGGAACGAGTTCGCGTTCTGGGAGTCGGCCTCGAGCTTCGTGAACATGAGCGACTTCTGGGTCGAGCCCAAAGCGGGCGGCGGCACGACCATCGGCTTCGGCGTCGGTCGCGGGAGCCTGGGCGCGACAAAAGTCTGGATGGCTGACTTCTCGATCGGAAAGTGGCACCAGGTCGCCATGCACGTTCACTGGTCGACCGATCCGACGAAGGGCATCATCGACGTCTGGTTCGACGGCCAGCAGGTCGTGACCAACTACAAGACCCAGACGGAGGCCGACGCGAACCCGCTCTTCTTCCAGACCGGCCTCCATCGCAGGTCGGTGGCGAACTTCACCGACACGATCTATTTGGACGACTTCGCCGAGGCGGACGCGCTCGCCGACGCTCAGATCGGAGCGCCCACGCAGGGCGACGGCGGCGCTCCTGCCGACGCGGCCAAGACGGACGGCGCCGTCGACGAGACCGGCGCCGCGGGCGCGGGCGGCGCGACGGGAGGCGCCGATGCGACCGGCGCGGCGGGCTCCGGCGAGGCCGGAGCGACCGGCGCCGCGGGCAGCCCGACGGGCGCCGCCGGCGTCGCGACGGCGGGCGCCGCCGGCACGGGCGCGGTGGCACACGGCCGCGCGTCGGGCGGATGCGCCGCCGCGGGCGGAGCGGGCGATGCCTCGGGCCTCGGCCTCGCGTCGATGCTCGCGTTGCTCGGCGCCGTCGGCGTCACGCGTCGCCGACGCGGATAGCGCTCAGGTCTTCGGGCCGGTCGACGTCGAGAGCGCCAGCCTGCCACGCGACGGGCGCGACGAGCTCCTCGGACGCGCGCAAGAGATGGCGCGCACCGGCGTCGCCGCGGAGAAGCGCGAGCCGCGGGTTCCAGCTCCTTGGGAAGAGCGCCGGCACGCCCAGCTGCCCACCATAGGCGGATGCCGCCGCTCGTTCGCCGTCGTTCGATGCGGCGATCAGGGCGTCGAGGTGGAGCGACGAGAGACGCGGCTGATCGGCGACCGCCAGGAGCAGAGCGTCGAGCGCGTGGCGGCCCGCCCACGCGGCCGCGGCGCGCACGGACGCCGCCATGCCCTCCGCCCAGTCGGGGTTGTCGACACATTCGACGTCGAGGCCCTCGAGCGTGGGCGCGACCTCGGCGGCGTTCGCGCCCAGCACGATCGCGACGCGCGCGCAGCGCGAGCGCACGGCCGCGATCGCGACGTGGCGAATCAGCGGCACGCCGTCGACGAGCACGAGCTGCTTGGGGCGTCCGAGCCGCCTCGACGCGCCGGCGGCCAGCACGGCGCACCCGATCGCGAACGCCACGCGCTACTCCGCCGCCTCGCGGTGTTGCTCCACCGCGGGCGCCGCGTGAATGCGCCCGGGGCGGTCGCGCAGGTGACCCACGACCTCGCCCGCGACGACGGCCTGGATCTCCGCGACGATCGCCAGAGCGACCTCGTCGGGCGTCTCGGCGCCGAGGGCGAGCCCGATGGGGGCGTGCAGCCGCTGCGCGAGCGGCGTCCCCGGACGCGAGGGCGCGCCCAGCGCGGCCAGCAATCTGTCCGTGCGGGCGCGCGGCCCGAGCACGCCGACGTAAGGGCAGCGTGACGCCAGCAGCATCGCGAGCGCTTCGCGGTCGCGGTCGACGTCGTGGGTCATGACGACGGCGACGGGCCGATGAGCGGCGGCCACGTCGGCCGCCAGGTCGCGGGCCGGCCCGGCCACGATGCGGGAGGCTGAGGCGAGCTGACGTCGCGCCTCGGCGGAAGAGGGCCCGGCCCACACCGTGACCCTCCAGCCCACGGCGCGCGCCGCCCGCACGACCGGCACGGCGTCGGGGCGAGCGCCCATGACGAAGAGATGGGGCGGCGGCTCGACGCGCTCGACGAGGGCCTCGGCGCCGCCGGCGAGCGCGACCGTCGACGGACGAGCGCCCGGCGTCGCGAGGACCGCGCGTGCCTCGCACGCGAGCGATTCGTGCACCGCGGGCACGAGCGAGCCGAGCCTCGACAGCAGCGGCCGGTCCGCGCGCACCGCGAGACAGGCGCCGAGCGCAATCTCGGCCGCAGCTCCGTCTCCGCGCGGCGAGCGGAAGAGCGTCACGAGCGCGCCGGGCTGCTCGTCCGCGAGACAGCCGTCGATGAAATCCAGGGCGTCGACGGCGGCGGCGCCCACGCCGGCGCGCTCGAGCAGCAGCTCGACGACGCCGTTGCACCCGAGGCCGATGCCCCAACCGAGATCGTCGTCGCCGTCGTTCGTGGAGTCGTACGAGACGAGCGCAGGCTGGCCGTCGGCGGTCCGCCACCAGGCGCGCCGCACGAGATCGCGTTCGAGGCAGCCGCCGCTCACGGAACCGCAGATCCAGCGATCGTCCGCGATGAGCAGCCGCGCGCCCGGGCGCCGGTAGGACGACCCCTTGACCGAGACCAGCGTGGCCGTGACGAAGGGCGCGTTCGTCCGGCGGAGCGCACGGGCCGCCGCCATCAAGGCGCGCAGCTCACTCATGGAACGGTCTGCCAGGCGGTCTCGTCACAGCAGCTTGTCCGGGGTGATCGGCAGATCGCGCACGCGCTTGCCCGTGGCGTGGTAGACGGCGTTCGCGATGGCGGCGGCGACGCCCGTGATGCCGATCTCGCCGATGCCCTTGACGCCCACCTGATTGACGTGAGGATCGTCCTCGTCGACGAAGATGACGTCGACGGGCGGCACGTCCAGGTTCACGGGGACCTGATACTCGGCCAGATCGGCGTTCATGACGCGTCCGAGCCGTTCGTCGTAAACGGTCTGCTCGTGCAGGCCCATGCCGATGCCCCACACGATCCCGCCGATGAACTGGCTGCGCGCCGTCTTGGCGTTGAGGATGCGTCCGGCGGCGAAGGCGCTCACCACGCGCGCGACGCGCACCTCGCCGAAGTCGCGATCGATCCGCACCTCGACGAACTGAGCGCCGAAAGAACGCGTCGCGAAATCGCGCCGCCCTTCGAAGGACTTCGCCTCCTGAGTCACCTCGAGCGTCTCGAGCTTGTTGCGCGCGAAGACGGCCGCGAGGGCCTCGGCGCGGCCGCTGCCCGCGAGCGTCACGCGCGCGCCGTCGAGGCGCAGGTCGCGGGCCGCGCCGCCGGTGAGCGGCGAGCGCGCGTCGCCCACGGTGAGCGCGGCGAGCTTCTCTCGCAGCGCGAGGCAAACGAGGCGGACCGCCGAGCCCACGCTGGCCGCCGTCGTCGAGCCGCCCGACCCCGGCGTCTCCGGCATGTCCGTGTCGCCCAGATCGAAGGTCACGCGCGCGAGGGGCAGCCCCAGCGTCTCGGCCGCCACCTGGGTCATGACCGTGTAGGTGCCCGTGCCGATGTCCTGCGAGCCCGCCTTGACCGACGCCGTCCCGTCGGGGCGCAGCGTCGCTCCCGCCTTGGCGCCGCGCTGGTGCGCGGGATAGGTGGCCGTCGCCATCCCCCACCCGACGAGCTGGTTGCCTTCCTTCGTCGACGTCGACATCGAGCCCGGCCGCGGATCGCGCCGCCGCCAGCCGAAGCGCTCGGCGGCCCGCTGGTAGCACGCCTTGAGCGACTTCGACGACCACGGCTTTCCCGACTCCGGATCGGCGTCGGCGTGGTTGCGCAGCCGCAGCTCCACGGGATCGATCCCCATGGCCACGGCGAGCTCGTCCATGGCGCACTCCATCGCGAAGCTGCCCGTCGATTCGCCCGGCGCGCGCATGAACTGCGGCGTCCCCGTGTCGAGGGGCGTGAGCCGCTCGCTCGTGTGGATGTTCGGGCACCAGTAGAGCGCGCGCGTGGGCGCCGTCGTGTGCTCGACGAACTCGTCAAAGCGCGACGTGCTCGATCGGCTCTCGTGGCGGATGAGCGTGAGCCGGCCGTCCTTCGCGGCGCCGAGCACGACGTGCTGGCGCGTCTGCGGACGAAACCCCACGAGCCCAAACATCTGCGGGCGCGACACCATGAGCTTCACGGGCTGCTTGACGTGGCGGGCGGCCAGCGCCGCGATGACGACGTTCGACCAGCACGAGCCCTTGCTGCCGAACCCGCCGCCCACGAACTTCGAGATGACGCGGACGTTCTCCTTGGGGATGCCCAGCGACGCGCCGAGCTTGCGGCGGACCTCGAAGATCCCTTGCGTCGAATCGTACACCGTCAGGTGCTGCGGCCCGTGCCAGGCGGCGATCGTGGCGTGCATCTCCATCGGGTTGTGCGTCTCGAACGGCGTCGTGTAGACGTGGTCGACGCGGACGGCGGACGCGACAAGCCCCACGGCCGGATCGCCGCGCATGAAGTCGAGCGGCTGCTTCTGCGACGGGTCGGCGCCGCGCGGCGGAGAAGGCTTCTCGGCCTCGGAGGACTCGGGCAGGCTCACGGTCGGCGGCTCGGTCTCGTAGCGCACGGTGACGAGGCGCGCGGCGTGGCGCGCGCGCTCGAGCGTGTCGGCCACGGCGACGCCGATGGGCTGGTTGCTGTAGCGCACGAGGTCGTCCTCGAAGATCTGCAGCACGCGATCGCCCTGGGAGGCCTTGTGCGCGAGATCCGGTTGGCGCGGCACGGGCCCGACATTTTCGTGGGTGATTATGGCCAGCACGCCCGGCGCGCCGCGCGCCGCGCTCGTGTCGATGTGCGTGATCCTCCCGCGCGCCACCGAGCTGACGATGAGCACCGCGTGGGCGACGCGCGCCACGTCGACCTCGGCGGCGTAGGCGGCCGCGCCCGTGACCTTGAGGCGGCCGTCGACGCGATCGATGGGATCGCCCCGCAGCGGCAGGGCGGGCGCGGCGCCGGCTTTGTCGTCGGCGCTCACGTGGCCCCCTTCACCGTCGCGAGGGCGCGCACGATGGCCCGGCGCGCGAGCGGCACCTTGAAGGCATTGTGCTTGCGCGGCTTCGCGCCCGCGAGCGCGGCCTCGGCGGCGCGCGTGAAGGCCGCGCGCTCCGGGCGCTGCCCCACGAGCAGGCGTTCGGCCTCGACGGCGCGCCACGGCTTCGTGCCGACGCCGCCGAGCGCGAGCCGCGCCTCGCGCACGACGCCGTCCTCGATGCGCAGCGCCGCGCCCACGGAGACGAGCGCGAACGCATACGACGCGCGGTCCCGCACCTTGAGGTAGCGCGACTGCGCGAATTCCGGCCGCGCGGGCAGGCTCACGCCCGTGACGAGCTCGCCCTGCGCGAGCACGCTCTCACGCTCGGGGTGCTCGCCGGGCAGGACGTGAAACTCGGCGATCGGGATCTGGCGCGGCCCCGCGGGCCCGCGCGTGTGAACGACGGCGTCGAGCGCCAGCAGCGCGACGCACATGTCGGAGGGGTTCGCGGCGATGCACTTGTCGCTCGTGCCGAGCACGGCGTGCATCCGGTTGTAGCCGTCGAGCGCGCCGCAGCCCGCGCCTGGCGCGCGCTTGTTGCAGGGGGTGGCCGGATCGCGAAAGTAGTAGCAGCGCGTGCGCTGTAGCAGGTTGCCGCCCACGGTCGCCATGTTGCGCAGCTGCGGGCTCGCGCCCGCGAGCAACGCCTCCGACAACAACGGGTAGCGCGCGACCACGTCGAGGTGCCGGGCCAGATCGCTGTTCCGCACCATGGCGCCGACGTGCAGCCCGTCGTGCGCGACCTCGATCTTCGCGAGCGGCAGCGCGTTGACGTCGACGAGCTCCGCCGGGTCGAGCACGTCGAGCTTCATGAGATCGATCAGGGAGGTGCCCCCCGCGAGAAAGGCCGCGTCCGGCGCCGCGCGCGTCGCCGCGACCGCCGCGTCGACCGTCGTGACCTTGAGGTAGCGAACCGGCCGCATGCGCTCAGCCCTTCCGCACGCTCTCGATGGCGGCCACGATGTTCGGGTACGCGCCGCAACGGCAAAGGTTCCCGCTCATCTGCTCGCGGATGTCGTCGGCCGACCGCGCGTGCCCCTCAGCGAGCAGGCCGACCGCCGATATGATCTGACCGGGCGTGCAGTAGCCGCACTGGAAGCCATCGTGCTCGAGGAACGCCGCCTGCAGCGGATGCAGCTCGGCGCCGCGCGCCAGCCCTTCAATCGTCGTGATCTTCGTGCCCTGCTGCATGATCGCGAGCGTCAGGCACGAGTTGATGCGGCGCCCGTCGACGAGGACCGTGCACGCGCCGCACTGTCCGTGATCGCAGCCCTTCTTCGTCCCGGGCAGCCCAAGGTGCTCGCGCAGGGCATCGAGCAGCGTCACGCGCGGCTCGATGGCGAGGGTGTGCCTCGTGCCGTTCACCTCGAGCGTGACCGGGCCGGCGCCGGCCGGCACCGCCGGCGAGGCGCCCGCTGCACGCGGCTCCGCCAGCGCCGCCGCGAGCGCCGCGGCCAGCGAAGCGGCCAACATCGTTCGCCGCGTCATGGTCAAGCCCTCCGCGGGCGCCGTCGACGAGCCGAGCTCGGCGGCGCGGCGGAGCGCATGAAGCAGCGTCCCGACGTCGTCCGAGCGGGGCGCCGGGCCGTTCCACCGCCATGCCGGCCCGTCCTCGTCCAGCATGATCAGCGTCAACGGCCAGTCCTCGTCGTCGGCGCCGTCGGCATCGGCGCCCTCGACACATCCCAGCGCGACGCGCAGCCCGCGCGCCGCCTTCGTCTGATCCAGCTCTTGGCTCCGACGCAGGGGCTCGCTCGCATCGTCGGGTTGGAGCAACGTGACGCCCCGGGGCGTCACGGCGACGAGCGCGGCGCCGAGCCCGCGTAACTCGGCGCGCAGCGGCGCCGTCGTCGCGTCGTCATCGAGCGGCAATGCGCGCGAAACGGCGATGACGACAGGCCGTCCGCGAATTTCGCGCAGCGAGCATGCGTTTCCGCGGCGATCGACCCACCCATCCCACGGGCCAACCTCGCGGGCCGATCCGCCGTCGCCGCCGTCAGCCATGCCGCTCGCCTTCACCGAACTGATCTGGGTCGCCGCGAACCAACGTCAAGTGCCCGCCGCCTCTCGAAGTCATGCGCTCTGATGCTGCGATAGTACGAAATCCGAGCGCGCGCAATCGCTCGAAGCAGCGCCGCGGGGCGCGCAGTCTAGGGCGTGAGAAACGCGTCCGTCGTCGTCACGGCGGCGATGAGTGCTCGGATGTCGAGGCCCGAAGCGACGAAGGCGTCGCGCGCCTGGATCAAAGACGGGTCACTGTCGTCGAGGCGCTTTGCGGTCCCGGACCGGACCCATTGCTCGGCATCTGGAGGGCACGCCCGCCGTATCCGAGGGTCACGATCGCCGCGACCACGAGGGGTAACTTCACGATGTGATCATAGCGGACGTGTCTTCACCCGACCCGAACAACTGTAGAAACGAGTCCCGATGAAGCCGCGTCGACGGGGTGCGGCAGCTGAATTCTCGTCCCCGCCGAGAGCGTCGCGGCGTTGACAAGGCTGGAAACGACACTTACCGTCCGAACGCGACTGAGCAATTGCGCCGCATTCTTGGCGGTCGCGCCGATGGCCGGCTTCGAGAGGAAGGGGGCCACATGAGCTCGAGACAGGACTGCGGCGGCGCGTATGACATTTTCAGCGGCAACGTCACCAACGGCAACGAGCGCGTCACGCTCGACTACTTCAAGCTGGCACGCCGCGGGTGATCGCCGCGCTCGCATTCGTCCTCTGCCTCGCCGCGAATGCGCCCCCTGCAGCGCCGGGCCAGCTCCCGGCGCCGTACGACGTCGCGGCTCCGCCCGCCGGCGCGCTCAAGACTCCGTCGGGCGTCGCCATCGAGATCTTGCGGCGCGGGCGCGGGAGGCAGCACCCGCGCGCCAATGACTGCGTGAAGCTGCACTTTTCCGCCTGGAAGCGCGACGGCACGTTCCTCTCGGACACGCGCCGCTGGAGGGACCCCCAGAGCCAATGTCTCGTGACGGCGTTCCCCGGCGTCGCGGAGGCCTTGAAGAAGATGGTCCCCGGCGAGCTGTGTCGGGTGTGGGTGCCCGCGCGCCTGACGTTCCGCCCCGACGACGACGACGCGCCCCCGTCCGTCGACGTCACGCTCGACATCGAGCTCTACGAGATCGTCGCGGCGCCGCCCACGCCCAGCGACTTGAAGGCGCCGCCGGCCGGCGCGCGGAGGACCTCATCGGGCCTGGTGATCGAGACGCTCAAGAAGGGCAAGGGCAGCCAGCACCCTCAGGATGCCAACCAGGTGAAGCTGGACTTCTCGGGCTGGAGCGCGGACGGCCGCCTCATCGAATCGTCGGTGATGGCGCACCACCCGGCGATCTTCCCGATGACCGGCGTCATGCGCGGGTGGCGCGAGGCGCTCTTGCAGATGGGCGTCGGCGACAAGGTGCGGCTGTGGATCCCGCGCGACCTTGCCTTCGGGGCGCAAGCGGCGCGCGGGCAACCCAAAGGCGATCTGGTGTACGAGCTCGAGCTCCTCGAGATTCAGTAGCTCGCCGGGTCGCGTTCGTTCCCAAGCGCACCCACGCTCACGGAGCAGCGCTCGTCACAGCAGGGCCGGCTCCAGGTCGGGTTCGTCGACGGGCACCGGCGGCGTCGCCGTCGCGGGCGTGGCGTGTCGACGCGCGCGCCTCTTCTCGGAAGGTGGCGCGGGGAGCTTGTCGAGCACGAAGTGGAGATCGACGCCGCGGTCGAGCGGCACGACGAACGGCTCGGGCCGGTAGCCGGGCAGCTCGATGCGCAGGTTCTCGACGCCGGCGCCCACGGGCCAGGACTCGCGAAACGGCGTGACGCCGATGTCGGCGCCGTCGCTCGCGCGCACGACGCGCGCGCCCGGCGGCTCCGAGGAGATGGCGACGGCCGCCTTCGCTGGCGCCGGTGGAGCGGGCACGGGCGGCGGTGCCGGCGCGGCAGGCGCGGCAGGCGCGGACGGAGGTGCCGGCGCGGCGGGCAAAGGCGCGGCGGGCAAAAGCGCGGCGGGCAAAGGCGCGGCGGGCAAAGGCGGCGCCGCCTCGGCCGCGGTGGTGAATTTGGTCGCGGGGCGCGAGCGGGACGGCGCGGCGCCGCGGCCGAAGATCACGCTGGCGGCGACGCCCGCGAGCGCGAGCCCGCCGAGCACCGCGACCCAGCGCCAAGCCGACGACCGCATCTTCTGGGTCGAAGGCTCGATGGTGCCCATGGCCGCCGAGAACGTGGTCTGGACGGCGGCGGGGGCGGTTCCCGACGCGACCCGCGGCGCGGCGGCGCGTGAGCCCCCGTCGGGGATCGCGAGGGCGTCCGTGCGCAGGCCGCGCAGGGCGCGCTCGAGCTCGCGCATCGTCTGCTGGCGCGCGTCCGGCTGCTTCGCGAGGGTCTTGAGGATGACGGCCTCGAGCGCCTCCGAGATGTTCTTGTTGTACGAGCGCGGCGGCACGGGCGGGACGGCGATGTGCAGGTGGAGGAGCTCGCCGTGGCCCGCCGACGTGAACGGCGGCCACCCGCACAACATCTGATAGAGGATGATCCCGAGCGCGTAAATGTCGGTGCGCAGGTCGACCTCGCGCGTCCCGCGGCACTGCTCGGGCGACATGTAGCGCGGCGTGCCCAAGACGGCGCCCGTTCGCGTGCGCAAGCTGCTCGGCGCCGACGACGTGAGATTGAGCTTGGCGATGCCGAAGTCGAGCACCTTGACTGTGTCGGGCCCGGGCGCCCGTGCATCCGGGACGAGGAACAGGTTGTCCGGCTTGAGATCGCGGTGGATGACACCCCTGGCGTGCGCCGCGGCGAGAATGTCGGCGGTCTGGCACGCGATCTCGACTGCGGCGGCGACCTCGAGCCGCTCCGCGCGTCGGAGGCGCGCCGCGAGGCTCTCGCCCTCGAGAAGCTCCATGACGATGTACGTCGCGCCCGAAGGCAGCGTTCCGAAATCGAAGACCTGCACGATGCCCGGGTGACGAACGGCGTTCGCCGCGCGTGCCTCGTTGAAGAAGCGCGTCACCATCTCGATATTCTCGGCTGTGCGGGGATTCAGCACCTTGACGGCGACCTTGCGGCCGATCCCCGGGTGCTCCGCGAGATACACGACGCCCATGCCGCCGGTGCCGATGAGCTCGAGGATGCGATAGTTGCCGACCGTCTCGCCAATCATCGCGTCGTCAGATGGTACGCGGGCTCCAGCAGCACGCGACGAAAAACCGGCCCCGGCCCAGCATTGCGCCGGCGAGCTCGCGTCGCGCCTTGCAAAAGCAAATTGCAGTAGGATGCGCGCACGCGTCGTTCACCCCTGGGAGGTCCCATCTCGATGACTCCGCGCTCCGATCGTTCGCCGTCCTCATCTTGCGACCGTCTTCTCTTGGCGCTCGTGGTCGCGACGGGTCTGGCCGCGAGCGCGCTCGCGTGCTCGAGCTCGAGCCCGTCTCATCCCGGCAGCGGCGCCGCGGGCGCGACGGCGGGTGCGTCGGGCTCCGCGGGCGCGGCCGGTGGGCAAGGCACCGCCGGCTCTGCGCAAGGGCAGGCCGGTGCGCAGGGTGGCGCGGGCGCGACCGGCGGCGCCGGCACGACGGGCGCCGCGGGCGCCAACACCGACGGCGGCGGGGACGCGCCCGCCGACAAGCCTTCGACCGACGGCCCCGCGGGCGACGGCGGCGCGCTGACGTTCACGACGACGAGCCTCAAGATGCTCAACGGCGGCCTCGCCTTCCCCGCAGCCTCGTCGGCGCCCATGAACCAGTCGCCCGACTTCTCGTGGGCGGGCGCGCCCGCGGGCACGTTGAGCTACGCGATCTCGATGTACGACGCGACCCTGAAGAACACGCACTGGATCCTGTGGGACATCCCGCCTTCGATCGCGATGCTGGCGGCGAACCTTCCGCGCGGCGCGAACCCGACGACCCCCGCGGGCGCCATGCAGAAGAGCGCCTTCGGCGGCACGCCCGGCTACGAGGGCCCGGGAGGCGGCGGCATCGACAACTACGAGCTCGAGCTCTGGGCGCTCAAGGTCGCGAAGCTCGACGTCGGGAACATGTCGCTCAACCAGATGCGCATGACGCTGCTGCCCGCGCAGAAGCTCGGCAGCGCGCAGATCCTCGCGAAGGGCACGCGCAACGGCCTCTGAATCCCGGCGGCTCTACGGGCCGAATTGTGGCGCCGCGAGCACGCGCGCGACCACGTCCGAGGGCGCGTCCGCCGGCAAGGGCGCGTCGGCGCGCGCGAGACGCGCCGACCACGAGCGGTCGAGGGGACGCGCGAGATCGCCGGCCGTGACGGCGGCGGCCGTGGTCTGCCGCTTGTCGCCGATCGCGTCGCCCACGCCCACGGCCCAACCCGCGAGCAGCAACGCGACGCGCGTCGCGGTCGAAGCGCTGTAGGTGAACAATGTGCAGCGCGGCCCCGCCACGCGCCGGGCCGCCGAGAACGCCGCCACTGTCCACAGCGCCGGGTTCGCGCGCGGCGAGAACGGATCCCAGTAGACGACGTCGGCGCGCGCCGACTCGCGCGCCAGCGCCGCGAGGACGTCACCACGCTCGAGGCGCCAGCGCGCGCGCGCGGTCTCTTGCACGCCCTGCGCGAGCAGCGCGCGCGCGGCGTCGGCCGGCTCGCCCGCCCATCCGAACGCTGCCCCAGTTTCGAGCGCCAGCTCGAGCGCGCCCAGATCGCGCTCGAAGCTCACGAGCTCGAGCCGCGCGGCGCCCGCCGGCGCGCGCTCGGCCTCGGTACGCGCGGCGAGCGCGTTCGAGCCCGCGCCCAGTCCCACGTCGAACACGACGAGCGCCGCGCGCCCCGGTTCAAGCAGCCTCTCGACGAGCCGCGACTGGCCTACGTAGAGCTGCTCGGCCTCGACGAGCGGTCCCACGCCCGGGTGCATGACCTCCCCGACCTCGAGGCTGCGCATCGCGAGCGCCCCGCCGCGGGTCCGCACCACCTCGTGCCGCGCGGTCGCCTCAGCGCGCTCGTGCGCCGTCACGCGCGCGCCTCGGCGTGCTCGTGTCGATCGATCGCGGCCAACTTGCCGCGCGCGAACGCCGCGTACGTCCCGGCGTCGATGGCCGCGCGCGCCTCGCGCATGAGCTCGAGATAGTGGTGCAGGTTGTGGACGCTGAGCAGCCGCGGCCCGAGCGGCTCGCTGCTCTTGATGAGGTGGTGCAGGTAGCTCCGGCTGAAGGTCCGGCACGTCGAGCAGGCGCACCGCGCGTCGAGCGGCTCGTCGATGAGCGCGTTCGGTCCCCGCGAGATGCGGACGCGGCCCGTCGACGTGAAGGCCGTGCCCTGCCACGCGAGGTGGGTCGGGATGACGCAGTCGAACATGTCCACGCCGCACCCGATGGCGTGCAGCAGGTCGGGCGGCGTGCCGACGCCCATGAGGTAGCGCGGCTTGTCCGCCGGCAGCAGCTCGGTGGCGAACGCGGTCATGTCCTCGCGCTGCGCCCGCGTGTCGCCCACGGCGAGGCCGCCTATCGCGAAGCCGTCGAACGCCTGCTCGGTCAGGAACGCCGCCGACTCCCGCCGGAGGTCCGGCACGAGGCCGCCCTGGACGATCGCGAACAGCGCCTGGTCGGTGTTGCGGCGCGCCGCCAGGCTGCGCAGGGCCCAGCGATGGGTCCGCTCCATGGCGGCGCGCACGGCGCCCTCGTCGAGCGTGGCGTTGACGCACTCGTCGAGGACCATCATGACGTCCGACCCGATCGCCGTCTGCATCGCGATCGACTCCTCGGGCCCGAGGTGATGAATGCGTCCGTCGACGTAGCCGCGGAAGCGGGCGCCCGCCTCGGAGATCGTGCGCTCGCCCGGCAGCGAAAAGATCTGGTATCCGCCCGAGTCCGTCAGCACGGGGCCCGCCCAGGCCATGAAGGCGTGGATGCCGCCCACCCGCTCGAACGTCCCGATCCCGGGGCGCAGCATGAGGTGGTACGTGTTCGCGAGCAGGATCGGCGCGCCCAGCGTCGTCAGGTCATCGGGCGTCAGCCCCGTGACCGTGGCGCGCGTGCCCACGGGCATGAACACCGGCGTCTCGATCGCGCCGCGTCGCGTGTA
>DASXOE010000047.1:0-46698 GCA_036494575.1 Polyangia bacterium | reverse complement strand
GCGGGCGTCGGGGGCGCCGCCGCGGTCTTCGTCGCTGGGCCGAGACCCTTCGGGGGCGCGGAGCGCTTCGTCGGGGCCGGGAGCCCAGCGAACGGGTTCGGCTTGTGGTCTTCTGTCGGCGCGCTCGGCGCGACTTCCTCGGGCGGCGCCGCCGGCGTCACGGCGCGTCCGGGCTTGACCGCCACGGGCGCCGGCACGGCTGCGCGCGGCTGCGGCGCGGCGACGAAGGGCCGGGCGGCGCGCGCGGGCGGTGGCGGCACGGCCCCCTTACCACCCTTGCGCGCCGGCGCCGGCACGCCCGCCTCACCGAGCCCACCCCCCGAGCCCGCGTACGACGGGATGATGATGCCGTCGGGGTCGAAGCCGGGCGGTAGATCGGCGGGCAGGATGGGCGCGGTCGCGCCGCGCGCGGGCGCGCGGATCTGTTGAACGAAGGTGCGCAGCTCGTCGAGCTGCTGCGTCGTGTACGCCTTCCAGTCCACCTGCACGCCGAGCTTGGCCAGCGCGGCGGCGCGCGTGCAGCGCGCGTTCGTGTCGCGCAGGTCGGCGAGCGGGTACGTTCGCCAGTCGAGGTCGATGCCGCAATGGTCGCGCAGCGATCGAACCTCGGAGGAGCGCTGGCTCCAGTCCTGGAGCTCGGCCAGCGTCGCGAGGCGCCAGTCGACGTCGACGCCTCGCTGCTTGAGCTCGGCGGCCATCTGCCTGCGTCGCGCCTGATCGGCGGCGGAGTTGGGGGCGGCCTGGGCGAACGCGCTGGCCGAGGTCGCCGCGAGCGCGGCCGCGAGCACGACGCATCCGAGCCGGGGGCGCGACATGCGACGATCGAACCAGCGATCGCGCGCGCGATCAAGGGGGCCGAGCACGGGGAAAGTGTACGCCACGCGCCGTCCATCGGCCCGCCGTGAGCCTTCAGCCGCGCCCCTAAGGCGGTCTACTCGTCGTCGTCGCCGTCGGGGAGGGGCTCGCCGCCGCGTTCGAGGGCCCGGTAGAGCGTTCGCCGGTCGATGCCCAGCCGCTCGGCGGCCTTCTTTTTGTTGCCGCCCACCTCCCCGAGGACGAGCTGGATGTAGCGCCGCTCGAGCTCGGCCAGCGTGGGCCGGTTGCCGACCTCGCCGAGCAGGCCCCCGCTCTCGGCGCCGGCCCCCGGCTCGGGGCCGCCGCCCACCTCGGGCGGCAGGTCCGACGGCAGGATGACGTTGCCCTTGGCGACGGCCACGGCGCGCTCGATGGCGTTCTCGAGCTCGCGGACGTTGCCCGGCCAGGCGTAGCTCGTGAGCAGCTTCAGCGCCTCGGGCGACATGGCAGTGGGCTCGCGCCGCTCGCGCCGCGCGAGCTTGCTGAGGAAGTGCCCGACGAGCATGGGGATGTCCTCGCGGCGCTCGCGCAGCGGCGGCAGGCGGACAGTCACGACGTTGATGCGGAAGTACAGGTCCTCGCGGAACCGCCCGGCCTTGACCTCCTCGTCGAGGTCCTTGTTCGTCGCGCAGACCAGGCGCACGTCGACGCGGATGGCCTCCGTGCTGCCCACGGGCCGCACCTCGCCGTCCTGCAGCGTGCGCAGCAGCTGGGCCTGCATCTTCGGTCCCATGTCGCCGATCTCGTCGAGGAAGAGGGTGCCGCCGCTCGCCATCTCGAAGAGGCCACGCTTGGCGGCGATGGCGCCCGTGAAGGAGCCCTTCGCGTGACCGAACAGCTCCGACTCGAGCAGCGACTCCGTGAGCGCCGTGCAGTTCACGGGAACGAAGGCCGTGCCCGCGCGCGGCGAGTGCGTGTGGATGGCGCGCGCGACGAGCTCCTTGCCCGTGCCCGACTCGCCTTGCACGAGCACCGTGGCCGTCGACGCGGCGACGCGCGCGACGAGCTTGTAGACCTCGAGCATGACGGGCGTCTTGCCGACGATGTCCTGCAGGTTCGTGCGCGCGTCCGACGGGACCGTCTTCTGCTCGGCGACGAGGCGCTTCCGCTCGAGGGCGCGCCCCACGGTCAGCTTCAGCTCCTCGACGTTGAACGGCTTCGAGACGTAGTCGTAGGCGCCGCGCTGAATGGCCTCCATGGCGCCCGTGACGTCGCCGAACGCGGTGATGAGAATCACCGGCGTCGTCGGGGCGCGCTCAGTGAAGGCCTTGAGGACGTCGAGCCCACCCGAGCGCTCCATGCGCACGTCGGACACCACGAGATCGTAGCGGCCCGCCACGGCGCGCTCGACCGCGCCCGCGCCGTCATCCACGGCGTCGACCTCGTAGCCCTCGCCGCGCAGGATCTCGCACAGCAGATCACGCGCGACGCGATCGTCCTCGGCGACGAGGATCTGTGTCACGCGCGGCCTCCCGAGGCCACGCGCGCGCGCGGCGCCGCCGCCGCCGCCGTCGCGAGCGGGCCCGAGCCAGGCGCGCCCGCGGGCGCGCCGTCGCGCGGCAGCCGCACGTAGAACGTCGAGCCCTGGCCCGGCTGGCTCTGCACGGAGATCGTGCCGCCGAGCGCCGCCGTGAGCTGCCGGCAGATCGCGAGGCCGAGGCCCGTGCCCTTGCCGCGGCCCTTCGTCGTGTAGAAGGGCTCGAAGATGCGGCGCAGGTCGTCGGGGGCGATGCCGTGGCCCGTATCGCTCACGGTGATGAGCACGTCGCCGTCCTCGGCGCTCGCCGTGATGGCGACCTTGCCCGCGCGGTCGACGGCGTCGAGCGCGTTCGAGATCAGGTTCACGACGATTTGGCGCAGCAGACCCGGATCGGTCAGGAAGGGGCCCAGCGCCGGGAGCGTCGGATCCACTTCGCACGTCACGGTGGCGCGCGGCGCGGGGTCGGTCCCGCGCACGAGCTCGACGGCCTCCTCGAGCAGCAGCGGCAGCTGCGTCGGCTGGCGCTCGGGCTCGAGCGGGCGCGTCGAGTCGAGGTAGTCGCGCACGATCTTGCTGATTCGCTCCACCTCGCGCGCCGAGACCTCGAGGCGCTCGCGCAGCGCGGGCGGCAGGTCGCGCTGCAGCAGGCCGAGCTGGATGTGCCCCGACACCGACGAGAGCGGCGTCCCGATTTCGTGCGCGAGCTGGGCCGCGAGCTGGCCCAGCGTCGCGAGCCGCACCTTCGACGCGTTGTCGCGCCGCATGTCGTTGAGCAGGCGGTTGAGCTGCCCGAGCGCCGCGTTCTTCTCCGACAGGTCGTGCGTCGCGCGCTCGATCTCGGCGGCGAGCCGCTGGTTGAAAGCGCGGATCTGCGCGTCGGCCTGCGAGAGCCGCTCGAGCATGCGGTTGAACCCCTGCGACAGGCGCCCCACCTCATCGACGGTGTCGACGGGGACCCGGCGCGACAAGTCGCCCTTCTCGACGTCGCGCATGGCGCCCGCCAAGACCTCGAGTGGCTTGCCGACGACCTTGTCTGTGATGAGGCCCGAGACGAAGGTCAGCACGACCACGAAGCCGATCGCGAAGATGATCGAGATCTGCTCCTCGGTCTTCAGGAACGACTCGACGGGCCCGAGCGTCCAGCGCATGACGAGCGTGGCCTTCCACGGCCCCTTGAGGTCGACGGGCAGCTCGATGGGCAGCTCCTGCGCCGCGCCCGCGCCCTGCGCCTTCGTGAAGCCGAGGGGCTGCCGGTTGAAGGGCGCGAAGCGCGTGATCTCCGGGCGATCGCCGCGCGGCGCCGCGATCCGGCTCGAGGGCGTGGAGGCCTCGCGATAGACGTAGAGGTCGAGCCGCACGATGCGGCTGTGCCGGTTCAGGTACCCGAGCAGCTTCTCCTCGAGGTCGCGGTCGTCGGCGTCCGCCTCGACGCTCTTGAGATCTTCGGCGATGTCGTGCGCGATCTCCTCCGCCGACGCCTGGCCGTCCTTGAAGATCCGGTTGCGCGTGAGGTACGTGCGCCCCCAGGACGCCACGCCGACCGTGACGGCTACGCTGACGGCGATGAGCCAGATTTTCGTGCGGATCGTCAAGTGCCGGCGTTCAATCTACCGCGCGGAGGCCGAGCGAGGCGAGCGGCGCGGCCAGGGAGAATAGAAAAACGGCGGCTTGGATGCCCAAGCCGCCGTTTCGTGAACCGGAGCTGCTCCGGGCTCTCGCGTTAGTTCACCTGGATGAAGTCGATGTCGGGCGCCGTCTGCGACGAGTTGGTCGAGAAGGTGATGGTGTTGCTCTGGCCCGCGTTGAAGCCCGCCAGCGAGATCGAGGCCGACTTCACGCCGTCCCAGCTGCCGGTGGGCGGGAAGACGCCCGAGAAGACCTGGGTGGCGCCGCCGTTGACCGAGGCGGAGATGGACCGGTTGCAGGAGTCGCCGCTCGTGTAGTAGACGACGACCGTGTGCGTGCCGCTCGAGGTCGCGTTGATGTTGCTGAGCTTGAGGCTCGAGTTGGGGTTGAAATAACCGACGCGCCAGGCGTACGAGCAGGTCGGGCAGACCGTGAGCTGCGCGGAGCCACCCAGCAAGCCGGTCTCGGCCTCGGCCGTGAAGCCACCGCTCGGCATGACCTCGATCCAGTCGACGTCGGGCGCCGCGTTGCAGCCATCGTTCATGAAGCTGACCTTGTTGGTGCTGCCCGTGACGAAGCCGCTGAGGTTGATGGTCTGGCCGAAGACCGCGCTCCAGTTGCCCGCTGAGACGACGGGGAACGCGATGTGCTGCGCGCCGCCGCCGTTGACGGAGATGTTGAGGTAGCGGGTGCTGGTATCGCCGTTGGTGTAGTAGACGACGAGGTTCTGCGAGCCCGAAACCGACACTCTGACGTTGTTGATGACGACGCCCGAGCCGCCGCCGTTGATGTACCCGACGCGCTTGCCTTGCGAGCACGACGCGCAGGAGACGGCGGCCGCCGCGCCAGTGAGCGTGCTGGTCTCGGCTTGGAAGGTCTGGCCGCGCCACACCGTGAGCGGGTGCGTCCAGCTCCGGCCGTCGGCCGGGCACGAAGACGCGCCGTCAATCTTGTTGTTCGCGCCGGTCATGCTGCACGAGCCGTCGCAGGTTCCGAGGTTGCCGTACGGATCCGTGTAAGGCGCGCCGCCCTGGTTTGCGCCGAGGCGTCCGGGCACGGTGTCGTTGAGGACCGTCGAGGCCGTGCAATAGTGCGCGCGCACGTTGCCCGAGCCGTCGGCCTGGAAGATGTTGCCGAAGAAGGTTCCCTCGCGCGTCGGGTACCACGCGGACTGGCCCCAGCCGACCGCCGACATGGGCGCCACCATCCACAGCGGGATGTGCGTGCCCGACGTGTTGACGTGCGCGAGCATGCAGGAGGAGATCGCCTCCTGACAGTTGGCGTCGCAGGCGCCGGTCTTGTACTGAGGGGCGAGGCCGATGGCGCCACTGTACGTGTACCACGTACCGTTTTGATCCTGCTTGGCCAAGGTGTCTCCGGCGGCGAGCGCGCAGCGCACGAGGTAGCTGACCGTCTGGCGGCCGCTGTCGGTCGTCATGAGGCCGTTGGTCGAGTTGAGCCCGTTGATCGAGTTGAGCCCGTTGACGGAGTTGAAGCCGTTGATCGAGTTCAGGCCGTTGGTCGAGTTGAGGCCGTTGATCGAGTTGAGCCCGTTGACGGAGTTGAGCGCGTCACCGGAGGCCACCGCCGTGCCGGGGTCTGATTCTGCGGGCCCGCAGCCCACCAGGGCCGTCGTCAGGCCGAGCACGCCACCGATCCATCCTACCCGCTGAATCGCCACCTTCGCGTTCATTCACAGCTCCTTCGGCAGCCCGGCCGACTCAGAGAGTCCCGTGGGCTTTGCGTCGCCCGGTCGCCCGGGGTTTGCGGTTTCGAGATCTGGTTTAGGGACACAAATAAACTTAAAGCAGTAAGTGTGCCTACGATTTTAGTGACACAAAACTTTGAAACCATTCAGACGCGAGCGCGCCCGCGGCATCCATTTGTTGTCTGACAGGAGACAGTTGTTGTCGCCGCATCTACGGGCGGCAGATAGAAAAGCCGGCCTTTCGGGGTCTGCATCCCCCGTTCGGCCGCCGGTCATACGTTGTTTTGGCGTGACGCTGCCCGCACGGTCGAGCCGAACGGAAGCGTTCCGCGCACAAAAAAAACCCCCGGGCGGCCGAAGCCAACCGGGGGTCGTGGGCAGGAGTCGGCCGAAAAGCCGAATCGAGCCGAGAGAACTACTTCTTCTCTTCGGCCTTCTTCTCCTCGCCACCCTCGGCCTTCTTGGACTTCTTGGCCTTCTTCTCCTTCTTCGGGGCGTCGCCCTCGGCGGCCGGAGCCGGGTCAGCGGCCTTCGCAACGGTGCCAGCGGCGAACGTGAAGACGAGCGCGAGGAAGATCGAGCGAACGAGCGTCATGAGTGACTCCTGTTTGGGGGTTCGAACAACCTGGGCTAATTCCGCCCAGGCCGCGCCCTTTGGTTGCAGCGGTCATGCCACGGGCTCCCACACCTAGAAAACGCGTCCGATTACGTAATTTCGGGTGGTTATGCGCCAGAGCCAACCTCGAGCTGGCCGGACAGTGAGGCGATCTTGCCAGCTGGACGGGGCGGCATGTAGCGAACCGCCTCACACGGCGGCCGAGAGGCGCTATTTGCCCGGTGCGGTCAAGATGGCGATGTGGGTCGCGCCAGCCTTCTTGGCTGTCGACATGATGTCCACCGCCGCTCCGAGCAGCACGTTCTTGTCGCCGCGGATGAGCAGCGTCTCCGAGCCGACGTCGGTGAGCGCCTTGCGGATGTCGGATTCGAGGTTCGCCGGCTCGATCTTGTGGGAGCCGAGGTAGAGCTCGCCCGCCTTCGTCACGGTGAGGACGGGGTCGCTGCGGCGCTGGGAAACGGGACCGGCGGCGTTCGCCTTGGGCAGGACGACCTTCATGCCGGAGCGCGAGGCGACCTCCGATTCGACGAGCGCCGTCGACGTCACCATGAAGATGATGAGGAGGACGAGGAACACGTCCGTGAGGGGGGTGATGTTGATCTCCGCGACGATGCTCTCGGCGGGCGCGTCGCCGTCTTCGGCCGCGCCGGTGCCGTCGTCGAGCTGGACGTTCATTCCCATGGCTAGGTCGCCGACGCGGGCGTGGAGGTGGGGGCTGTGGCCGGCGTGGGCGAGCCAGCTCGCGCGGGGGCGTGCGCGCTCAGCGCCGCGAGGAACTCCTCGCTGAAGAGCTTGTACTGCATCGCGATCGCGCCGATGCGCGAGACGAAGTAGTTGTAGGCGATGACGGCGTAGATCGCGACGAGCAGACCGGCCGCCGTCGCGACCAGCGCCGCCGCGATGCCTTGCGAGACGACCTTGAAGCCGCCCGTCCCAGCGACCGACATCGACTGGAACGCCTTGAGGATGCCGACGACCGTACCGAACAGGCCCACGAAGGGCGCCGACGAGCCGACCGTGCCGAGAGCCCACAGGTAGCGCTTGAGGGAGAGCACGGCGGCCGCGCGTTGCGAGGTCACGGCCTCGGCCGTCTTGTTGGGCGTCTTCTGGTACACCTGCAGTCCGCGTTCGAAGACCTCGGCGAGCGGCACGGGGTACATCTCGCAGAGCGCCGCCGCCTTGCCGAGGTCGCCGTGCTCGAGGGCGTCGACGACGCGGTTCTTGAACGTCTCGGACCGGGGCAGGATGTTCCAGAGCGCGTAGAAGCGCTCGCAGATCACCGTGAGGCCCGCGAGCGACCAGGCGAGGAGCAAGGACAGAATCACCCACTCGTCGCGCACGAGATTGCGGATCGTCTCCCAGGTCATGCGCGGGAGTTTAGCGTGGAAGTTGCGATGCCGCTCGCGCGGGAATTCGTCCGAGGTGGCCGCCGGGCGCCGCGCCCCGGGCGGCCCCGCGCCTTCCAGGCGTCACCCCCCTATAATGGCGGCGTGACGACGTCCCCGGCAGAGGCCGTGCCCGCGCGCCCCGTGACGCCGGGAACGCGTCTCGGCTCGCAGGTCGCGCTCGCCGAGCTCGGGCTCACGGTCGGGGAGGCACTGCTCGTGTCGGCGCCCGCGTTCGCGCTCGCCGGGAAATCGATCCTCGCGAGCGCCGGGCTCTGGCGCCTCGTGCCGCTCCTCGGCGCCGTGCTCTTCGCGTCGTGGGTGCGCGCCGCCGATTCGTTGCGGCCCGTGATCGCGGCCCGCAACGCCAAGCAGACGGGGCAGCCCCTCACCGACGCCCAGGTCGCGGCGGCCGATCGGGCCATCGCGCGGGCGCCCGTCGAGGCCGCCCTCGTCCGCTGGGCGATCTGGACGCTCGCCTCGGTCATCGTCGCCTGGTACCTCGTCTCGCGCGGGACGCTGGCGTGGACGTCCGGTCTCGGCGTCGCGTGCATCGGCTTCCTACACGCGGGTGGCGTCTCGGCCGTGCGCGCGCTCGTGTGGGAGCGCGTGCTCGAGCGTCCGCGCCGCACGGTGCTGCCGAACTTCGACCCGCTGCGGGCCTTCGCGCGCAATTACCGGCGACGCCTCGCCGCGACGGCGGTCGCGCTGCTCGCCATGGCGCACGCCGTGGACGCCGCGCTCGTCGCCGTGTTCACCGAGCTGACGTCGAGCCAGGCAGGAACGCTGCTGTCGCTCACGCTGCCTGCCCTGGTGCTGCCGCTGCTGTTCTGGTACGCGTCGCTCGCGCGCCGCACGCGCCCCATCGAGCTCTACTTCGACGCGGCCGTGCGCCGCCCCGGTCTGCGGGGGCCGACCCGCGACGACCCGGCGGCCATCGCGGCGTTCTGCGCCGGGCAGGACCTGCCGTACCGGCTCGCCGGCTACCAGGTCATCGCCTGCGCCTTCGCGGCCGTCGCCGTCGTCCTCGCGGGCCGGCGTCTCGGCGGCTTCGACGCGGCGACGGCCGGCCGCTTGCTCGGCGCCATGGGCCTCATGATCCTCGCCATGGGCCTCTACGAGACCTTGCTCTTGCGCGACGTGCTGCGGCCCCTGCTCGCGCAGCTCGGCTCGCGCCACCACCTGCCGGTCGCCGAGATCCGCTCGCCCGTGGCGCTGCGCACGAAGCTCGTGATCTTCTTCGGCAGCGTCACGGTCTTCACGTCGGGCCTCGTCCTCCTGTTCGTGCTGTCGCCTTCGCGCGCCCTCGGCGTCATGATCGGCTCGGTCGCGCTCGCCCTCTGTCTCACGCTCGGGCTCGTGCTGCTCATCGTGCGCGACATGGTGACCCCCATCCGCGCGCTCGAGGAGCGCAGCGACGAGATGGCGCGGGGCGAGCTTGCCCGGCCCGTGCCGCCCTCGGGCGAGGCCGACGAGATCGGCCGCCTGACCTTCGCGTTCGAGGAGATGCGGCGCGCGCTGCGTGACAAGCTGCGCTCCACCGAGTCGCTCAACGTCGACCTCGAGCGCGAAGTGCGGCGGCGCACCGAGGTCCTCGAGCAGCGCAACAAGGAGCTGCACGACGCGCTCGAGAAGCTGCGCCGCGCGCAGGACGATCTCATCCGAACGGAGAAGCTCGCCTCGATGGGGCGACTCGTCGCCGGCATCGCCCACGAGATCAACAACCCCGTGAACGCCGTCATCAACACGCTCGGGCCGCTCGAGGGCGCGCTGCGCGAGCTCGCGGCCGCCAAGGATCCGGCGGCCGCCGACGCGGCCGCGGCCGACGCGCAAGAGATGCTGAGCGTCGTTCAGCGCGGCGCCGCGCGCAGCAAGGCCATCGTGCAGGCGCTGCACAATTACTCGCGCGGCGACGAGGAGAAGCCGCGCGAGGTGGCGCTCGCGCGCAGCATAGACGACACGCTCGATCTGCTGCGCCATCGCCTCAAGAACATCCAAGTCGACAAGCAGATCGATCCGGCCCTGCGGCTGACCGGCTTCGCGGGACAGGTCGATCAGGTGTTCATGAACCTCATCACGAACGCGGCCCAGGCCATCGGCAAGCGCGAGCGCGGCGGGACGATCGGCATCGCCGCCTCGCGTCACGCCGGCGAGGTCGAGGTCACGATCTCCGACGATGGTCCCGGTATCCCGCCCGACGTCATCCCGCGCATCTTCGATCCGTTCTTCACCACCAAGGACGTCGGTGAGGGGTCGGGGCTCGGCCTCTCGATCGTCCACGGCATCGTCGAGCGCCACGGTGGACGCATCCAGGTCGAGAGCCGGCTCGGCGCAGGCACGACCTTCCGCGTGACTTTTCCGGTCGGCGGCCGTTCGTGACGTCCGAGGGGCGGCCCTTCCCTGACCCTCGCAGCTCGTGACAAACTGTCACGACCGGAGTGACCGTGCCTGACCCAATGTCAGAATGGCACGGCAGTGGCGAGTATCGCCACATTGGCGTAATATTGCACGTAATGAATTCGCGGTTTTATGTGAACTGGCGAACATTGGCACTGCCTTTGAAGCTCGAAGGGGTATGGAGCTGATGCGCAACGATCCGGCGCCTCGAGCCATCTCCGCGCCGCTCGCCGTGGCCGAGAAGCCCACGGTGCTCGTCGTCGACGACGAGCCGGGGATCGTCGACTCTCTGCAGAAGATCCTCGAGCGCGAGTCGCTGCGGGTGCTCACGGCGGGTTCGGGAGGCGAGGCGCTCGATCTCGTGCGGCGCGAGCCCGTGTCGGTCCTGATCACCGACCTCATGATGCCGGGCATGTCGGGCATCGACCTGCTCAAGGCGAGCCACAGCGTCTCCCCCGAGACCGAGACCGTGCTCATGACGGCCTATGGGACCGTCGAGAACGCCGTCGAGGCCATGAAGCAGGGCGCCTACGACTTCGTGACCAAGCCCATCAAGCGCGCGCACCTGCTGCGCGTCGTCGGCAAGGCGCTCGAGAAGCGCTCGCTCGTGCAGGAGAACCGCTCGCTGCGCGCCCAGCTCGCGGCCGAGAAGCGGCGCTCGCTCATCGGGCAGTCGCTGCCGTGGCGCCGCACGATGGACATCGTCATGCAGGCGGCGCCCTCGCAGGCGACCGTGCTGCTGCTCGGCGAATCAGGCACCGGCAAGGAGCTGCTCGCGCGCGCCATTCACGAGGCGTCTTCGCGCTCGCGCGGGCCGTTCGTGCCGGTGAACTGCGCGGCGCTGCCCGAGAGCATCCTCGAGGCGGAGCTCTTCGGTTACGAGAAGGGGGCGTTCACGGGCGCCGTGCAGCGCCACGACGGCCGTTTCTTGCAGGCGGCGGGCGGCACGCTCTTCCTCGACGAGATCGGCGAGATCCCCACGCACGTCCAGGTCAAGCTCCTGCGCGTCCTGCAGGAGGGCGAGGTCGAACGGCTGGGCGGCCGCACGTCGAAGGTGGACCTGCGCCTCGTCGCCGCGACGAACCAGGACCTGCGCGCGGCCGTGCGCGAGGGGCGCTTCCGCGAGGACCTCTACTACCGGCTCAACGTCATCGCCGTGCCGATCCCGCCGCTGCGCGACCGGCGAGAGGACGTGCCGCTGCTCGCCGAGCACTTCCTGCAGCTCTACGCCGCGCGCAACCGCCGGCCCATGGGTGGCTTCTCGCGGGCGGCGCTCGACCTGCTGACGCGCTACGAATGGCCGGGCAACGTGCGCGAGCTCGAGAACACCATCGAGCGCGCCGTCGTGCTGTGCCGGGGCAGCTCGATCGAGCTCGAGGATCTGCCGCCCGACGTGCGCAGCGGCACGGGCACGCCGTCCGACGGCCGCTCCCTCAGCTTCGCCGTCGGCACGCCGCTCGAGGAGATCGAGCGCCGGGTGATTCACGCCACCCTCGCGCACGTCGGAGGCGACAAGCGCGTGTGCGCGCAGCTCCTCGGCATCGCGACGCGCACGATCTATCGCCGCCTCGAAGAGGAACGAATAGACGAGCGCGGCGGCGACTCGGGCGACGCCGAATCCGACGGCGCCGAGCCCGCCGTCACGGGCTTGCCAATTTGGCAGCCGACCGGCACGGGCACCTAGGGTCAAGCCCGCAAAACTACGGGCGTTTCCCAGGCGGCGCGCTGGCCTCGGCGTTGCTTTGGAACCCCCTGGGTTTCCATGGAGACGCTGCTGCGCAAATACCTCTGGGCGATCGATCTCGCCGTCATCGCGATCTGCGCGATCTTCAGCGCGCGCGCGACCGCCACGGCCATCGAGACCAAGCTCGCCCGCGGCGCCCTGCCGGCCAAGCCGGCCCCGCGCGTCGCCTCGGCGACGCCGCAGACAGTGTACGGCAAGCAGTTCGAGGACATCCTCAAGCGCAACATCTTCTGCTCGACCTGCCCGCCGATCCTGCCGCCGCCGGTCGACACCAGTAAGCCGCCGGAGCAATCGGCGCCTCAGCGCACGACGTTGCCGGTCGCGCTGCTCGCCATCATGTTCGCGCCGCCGCCCGCTGACCCGCGTTGGTCGATGGCCATCATTCGCGACACCGAGCAGAAATCTGCGGGCGCCTTCGGCATCGGCGGCAAAATACGCGAGGCGACGATCACGGACATCTCGGAGACGCGCGTCGACCTCGAGATCTCGGGCCGACAAGAGTACCTCGAGCTCTTCGACAAGGGGCCGGGCGCGGCACCCGTGGCGGCGCCGGCCGCGGCGGCGGCGCCCTCGTCTGATCCGCTGGCGGCGGAGCTCGAGAAGGGCATCAAGAAGACGGGCGAGCACACCTACGAGGTCCAGCGCGGCACCGTCGACTCGCTCCTCGGCAACATGAGCGCGCTGTCGCGCGCGGCGCGCATCGTGCCCGAGATGAAGGACGGGCGCGCCGCGGGGTTCCGGCTCTTCAGCGTGCGGCCCGACGGTCCGTTCGCGAAGATCGGCCTGCAGAACGGCGACGTCATCTCGGCCATCAACGGCCTCGAGATGAGCAGCCCCGATCAAGCGCTCATGGTCTACACGAAGCTCAAATCTGCCAGCCATCTGTCTGTGGGGCTGGAGCGCAACGGCCAGAAAATCACGAAGGAATACAATATTCGATGACAAGACAACGGCAGGGCAAATCCGGAGTTCCCGCCGGCGCGCGACGGGCGCGCCGGCACGGACATGCGTTCCTCCTGCTGGCGTCGGTGGTCGCCGCCGGCGCGGTCGCCGCCATCGGGACCGGCGCCGGCCGCGCCGCGGTCGTCGTGGGCGCCGACGGAAGGGCCACGCGGATCGGGGCTACCACGCCGACTCCACCCGTCGCGCCGATGCTGACGCCGAGAAAGTTCGGGCGTCGCACCGATCCGCAGGGCGCCGCGCCCACGCCCACGACGGCGACGCCCGTCGTCACCGGCACGGCCGAGGTCGCGGGTGAGAAGGAGTTCAACTCCTGCCGGAAGTTCCCGGCGGGCAAGCGCGTCGTCAAGCTCAACATGAAGCCCGACACCGAGCTCGGCGATCTCATCGCCTGGATCTCGTCGATCACATGCCGCCAGTTCTTGCTGCCCGGAACGATCCCGGCCAACAGCAAAAAGGTCACGATCGTCGCGCCGCAGCTCATCACGCCCGAGGAGGCCTACCGGCTGTTCCTCGCGGCGCTCGACTCGGTGGGCCTCACGGTCGAGCCCTCGGGCAAGTTCCTGCGCATCATCGAAACGCTGCGCGCGAAGTCGACTTCGATCCCGGTCTACGGCGCCGACTCGGACATGCCCGTGGGCGAGAACTACGTCACGCGGCTCGTGCGCATCGAGAACGGCGACGTCAACGAGATCTCGACGGTGCTCGCGCGCCTCAAGGGCGAGCAGGGCGACATCATCCCGTACGCGGCGCAGAACGCCCTCATCATCACGGATCGCGGCGTGAACATCGACCGCATGCTGCAGGTCCTCAAGGAGATCGACCAGCCGGGCGGGTCGGGCGAGAAGGTTTGGGTCGTCACCGTTCACAACACGGCGGCCACCGAGATGGCGCAGAAGCTCGCCGACATCTTCCAAGTGCAGCAGGTCGGCGGCAAGCGCGGCGCGGCGCCCGCGGCGCCGGCGCCGGGCGCGGCGGGGGCGAAGTCCAAGTCCGGCGATCTCAGCACCGAGCTCAGCGTCTCGAAGATCATCCCCGACGAGCGCTCGAACCAGCTCATCGTCATCGCCACCGATCGCGCGTACACGCGCGTGCTCATGCTCGTCAAGAAGCTCGACGTCCCCATCGAGGGCGGCGATGGGCGCATCCACGTCTACTACTGCGAGAACGCCAACTGCGACGAGCTCGCGGCGACGTTGGGCGCGGTCACGGGGGTGGCGGTCGCGGGCGCGGCGGGGGGCCGCGCGCGCACGCGTGGGGGCACGCCGACGCCGGCGCCCACGCCGACGCCGACGCCCGCGGGCGGCCCCAATTCGGGCCGAGAGAACCTGCTCTTCGAGGGCGAGGTGCGCATCAACTTCGACCGGCCCACGAACTCGCTCATCATCGTGTCGTCGCTCAAGGATTACCAGTCGCTCCGGCGCGTGATCGAGCGGCTCGATTCGCCGCGCAAGCAGGTCTTCGTCGAGGCGATGATCCTCGAGGTCACGATCGACAAGGAGCGCGATCTCGGCACCTCGTGGCACGGGGCCAAGCCGCAGAACCTCTTCGGCCTCAACGACCCGAGCCTCATCGTGGGCGGCCTCAATCCGGCATCGACGATTTTTCCGGCGAGCGCGCTCTCGGAGACGATGCTCGCGGGCGTCCTCGGCCCCGTGCTCTCGGCCGACCAGGCGCGCAGCCTCGGCACGGCCTCGACGACGACCGTCGACATTCCCTCGTTCGGCGTGCTCATCAAGGCGCTGCAGACCAACAGCGACGTCGACGTGCTGTCGAACCCGCACATCCTCATCATGAACAACGAGGAGGGCGAGATCTCAGTCGGCCAGCGCATCCCGTTCCCCGTGAGCACGCTCGGCCTAGGCGCCGCCGCGGGCGCTACGGGCGCCGCGGGACTGGGCGCGCTGGGCGGCCTCGGCGTGGGCGGGCTCTTCCCGCAGGTGCAGCGCGAGAAGGTCGCGCTCGAGCTCAAGCTCACGCCGCACGTCAACGAGCACGACCTCATCCGCCTCGAGGTCGACGAGAAGATCTCCGAGGTGGCGCCGGGCGCGAGCAACCTCGGCCCGTCTACGTCCGAGCGCACGGCGAAGACGATCGTCGTCGCCAAGGATCAACAGACGATCCTCATCGGCGGCCTGATGTCCGACAAGGTCATCGATAGCGTGACGAAGATCCCGATTCTGGGCGACATCCCCGTGCTCGGATTCTTCTTCCGGAACACGACGAAACACACGGTCAAGACCAACCTCATCATTGCCCTTACGCCGTACGTCGTGAGCGACCAGTCCGATCTCCGCCGCGTGCTCGAGAAGAAGATGAAGGAGCGGCGCGAGTTCGTCGAGCGCTTCGGCGGCGATGATCGCCACGAGCTCGAGAACGTCACCGATTACCGGCGAAAGCGCGGCATGCTCGAGGAGATCAACCGCGCGGCCAAGGAGGTCCAGAAGGAGGAGGACGAGATCGACCAGATCCGGATCTCGCAGGCCACGGACGAGTCGGGCCCCCTCGAGCCTCAGCTCGTGATCAAGCCCCCCGTGAAGTCGGGGGCGAGCGACAAGAACGCGCCGCCGCCGGCGTCGCCGCCGCCGGACTCGGTTCCACCGCCTCCGCCGCGTTTGCCACCGCCGCCTCCTGCCCCGGGAGGACCGTAGGGCGTCGTGGCGACGAAGCGTCTCGGCGAGCTCTTGCTCGAGGCCCATCGGGCGGTCGGCGGCGCGCGTGCGCCCGCCGCGGGTGAGGCAGGTCCGCCCCTCACGCCCGCGCTCGTCGAGCAGGCGCTCGCGACCCAGCAGAGGGAGGGTGGCCGCATCGGCGAGATCCTCGTCAAGATGCGGGCCATCACCGAGGAGGACGTGCTGGCGGCGCTCGGTCGCCAGCTCGGCATGGCCGTGCTCCTCGAGCTCAAGGCCGCCGACGTCGACGTCGATCTGGCCGCACAGGTGCCCATCGGCTTCGCAAAACAGCACCGCGTGCTCGTGTTGCGGCGCGAGGCCGACACGGTGGTCGTCGCGACGTCCGATCCCCTCGACGTCGGCGCGCTCGACGATCTGCGCGCGCAGCTCGCGGCCGAGGTGCAGCCCGTGCTCGTGCCCTCGCAGAAGATCCTCGAGGTCATCAACGAGGCCTATGGGCGCACGCAGGACAAGGGCGGCGAGCTCGGGAAGGAGGGCGACGGCGAGGGTGAGGACGAGGGCAGCAGCGAGGAGCTCGTCGACATCCTCGAGATCACCGACGAGGCGCCCATCATCCGCTGGGTGAACTCGCTGCTCTTCAACGCCGTCAAGGAGCGCGCGAGCGACATTCACATCGAGCCGGGCGAGAAGGAGGTCATGGTCCGCTACCGCATCGACGGAGAGCTCTACGAGTCGCGCCGCGCCGCGCGTCAGTTCATGCCTTCGATCATCTCGCGCGTGAAGATCATGGCGGGCCTCAACATCGCCGAGAAGCGCCTGCCGCAAGACGGCCGCATCCGGCGCAAGATCGCCGGCAAGGACATCGACATGCGCGTCGCGACGATCCCCACGGTGAAGGCGGGCGAGCGCATCACGATTCGTCTGCTCGATCGCGAGTCGGTGCTGCACGACCTGGCCGACATCGGGTTCGGTGACGATCACCTGCGGCAGATGGACGATCTGATTCGCCGCCCGCACGGGATCTTGCTCGTGACGGGTCCGACCGGGTCGGGCAAGACGACGACGCTCTACGCCTGCCTCGCGAAGATAAACTCGCCCGATCTCAACATCCTCACGATCGAGGACCCGGTCGAGTATCAGCTCGACGGCATCTCGCAGACGGCCGTCAACACGAAGATCGATCTGACCTTCGCGTCGGGGCTGCGCTCGTTCCTGCGCCACGATCCCGACGTCATCATGGTCGGCGAGATCCGCGATCGCGAGACCTCGGAGATCGCGATCCAGGCGTCGCTCACGGGCCACCTCGTGCTGTCGACGATCCACACGAACGACGCCGCGGGCGCGATCACGCGGCTCGTCGATCTCGGCGTGCAGCCGTTTCTCGTGGCGTCGTCGCTCATGGCGCTGCTCGCGCAGCGGCTCGTGCGCCGCGTCTGCACGGCGTGCCGGGAGCTGTACAAGCCGACCGACGAGGACCTGCTCAGCATCAACATCGATCCGGCTGCGTTCGCCAGCGGCAAGGCGCGGCGCGTGAAGTTCAAGGGCGTCGACGACATCCTGCCGGCGGGCATGCTCTACCGCGCCAAGGAGTCGGGCTGCCCGGCCTGCCTCGGCGCCGGCTACAAGGGCCGCACGGCGATCTACGAGCTGCTCATCATCGACGAGAAGATCCGCCAGCTCACGATCAAGAACGCGGACGCCCAGACGGTGAAGAGCCACGCCACGGGCGTCGGCATGCGGACGTTGCGCGAGGACGGCGCGCAGAAGGTCCTCGCGGGCATGACGACGACCGCCGAAGTCCTCATGATCACGACGCAGGATTCGGACTGAGGGGATTCGCCGTGCCGGTTTACACGTGGAAGGGGCTGAGCGCGGGCGGCAAGGCCGTGGGAGGGACGCGCGACGCCGACAGCGCCAAGGGGTTGCGGCTCGTCTTGCGGCGCGACGGCATCTTCGTGACCGAGCACCGCGAAATGTTGGCGGGTGGCGGTGGCAGGGCGCCCTCGAAGACCGCGACGGCGGGCGGCGCGCCCGTGCCTTTCTTCAAGCGCGACGTCGACCTGTCGCGTTTCGTCCAAAGCGTGAGCCCCCAGGAGGTCGCCGTCTTCACGCGGCAGCTCGCCACCTTGTTGCGCGCGGGCATTCCTCTCGCCGAGGCGCTGGGCGCACTCTCCGAGCAGTCGGACAACAAGCGGTTCGAGGTCGTGCTCACGGGCGTGCGGCAGAAGGTCAACGAGGGCAGCTCGCTCGCCGAGACGCTGGGCCAGCACCCCAAGATCTTCCCCGAGATCTACACGAACATGGTCCGCTCGGGCGAGGCGGCGGGCAACCTCGACGCCGTGCTCGCGCGCCTGGCTGATTTCCTCGACGCGCAGCACGCGCTGCGCTCGAAGGTCTCCTCGGCCATGACCTACCCCATCATCATGATGGTGCTCGGTTCGGGCATCATGGGGCTGCTCATGGTGGTCGTCGTCCCGAAGATCACGACGATCTTCGAGGACGTCGGCAAGAGCTTGCCATGGAACACGAGCTTGCTCATCTTCCTGTCCGACACGATCTCGGGCTACTGGTGGCTGCTCTTCATCGTGGGCGGGCTCGTGTACTGGGGCTTTCGCGCGTGGGTCGGCAGGCCCAAGGGGCGCGTCGCCGTCGATCGTCTGAAGCTGCGCCTGCCGCTCGTGGGGCCGCTCGTGCGTTACGTGGGCGTCGCGCGCTTTTCGCGCACGCTGGCGACGATGCTGGCGGCGGGCGTGCCCGTGCTGACGGCGCTCGAGATCGTCAAGCGCGTGCTCAACAACGTCGTGCTGGAGAAGGTCGTCGAGGAGGCCCGCGACGCCATCAGGGAGGGCGAGTCGATCGCGGCGCCCCTCAAGCGCTCCGGACAGTTCCCCTCGATGATGGTGCACATGGTGGCCGTAGGCGAGCGCTCGGGCCAGCTGGAGACGATGCTGGAGAACGTCGCCGTCGCTTACGAGCGCGACGTCGACGGCAAGGTCGCGAAGCTCACGACGGTGCTGTCGCCGCTGCTCATCGTCATCATGGCCATGGCCGTGGGCTTCATCGTTCTATCGATTCTTCAACCCATCATGGACATGCAGAACTTTACGCAGTGAGGAGACGCCATGAAGACCACGATAGCGACCAAGCACCACTCAATCCGAGCGAAGCTGGGCTTCGCCCAGCGGAGCGAGCGCCGGGGGGCACGGCGAGGCCGAGCGAAGCGAGCGGGGGGGGGCAGGGCGTGTGGGGCCGAAGCCTCTCAGGGTCCCCGAACTAGATCATCGGGCTTCACGCTGCTCGAGATCATGATCGTGCTCGCGATCATCGCGATGATGGCCGGCGGCGTGGGCGTCGCCGTCTTCAAGCAGTTCCAAAAGGCGAAGGTCTCGACGGCCAAGCTGCGCGTCAAGGCGGCGCGCGACGCCGTCACGCAGTACATGATCGAGACGCCGAGCTGTCCGCACGGCATCGACGAGCTCGTGTCCGGCAAGTACCTCGACCGAAACAACTCCAAGGACCCGTGGGGCTCGAACCTCACGCTGCGCTGTCCCGGCGCGAACGACACCGAGGGCGCCGACGTGTCGTCACCCGGCCCCGACAAGCAAGAGGGCACGGCCGACGACATCAAGTCCTGGGAGCTGTAGGCCCAGATTCGGCCCGCGCGGCGGATGACGAGACGATGAAGACGGAGACGAGAAGCTCGGCCTTGCGCGCGGGCGGCGCCACGCGCCGCGCGCGCGCCCAAGGCTTCACGCTCATCGAGATCATCGTCGTGCTCGCCATCGTCGGGCTCATCATGGGCCTCGGCGTCAACGCGCTCCGCTCGCTCGCGCGCAGCGATCTGCGCGGCGCGGCCACGCACCTTTCGGGCGCGATGCGCTTCCTCTTCGACCGGGCGTCGACGACGGGGAAGACGCACCGGCTCGTCCTCGATCTCGAGGGCGGACGCTACTGGGCCGAAATCACCGACGACAAGTTCTACGTCCCGCGCGAGGTCGAGAGCCCAGAAGAGACGCGGCGCCGCGAGGAGCTCGAGGCCAAGGAGGACGAGGAGCGGCTCGCCGCCGAGGCGAAGGCGGCGGCGGCGACCTCGGGGTCGTCGTCGTCGTCGTCGTCGTCCTCCGGCCTGCCCATGGACTCGAGCTTCGACGTCTCGAAGCTCGACGTGGGAGAATTCCGGCCCAAGCGGGCCCGCTTCGCGGCCTTCAAGGAGCTCGCGCTCAAGCCCGTGACCTTGAGCAAGCGGGTCGTCTTCCGCAGCGTCTACACGCCGCGCTCGACCGAGCCCGTGACGAGCGGGCGCGCCTATATCTACTTCTTCCCGCTGGGCCAGACCGAGGCCGCGATCGTGTCGCTCTCCGACCCCGGCGGAGAGACGGTCTATTCGCTCGTCGCCCACCCGATCACGGGGCGCGTGCGCGTCTACAACCAGGAGGTCAAGCCTCCCATCTCGGGACCGACCGACGACACCGGGAAGGTGGTGGCGCCATGACGAGAGCGCCCGCGCGGCCGGCCGCGCACCGCGCCGCGGGGTTCACGCTGCTCGAGGTCATGATCGCCGTCGCCATCCTGTCGATGACCCTCGTGACCTTGCTCAGCATCGTGACGAGCAACATCCGCGCGACCCACCACGCCAAGCTCACGACGACGGCCACGTTCCTCGCGCGCTCCAAGATGGTCGACCTCGAGGATCAGGTCCTCGAGAACGGCTTCTCGACGAGCGACGAGTCGGCCACAGGTACCTTCAAGGAGCAGGGCCACGGGGAGTTCCGCTGGGACTCGTTGATCGAGCGCGTCGAGCTGCCGGCCGACGCCGCGCTCAAGCAGCGAGACGAGGCCCAGGACAAGGCCAAGGACGAGCCGGCGAACCCGATGTCGCTCATCTCGGGGTTCCTGGGCGGCATGATGAGCAGCTTCATCGAGCCCATCCGCCTGGGCCTGCAGGAGGCCGTGCGCCGCGTGACCGTCCACGTCACCTGGGACGAGACCGGCCGCCTCGACCAGACGATCGAGGTCGTGCAATACCTGGCCGACCCCTCGAAGCTCGACGCCGCGCTCACGGGCGGCGGCGCCGCGACGGGCGCGGCGGGCGCCGCGGGCACGCCCGCCGCGGGAAGCCCGACGTCCCCGGCCGGTCTCTTCGGCGCGCCCTCGATCACGCCCACGGGGACGAAGTGATGAGGGGCCCCTCGGGACGAGCGCGCGCCGCGGGCTTCACGCTCATAGAGGTCCTGCTCGCCATGGCGATCCTCGGGTTCATCACGACGATCATGTGGGGCTCGTTCAGCCAGACGGCCACGAACAAGCGCGCGCTCGAGGCGACACAGGAGCGCGTGCACACGGCGCGCGTGGCGCTCATGCGCATGTCGCGCGAGCTCGAGATGGCGTACCTCGCGTCTGAGACGAGCCCGTCGGCGTACACGCGCACGTTCCTCACGGCGTCCTCTCAGGCGTCGGTCGACGAGGTGTCGTTCTCGACGTTCGCGCACCAGCGCCTGCGCGGCGGCCTCGCGGAGAGCGACACCTCGGTCGTGACGTACTACGGCGAGCGCGATCCCGACGATCCCAAGATCACGAACCTCATGCGCCGCGAGACGCGCCGGCTGCAGTCCGAGGATCCCAAGCTCCTCGCGGGCGAGGCCTACGTTCTTTGCCCCGACGTCGCGCGCGTGAAGCTCAGCTTCTACGACTACAGCAAGAAGGAGTGGGAACGGGAGTGGAACACGCACACGATAGGCACGCAGTACCTGCCGTCGCACGTGCGCATCGCCCTCACGGTCATCGACGAGCGCGGCGAGGAGGTCACCTACTCGACCGACGCGCGCATCCGCGTGACGGAGACGCTGGGACTATGAGGCCGGCGCGGAACCGACAGCGCGGGGTCGCCCTGCTGCTCGTGCTGACCTGGATCGCGCTCATGGTGGCGCTCGTGGGGCAATTCACCTACGGCACGAACGTCGACGCCGCGCAGGCGGCCAACGCGCGCGACGAGCTGCGCGCGCACTATCTCGCGGTCTCGTCGGTGAACCTCGCGCGCATGCTCATCAAGATCCAGAAGCAGTTCGTCGACCCCATCATGGGCCAGGCGCAGAAGATGCTCGGGGCCGCCATGGGCAGCAGCGCCTCGGGGGCGGCCGGCTCGGGCGGCTCGAACGCCGCGGGCGGGCCCCCCGGCCTCGGGTTCAGCCTGCGCGTCACCGACTACGCGGGGCCGCTCATGGGCTTCTTCAGCGGCTCGAAGGAGGAGGTGGCCGGGCTCGGCAGCCTCATCGGCATCGACACCAACGGCGTCAAAGGGCTGGGGCTCAAGTCCGGGACCTTCGACGCGGAGATCACGCCCGAGGACGGCAAGATCAACGTCAACTGCGGCGGGGGATTCAACGCCAAGGCGGACAATCAGAAGATGGTCTTCCGGCTCCTCATGGGGCTCATGTACTCGCGGAGGTTCGACCGGCTGTTCTCGGAGTCCGACACGAACGGGCAGTTCGCGACGCGCGCCGACGTCGCGCGCGCCATCATCGACTGGTCCGACACCGACGAGCAGGGGTTCTCGCCCGACGGCGTCTCGGCCTCGGGCGAGGACTACCGCTACGACGATCGCGACGACCGGTACCGCGCCCACAACGATCCCTTCGACACGATCGAGGAGCTCAAGCTCGTGCGCGGCGTGACCGACGGCTTCATGGAGGCGTTTCAGCCGTCCCTGACGGTCTATCCGTTCCCAGGCGCCGCCGGCGCGGCGAGCGCGGGTTGCAAGGTGAACCTCTCGGCGATCACCAACAAGAATGGCGGCGACTGCACGCCGCTCCTCATGGGCGTGCTGCGCGCCGCCGCCATGCCGGATCAGACCAAGCCGCCGACGGACCTCGCGATCCTCGACGACACGCGCCTGTATCCGGTCGCGAGCGTGCTCTGCGATCGCGCCTCGGCGAGCGGATTCGACAGCGCGGCCGCCCTCACGGCGATCCTGCAGAACCCGTCGCAGGCCGTCATGCCCGACGACCCCCGCTACAAAGTTCTGCATTCGCTCCCGCCTCTCAACGTCGGCGACCTGAACTCAGTCGCGACGTTCGGCTCGCCGCGCACCTACCGCATCGTCGCCGTCGGCGAGGCGGGCAAGGTCAAGAAGAAGATCACCGTCATCGTCGACACCGCGGGCGTGCTGTCGCACCCGCTCACCCTCAACTCGTCCGCCGAGCAAGCCGCGGGCGTCCTGCGATACTGGCGCGAGGAATAGCACCCATGGCGCACATCATCTGTGGCATAGACCTCGGCGCTTTCTCGGTGAAGCTGGCCTTCCTCGAGGTGGGCTTCCGCACGACGACGCTGCGCGGGTTCATGGAGACGGCCGTGCCCGCGGGCGACGCGCCGCTCGCCGAGCGCCAGGCCGAGGCCGTGCGCGAGGGCTTCTCGCAGGCGCGCGAGGCGACGCCGTACCTGGCCGTGCCGGGCGACCAGCTGTCGGTGCGCCTGCTGCAACTGCCGTTCACCGATGCGCGCAAGATCGATCAGGTCGTCGGCTATGAGCTCGAGGGACAGATCGTCAATGCCCTCGAAGACGTCGTCTTCGATCACCTCGTCGTGGGGCAGACCGCCGAGGGCTCCTCGGTGCTGGCCGTCGCCGCAAAGCGCGACGACATCGCCGCGCTCATCGCCGTCAACGAAGCCAAGGGCACCCACCCGCGCGCGCTCTACGCGGCGCCCGTCGTGTACCGCACGCTCCTCCCACGGTCGGCCGTCACGGAGGACGAGGAGGCGAGCCCGTCGCCGCCGCGTGTGCGCGTCATCCTCGATATCGGCCACGCCCGCACGAACGTCTGCGTCGTTCGCGAGGGCGAGACGCTGTACGCGCGGACGATCTTGCGGGGAGGCGCGCAGCTCACGCAAGCCATCGCCAAAGCCTTCGACGCGGACCTCGACCGGGCCGAGCAGGCCAAGCGCTCGGACGCGACGCTTCTGCCCGCGGGCACGCCCGCGCAGACGCCGCTCGCCGCCAAGCTCGACGCCGTGCTGCGCCAGGCGCTCGAGCCGCTGGTGCGCGAGCTGCGCCAGACGCTCGGGAGCTTCCGCGGCGCCACGCGGACCGAGGCGGACGAGCTGCTCGTCACGGGCGGCACCGGGCGTTTGCGCGGGCTGCTGCCTTTTCTCGAGGCGGAGCTCGGGTTGCCGGCGCGCTTCCTCGCGATTCGCCCCGCGCTCGCCGCGCGCAGCTCCTCGAGCGACCCGGACGACGCCGGCGCCGTCGACGTTCCCAACGCAACGAGCGACGAGTCCGAATCGCACGCGCTCGCCGCCGCGATCGCGCTCGCGGCGAGCCGCGGCTCGAAGGAGATCGACTTCCGCCGCGGCCCGTTCGTGTACCGCGCGAGCTTCTCCGTGCTGCGCCAGCGCGCCTGGCACATCGCGGGCCTCGCGGCGGCCATCTTGCTCGCCGTGAGCGTCGACGTGGGCGCCAAGCTCTCGAGCCTGGGCGACGAGAAGAAGCAGCTCGACAAGCAGCTCAAGGTCGCGACGCAGGAGCTGTTCGGGCAGCCGCGCGACGACGCGCCCGAGGTCGCGCAGCTCCTCAAGAAGGGGTTCCGCGAGGATCTCGCGCCGCTGCCCAAGGCGACGGCGTATGACCTGCTCGATCAGCTCTCGCGCCGCGCGCCGCCCGCCGACCACGTCAAGCTCGACATTCTCGAGCTCGACATCCGCCCCAAGAAGACGTTCATCAAGGGCACCGTCGACTCGGGGGCGGCCGTCGACGAGATGGCGGCGAAGTTCAAAGACATCGAATGCTTCGAGGAGATCACGAAGGGCGCCATCACCGAGGTGTCGGGCGGCGGCAAGCAGTTCACCCTCAACATCACGTCGAGGTGTCCGTGAGGACGGAGACGTCATGAGCGCCCTCACCGACATGGTCGCGAAGGTCCGTGAGAGCGCGCGCCGCGCGTTGGCCCGGCCGCTCGCCTATCTCACGGCCGAATGGGAGCGCCTCGCGCCGCGCCAGCGCCGCTTGCTCGTCGTGTTCGTCGCCACGAGCCTGGGCCTGCTCACGGTCGTCGGCACCTACTGGGTGTTCAGCAGCGTGTCCGAGCTCGAGGACGACAACGCCGCCATCCGCGAGGCGCTCTCGGCGATCGCGAAGCATCGCGACGAGTACCTCGAGGCGAAGTCGCGCAGCGCCGCGCAGGAGGCGCGCATCGGCGCCGACCCGCCCCAGCTCACCGGCGACATCGAGGCGGCCGCGCACGACGAGAGCATCGAGATCGCCGAGTCGAGCGAGCGGCCGACGACGCCCGCCGGCCGGCGCTACGTCGAGCACGACGTCGACATCAAGATCCGTGACGTCGGGCTGCAGTCCCTCACGCGATTCCTGCGCCGACTCGAGACGGGCCCGCGCCTCGTGGTCTTCACGCGCCTCTCGCTCAAGCGGCGCTTCTCGGACGCCGAGAAGCTCGACGTCGAGGCGACGGCCACTGCCTTCGAGCGCATCCGCGAGGAGAAGGTCACCAAGAAGAAGCCCGGCGCGGGCGACACCGGCAAGAAGGAATAAGGCGAGGGGCGAGAGGATCAACGGATGAAGAAACCATCGCCAGAGACCTTGCGCCGCCTGCGCCGCGTCGGCACCGGCGTGGGCGCGTTCCTCCTCGTGTTCATCGTCGCGCTCTACGTCTGGTTCCCCTACGACCGGGCCAAGGACGTCGCCATCAACGCGGCCGCCTCGCAGGGCTTCGACGTCGAGATCGAATCGGCGGGTCCGACCTGGGGCGCGGGCGTGACCTTCACGAACCTCCGCGTCAAGACGCGGCCCACGTCCGGGAAGCCGACGCGGTTTTCGATCGAGAAGGCGCGCGTGTCGACCTCGATCTTGGGCGCGCTGTTCTCGTCGTCGCCGACGTCCACGATCTCGCTCGACGCGTTCGGCGGCCACGTCGAGGTCTCGCAGGGCGGCGCGCCCGGCAAGAAGGGTCCGTTCCGCATCGAGCTCACGGCGCGCGACGTGAAGATGAGCGAGGTCCCCGGCATCCGCGAGACGATCAACCTGCCCGTGTCCGGCACGCTCACGCTCGACGTCGACCTCGCGTCGGCGACGGGTCGCTTCGCCAACGCCAAGGGCACGATCTCGTTCCTGTGCGAGGGGTGCGTCGCGGGCGACGGGAAGGCGCCGCTCAAGGTCGAAGGCAACGCCTTCCTGGGCGGCGGCCTCACGTTGCCGAAGGTGCGCATCGGCGATCTGCGCGGCGAAATCGCGGTCGACAACGGCACGGCCAAGCTCAAGAGCATCGAGTCGAAGTCGCCCGACGGCGAGATCTCCCTCGAGGGCGACGTGTCGCTGCGCGATCCGCTCGTGAACTCGATCGTGAACGCGTACCTTCGCTTCAAGTTGTCCGATGCGTTCCTGAAATCCGCGAGCACGGTGCAGACGATCCTGCAGGTCGCGGGGGCGTCGGGCCGTCGCCCCGACGGAGCCTATGGCCTCCGCATCGCGGGTCGGCTCGGCTCACCGTCCATCTCGCTCTCGGCCACCTCGCCGTTCACGTCGCCCTCGATCGCCACGCGGGGCGGCGCGCGGCCGGGCATGGCGCCATCCTATGCGCCGTCGCTGCCGGGTGCGCCGCCCGCCGTGCCCCCGCCGCCCCCCACGCCGCCGCCGCCGCCTGTCGACAATTCGCCGCCGCCTCCCGCGCCGCCGCCGCCCGCGCCGCCGTCGCCCGAGCCGCCCCCCTCGCCGGCGCCCGCGCCCGACGTCCAGCAATCGAATCTGCGGGGCACGCCGCCGGCACCGCCCGCCCCCGTCGTCGACCAGCCGGCGGCCGCGGGCGCCGACGCCGCGGCGGCCGCCCCCGGCGAAGAAGCCCAATAAAAGAAGCGCAGCCGCCGGGCGCAACCGCGCGCGGCCCGCGCCGACAAGGACCGCATGTCCAGCCAGCTTCGCGGCGCCGCCCTCGCGGCCATCATCGGCGAGGATCCCTCGTTGCGCGCCGTGCTCGCGCGCGCGGCCCGCGTGGCCCCCACGATGATGCCGATCCTCGTCACGGGCGAAAGCGGCACCGGCAAGGAGCTCCTGGCGCGCGCGCTGCACGACCTCGGGCCCGCGCCCACGGGGCCATTCGTGGCCGTGAACTGCGGCGCCTTGCCGCGCGAGCTCGCGGAGAGCGAGCTCTTCGGGCACGAGCGCGGAGCCTTCACGGGCGCGGCCGCGCGCCGCGCCGGCTGGTTCGAGGAGGCGTCGGGCGGGACCCTCGTGCTCGACGAGATCGGCGAGCTGCCGCTCGAGCTGCAGCCGAAGCTGCTGCGCGTCCTCGAGACGGGCCGCCTGCGCCGCGTGGGTGGCTCGGGAGAGACCGCCGTGCGCGTGCGCGTCGTCGCCATGACGCTGCGCGACCTCGAGGGCGAGGTCGCGCGGCGCACCTTTCGCGAGGACCTCTACTACCGCCTCGCTGGCCTCCACCTCGCGCTGCCTCCCCTCCGGGCGCGCCGCGAGGACGTGCCGCTGCTCGCGCTGCATTTTCTGCGCGAGATCGAGCCCGAGGTGGGGCCGCGGCGGCTCGACGTCGGCGCCCTGGCTGCGCTGCGCGCCGCGCGCTGGCACGGCAACGTGCGCGAGCTGCGCAACGTCGTGCGGCGGGCCGCCATCCTCACGCGCGACCACATCGGCGAGGCCGACCTCGAGCTCAGCGCCCCCTCTCCGTTCCGCCTCGGCGAGCTCGCCGAAGAAGAGATGCCGACGCTCCTGGCCTCGGCGGCGGCGACCGCACCGCGGCCTCTCGCCTCGGAGGGCGACGCGCTCCAGCTCGTGGGTCGCAGCTTCGACGAGATCGAACGGGAGGTGCTCTCGTGGGCCCTTCGGCGCAACGCGGGCAGCCGGCGGCGGGCGGCGCGCGCTCTGTCCATGGCGCGCAGCACGTTCTGCGACAAGGTGAAACGGTACGGGATCGCGCCCTGTTAGGGCCCCCCCGGTCCTCGGGGAAAGCGGCGCCTTTCGAATCGACACACGCCTGAAACATGCCCCGTGCTAGGAATAGCGCCAAAAACGGGGGTTCACGATGAGAACGGTTGGAGCAGCGGTGTTCGTGTTGGGACTCTGGGGCCTGGCGGCCGGTTGCAGCAGCGGCACGCCGACGACAGGCGGCGACGGCGGCGCAGGCAAAGGTGGCTCGTCCGGATCGGGTGGGGCTGGTGGATCCGGCGGCGGCAGCGGCGGCGCGACCGGCACGACGGCCATCACCCGGTGCGACATCGACATGCCGGCGACGCAGGACATTCCCGAGTACAAGCAGTGCATCGAGTACGCCGTGGGATACACGGCCAGCGCGGACAAAGGCTGCGGCATCCTGAAGGGGACGTATTCGACGGGCCCCTGCGATCTCACGGGCTCCATCGGAGGCTGCAAGCAGGTCACCGTCGCAGGCACGATGACGAGCTACTACTACATGTCGGCGGTCCTCGACGCCCAAGGCGTCATGACCCAGTGCATGAACGACGGCAACGCGACCTACGTCAGCGCGCCCTGACGCGGGCTCGATTGATCACGCGCAACAGCGTGTGACCTTGCAGTCTAGGTCATAGTCTAGGGCCCGAGTCCGAGCCAGACCTCGCCGCTCTCGCCGATCTCTTTCTTCCAGATGGGCGCGCGCTCCTTTAGGCGATCGATGGCGGCGCGGCAGGCGGCGAAGGCCTCGGCGCGGTGGGGCGCGGCCGCCGCGATGACGACGGCCGTCTCCCCCACGGCGAGCGCGCCGACGCGGTGGTGGATCGCGACGCGCGCGCCGGGCTGCTCGCGTTCGAGCTCGTCCGCGATGGCGGTCATCACCTCGATGGCCATCTCTGTGTAGGCCTCGTACTCGAGGCGCACGACATTGCGCAGGGCGTGGCCTTCGCGCCGCACGACGCCCGCGAACGTGACGACGCCGCCGTGCTCGCCCGAGCCGCCCATGACGGCGTCGGTGACGTCTTCGACGGAGATCGGCCCCGGCCCGAGGGCGATCTTTGCGATGCCCCCCGACCCGCCCGCGACGGGTGGGATGAGCGCGAGCTCGTCGCCTTCGCCGAGCGCGTGCGTCGCCGTCACGATGACGCGGTTGACGGCCGTCTGGACCGCGGGCAGCAGCGGCTCGAGCGCGGGGTGCAGCCGCGCGATGGCGGCGCGCGCGGCCGCGACGTCGCTGCCCGGCTCGAGCGTCACGGTCTCGCGCTCGCGCCGCGCGCGCTCGCGGAGGATGGCGAAGTAGAGCACCGTGATGGTCACGCCGCGGTAGCTTAGCTTGCGCCGGGCGCGCGATCACTGGTGTAGTGGGCGAGCATGCAGCTCGCCTCCGACGCGCTCCGCTTCGTGCTCGCGCAGGGCCTGCCCGCCGTCATCGAGGTGAGCGGCGGAAGCATGGAGCCCACGATCGCGCGCGGGGAAAAGGTGGACGTCGCCGCGCTGGCCGACCGCGATCCCGTGCACGCCGGCGACGTCGTTCTCGTCGCGACCGCGACCGGCGTCCTCTTGCTCCATCGCGTGATGATCAAGTTCGACGAAGACGGCGCGTGCTTCGTGATCCACCAGGGCGACGCGCCCGCGTCGAGCTTCGGCGTCGCCGCGCGCCGCGACGTCCTGGCGCGCATGACGGGATTCGCGGGCGAGCCGCGCGCGCTGCCCAAGCCCGAGCGCCTCGACGCCGCCGCGCGCGCGCGATTTCGTCGACGACGCCTCGCCTGCCAGGGATTCCTCGCCGCGCGCCGCCTCGTCCGCGCGCTCCGCCTCTCCGACAGCGCCCTCGTACGCGCATGTGCGCAGGCCTATCGCAAGCTCGCGCGCGCTCTCGCCGGTTGAAAAAGTTGTCCACAAAATATCCACAGGAATTGTCAAATAAGTGCGAACAGGTACGGAATTTTGCTTGAACGCGTCGGGGTTGATAGTCTTTCGCGGCTCGAACCGAGGGAGCATGCTCAGAGAGAGGCCAACTTGAAGCGTCACTCCCGCCCGGAGACGTCGTTACCCACACAGCCCGCATCGGTTGCCGACCACCAGCTCACGCTGCCGTTCGCCGGGCGAAGGCCCGCGCACGGCGCCGAGGGGCCGCGCCCGTCGGTCAGCGGCGCGCGCGAGATCGACAGCCAGTCACGTCGCGACTTCCGGCCCCAGGAAGCGGCGCGCCAGGTGCGCCTGCCGCGCTCGCCCGCGGACGAAGCGGATCGCGTCGCACTGGCCCTCGCGCTCTATTTGCCGCCCGGCAAGACCCTCGAGCTCGCGCTCACCAACAATCACTACAGCATGATCTCCGTGCGCCGAAAGACCGATGGCTACCGTCTGCGCCTGCACCGCATGTTCCTCGACGCGGGGGCGCGCATCGTGCGGGCGCTCGCGCGCTATGTCGTCCACAACGATCGGCGCGCCTCGACCCTGCTGGGCGAGTACATCGAGGAGCACCAACACATCATCCGGCAGCAGGAGCGGCGGCCGCGGCACATCAAGCTGCGCACCGCGGGCCGCCACCACGATCTTCAATCGATCTACGACCGCCTGAACGCGCAGATGTTCGGCGGCGCGCTCGAGGCGCGCATCACATGGGGGCCGGGCGCGATCGCGGGGCGCCGGCGGCGGTCGATCAAGATGGGCAGCTTCGCCGTCGAGGACCGCGTCATCCGCATCCACCCCGCGCTCGATCAAGAGAACGTGCCCGACTTCTTCGTCTCCTGGATCGTCTTCCACGAGATGCTGCACGGCAAGCACGAGGTGCGGCGCACGAACGGCCGGCGCCGCTTTCACACGCGCGAGTTCCTCGCCGAGGAGCGCACGTTCCCCGACTTCGCGCTCGCCTGCGCCTGGGAGAAGGCCAACCTCGACCGCCTGCTGCGCTCCTGAGCGGCCTTACGGCAGGCCGGGCACCGTCATTTGGAACGTCCTGACCGTCGGGTCTCCGCCACCGACGACGAGGAGGGTCGTGCCGTTGAGGCCGCCGAAAGCAGAATTCGTGCTCTGAATTACGAGGTTCCCCGCGCAGTCGACGGAGAATCCATCAGCGTTAGGCGCGGGCTCGTTGGTCTTCGTCGTTGGTATGCCGTTGTCGTCGAGGTTCCACACGCCCGCCGTCACCAGGTAGAGCTTCTTCTCGTCCGGCGAGAGGCGGACGCCATTGGGCTCACTCGCGGTCTTGGCGATCAAGCTAACCACTCCCACGGGATCGATACGAAAGACGGCGAGGCCAAAGCCTGGCGGCCTGCCCCCGAGCTCGTAGTCGGGGTTGCTGAAGTAGATCGTCCCGTTGCTGTGGACGATGAGATCGTTCGGAGAATCGAAGGCCTGGCCCATGTACATGTTGGCCACGACGCGCGCCTCCTTCGTGACGATGTTGAACTCGGTGATCGACCTCGTCTTGTGGCAGGCCGCCATGAGGTTCCCAGTGGCGCTCACGGCCAAGCCGTTGGTACCGACATCAGCCAGCCAGACCTCGCAGTGCCCGTCCATGTAAACCTTGATGATGTCGCCGCCGGCCGTGCCACCCGGATTGCTGTGGACGTAGTTGGAAAAGAAGAAAGCGTTCTGGCTGGCGATCCAGGCGGCGCCATCGTTCCAGTTGTATTTGAGTTGGAGGCCAACACAGACCTGCGTCGAGGCGCCCATCTTTTGCGCGGCATAGGGCCCAGGCGGGCACGAATACTGTTTATGGGGGTTGCCGGCGTCGCCCGTGGGATTGCCGTCGCTCACAGCACCGTCGCCCGTGGAGCCGGCGGCGCTCCCTCCTGAAGCACCCGCCGTCGAGCCGGCGGCGCCGCTCGTCCCCGCGGTGCCCACGCCCGAGCCAGCCGCGCCGCTGGTCCCTGCCTCGCCCGCTGTCGAGCCGGCGGCGTCGGGCGTTCCCCCCGTGCCGCCGCCAGAGCCGGAGGTCCCCGCCGAGCCGGCGGCGCCGGTCTGTCCGCCGGTTCGCGGCGGGCTGTTCGTGCAGGCCAGGAAGGCGACGGCGACAAACAATGACGAAGTCCAGAGGCGCGAGGGGCGCGTGACACTCATGACGGTGATTGTGCCCGGTCCTGGGTGCCGGCAGATGCGAAATCGTGTGCGGCACCGCATCAACGCTGCGCGTCCGGCGGCAGGATCAACTTCTCGATGAAGGCGACGGGCAGGCCGCCTTGGGCGACGAAGGCGTCGTGGAAAGCGCGCAAGTTTCCTCCGGTGCGCTTCTTGAACTCGTCGCGCAGCGCCTGGATCTGGAGCTTGCCGAGGGTGTACGCCAGGTACATCGGGTCGTAGGTGCCGCGCAGCGCCTCCTCGTGGCCGTTGGCTTGTTCCTGAAAGCCTTGCTCGACGAAGAACCGCGTCGCCTCGTCGACGGTCATCCCCTGCGCGTGCATCTTGATGGCGACGACGTAGCGGCAATCGCGCAAGAGCGCCTCCTGGAGCTGCGCGAGGCGCAGCTTCGGATCGCCCCCGCCGAACCCCTCGTCGATCATCATCTGCTCGGCGTAGTGCGCCCAGCCCTCGACGTTCGACGTCGTGTACATGAGCTTGCGCACCTTGCTCTTGATGGCGGGCATGTAGAGGAACTGCAGGAAGTGGCCGGGGTAGGCCTCGTGGACGTCGATCATGGCCGTCGTGTAGCGGTTGAACATCCGCAGGTGCTCCTCGCGGTGCTCGGGCGTCCAGTCGGGCTCGGCGGGCGTGACGTAGTAGTAGGCGTCGACGCCTGCGACCTCGAAGGGCCCGGGAGTGTCCATCGACGCGAAGACGGCGGCGCGCGCGTAGGGCGGCGTCTCGCGCACGATGGGCCGCTGCTCCGACGGGAAGGTCACGAGCGCGTGCGCCGTCGCGAACGTCCGCGCCGCCTCGAGCCCGCGCGCGACCGACGGGATGAGGTCGGCGGCCGCCGGGTGCTCCGCCGTGAGCGACAGGATCACCGCGGCGGGCGCTCGCCCCGGCGCGATCTTGGCGGCGGTCTCGACGAAGGCGGCGCGATCGGCCGCCAGGTGGGCCTCGCCCCGCGCGAGCAGCGCGGGCAGCGGCGTCTCCACCATCTCCTGCAAGCGCAGAAGCTCGCGGTACCTCTCGGCGCCGAGCGCGAACGTCCCCCGCGCGCGGGGAGCGAGGTCGCGCTCGAGCCAAATCGCGAAGGCGCGTGTCGCCGCGAGGGCAGCGTCGTTGGCGACCCGGAACTCCTCGAGGAGCTTCCCGTCGCGCGTGGCAGACGCCGCCCACGTCCGCGTCGCGCTCTCGAAGAAGCCGATCGAGCCCTTGGTCATGCGCAGCGCGAGAGAGACGTGCTCGGGCGCCGGATCCTCGAGATTGGCGCGGGCCGCTGCGTAGACGGCGGGGATGGCGCGCAGCCGCGCGACGACGGAGGTCAGGCGTTCGGGCGCCGGGGCGAAGGCCCGCTTCATGAGCGCGTCGACGGCCTCGCCCGGCAGCCGAGCGTACATCATGGGGTTGCGGCGCCAGCTCTCGAGCGTTACGAGGTCGAAGAGCTCGGCGCGCGCCTGCGAGATCAGGAAGGCCCGGTCGATCGACTCGTCCGGCGAGAGACCAGCGCCGGGCAGCGCGTCCAGGCGCGCGACGAACCCACGCACCTCGGCGACGCGCGCCTCGATGCGGCCGCGCGACAAGTCTTCGAGCGCGCGGTCGTGGGCGTGCAGGCCCACGGCCGTGCCGCTCGACGGCGCGTAGGCGAACAGCGCATCGAAGTAGGAGTCGACGAGGCGGGTGAAGTCCGAGGCCGGCGCAGCGGGCGGCGCTTGAACGGATGGCGAGGACGAGGGATGGGCGCAGCCCACGAGCGTCGCGACGAGAATCCGAAGGGAGATTCGCACGGGCGAAGTGTACCCGCTCGCGGGACGGCGCGGCATCCACGGGAGAACGCTCTGGGCCGCCACGATCCGGTCTGGCAAGATGCCGGCGTGGCGCTGCCTGGATCCGACGACGCTTCGTTGCTGCTCTCGATCTTGAAAGAGCTCCCCATGGGGATTTGGGTCGCCCGCGTCCCGGATGGCCAGTTCGTCTACGCGAACGAAGCCTTCGAGCGGATTTTGGGCATGGCTGCCCGGGACGACGTGGGCGCGGGGGAGTACACGCCGGCTTACCACTTGCAGGATCGGAGCGGCCGACCGTTCCCAGAGGATCGTTTGCCCTTCATCCAGGCCCAGCGGCGTCGGGAGACGGTCGTCGTCGACGACATCGTCATCGCGCGAGCTGACGGCCGCCGCGTCTACGTCAGCGCCCTCGGCAAGCCGCTGTTCGACGTCACGGGCGTGCTTCGCCACGTCGTCATCGCCTTCCGGGACATCACGGCGGAGGTGGAGACGGAGGCCGGCGCGGACGTCGCGCGTCACAAGCTCAGGATGGCGCTCGACAACGCGCCCATCGTCTTGTTCGCCACGGAGATAGACGGCACCATCACGGTGTCGGAGGGCGCGGCGCTCGAAGCCATGGGCTTCAAGTCGGGCGAGCTGGTAGGCCGATCCATCTATGACCTCTATCGGGACAACCCGCAGGTGCTCGCGAACCACGCGCGCGCCCTCGGCGGCGAGACGTTTCGGACCGTCGCCGACGTGGGCGACGTCGTGCTCGAGAGCTGGATCTCGCCGCTGCGGGGTCCCACGGGTGCGATCGGGGGCGTCATGGGCGTCTCGACGAACGTCACTGAGCGTCGGCGCATGGAGCGCCAGGTCGATCGCGCGGAGCGCCTCGCGGCGTTGGGCCGGCTCGCCGCCAGCGTCGCGCACGAGATCAACAACCCGCTGTCTTACTCCATCGAGGCGCTGCGCCTCGCGGGGGAGGCTTTGGGGACACCAGAGGGTGCGGCGCGCGTCGCCGATCTCCTGCGCGAGGCGGCCGAGGGCATGGAACGCGTCCGGCTCATCACGCGTGACCTCAAGGCCTTTTCGCGCTCGGACGAGGAGGTCCGCAGCCCACAGGATCTCTCTCTCTCGCTCTCGGCCGCGGTGAAGATGGTGGCGACGCGCACCAGCACGAGGGCGCGCGTCGAGCTCGCGCTCGGGCCCGTCGCGACGGTCCCCGCCGACCCGTCGCGCCTCGTGCAGATCTTCGTGAACCTGATTCTGAACGCGGCCGACGCGTTGCCGCCCGACGGCGCCGAGCGCAACCGCATCATGATCTCGACGCGCCTGGACGGGCCCTCGGCCGTCGTCGAGGTCGCCGACAACGGGCCGGGGGTCCCGGCAGACCTGCGCGATCGTGTCTTCGACCCCTTCTTCACGACCAAGCCGGTGGGAGAGGGCACGGGCCTCGGCCTCTTCGTGACGCGCAACCTCGTCGAGGCTCTGGGCGGGACCGTGGTTCTCGACGACGCGCCGACGGGCGGCGCGCGGTTCACGATCCGTCTGCCGACGACGACGGCGCCCGCGCCACGCGCCGAGCCGGCCGCCGCGACGCCGGTGCCGGAGGCCCAGAGCGCCGAGCCCGTCCGCCGTCGCGTGCTCGTCATCGACGACGAGCCCCAGCTCGCGCGCATCTTCGGCCTGGCGCTTGGCGCGGAGTATGACGTTCGGGTCTTCACGAGCGGCCGCGCCGCGCTGGCGCACCTGCTCGAGAGCCACCCCTACGATCTCGTGCTGTGCGATCTCATGATGGCGGACGTGTCGGGCATGCAGCTGTTCGACGACCTGCGCCGCCTTCGGCCGGGACTCGAGGAGCGACTCGTCTTCATGACGGGAGGCGTTTTCGATCCGGCGGTCGCGGACTTCCTGGCCTCGGTCGAGAACGAATGCGTCGACAAACCGTTCGACGTGCGGGTCGAGGTGCGCCGCCTCCTCGTCGCCCGCTGAGCGGAGTTTTCGCGACGCTCGTCCGTCCGTGAGAAACTGGCGCGCACTCATGATGCGTGGCACGACACGGGGCACGGCGGGAGGGCTGGCGATCATCTCGATCCTGGCCGTGTCGACCTCGCTCGTCGTGAGCTGGAAGATGCGCGCCGACGAGGGGCACCTGCGCGGGCTGCTGGCGGCCGAGATTGATCGCGGCTCGCTCGTGGGGCTCGGCCGCGCGCAAGCCATCGGCCGACGCGTCATCCTCTCCGATCCCGGCGACGCCGGCTCGGCGGCTTTGCTGGCCTTCGCGGGCGCTCTGCTCGCGACGGAGTTTGGACAGGCCACGATCAACGAGGCCGAGTCGGCCGCGGCGCGCGCCGAACAGGCGGGCGGGGCGGGCGCCCGGGGATCGACGGCGGCCGTCGTCGCCCAGGCGGCGCGTGCCCTCGTGTCGCTGCGCCGGGGCAACCCGGCGCGCGCCCTCGAGCAAGCCACGGCAGCCGCGTCGGCCGGGAGCGACGGTCCCCACGCGCGCTGCGCCCTCGGACGCGTGCGGGCGGCGGCCGGCGATCTCGTGGGCGCGAGCCACGCGCTCGAGGCGGCCATGGTCGGCGCGCCCGGTTTCCTGCCCGCCAAGATCGCTTGGGCCGAGGTCCGCCTCGATCTGGGCGACGCCGCCGCGGCCGAGGCCGTGCTCGTGTCCATCGTGGCGCGCGCGCCCGAGGACATCCGCGCGCGCCTCTTGCTCGAGGAGGCGTCGCAGGCGCTCACGGCCGACCCCCGCGGGCCCCGCGACGGCGCCGGCCGCACCGCGGTCGTGAGCGCGTCGCTCGAGCCCTTCTGCGGGCAGAACGGCGTGCTCGCGCCTTACGTCGTCTCGGGCTGCGCGCTGGCATGGTCGGAGCGCGCGCGCTTCGCGGGCGAACGCCTGCGCGCTTCGACGCAATCGCAGGCGGCGGCGCGAACGATGCCGGAGGAGCCACGCATGCTGGCGCGCGCAGCGCAGCTCCTCGCGCAGGAGGGCTTCGTCGACCGGGCCGAGAAGCTCGTCGAGCGCGCGGCGCGCTTCGTCGCGCCGCAGGCGCCCGAGCTGGCCTGGGCGCGCCTCGCGCTCACGCTCGGCCATGGCCGCGCCGCGACGGCGCCTCCCGGCCTGCGGCCCATCAACGCCACGACGCGCGTCCTCGCGGCGCGAGCGGCCTTCGCCGTCGGTGGCTCGGGCGCGCTCGCGACGACGCTCGATGGTTTCGGCCCCGCCGTCGAGCTCGACGCCGATCTGCGGCTCCTCGAGACGCTCGTCTCGCGCGGGGGCGGCACGTCCGCCACGGCCGCGACGCCGCCGCGCGCGAAGCAGGGCGCCGCCCAGCAATACGTCGAGGGCCTCCGCGCGCGCCTGGCGGGCGACGCCCTCGGCGCCGCCGAGCACCTTTCGCACGCGCTCGCCGGGCACGCCGACGCGTGCCGCGCCGCCGGCGAGTACGTCGCGACGCTGCGCGCCCTCAAACGTCACGCCGACCCGTCCGCGTTCACCACGCTGCGCGCCGAGAACGCCGGCTGCGTGAACCTCCCCGCGCCCTGAGCGGGCGGCTACGGCGTCGCGTCCGAGTGGCTCGGGTCGTGCTCGCCGCCCTCGGCGTCCAGGCGGTTCTCGCCGAAATCGGTCCACTCCTGGTGCTCGTCGCGCACGTCGACGTGCACGAACTGCGAGACGGGGTAATAGCCGATTCCCTTGACGCCCATGGCGCGCGCGAGGTCGCGGACCATGAGGGGCGTCATGCCGGGAACGCGAATGTCCGCGGCCATGCCGCGCGTGTGGTAGCTGAGGGTCGCGAGCGAGAACATGGGCGCGCGAAAGCCCGAGACGAGCTCGATCTTCTGCCGCGTGCGCGTCGCGATGCGATAGAGCAGCTCGATGAGGCGCGGGTCCATGGGCGTCTCCGCGCCCGTGCGCTGGCAGCGCATGAGGTGGCGGAGGGCCCGGTAGGACGTCGCCTCGACCTCGCCGCTCGCGAGATCGAGCCTGACCTCGAGCTCCTCGCCCGTGTTCACCAGGCGCACGACGAAGTGTCCCTTCTGGCCGGCGGGCCTATGCGCGCCCGTGCCCGCCCGGTCGTCGATGGCCGCCTCGTCGCCCGGGCCCGGCAGCGGGTGCATCGCCACCGTGTCGGCGGCCTGCACCATGGCCTGCACGCGGTCGTCGAGCCGGTGAAGCGAGCCGTTCAAGTGCCACGACCCCGCCATGAGGGCGGCCGTCGTCGCCACGAGCAGGACGGCGACGATCATCACGGCGCGGGGCAAACCGCGCGGCAGCGTGAAGGTGCGGATGGGCCGGCTCGCGTCGCTCGCGATGACGATGCGCAGGCGCTCGCGCCGCGGCGTCCCCGCCTCGCGGCGAATGCGTTCGAGCTCCGGCCCTGATCGGCGCGCGTCCGCCATTGCGTGCGGCGCGCCGGTCAGGCCACCGGTGAGAGGTGGCGGCCCGACAGCGACCCGGCGTCGTCCGCCGCGGGTGCGCGTCCCGATTCTATGCCCATGTGGCTCGTCCCGCGGAAGACGCCCCCCGTCTCGATGCGCACGCTCTTGGCGTCGATGTCGCCCTCGATGCGTCCCTTCGCGAGGATCTCGAGGTGACCGCTGCAGGTCACGTTGCCGACGATCTGTCCCGCGACGACGACGTCCGTGCCGCGCAGGTCGCCGCGCACGACGCCGCTCTCGCCGACGACGATGGCGGCCTTGGATTCGACGTTGCCTTCGACGGTGCCATCGATGCGAAAGCCGCCGTCGGCGCTGAGATCGCCTCGGATGATCAGCGACTGCCCGAGGACGTTCTCGATAGGCTCACGCGACGCCGCTCGACCGTCCTGCGCCTTCGATCCCCATGCCATGCGTGCCCTCCTGCGGTTGTCCCAATGCTCTCATCGGGCCTCGACAGGGAAACTGTAGGAAGGACGCGAGCTTCTGCGTCGCGGCGGGGTGGCCCCGCGGGCGCCTCGGCGCCTACTCGCTGGGCGACGGGCGGCCGAAGCGCTCGGCCGAACGCGCCTTGGCCTTGGCGGCCTCGGCGACCCGATCGCGGAACGGCGCCGCCGTGACGAGCGTGTCGACGAGCCGGCGCGCGATCGCCGCCACCTCCTCGACGCTGTTGTTGAAGACCCACTCGTTGACCTGCGACGGGCCGTTCATGCCCGAGAGCTTGCGGACGAATTGGAGAGAGGCCGCGCGGATCTCCTCGTCCGTCGCGGGCGGCTCGAAATGGAAGAGCGTCTTGATGCTGCGGCACATGATTCACCTCGCTGGATCGTGGTCTTTCGGCAACGCTAGCACCGCGCGCCGCTTCCTGCCCGCGCCGGGCCGGTGCCGCCGGCGGGGCCCGGAGTTACGCCCGCGTGACGGAGCGCCCGCGAAACCGGCCTGCCGCAGTTGGCTCCGGTCTTGCTCCTACGAGGGCCATGCTAAAAATGGTGAAGAAGCGTGAACGGATCTTGGTCGTCGACGATGATGAGCCCTCGCGGGAGATCATGGCGGAGACGCTCGCCGACGCGGGCTACACGGTCGAAGAAGCCGCTGACGGCTACGAGGCGCTCTGGATCGCGGCGCGGCGCAGCCCCGATCTGGTCGTCTCCGACTTGTCCATGCCGGGCATCGATGGCATCGAGCTGGCGCGGCGGCTCCACGTCTTCGCGCACGCGGTCCCCGTCGTGCTGACGACCGGGATCGAGGAGACGCGCGACGTCGTCACGGCCGCTCGCGAATATGGAGCCGTGGCCTGCCTCAAGAAGCCTATGAGCGTCGATGAGCTGCTGTGGACGATCGATCGCGCGCTCGTCTGCGCGGGCACCGCGGCGCCCGTACCGACCACGCACGGCAGCCCGGCTACGTAGACGCTGCGAAACGTCGAGCCGCGTGGTGTTTCGGGACGGTGCCGAGCAAGCCGTCCAAGAACAACTCGAGATCGGACAGCGCGAATGGCTTGCACAGAATGGGCAATCCCTCGAGGCCGACCGCCTGCAAGGACTCTTCTAGCGCGCGCACGTTCATCCCGCTCATGAGGCCGCACGCGAGCGCCCCGAGAGACGGCTGAGACCTGATCCAACGCACGAGATCGACGCCGGTTTCGCGCTTTCCGAGGGCGAAATCCGTCAACACCAGCGACGGCGGGTGCTCGAGGAGCGTCATCTTGGCCTCGTCGACCGTGGCGACGGCGATGCACCGGCGCCCCTGCCGCTGCAGAATGCGCGCGACGGCTGCGCGCATGAATGGGTTGTCGTCGACGACGAGGACGTCGACCTTCGGTCCGACATGAAACGGCAGCGCGACAGACATGTCCCGGGCGAGATGCACGCCGCGTGCCTAAGGGCGCGGGCTCCGGTCAGGCCAGGAGCGCGAGCAGATCTTCGCGCGTGAGGGCGGCGCCGAGCGACGCGTCGCCGAGCGCCGCGTCGACGAGCCCGCGCTTCTGTGCCTGCAGGTCCAGGATGCGCTCTTCGACGGTGCCTTCGGTCACGAGGCGGTAGATCGTCACCGGCCGCTCCTGCCCGATGCGGTGCGCCCGGTCGGCGGCCTGGTCCTCGACGGCAGGGTTCCACCACAGGTCGCAGAGGAAGACGTGGTCGGCGGCCGTCAGGTTGAGGCCGCTGCCACCCGCCTTGAGGGACACGAGCATGACGGGCGGACCGTCGTCCGACTGAAAAGCATCCGTGACGCCCGCGCGATCGCGGGTCGTGCCGTCGAGTCGGCAGAAGGGGATCCCCGCGTTCGCGAGGTGCGGCTCGACGAGGTCGAGAAACGACGTCCATTGCGAGAAGACGAGCGCCTTGTGTCCATCGGCGGCGGCTGTCGCGAGGCTCTCGATGAGAACGTCGATCTTCGAGGAGCTCGCCGCCGTCTGCCCGGGCACGAGGGCGGGGTGCGACGCCGCCTGGCGCAGGCGCAGCAGCGCCTCGAGCGCCTTCATGACGCCGCCGCCCGTCTGCGTGAGCGCGACGATGTCGGCGCGCGACGCCGCGCGCACGGCGTCGTACACGGCGCGCTCGCGCTCGTCGAGCTCGATGCGCAGCACGGACTCCGTGCGCGGCGGCAGCTCGGGCGCGACCTCGCGCTTGAGGCGGCGCAGGATGAAGGGACGAATGCGCGCGCGCAGGCGCTCCCGCGCGGCCTTGTCGCCCGCGCCCACGGCGCGCGCCGTGCGGGCCTCGAAGTCGGCGCGTCCGCCCAACAGGCCGGGGTTCGCGAAGCGCATGAGGCTCCACAGCTCGTCGAGGCGGTTTTCGACCGGCGTGCCGCTCACGGCGACGCGCAGGTCGGCGGGCAGCGCGAAGGCCGCGCGCGCCACCTGGCTGTCGGGGTTCTTGATGGCCTGCGCCTCGTCGAGGAAGACGGCGCGCCAGGGGCGCGCGGCCAGCCGCGCGGCATCGAGGCGGAGCAGGGCGTAGCTCGTGATCGTGAGCTCGGCCGCCTCGTCGAGCGCGCGTCCCGGGCCGTGATAGATCGAGACGCGCAGCTCGGGGCGGAAGCGCCGCGCCTCGGCGGCCCAGTTGTGCAGCACGCTCGTGGGGCACACGACCAGCGTGCCCGGACCGACGACGCACAGCGCTTGCAGCGTCTTGCCGAGGCCCATGTCGTCCGCGAGGACGCCGCCGAGACGCGCCGTCCGCAAGAAGGACAGCCAGGCGACGCCGCGGAGCTGGTACGGCCGCAGCGCCGCCGTGAGATCGGCGGGCAGAGCCGGCTCTGGGAGGCGGTCGAAGCTCGCGAAGAGGGGCTCGAGGCGCTCGAGGCCGTCGGGACGAGGCTCCTCGAGCTCGTCGCACAGCGGCCCGAGCTCGCGCAGCGCGTGGGTGGCGAGGCGGCCCGCGGCGTCGCGCGCCGCGAGCAGATCGGCGAGCCGTTCGCCATGCTTGGCGAGGAAGGCCCGGGGCAGCGCCGCCCAGCCGCCGCCCGCCGCCGCCAAGATCGGCACGAGGCCGAGGCCCTCGCGCCAGGCGCGCACCACGGAATCGGCGTCGACGAAGGCCGCCTCTGCACGCCCATCACCGCGCGCGCCCTCGACCTCGAAGCGCAGCCCGAAGGTCACGTGCGGCGGGCCGCCGTCTGCGGCGGGCGTGCTCGCGAGCTCGAGGCGCGGCCGCAGCTTCCGCGCCTCGCCCACGACAGCGGTGGCGTCGCCCGTCAGCCCGCCGCGCCAGCGGCGGAGCTTCTCGGCGAACCGGGGCGCGTCCATGCCGCCGAAGGTCGTGCGGTGCCCGGGCAGCAGATCCAGCTCGGCGCGGAGCTCGAGCACGAGCGCGCGCTCGGCGGCGGTGTCGCGCACCGGGACCGGCCCGTCGCGCTGCACGAGCACGAGCTTGCCGTCGTCGACGCGCGCGAAGGGCGGCGATCCATAGACGAGCGTCGGCAGCACGGACAGCGCCTCACCCGCGTGCGTGAGATCGAGCATGAGGCGCGGCGCGACGTCGCGCACGAGACGGGGCAGCCGTCGGCTGCGCACGTCGACCTCGATCCGCCGCGCCAGATCGGGCAGCACGGCCGCCGCCAGTGTGCCCAGATCGCGCGGCGCGAACGCGCGCACCTGGGGGACGTGCTCGAGCCGGCCGCCGGTCAGCTCGAGCTCACCGAGTCGCTGCAGCGCGAGGCTGTCGGAGGCGCCGTCCTCGGCGACGAGCGCCACGCCGCCGCTCACGATCTCGCGAATGGCGGGCGAGGCCTCGATCGTGAGGACGACGTCGTCGCCGCGGTCCTCGACGCGCGCGCGCGGCAGGAGCTCGTCGTCCGCGACGGCCACGGGCCGGCCGTCGAGGAGCACGCGATCGCACCCGGCGAGCATGCGCAGGAGCGCGTCGAGCTTGGTGACGGGCAAGGCGGCGCGCGACCCCGGACCGAGGAGCTGATCCGCGCGCAGGTCGACCTCCTCGGGGCTGACCGTCGCCGCGTCGGCGGGGCGCGACAGCAGCGCCGACAGCGTCGATGCGAGCGGCGTCTCCTTGCCGTCGCTCACGACGGCGCGCGTGACGCGGAGACCTCCCTCGTCGCGCGCCAACCTGTAAATGATGCGTCCCCAGACGCGCGCCGCGGCCCTCGGCGCCAGTTGTTCCACAGGCGACCCCTCGGCACGAGCGGCCTCGGCGCCGTCGTCGGCTGGTTGCACCAGGGAGATCGCGGCGGCCGCGACGTGCTCGCAGGGGTTCACGCGCCCGCCGCAGTCGCAGTCCCACTCGCGCTCGCCCGGATAGAGAACCACGGTGGGCGCCACGGTGCGGCCGGGGCTCCGGACGCGGGCCACGATCTCCTCTTCGTCCTGCGACGTGACGAGGACGGCCGCGGCGCGCGCGAGCTTCACGGCGGCCGACCAGGTGCCTGGCTTGGCCGCCCTCCGGACGCTTTCGACGAGCTTTTTTACTGTTTGGTGGTTCAGTGAATCGCCTCGAAAACCGATGTCGCCAATCTAGTTCATACGACTTTTACCCTCACCGCGTCTTGCGAGGTCACGCGATTTCGTGTGACAATGCCGGCCGCCCGCCGTTTTCCCGCCTCAACTTTTACTATCAGGAGATCCGAAATGCAGAAGGCCCTCGCCAAGTCCTCACGGGTCGCTCTTGGAATCACGGTCCTCGGCGCGCTGGCCTTAGCGGGGATGGGCTGCGGCAGCTCCAGTCCCAAGGCCGACGCGCGCGACGCCGGCAAGGACTCGGGTTCGGACGGCGGGGCGGGCACGGACGGGGGCGCGGGAACGACGGGCACGGCGGGTTCGGACGGCGGCGCGGGCACGGCGGGCACGGACGGCGGCGCGGGCCATGACGGGGCCGCGGGCTCGGATGGCGGCGCGGGCTCGGATGGCGGCGCGGGCACGGACGGCGGCGCCGGCCATGACGGGGCCGCGGGCGCGGACGGCGGCGCGGGCTCGGATGGCGGCGCCGGCGCTGACGCGGCGGCCGGCAGCGACGGCGGCACGAGCGACGCGTCCGACGCGGGCGACGCGTCCGATGTTCCTTGCCAGAACGCCTGCACGCTGGGAACGAAGCAGTGCGGTGGTGGCGGCATTCAGACCTGCGTGATGGGCTCGAGCACCTGCACGGTGTGGGGGACCGCGGCGGCCTGCGGCACGCACTCGAGCTGCACGGGCGTATCGGGCTCGGCCGCTTGCACGTGTAACGTCGATCCGAGCTGCGGCTCCGGAACGGCGACGTTCTGCGCGAACGGCACGTCGCAATCGAAGTGCGGCACCGACGCGGACGGCTGCTTCTTCGTCCAGACGACGACGGCTTGCCCCGCTCACCAGAGCTGCACGGGTAACAATCCGACGGGCGCCTGCACGTGCGACAGCGCACCCGTCGACTGCGTGGGCGGCTCGGGCGCGACCTTCTGCGCGACGAGCGGCAGCGTCTCGACCTGCAAGACCGACACGAACAACTGCGTCTTCGCCGACGCACCGGTGGCGTGCGCCGCGCACCAGGCCTGCTCCGGCAACCCGGGGGTGGGCGCCTGCGGCTGCGTGACCGACGCGATCTGCACGACCGTCGGCAGCATCTGCGCGAATGGCGCGTCCGTCGATTGCGAGAAGGACGGGAACAACTGCGTCTTCAACAATGGCTCCGCCACCTGCGGCACGCACCAGTCGTGCAACGCGGGCACGGGCCTCTGCCAGTGCAACGCGACCGTGTGCACGGCGGCTGGGCCATTCTGCGATAGCGGCAACGTCTCGACGTGCGCGAGGGATGCCAACCAGTGCCTCTTCGTGAGCGCCGCGAGCTCGACGACGTGCACGGCGAACGAGACGTGCACGGGCGCGGCGGGGGCGGCGAGCTGCCAGTGCAACGCGGCCCCCGCGGCCTGCGTCGGCGGCGCGGCCGGCTCATTCTGCACCGGCACGAACGACGTCACGACCTGTGTCGCCGACGCGCACGCCTGCGTGACCGCGAACCCCGCGGTCACCTGCGGCCCGCATCAGACCTGCACGGGTGGGGCGGGCGCGAAGGCCTGCACGTGCAACGCGGCCCCCGCGGGCTGCACGGGGGCGGGCACCTTCTGCTCGAGCGCGTCGACGCAGTCGACCTGCCAAGTTGACGGGAACAACTGTCCGTTCTCCCTTCCGGCGGGCGACGCCACGTGCCCCACGAATCAGACCTGCAAGGGCTCGGGGATCGGCCAGACCTGCACCTGCGACAACACCTGTACGGCCAGCCAGGTGGGCACCTACTGCACCGACGCCCAACACCAGGCGACGTGCACCAGCGACGCCAACAGCTGCCACATCACCGGGAGCGCGGTCGCCTGCGTCGGCATCAAGACCTGCCAAGGCACGGCCGGCGGCACGGGCTCCTGCCAGTGCCCGGTGGTCGGCGTGACCTTCGCGACTGGATGCACGACGCCCGGCGCGACGATTTGTGCGGGCAACACGGTCCTGACGTGCGTGACGGACGGACCGAGCGGCTGCGGCTCCTGGCAGACGCCCGTCGATTGCACCGCCATGTCGCTCGTGTGCGGCACCAAGACCAACGGCGGGACCAAGGCGGCCTGCCAGTGCGCCGAGCACTCCGGCAACGACTACTTCGCCGATCCCGTCGCGGGCACCGACGCGCAGGTGGGCGTCTTCCCGACGGGCATCAACTCGCCGTCGGAGTGCCGCTTCGGAACGCTCGGCAAGGCGCTCTCGCTCGCGACGACCGCCGGCAACCGCGTCGTCGCGACGTCCGCGGCGATGCCGCGGTCCTTCGCCGCCGAGACCTTCCCGCTCACGGTGAGCCCCGGCGTCACGTTGACGACCGATACCCCGCTGCTGCCTGCGACCTACACGATCGAGTTCAACACGGGCGCGACCACGGGCATCTCGCTCGCGGGCTCCTCGACCTTCGAAGGATTCACGGTCATGGACTCGGGCGGCAACGCGGCGGCCTCGGCCGTCTCGATCACAGGGACGAACGCCACTGTCGACACCGTCGTCCTCGACGGCGCGGGACTGCTCGCGAACGGCATCAGCGTGAGCGGAGCCGGCCAGGGCGACATCCACGCCGCCACGATTGAGAGCTTCACGACGGGGTTGAACGTCTCGACGAGCTCGGGGTCGGCCGTGACGCTCAGGAACAGCGCCGTCAACTCGAGCGCCACGGGCATTTCGCTCGCGAACGGGACGCTGTCGACCACGACGGTGACCGTCAACGGCGGGTCCGGCACGGGCGTCGTCGTCAAGGCGGCGGGCGGCGCGATCTCGACATTGAACGGCAACTCGCTGACCGTGAGCAACATGACGGGTCCGGGCATCGCTCAGTCTTCGAGTGGCGGCTCCGTCATCCTCAACCTCGCGAGCAACAGCGACATCGGCACCAACGGCGGCGGCATCACGCTCTCGGCGGGCTCGGGCACCCTCGGCGCGGTCAACGTCCACGACAATACCGGCGCGGGCATCACGCAGTCGGCCGGCACGTTGACCCTCGGCAGTGGCGGCACGACGACCGTGCAGACGAGCTCGACCAAGGGCGTCGCGCTCACGGGCGGCACACTCACCGTCGGCGCCGCGTCGATCACGGGCAACGGCACCGATGGCGTGACCGTGTCGGGCGCGACGACGACGCTGATCTCCAACACGGGCGCGCAGTACACGAACAACGGCGCGAACGGCATCAACTCGACGCTCGCGGCGTTGACGTTCAACGGCTCGGCGGCGGCGCCCATCATCGTCAGCGGCAACGGCGTGAGCGCCGCCGGCGGCGACGGCATTCTCGTGTCGAGTGGCAGCATCACGGCCAACTACCTGACGCTCTCGACGAACGGCACCGGCACGACGAAGAGGTCAGGCCTCGAGCTGGCCGGCGCTGCCGTCGCCAGCCTGGGCGTTGCCACCGATGCCGCGCTCTCGATCACGGGCAACGGCCTCGACGGCGTCAACATCAACGCCACGACGGCCGGCTCCGCCATCGACATGCGGAAGGCCTCGATCACGGGCAACGGCCTCGACGGCGTCTCGGTGGACCTCAACGGCGGTACGGGCGGGAGCGCCGCGACGGCGTCGTTCCTCAACGTGACCTCGAGCAACAACGGGGGTCAGGGCGTCGACGTGCTTCGTGCGCCGCTCGCCACCTCGAGCATCGTCATGACGATCGACGGGCTCACCGCCAAGAGCAACACCGGTTCGGGCATCTACTTGCGCGGCAGCAACGGCAACGTCGGCGCCAGCATCAAGAACAGCAAGATCTCGCTCAACACCGGCGTCGGCATCCGGATCGAGAACGGCGGCAACACGACGGAGGAGTCGATCCAGAGCAACGACATCACGCAGAACAGCGGCGGCGGCATCGCCTTCAACCAGGCGCATACGCTGACCGGATTCTCTGCCAACACCGTGCACGGGAACACCGGCGACCAGATCCTCATCGCCGCTCGGCAGACGGGGAACGCGGTCTACACCTTCAGCAACTCCTCGGCCACGGTGTGCGATTCGAATCGTAACCAAATCTACTGCTATCAGATCGGCAGCGTCGGTATCCGTGTTTCGGGAGCGACGAACGTCACCATCAATGCGGCGGACGTGAGCTGGGAAAATACGACGCCGAGCGCCGGAACCGACTTCGTGGCG